>JAJCZH010000016.1 GCA_029262515.1 Deltaproteobacteria bacterium | reverse complement strand
GTCCGTCATTAGAGGTGGTGGGAGCGGGGACCAATCTACAAGACAGGCTCTTAATGGCCTAAGGTGTACTTCGGTCTCTCCCTTCCCGTATCAGAGTATTATCAGCATTACTCTGATAAAAACAATATACAAGGTGTACTCTCGAACTCCACCTCTGTCTGTTATATCACCCTGCCCGCCTTGACACCCCATACCCTCGAAACTATAATATAATAGTAGGCTGGAATCGAATAAACGGAACTTTATGGAGGTCTTTTTTTATATGAATTACGTTAAAACAGCGGTTTTACTCGCTATCCTTACGGCCTTGCTCGTCTTTATAGGCGATATGCTCGGCGGTAGGCAGGGTGCGATAATAGCTCTCGTTTTTGCCGGAGCCATGAACTTCTTCAGCTACTGGTTCAGCGATAAGATAGTTCTGAAGATGTATAAGGCGCATCCGGTGGATGAGGCCACGGCCCCTGAGCTTTACGGTATTGTGCGCGACCTTACGTTTACGGCCGGTATACCTATGCCGAAGGTCTATATAATGGATAACGATACTCCAAACGCCTTTGCCACGGGGCGTAACCCGTCGCATGCCGCAGTGGCAGTTACCTCGGGTATCCAGAGAATTCTTACGAGGAACGAACTCAGGGGCGTAATAGGGCATGAACTGGCCCATATCAGCAATCGCGATATCCTGATTTCTACCATTGCGGCTACAATTGCAGGGGCCATAAGTTATGTGGCGCACATGGCGTACTTTGCCTCTTTGTTCGGCGGCAGGGACAACGATCGCGGCGGCAACCCGTTCGTGCTGATAATCATGATGATAGTCGCGCCCATGGCTGCCATGGTTATCCAGATGGCGATTTCACGCTCAAGGGAGTATGCGGCCGATAGGCGCGGAGCAGAGTATGCGGGTTCTCCGCATGACCTTGCAGGGGCGCTCAGAAAGCTCGATCAGTTTAATAAAAAGATACCGATGCATGCCGTCTCCGACGAAGTTTCAAAGGCCACGGCCCATCTGTTTATAGTAAGCCCGCTCTTTGGCGGCGGATCCATGTCGAAACTCTTCAGTACCCACCCGCCGATAGATGAGAGGATCAGAAGGCTTGAGGCTATGGGTACAGGTGCCTGATTGCCGTTTCTGACTGTTTATAGGTATTTGCACACAGAGGAACAGTCGAGAAATATTGAGAGGCCCCGGTTCAGTACTGAACCGGGGCCTCCTGTTTTTGTTGCAGCGTATGGAAAAGTGGGTAGTTTAAGCGAGTAAAAAAGCCTTGATGGCAGACAGGTCGGTCTTTTTTACCTCAAGAAAACGGATGCCGTAGATATTTAAAGCCTTTCGGCGCTGGTTCTTTTTAGGGTTCGCTTCTGTGCTCTTTGAGTCTGTTGCCTTGCACCGTACGACTTCAGTAAGCACCTTTACCTGGTCGTTCGCTCCCGGCAGGCGGAACGAGTAATTGAGCAGTGCGCCGAGTTTTATGGAGTGGCTGGTCTCAACAAGTGCCCCTGTAAGGCTCATGTTGATGGTATTGCACAGAAACGGCTTGCTGACTTCGCCTGCCTTTGGTGTATTGCTTACCTCTCCAATAATCTTGAGATCGTGTCTTTCGGCCCTGTTTGCGCTCTTGTTCATCTTTGGTAGCAATCCTTGTAGTGATCTTGCGTTAATACAACTTTTTCGTTGTATCTCTCTTTTTCGGCTGCTTCTCTCCTTTACTTGAGGTCTCATTGCAGGCTCTTGCTTTCTATTTGTAGCGCTGTTTTAAGACCGCATGACAGATCTGAAGCTTGCCTCTGTTGCTATGTTTTATAGCGATAAATTCTATTCGCAGGCTTGTCTTGCTTACTTTTTTTTGTTAAGCTCTGTTCTGTAGTCAAGAAGATTAATATTAAGGGGGGCTCTATTATGGGGCTGTTTTACGGGTTAAAGACCTGCCGGTTGGCGCTGTTGTTATTCCTGCTCCTGGGTGCTGTTATCATTACCGGGTGTGGTGAAAAGAACGATATGAGCGGTGAGTCCAAGGTTGAAACCGAAGTAGATCAGGGCAAGCTCCACTTCGATGCCGGCATAAGCAACCTCTACGAGAAGAATTACGATACGGCTATAGAGGAGTTTGAGAAGAGCCTGAAGATAAATCCGCACAGTGCTTCTACTCTCAATAATATCGGTTTTGCATACTTCGACCAAGGTAACGTTGAAAAGGCCCTGGAGTACCAGGCGCGTGCGCTCGAGGCCGATTCCGAGTTCTCCAATGCCTACTACGGTCTTGCGCTGGCGTTTGAAGTTAAGGGTAATACGGATGCGGCGCTAAAGAACTGGAATCAGTTTTTGAGTCGCGTTGAACCCGAGAGCAAATGGGCGTTAAAGGCGCAGGAGCATATAAAAAAGCTCGAAAAGGGGTCTGAGTAGTTCAATTAGGCCAGTGGCGGTCGATTTTTAGTAATAAGAAAGGCCGGTAGAGTAAAGTCTACCGGCCTTTCTTATTACTATTTTAATTTTAACCCTTTCAGCGTGTGAAGGGATTTTTGATAAGTATTAGATCGTCGCGCGCCGCACCGACCGAGATCATTATGGCGGGTACTCCGGACAACTCTTCGAGCCGCCTGATATATTTCTGTGCTTTCTTTGGAAGCTTTTCGAACTTCTTTATTTTTGTAGTATCTTCGAGCCAACCTTCATGCACTTCGTAGACAGGAGTATATTTGTCGAGTTGCTGCGCGTCTGTCGGAAAGGTGGTGGTCTTTTTCCCTTTGTACTTGTAACCGATGCAGACCTTGAGTTTCTTGAGGTTGTCCAATACGTCGAGCTTGGTTATTACGAGCCCGTCGAGTCCGTTTATGCGGGCCGCATACCGTATCGCAAGCGCATCGAACCATCCGACCCTGCGCGGCCTGCCCGTTGTGGCTCCGTACTCTCCGCCGTGCTCTCTTAGTCTCTCGGCCTCTTTGCCGCCGAGCTCCGTAGGAAAGGGCCCTTCGCCGACCCTTGTTGTGTAAGCCTTTGTAATACCGATTGCCTTGTCTATACGAGAAGGGCCTATGCCGCTGCCGACCGGGGCCGCTCCGGCTGTAGTGTTGCTCGATGTTACGTACGGATAGGTGCCGTGGTCTATGTCGAGCAGCGTGCCCTGTGCACCTTCAAAGAGTATCTTCTTCTTTTCGTTCATCGCCGTATAGATCAGTTCTGAAGTATCTTTGATAAAGGGTGCGATCTTTTCGGCCATCGCCATGTAGGAATGGTAGATCTCGTGGATCTCGAAGCCTACCTGGTGCAGCACGTTTTGAATGTAATGGTTCTTTTCGGTAAGGTTGCGCTTCAGCTTCTCTCTAAAGAGTGTTTCGTCGAGCAGGTCGCCGCACCGTATGCCTATGCGCGCAGCCTTGTCTTCATAGGCAGGCCCTATGCCGCGCCCTGTTGTGCCTATCTTCTCTTTGCCCTTGAGCCGTTCTCTTGAGACGTCGAGTCGCCTGTGGTACGGCATGATCAGGTGCGCTTTTTTGCTTATATGAAGATTTTTGCCGTTGAAAATCCCTTTCTCTTCCAATACCTCTATCTCGTTTATAAGTACTACAGGGTCTACGACCACCCCGTCACCTATAACGCAATCTTTGTTTTTGTGGAGTATGCCGGAGGGCATGAGGTGGAAGACGAACTTCTCTTCGTTTACTATGACCGTATGGCCGGCGTTGTTACCGCCCTGAAAACGGACGACAACGTCGGCGTTCTTGGTCAGGATATCGACTATTTTGCCTTTGCCTTCGTCGCCCCATTGCGCGCCTACTATTACGATGTTCTTTGCCATCCGTTATAACTCCGTATCTGTTTTGCCAGAATTCTCTCGGTCGAGCGCCGCCACTATATTCTCCACATCAAAGGCGAAGCCGGTTGCCGATGCGCTTTGCCCGTATTTTTCCAGCAGGTTGTCGTACCTGCCTCCCGAGAAGATCGCGCTACCCACGCCCGAGGCGAAACCCTCGAAGATAGTACCGGTGTAGTAGTCGAAGCCGCGTACCTCGCCGAGGTCTATAGTTACGTTCTCCGAGTGACCGCTAGAGCAGACGAGAGAGTATATACGCTTAAGGTTCTCAAGTACGGCTTCTGCGGGTTCGCCCTTTACAAGCTCTGCTGCCCGTTCAAGCACTTCGCCCTCTCCGTAGAAGGTCGTAAGGTTTATGAGAAGGGTTCTGTCTGTGTCGGAAATCCCAGATACCTTGTCGAGAAGTATAGAGAGCGCCGAAGAGTCTTTGATAGCGATGGCGTTCTTTATACCGGCCTGCTCTTCTTCTGATATCTCAAGGTGGTCGAGTATCGAGCGCAGAAAAGCAACGTCTCCGATATCTACTTTGAAGTTTTCAAGCCCGAGTGCCTTCAGCGCGGTTATGGCCATGGAGATCATATCCGCATCGGCTTCCGGCGTGGTATCGGCGCTGAAGTACTCGGCGCCTATCTGTTGAATCTCGCGGCTCTTCGAGTTCTGTGAACCAGGGTACCGAACTACGTTCTGGTTATAACAGAGTTTGATCGGAAAAGGGTAATTTCTCATCCTGGTTGCGACCACGCGCGCTATCTGTGCGGTCGTATCGGGCCGCATTGCCACTACGCGTCCCGTTGAGGGGTCGATGAATTTTATAGCTTGATCCTGCAATCCCTTGCCCATGCCGAGCGAAAGAACGTCGACGTATTCGAGCATAGGCGTTCTTATGCCTTCGAAGCCGTGAGACTCGAAGACCGGCAGAACCTTCGCTTCGACCTCCGAGATCTTGCGCGCCTCTTCGGGCAGTATGTCGCGCACTCCGTGAGGCAGGGATATTGTAGGGCAGTTGTTCATTAATTACTCGTCTGCTTGTGGTTATAAGTTCCTTGAATGCATAGAGCCATCTTAACTATTTTCATAGGCCGATGTCTCTATCGCTTTTTACTAGAGAACCAAGGCGCCTCTGTGCTGTTCCTTATCCTACAGCGTGACTCAGGAAAAAACGGCCCCGAAAGCTGACCCTAGAGCGTAATGATCTTGGCCGATAGCAGGTGCGGAAGCTCCAGTACCTTGTCGAGTATCTCTATGCTCGGCGGTGTATCTATATTCCAGATGCTTACGGCCTCGCCGCCAACAGTGCCGCGTCCGAGGTGGAGCTGGGCTATGTTGAGGCTGTTTTCGGCAAGCAGGCTGCCGAGGTTGCCTATGACGCCGGGCTTGTCCTCGTTCTTTATAAATAGAAGGTTGCCTTCGGGCCTTGCGTCCAAGAAGAACTCGTCTATCTTGACTATGCGCGGCTCGCTCTTTCCAAATAGCGCACCTTCAACAAGACTCTCCGTCTCTTTTGTCTTTACTTTGATCGTAATGGAGCTGGTAAAGTCGGTGGAGCGGGAACTCTTAACCTCAACCACCTTTATGCCGCGTTCCTTTGCAACGAACGGGGCGTTTACAAAGTTGACGTTGAGGTCTAGGACCTGACCGAGTAAGCCTTTTATGCAGGCGATCGTAACGGGAGCGATATCGTAATCGACGACCTCTCCCGAGTACTCGATCGTAATCTCTTCTATTCCGCCCTTGAGGGTCTGGCCCTGAAAGCTGCCGAGTTTCTCTCCGAGGCTGATGTACGGGCCTAAGGAGGCGAGCAGCTCTGCCGGAACCGAAGGCACGTTGAGCGCGTTGCGGACCGTGCCGTTTATCAGGTAGTCGGAAATCTGTTCGGCAATGGCTATCGCCACGTTCTCCTGCGCTTCATGCGTGGAGGCCCCGAGGTGAGGGGTTAAGATGATCTCATCCCTGTTAAGTACCGGGTTGTCGGCCGTAGGCGGTTCGGTCTCGAAGACGTCGAGCGCCGCGCCGGCTACGGTGCCGTCCTCTATGGCGGCCACGAGGTCGGTTTCGTTGACTATGCCGCCTCGTGCGCAGTTTATGAGCCTTACGCCCTTCTTCATCTTTGCGAAGGCCTCTGTGCCTATCATGTTGCGGGTCTCCGGCGTTACGGGCATATGGATCGAGATGAAGTCGCTCTTTGCCAGAAGTTCGTCCTTTTCCGCGAGCGTTACGCCGAGTTTATCTGCGGCCTCAGTGGAGATGTAGGGGTCGAAGGCGAGTACGTTCATCTTGAGGCCTATTGCGCGAGAGGCCACTATGCTTCCGATGTTACCGACTCCGAGTATTCCGAGAGTCTTTCCGGTAAGCTCGGTGCCCTGAAAACGCTTCTTCTCCCATTTGCCGCCCTTCATTGATGCGGTAGCCTGAGGAATGTTGCGCGCAAGAGCCATCATCATTGCCACGGCATGCTCTGCCGTGGTGGTGGTGTTGCCGCCTGGTGTGTTCATTACGATTACGCCGTTCTGTGTTGCCACGTCGGTATCTATGTTGTCCACGCCGATGCCCGCCCTGCCGATCACTTTCAGGTTTTTAGCGGCTTCGAGAATCTCGGGTGTAACGGTAGTGGAGCTTCTTATGGCTAACCCGTGATACTCGCCGATCTTCTCTTTAAGCTCTTCGGGCGTAAGCCCGGTTATGACATCGCACTCTATTTCAGGATGCGAGTTGAATATTTCCGTGGCCTTGGCCGACATAGAGTCGCTGATAAGTACTTTCATCTTACAGCCCCTCCGATAGTATCTCTTCTGCCGCCGCAACACCCGCTCCGAGCATTACGTTATGGCCGAATTTTTTGAGCGCCATCTCTATTGCGCTGATAGCGATTATTGTGTCGAATGTGTCTACGTAACCGAGGTGGGCAATGCGGATGATCTTGCCCTTCAGGTGGTCCTGACCGCCTGCGAGGGTTACGCCCACGTCGTCGCGTATGTACTTTACGAACTTGCCGCCGTCGATTCCTTCGGGAAGAAATGCGCCTGTTGCGGCATCACTCGGACTCTCGGGAGCCAGAAGCTCAAGGCCTAATGCAACGCATGCGGCCCTTGTGGCTCTCGCTAACCTGTCGTGCCTCTTGAAGACGTTCTCGAGCCCTTCTTCTTTCAAGAGTCTCAAACATTCGAGCAGGCCGGTTATTAACGAGACCGCCGGGGTGTATGCCGAGGTATCGTTTCCGAGGTTCTTTCTCTCTTTGGCAAAATCGAAGTAGAAGCGCGGGCAGGTAGAGGTCTCGGTGAACTTCCAGGCCTTTTCGCTAAGCGCGGCGAATGCGAGTCCCGGAGGCAGCATCAGCGCTTTTTGCGACCCGGATACGAGTACGTCTATGCCCCAGTCGTCCATCGGCACGTCGAAGACGCCGACAGCCGTAATGCCGTCTACAACCGTCAGGCAGTCGCGGTCTTTGGTAAGGGCCGCTATCTCATGCACCGGATGCGCCACGGTAGTAGAGGTCTCGCTCGCCTGCGTCAGCACGGCGCGAACGTTCGGGTTGTCGTTCAAAACTTTCTCAACTTCGGCTATATCGACCGCATGGCCCCATTCGACCTTTATCCAGTGGACCTTAAGGCCGTAAGCCTCTGAGATCTTGCCCCACCTTTCGCCGAACTTGCCGCCGTTGATGGCGATTACTTCGTCTCCGGGAGAGAGACAGTTGGTTATAGTGCCCTCCATTGCGCCCGTGCCTGAAGCGGCGAGTATAAGGACTTCCATACGAGTCTGAAAGAGATCTTTTAACAGCTCTGCGGCCTCTTTGAAGATTGCCGAGAACTGGGGGGTTCTGTGGTGGATAACAGGGCTCGCCATTGCGAGCAGTGCGGACTCCGGTACCGGGGTCGGTCCGGGTGCTAACAAATACTTTTTCTGCATGATAAGAGAATTCCTCCTTCGTGGTTCTATATTTTTCTATTAAAGTCGTATTATTTCGTGAAATCAGACCGTTTATACTAACTCAAGAGGGGGTCAGTGTCAAGCGTCGCTACGCGCGACGGCGTATATCAGGTATAGAAAGTCTATTTGATCTTTTATAGAAGAGTGGAGTGTCTCGTATTCGGTGTTTTTAAAGGCGGAATACTGATACTTGGATATTGCCTCCGAGATGCTGAACCGGGTTTGGGTCTGGCTTTTGTAGGTTGGGTAGAGGTACGACCGGGTGTTCGGCGACTCACGCCCTTGTAGGGCGGGATAAGACGAACTATAGGAATGGTCTATACCTTACCGGGGAGGACAAAGTCCTCCAGACCCAACGGTCTTTAGCTAGAGGCTTGTAATCTCTTTTGGTGGGTAAAGTAAAGATGTTGGGTTACGCTGCGCTAACCCAACCTACACGGCTACCAGATACTGCTCACCGCAGGTGCAGCGTTCGCTGTTTTTATTAAACAGGAGCCACAAAGCCGAATTGATCTTTATTGCTATGATTTACGGGATATATGAAATTGGAGAGTGTAGATAATTAGGTGCTGTTTACCGTAGGTGTTTGTGGGCAGTCTCCATTCAATAGCCTTTTTCTTGTTCTATTAATTTCTTAAAATATGTGGATGTACAGTCATCGTTTTTTGCAGATTGTTTTAAAAAACTGGTTAGTTCTATGTCAGAATTCGCAGAAATTATCTTTAAAATATTATCTATTAAAAAGCCAAGGTTTAAAAGTACTTGTGTGGTGTGGTATATTAAATAACGTTCTCCTTGGGTTGGACAGCCGATACCTTTGATGAAACCCATGTGGAGTAGTGAGCCATAAAATGTTCCATGTGAAGACTCTGATCCATCCGTATAAATATTTTTAAAGAATTCTACGTGAAAAGGACTTAATATTTCTTCAGTTTTATTATTAATAAATTCTATTCGTTCCCCAAACGATAATTTCGTCCATCTTGTTATCTCTTTGCCTTTCGAACTGGTAAATTTCTTAACTTTGTTTAGTATCTCTTTTGTTGGTTTTGGAATATTCCATTTAGTACCCAAATGTTTCACGGCCATACTTTGTGAATATGTTGTGCGGTAACCTTTTTGCAGACCGTAATCTATAAAGTTCGCTAATTCATTATCATCACATAGCAATAGGTAGCATAGGTTAATGCTTCTTTCGATAAACGCACGAAACATTATAAAAGCTTCTAATATTAACTTTTGTTCAATAAGTAATGATATAGATTTACCAGCACTAACAATGCTTACCAATAGTGGGTAGACCTTATGTGCTCTTCCAGCCTTAACTTCACGGCAAACAACTTTTGATAGTTTTGATAAAAGGGCATTTTGTTTGTCAAAATACTCTTTCATAACCAGAAGTGTTTCATTTGGATCTTCGTTGGGTTTTTTCATTATCGTACCGCACTCGGGTTACCACATTGGAGATTGCAGACTATAGGATACAGCCCTCCGCAGGAGTATTGCCCCACCGCGTAGCGACTATTCGACCTTGAGGTCACGGGTCATCAGCTCGTAGACCGCTTCTTCGGGCGGGGTCTCGCCCGCGAGTACAGCGCAGACCGCATTTGCTATAGGCATTTCTACGCTGTGTTTTGCGGCGAGTGCGGTTACCGCCTCTGCGGTCTTTACGCCTTCGGCTACGCTGTTTGTTTTTGCGGTTATCTCTTCGAGCGTGGAGCCGGAGCCGATGGCCATGCCTACGGAGTAATTTCTGCTCATAGGGCCGGTTGCTGTTAGCACAAGGTCGCCCATGCCGGACAGACCGCTGAAGGTCTTGGTCTCGGCGCCGAGTTTAACGCCTAAGCGTGTTATCTCGGCCAGTCCTCTTGTGATAAGCGCGGCGCGTGCGTTGTGGCCGAGCTGAAGACCGTCGGAGATACCGGTGGCAATGGCGATTACGTTCTTTAACGCCCCTCCGAACTCTACGCCGATCATGTCCGAGTTTGTATAGACCCTGAAGTGCTTTACGCTAAAGAGGGACTGGAATTTTTTTGCCGTTGCTTCGGAAGAAGAGGCCGCGACTACTGCCGAGGGCAGTTTTCTGCTGACTTCGCGCGCGAAGGTCGGCCCTGAGAGTACCGCAAGACGCTCGGGCGTGCCGAGTACCTCGGAAAGTATTTCTGAAGGTCTGCGCAGCGTACCGAGCTCGATACCTTTGGTGGCGCTTATTACGGGCGTATCGTTAGAGATAAAAGGCATGGCGCGGCCCATAATATCCTGAAGTCCCTGAGTAGGGACCGCGCTTACGATTACCTCGGCGCCTTCAAGGGCCTCTTCTATTCCTCCTGAGCCTCTTAACCCGTACGGCAGAAGAACCCTCGGCAGAAATAACTTGTTTTCGTGGTCTCGTGTTATGGAGCCAGCGACCTCACTTTCGCGCGCCCAGATAACTACCTCGTGCCCCTTCTCGGCCAGCAGAGCCCCGAGCGCCGTGCCCCAGCTGCCGGCTCCTATTACGGTTACCTTCTCCATTGTATTTATCTCCTCCACCTCTTGCCTTTTTCCCTGGAATAGTATCGGGGTCCCTGCCGGATCTTCTTCTCGATCCAGCGTATATATGTAGTTATCGCATCCTTATTGGGGTAATCCTTTTCGATCCCTTTTAGAATGCTGAGAGCTTCGGCGAGTCGCGCCGAGGCCTCTAGTGATTTTGCCTTGTTGAGTCCGGCTTCGAGTACGAGCGGATGGCCTGCAAAGCGCTCAATAAAGTCGTCGTAGGCGGCGATAGCCGCTTCGTTGTCGCCTTCGAGATAGTGGAGACCGGCTATCTGAAAGTAGATGTTGGCGAGCAACTCGGAATCTATCGCCTTTGGCTGTGTACCGTCCGGCTCCGGCTCAAGGCCTAGGGCCAGCAGGTCGTTAAACTCCACGCGCGCCTGTGCGATCTCGTTCATCTTCAGGTACTCCATACCGATCAAGTACCTGTACTTGTACCGCTCTTCCGGGCTTTTATCGACTACCCACTGGTACTCTACTACGGCACGCTCGTGCTCGCCCGAAGTGGAGTAGATGTCTGCGAGGTCTTTTCTCGCATTTAGCGCTTCGGGGCTCTCCGGGTAGTTGTAGTAGAGCGCGAAGTAGGCGTCTTTCGCTTTCTCTATCTCGCCGAGGTTGCGCGAGTAGATAGAGGCGAGCATGTATTGGCTCTTGGGTGCGTAGGGCGAGTCCTGGTGAAAGCGGGCTACCGTATCGAACTTGGCCAGTGCGCTGAGGTACTCCCCGTTGCTGAGAAGCCTTGAGCCCTCATCGTACGTGCTTCTGGCCTCGTCGCTCGCACAGCCTGCGCTAAGCGTAAGCAGAAAGAGCGCAATCAGGAGTGTCGAGCCGAAATTAGCGCGTCTTAACCGCTGTAACGGTAAAAGTATGGCAGAAAAAAGTTTCATAGCACCTTCGGTGTTTGTATTGAGCGCAAACCCCTCGGCCTGTTTATACCTGTATAGATATGCGAACCCGAAAAATGTAATAGGTTCTAGCCCCACGCGCGGCGTTCGCCGGTTTTATTGAACGCGAAGCACTTTGCCTGTTGATACCTGTTTGGTATGCGAACCCGAAAGAATAGAACTAGTTCATGCCCTGGGCGCAGCACTTACCCTTCGTCCTCTTCGGCCATGTTCTCCTCTTCAACCTTTTCTGCCAGAGAGGCGAGGCCCGTAATCGCTTCGCCGAGTTCGGTGCCCATAAGTTTTACGCCCTGCGTGGAACGGCCTATTACCGAGACGTCCTTCATGGCGATACGGATGATCTTGCCTATGCTCGTCGTTATCATAAGCTCGTCGGAGTCCACGACTTTGGCTATGCCGACAACCGGGCCGTTCTTATCAGTGACCTTGATGTTAATTATGCCGCTTCCTCCGCGCCCCTGCGACCTGTAGGCGCTAAAGTCGGTTCTCTTGCCGTAACCGCGTTCGGTTACGGTTAAGAGCGTGGCATTGGTCTCTACCACCTCCATAGAGACAACGGTATCGTCTTTTGACAAACGGATAGCTTTGACGCCGCGCGCAGTTCTTCCCATCTCGCGCACTTCCGTTTCGCTGAAGCGGATAGCCTGGCCGTACTTGGTGCCTATAAAGAGGTCTGCCGTGCCGTCTGTCAGGCGCGTTGAGATAAGAGAGTCTCCGGGGTCGATGGTGAGCGCTATCAGGCCGCCGCTGCGGATGTTGGAAAAGCTCATAAGGTCGCTCTTCTTTATATAACCGCGCTCCGTGGCCATTACGATAAACCGGTCTCTGGTAAACTCTTTTACCGGCAGGTAGGCCGCTATACTTTCACCAGGCTCTACATTTAAGATATTGACTATCGCCTTGCCGCGCGCCGTGCGCCCGGCCTGCGGTATATCGTAGACCTTGAGGGAGTACGCCTTTCCCTTGTCGGTGAAGAAGAGTATGTGGGAGTGGGTTGAGGCGATAAAGAGGGCCGAGACAAAGTCTTCTTCCTTCATCGACATTCCCTTTTTGCCCTTGCCGCCTCTGCGCTGAATACCGAAGAGGCTCGTCGGGTTTCTCTTTATATAACCCTTGCTCGATATGGTTACCACCATATCCTCTTCCGCGATAATATCTTCTAAGTTTATCTCTCCGAGGTCTTCTACGATCTCGGTCCTGCGCTCGTCCCCGAAGCGCTCTTTTACCACTTTCAGCTCGTCTGTTATTACGCCCATCAGGCGAGCGTCGCTCGCCAGTATTTCTCCGAGCGATTTTATACGTTCGCACAGTTCTTTGTACTCGGCAGCGAGTTTATCGCGCTCAAGAGCGGTCAGCCTCTGGAGCCTCATCTCGAGGATAGCCTGGGCCTGAAGAACCGAGAGTTCGAACTTTGCGACCAACCCGTCTTTCGCCTCTGCCGGCCCTTTTGAGGCGCGAATCAGTTTGATCACTGCGTCGAGCTTGTCGAGCGCTATCTGGAGGCCTTCCAGTATATGGGCCCGCTCTCTCGCTTTTCTCAGGTCGAAGAGCGTACGCCTTGTTACGACCTCTTTCCTTGAGCGCAGGAACTCGCTTAACAGGTTTGAGAGCGTGAGCACGCGCGGCTGGCCGTCTACGATAGCGAGGTTTATTATTCCGAACGACGTCTTCATCTGCGTATGGAGGTAGAGGTTGTTCAGTATTACCTCCGCCACTTCGTCGCGTTTCAGGTCGATCACGAGACGCATGCCGTCGCGGTCACTCTCGTCGCGCACATCTGCGATACCGGTAATTTTTTTATCCCTTACGAGCGCGGCGATACTCTCTATAAGCCGCGTCTTGTTGACCATGTACGGGATTTCGGTAATGACGATAGACTGGCGGTTGGTCCTCGGGTTCTTCTCTATGGCTGCGCGTGCGCGTACCTGTATTATGCCCCGGCCAGTAGAGTAGGCGTCTTTAATGCCTTTGGTGCCGTGGATAAAACCTCCTGTCGGGAAGTCGGGTCCGGGCACTATGGCGAGCAGTTCGGCTGTGGTCGCATCCGGTTTTTCAGAGATAAGGATAAGCGCGTCGATGATTTCGGTCAGGTTATGGGGCGGCATGTTGGTCGCCATGCCGACGGCTATACCCGTAGAGCCGTTTACCAGAAGGTTCGGCATTGCCGACGGCAGCACGCTCGGCTCGGCGAGGGATTCATCGTAGTTCGGGGTAAAGTCTACGGTCTCTTTTTCGAGGTCTTTTAAGATTTCGGTCGACAGGCGCGCCATGCGGACTTCCGTGTAACGCATGGCCGCAGCGCGGTCTCCGTCTATGGAGCCGAAGTTACCCTGCCCGTCTATGAGAGGGTAGCGGAGCGAGAAGTCCTGTACCATCCTGGTGATGGCGTCGTAGACGGCCGAGTCTCCGTGAGGGTGGTACTTACCTATTACGTCACCGACTACGCGGGCGGATTTTTTGTACGGTTTGTTCCACTCAACGCCGAGTTCATGCATGGAGAAGAGTATGCGCCTGTGTACCGGTTTTAATCCGTCTCGTACGTCGGGCAACGCTCTGCCGATGATAACCGACATGGCGTAGTCGAGGTACGACTTTTTCATTTCGTCTTCTATGTAGACTGAAATCTGTTCCTGAGCCATCTCAACTCCCAAAAGCAATGGTGCGATTTCGATTGACCCCGAGCCCTCCTGTTATCTAGGAAGAAGGGGGTGTGCTCTGTTAAAAAAAATGAATGAATGAGTAGCAGCAAGAACCCGGCAGGCTGCTTACAGTCGTTCGGGGTTATCTGCCTCCTGCCTGTTTACCCCATATGCCCGTAACGAAAATCACTTGAAAAAAGAGGGCGCAAGGGCGCAACAGATTTGCCGGACCTTGTTGATGTTGACGTTCTATATTATGGGGCTTTAGGTGATGTGTCAAGGATATTCACTCTCTTGCGGGTCTATATCAAGGGCGCTGCCGGTAAGCTTATGAGGCCCTGTCTCTGTCTTCTGGTTGCCGAGCATTGAGTTCCACAAATGTTTAAGAAAATGGCAAATTAGCAGGTGACAAAGCAGAGTAGATTTGTTAATCTTTTTGTATCGGTAATACGGTTTCAGTGCTCTGTTGCCTGTGCTGGAAAGCGGGTTTTTGCGTTCAAGGTTTTTGCTCAAAAAGTCTTTGTAGTTCGGGCTGTTAGCTTGTTTCTCACCAATCAACCAAAAAGCATTTAGACGAAAGGAATCGGTAAGGTATGGCAAGCAAAAAGTATATCTACTTTTTTGGTGGCGGTAAGGCCGAGGGTAAGGGAGATATGAAGACGCTGCTTGGCGGTAAGGGGGCCGGGCTTGCCGAGATGACCAACATAGGTCTGCCGGTTCCGGCCGGCTTTACGGTGACTACAGAGGTCTGCGATTATTATTACAAGAATAAGCAAACCTACCCGGACGGTTTTAAGGCCGGTGTTGAAGAGAATATAAAGCAGCTCGAAGATGTTGCCGGCAAGAGGCTCGGCGATCCCGACGACCCGTTGCTTATCTCCGTCCGTTCTGGCGCGGCTATGTCGATGCCCGGCATGATGGAGACGATACTCAATCTGGGGCTCAACGACAAGTCGGTTGAGGGGCTTGCCGCAAAGACCTCCAACCGCCGTTTTGCTCTCGACGCCTACAGGCGTTTCATCTTCATGTACGGCTCGACCGCAAAGGGTATTGACCGGCACAAGTTCGATGTCGAGTTCGACGATATCAAGCAGAGGATGACTCGCGTACGGCTCAATAAGCGGCCCGGAGGTACGATACTCGATACCGAGGTCAATGAAGAGGAACTCGAAGAGCTTATAAAGAGGCTCAAGAAGGTCTATAGTGAGAATGCCAACGAAGAGTTTCCGCAGGACCCCGCGGTACAGCTCTGGGGCTCTATCGACGCGGTAATAGAGTCGTGGATGGCGGACAAGGCGATAGATTACAGGAGAATCGAGGGCATAACCGGGCTCATGGGTACGGGCGTCAATATGGTACAGATGGTCTTCGGTAACCTGGGCGAGACCTCCGGCACCGGAGTCTGCTTTACGAGAGATCCCAATACCGGGGAGGATATCTTTTACGGAGACCTCCTGATGAACGCACAGGGCGAGGACGTGGTAGCCGGTATAAGAACGCCGCTCCACCTGAATGAGCTCGACTCTATTATGCCCGAAGCGTATAAGCAGCTTCTCGACGTGAGATCCAGGCTCGAAAAACATTATAAAGACATGCAGGACATAGAGTTTACCATAGAAGAGGGCAAGCTCTATATACTGCAGTGCAGAACCGGCAAGAGGTCGCCGCTGGCCGCTTTCGAAATGGCTCTCGCCATGGAGAAAGAGGGGCTGGTAACCCGCGCCGAGGCCATTTCTCGCATTTCGGCCTCGGATATTGAAGGGCTCTTCTACCCGGTAATCGACTCGTCCATTTCAGCGAGTGAACTCAACCAGGCGCTCTTTGCAACCGGTATACCGGCGGTTCCGGGAGCGGCGTCGGGAGTTGTTGCCTTTACCGCCGGTGATGCGGAGGCGTGGGCTGCCGAGGGCAGACAGGTTATCCTCGTAAGGCAGGAGACGAACCCGGAGGATGTCGGAGGCATGCACGCCGCAAGGGGCATACTTACCGCCACAGGAGGCAAGACGTCGCACGCGGCAGTTGTTGCGCGCGGGTGGGGCAAGTGCTGTATCGTCGGCTGCGACGATCTCATCATAGATTATGATGAGAAGACGGTAAGCGTCGGTGAGGCGGTCGTAAAAGAGGGTGACGAGATAACGCTCAACGGCTCTTCGGGTGCGGTCTTTTTAGGCGCTCTCAAGCTAAAAGAGCCCGAACTGCCGGACTCTTACGATACTATTATGGAGTGGTCGGACGAACTGCGCACCCTGAAGGTCAGAACCAATGTGGATACCCCTTATGACGCCGAAAAGGGGATTCAGCTCGGGGCCGAGGGCATAGGCCTGTGCAGGACCGAGCATATGTTCTTCGATACAGATGAGCGCAGAATAGCTATACAGAGGATGATAGTCGCGGGCGATGATGAGACCAGAAGAAGCGCCCTTGCCGAGCTGCTGCCTTTTCAGAGAAGGGATTTTATCGGAATCTTGAGAGCGATGGCCGGAAAGCCTGTGACCATTCGGCTGCTCGATCCGCCGCTTCACGAGTTTGTTCCACATACGGAGACGGAGCAGAAGAACCTGGCCAAGGTTATCGGTCTCTCTTTCAAGACGCTAAAGCGCAGGGTAGACAGGCTGCACGAGGCGAACCCGATGCTCGGGCACAGGGGGGCACGCCTCTGTATAACTTACCCCGAGATTCTCGAAATGCAGGTGCGCGCCATAATTGAGGCGGCATGCGATTGCAAGGAGAAGCAGATCGACGTGCTTCCGGAGATTATGCTTCCCCTTATAATAGACGATAAAGAGCTGAAACTTCTGGCCGACAGAACTCGCGCAGTAGCCAGCGCCGTTATGGAGGAGAAGGGTGTTACGGTTGAGTATCTTGTCGGTACGATGATTGAGGTTCCAAGAGCCGCGCTCCTGGCCGACAGGATTGCGGCAGAGGCTGACTTCTTCAGTTTCGGCACCAACGACCTTACTCAGATGACGCTTGGCATGTCGCGCGATGATGCGGGAAGGTTCCTGCCCGATTATGTCGATGAAAAACGGACCGGAATACTGAAGGCCGACCCCTTTCAGTCGCTCGATCAGGACGGTGTCGGAGAACTCGTCAAGATTGGAATCGAAAAGGGCCGGGGCGCCAAGCCGGGCCTCAAGGTCGGTATCTGCGGGGAGCACGGCGGAGACCCGGCCTCTGTGGAGTTCTGCCACATAAATAACTTTGACTACGTCTCCTGCTCGCCTTTCAGGGTGCCTATTGCGCGCCTTACCGCTGCGCAGGCGGCCGTAAAGTTCCCGAAGGGGTAAAGGGGAGCGTTAAATAAAGCGATTTACTCCAATACCCCCCTCTTGCGCTCTGGAGGGGGGTATTTTTTATGTAAAAGTCTCTTTCCGTTTTTTTGCAACTTCACCTGCTCTTCCCATTACGCCAGTTTTTTCTCACTATTATAGAGAGGTTGCGCCTGAGAGTTTCGAAAGAGCTTGGAGAGTATAAACCCAATATATGGTATTTATTTGCTAAATAGACCACTCTACCTTGCGTTTTCGCTTTACAAACAGTTAAGATTCTGCTACGATTCCGACCAGCACCGTTAGAATCGGTTTTATTGTATAAAAAGTGTCTAAAAACGGCTATGGCCGCTGGTTGCTCTTTATCCGTAGATACTATACGTCTTATCTTCTAAGATTAGCAAAGAGGGTAGGAGCCGGTAAATTTATGGTACAGATCAAAACATTCCTGCCGCTTTCTTTAAATGGATAAAAGCAGCATGGCTTCGGTTATTAAACAGTGATTGGAATAGTCGATGAGGATAAAAAAGATTTCGCTTCACGGTTTCAAGTCCTTTGCGGACAAGACCGTTCTTGGCTTCTCAGGCGGTACCTCTGCCATAATCGGGCCCAACGGTTGCGGTAAGAGCAACGTCGTAGACGCGATTCGCTGGGTTATAGGTGAGCAGAACCCGAGGCATTTACGGGGCAAGTCCATGGAGGATATTATCTTCAACGGCACCGACGGCCGTAAGGCGGTCGGCATGGCCGAGGTAGTCCTCACATTCTCGAACAAAGAGGGGCGCGCGCCCGCGCGCTTTGCAAACTTTCCTGAAATTGAAATATCTCGCCGCCTCTACCGTTCCGGTGACTCCGAGTACGGGATCAATAAGGTCCAGTGCAGGCTTCGCGATATTGTGGAGCTCTTTACCGATACTGGAATCGGAACCCGCGCCTATTCTATTATAGAACAGGGTCAGGTCGGCTGGTTAATTAACGCCAAACCGGTTGATCGCAGGGTGCTCTTCGAGGAGGCCGCCGGAATAAACAAGTACAAGCAGAAGAAGGAGGCCGCGCTAAGAAGGCTCAAGGCGACGAACGAGAACCTGACTCGCGTGAGTGACATAGTAAGCGAGGTCAAGCGGCAGCTCAACTCCTTGAACCGTCAGGCGAAGAAGGCGGAGAGGTACAAGGTCGTCAAGGAGGAGCTAAAGGGCATAGACCTCAAACTCTCCCATATAGAGTTTGCCCGTATGGTAGCCGAGATTGAAGAGACGAGAAAGAGCCTTATAGAGGTTGTTGACTCGGAGAGCGCTATTAGTTCGGCAATAGGCTCCAAAGAGGCCGAGGCCGAAGAGAGCCGCGAGAGTTATACGCTCGAAGAGGAGGGTTTCAGGGCCGTTAAAGAGCGTGTCCATTCGCTTGAAAAGAGGATACAGGACGAAGAGAACTCGAACGCGCTTGCGGTAATGCGCATAGAGGAACTCGGTCGCAACGAAACTCGCCTGAGTGAAGAGATTGAAGAGCTTATGAGGCTCAAGGAGTCTACGGCCCGTGAGATCGAGCAGAGCGAGGGCTGGCTTGAAGAGTCGGCCTCCCGCATAGAAGAGGAGTCGCGCGTAGTAGGCGAGAGAGCTGCGGAGCTTGAGTCCCTTGCGCTTAAGTTGAAGGGGAAGGAGCGGGAAGAGGCGGAGTTTAAGGCCGAGTCTCTAAGCGTCATGACCCGGCTGCAGGACTTGAGGCATGCGCTCCAGTCCTGTATTAAAGAGGAAGAGCAGTGCCGTGTGACAGAGGCGCAGACAGGTATAGAGCTTGAGGCGAGAACAAAAGAGAGCCAGGAGCTGCAGGTGCCTGTTGCCAAGTTACGGTTCAGCGCCGAGGAGATAGGTGAGAAGAGGAGTGCGTTAGAGGCCGGGTTGGAGCAGATGGCCCTGAACCTGACTGCTGCCGAGAGTAAAAAGGGCGGTCTCGAAGAAGAACTTCACTCGGTTAAGGATGAGTACGCCAGAGCTGCCGCGCGCCTTGCTACGCTAGAGGAGATGGAGAAGAACTTCGAGAATGTGGACAAGGGCACAAGGTCTATAATGCTCAAGGCCGGTACCGAAGGCATACATGGGCTCTTGGCCGATGTTATAGAGCCTAAACCCGGATACGAGAGTGCTGTTGAGGCTGCCATGGGCGCCAGGCTTCAGTGCGTAATAGTTGAGAGCCATAAAGAGGGGCTCGATGCCATCGAGTATCTCAAGGCGAACTCCGGAGGCCGTTCCGCTTTTGTCTCTATGAGTGAGGCGAGAGCTTTGCCGGTCCTCGCGACCTCTGCAACAGGTACGTATCCTCCTTCGGGCTCAAGAGAGCTTATAGGAGAGATCCTGGTTAAAGAGGGCTATGCCAAGGTCGTTGAGTCACTGCTCGGCGAGACGCTTGTTGTAGACGACCTTGCGACTGCGCTCGATATATGGCGCGCAGACGGCCTGTACAGAACTCTTGTTACGCGTGCGGGTGAGGTGGTAACCCCGGAGGGTATCGTTACCGGAGGTTCTCCTGTCGGGGATACCTCAGGCGGTCTGCTCCAGAGAAAGAGCGAGGTTCGCGAAATTAAGGATCGCGAGGCAAAACTTGCCATCGATTCCGAAAGACTCCAAGGCGAGCTCTCGGCTGCGGCTGAGGGGGTTGTAGAGGCGCGCGCGGAACTCGAAGCGATTAAAGAGAGACTTCATGCCTGTGAGATAGAGAGTGTTAACAGCACGGCAAGGCTCAAGGCGGCAGAGGAGGAGATAGAGCGGTTAGAGAGCGCGAAAGAGAGGCTCGGGGCCGAGATAGAGAAGACCAGGAGCAGGGTAACCGAACTCGCTACGCTCAAGGCCGCACATAGCATAGAGCGGGACACTCTTGAGAAGAGCAACTTCGATAACGACGGCAAGATAGAGGCGATTACCGCCGAGGCTGCCGAGATGGCAATCGAAAAAGAGAGGCTCTCGGGTATTGTGACAGAGCTGAAGGTCTCATTGGCTCAGGCAACCGAACGGCATGAGCAGTTCAGCAGGCAGCTCGGCGAGCGCCGCGACTCTATTTCGGATATCGACGGCAAGATTGCGTTTAAGAGCGAAGAGATTGAGTCCGGCAGAACAGAAGCGACATTAAAACGCGGTACGGTCACCTCTATCAAGAGCGCGATAGAAGAGCTTCTACAGAGCGCCGAGTCGGTCAGGGGCGAAGAGGTATCGAGACAGGAGTTGATAGATAGTCTGACGGATAAGATAAAGAGAGTGGACTCAGAGCTAAAGAGCCTCAACAGCGAACTTGCCGGTATCAAGAACCGCAGTAACGAGCTCAACCTCGCCACCACCGAGATAGATCTTAAATTAAAACATCTCAAAGAGGGTATTATAGAGCGTTACGGGGTCGATATTGAGACGGTTGAAAGGGACGAAGCGCTTGAAGGGAATGAGGCGGGCGAAGCCGTTGGCGCCGAGGGTGTTCTCGACATAGAGACCCTTGAGGCTAGCAGAAGAGAATTGAGGGAGAGGGTAACCTCGATGGGAGAGGTAAGCCTCTCCGCTCTCGAAGAGTTTAACGAACTGAGCGAACGGCACACCTTCCTGACCGAACAGCAAGAGGATCTGCAAAAGTCCGTCGATAGCCTCCAGAGCGCTATAACGAGGATCAACAGAACAACACGCGAGCGTTTTAAGACCGCCTTTGAGGAGATCAATTTAAAGTTCAAGGAGAACTTTCCGCGCCTCTTTAACGGCGGAAAGGCGGAGCTGAGGCTCTCAGACGAGGCAGACCTGCTCGAGTCCGGCATAGAGATAGTGGTGCAGCCGCCCGGCAAGAAGCTACAGAATATCGTGCTGCTTTCGGGTGGAGAAAAGGCGCTGACTGCCGTGGCGCTTATTTTCTCTATCTTCTTAATCAAACCGAGCCCTTTCTGTCTGCTCGACGAGGTCGATGCCCCGCTCGACGATGCCAATATAGACCGCTTCAACACCTTTGTCCGCGAGATGTCGAACATAAGCCAGTTTTTGCTTATCACGCACTCCAAGAGAACTATGGAGATGGCTGACTCGCTCTACGGCGTAACCATGGAAGAGCCGGGAGTTTCAAAGCTTATATCGGTAGAGTTTTAAGCGGCAGTCACCCAGGTTTTTAGACTGCGGCGGCCTGCACATGTGGGTACGTGTAATGTCCTTTAAAAAGATCTTAGACAAACTTGTGGAGAGGTCCGGGGCTCTGGGTGCTGTAATGGTTGCCGGAGACGGAGAGGTGGTGGAGGCCTCCGGGTTGAACGGGTCGAGTGAATTGGGGGAGGGGCTGGAACTCGATTTTGTCGGTGCTCATTATGCCGTTGTACTCGACCTGCTGGCTGGCGTTGCCGAACAGAGCCCCGAGCTTGACCCTGTTGAGACGGTTACGGTCTCAACAGGACGCGCGCGCCTTGCGGTTACCGCACTTAAGGAAGGGTATATGGTGGTCGTTCTTATGGGTAGAGCTGTTTCGTCCGCAAGGGCCGCTTATGAATCGAGAAATGCGGTAAAGATGATAGAGTTGGAGATGGGATAACCGTGCTCGCTTGATGTCGGGGCAATATACGGGTGATACTTTAGTGGTTCCGGAGTAACGATTGGGAGTAATGTCAGGCAGTGGTTACAGGGGCTATTGAGCCCCTTTTTTTATTTCATAAATTGAGATTTAGACAGGCGGTTTTAGAGGGGTGGTAAATCTTTTTTTTGTCGGTTTTAGTCTTTATTCTTCTCTTAGATTCGCTCGATTTCTTCGTTATTCGTTATCGTATCAGCCCGTAAAAGGACCTCTTCTACTCTGTTATTCTTCAGCCGGTCAGCCGGACTTACGAAAACCCGGCCCTTTGACCACAAACCGCCTGTTGCTTTGAAGAAGCCCTAAGAACTCTTCGGATTCCATCGGTTTTGATAATAGAAAGCCCTGAATCATATCGCAGCCCACATCGAGCAGCGCATTTAACTGTGGTTCTGTCTCAACGCCTTCTGCCAGTACCGTAAGGTCGAGGTTATGACCGAGAGTAATGATCGTCTTGACGATCGACCTGTCCTCTACATTGTTCACGATCTCTTTTATAAAGGTTTGGTCGATCTTCAGTTTGCTGATCGGGAGTTTCTTTAGGTAACTGAGAGACGAGTACCCGGTACCGAAGTCGTCTATGGAGAAGAGCACCCCTAAGTCCCTTAATTCTCTCATTGTAGAGAGCACTTCGTCGGTCTTATTCATAATGATAGATTCAGTTACTTCGAGTTCAAGGTATTGCGGTTCGAGACCAGACTCGCGCAGCACACCGCGCACCATGTCGATAAAACTGTGCTCTTGAAAAATTCTCGAAGAAATATTTACCGCAATAGGTATTTTAGCGAGGCCCATCTTCTGCCACTCACGGTTCTGTTCGCACGCCTTTTTAAGCACCCATCTACCTATCGGCAGTATGTCCCCGTTCTCTTCCGCTACTGGAATGAAGGTAGCCGGGCTAACACTGCCCAGCTCGCTGTCGTTCCAGCGGATCAACGCTTCTGTGCCGGCTATCAAACCGGTTTTCAGGTCTATTAGCGGTTGGTACTGGAGTGAAAAATCCATCGTTTCGAGTGCATTATGGAGCTTGTTTTCCATCTGCAGCCGCTCAAGAGACTTCTCCGCCATGCTCGGCATGAAGTGCTGGCAGGTGTTACGCCCCCTCGATTTTGCGCGGTACATAGCGAGGTCCGCATGTTTTATCAGTGTCTCTGCGTCCTGTCCGTCGGTCGGGTAGAGGCTTATGCCAATAGATGTTGAGATGTTGATCTCATGGTTCTGAATGACTATGGGCTGTCTGAAGGCACTGAGTATCTTGTCTACAATTATTGCAAGGTCTTCAACTCTGGCTACGTCCTGACAGAGTATGGTGAACTCGTCACCGCCTATACGTGCCGCAGTATCACCGTCTCTAAGGCAACCGGCAAGCCTTGAGGCGACAGTACTAAGCAGTTCGTCTCCGACATTATGACCGAGGGAGTCGTTAATGGCCTTAAAGCGGTCGAGGTCGAGAAAAAGAATCGCCGCAAGCGTTTTGTGCCACCGTCCGCGCAGCAACACCTGCTCTACGCGGTCTATGAAGAGCGCACGGTTTGGAAGCCCGGTAAGGTTGTCGTGGTAGGCGATATGGCGTACCTTCTCCTCTGAAGATTTGCGTTCTATGATTTCGTTGTCACGCACCTGAATCGCGCGTTGAAGGCTCTCGGTCATGCGGTTGAAGTTTGTGGCCAGCTTTCCGAGCTCGTCTGCTTTGTTTACTTCTACTCGTATGTCGAGGTCTCCGTCGGTCACCCGGTTGGCTGCCTCGTGGATCCTCTTAACGGGGTTGGCTATTGCGCGTATCACATAGAGGCCAAAGAGGGCGAGAAGCAGCGTAAACGATACGGATGCTATGAGTATGCCCTGGCGCAATTTATTTATTGGCGCAAAGAGTATTGATGCATCCTGTTCGACAGCAAGTGTCCAGCCAAGCTCGCGGAACTCTTTTTGGCCGTTGGAGTGAGAGTGGACGCTGAAGACTGTCTGCCCGCCATTCTTTTTAACCAACAAATGCTCACCAGCCGTAGTATGTCTGCTTGGATCGAGGTTTTTAGCGCTCAGGTACCTATCTGCTTCAGGAAAATTGGTACTGTTGTTTATCAGGTCTCCGTCTCTGTTATACAGTGCATAGATAACGAGGTCGTTGTTGAGCACTGTTGCTTTTTTAAAATCCTCAAGGGGTGCGAGTATGCTCTTTATACTCAACTGGGCTTTTATTACTCCGGTTATGTTGCCGTCGTCGTCCTCTACCTTGACCCCTATAGACATGGTGTTGTCTTTGGACCTCTGGTTAGTGGAGATGTTGCTGAAGTACAGCGAGGTGGTTATTGTGTCTTGCCACCATTGCGTGTCGGCGTGGAGGTACTTTTCTGTCTTGCCCGTCATGGCAACTGTTCTGCCCGTGCGGTCTGTTACTATGATATTGCTAAAGATGTTGTAACCGTACTTCTCGGCATAGAAGTTGGTTATCTCAATCAGCTCTTTTGAGAGCCTGTTATTGAGTATCTTGCGCATGGTCGGCGTTACGGTAGCCGCAGTCGCACCTCTCCACTCCGCATCGATCTTCTCAACCGTTGCGGTTGCACCTGCCAGCTCTTTTGTACTGTTGTTAGAAGCTAAAAGGGCCTCTGTTAGTATGAGGTCGCTGGAATAGGCCTGTAGCGTCTCTGTTTTAGAGTAGAGGTTTCTTTCTATCTCCGAGAGGACATTCGAGGCTAGCAGCTCGGTATTGGCGGCAAGGGGCTCTCGTAGCGCCTTGAGGCTTGAGTTGACGGTAAAGTAGCCGGCAATCCAGATAAGAAGCGTTATAAAAACGAATAGAATAAGGAGTTTATGAATTATTTTCATTAACGGTATCTTGTTTGAGCCCTTGGGTGTTGATGAGTCTCTGTTGTATTGTCCTGGTGTTCTTCTCTTTTGCCAAGGCTATTGCACAAAGTTGCTGTGCTTAACACCTTATCTGTCATGCGGCGGGCGAACTTTGCCGGCTAACGGAACGCACTCTGGGCACGATCTTTTATAAGCCAGACAGTTTGCTGACCTTAAAGGCCTAAAAAACCCCTTGTTGGTATAGTGAAGTAACTTGAGCACCGGTCTGTGTCGCAGGCAGCGGCAGTCCGTTACTCTTTGAAGAAGATGAATTCAACTCTACGGTTCTCTCCCCTGCCGGCCCTGGTATCGTTCTCCGTGACCGGTCTTGTATCTGCGTAGCCCGAGGCTCCGAGCCGGTTCAGTTCGATCCTTTTAGTGTCTATTATGTACCGTAGAGCGGATATGGCCCGCGAAGTAGAGAGTTCCCAGTTAGAGCGGAAACGGTCGGTATTTATTGGCTGGTTGTCGGTATGTCCCTCTACGCTCATACGGTATGGAAAGTCTTCCACAAGGGCTACTATGTCGTCGAGAAGCGGCTGGGCCTCCTCTTTTAAATCGGCAGAACCAGAGCTGAAGAAGAGCTGCCCGCGTACCCTGATCACTACGCCTCGCCCGGTATTCTCAACAACGACGGAGTTTTCAAGCCCGTTCACCTCGATAGAGGCATTGACCCGTTTAAGTATCTCTTCATTCTCTATATCACCCTGGCTCTTACTTATGTCGTTGTTGCTCTTCGGCGCCGTTGCCCGGAAGTTCATGGCAACAGGGTCTTCAAAGAGCAGGTCTTTCTTTTCATGGCCGAGATCTACTACGGAACTCGGCGCCAAGTCTCCGGGTCTCCCCTCTGACTGGACTACTCCGAAGGCGTTCTGCATTGAGCCCATGGCGTCTTTGAATTTTACTATATCCATCTCGGCGAATGAGAGCAGTAATACGAAGAAGGTGAGCAGTAGGCTCATCAGGTCGCCAAAAGTAGCTAACCACGCGGCTCCCTCTTCAACATCCTCTTCATCGCCGCTACAATCAAAATCGATTTCTGCCGCCATCTCTCTCTCCGTCTACATTTAGTTCTTTAACAACGCCGTTACCTCAAGCGGTGTGATAGCTCTTTCGGGTTCTCCGGTGCTGGTTAAGCCGCTTTCTTATCTTTTGAATCCTCTTTACCTTTTGCTCCTTCAATGCTCTTTCTCGTTTTCGGGTCGAGAAAAGAGGCGAGGCGAAGCTCTATCATTCTCGGGTTTTCCTTGTTGTAGATTCCGGCTATACCGCTCAGTATCATTTCGAGCTGCGCGCTCTCTTCATCCGTTCTGCTCTCGAGTTTGGCGGCTATGGGGCCGAATATCAAGAAGGCGAGAACGGCGCCGTAGAATGTGGTCAACAGGGCAACCGCCATTGCGGGGCCGATTGCCGCCGGATCGCTTAAGGCCATCAACATTTGTACAAGGCCGATAAGCGTACCTACCATGCCCATTGCCGGGGCTGTTGCGGTCATGAACTTGAAGACTTTCTGCCCGCGCTTATGGCGTTGCTTAATGTATAGAAGTTCGGTCTTTAGTATTGCCGCGATATCTTGAAGGTCAACCCCGTCTGCGAGCAACCTGAGCCCCTTGGCGAGAAAGAGGTTCTTCGTTTTCGCCTTTTCCAGCGCCAGCAGCCCCTCTTTACGGGAAACGTCGGAGAGTTTTACCATCTCTTTAATAAGATCGACAGAGGAAGTTGTGCCCCCCTTTAAGACGTTTATCGCAACCTTTATAGCTCCGAGCACCACGCCCAGGCGTTGCATTATAAGGGTGGCGGCAATGGTTCCGCCTACCACGATTGCAAGCCCGGGTATGTTGATAAAGGCCATTATTGAGCCGCTGAGTAGAATCGAGAAGATAATCAGGCCGAAGCCTAGCAGTATGCCCGCAATAGTAGCTATATCCATGTTAATTGAACCTCATCAGGTAATTGGTGTTTATTCTCTTTATATCTTTATTATCGAACAATATAGGCCAAAACTTTAGTCTTTATACTGATCTTTAAGTTTTGCGGCTTACGGTCTGTTGTGTTTGAGTTGTGATGAATAAAAATCTATTTATATTAAGTGGTTATAGCCACGCCAATCGATATGTTTTATAGCATGCGGCACTTAAGGAGTCCGGGAGTTTTTTGCTCTCTGTCGGATATAACCAGGGTGTAATATCGATTATTAACAGGTGGTGGCGCCGGTAAGAAAGAAGCGCACAATTCGAAGCGGCGTTTTATGTCGCGGTCTATTGGTTTTCCGGGCTGACAGAGGAAAAAAGGCATTTATGCCTCACCTGTACCTCATGCGGGTACCGTGGTTGAGCGACATCAGTATCTCTTCCGAACTCAACTCTTTTGGAAGATATATGCCTGAGATTTTAGCGCTTCTTATGCTGACCCCTTCGAGGGTGCATGTTGAGAAGTCGAGTCCTCGCAGGTCGGTTCCACGCATATAGCAGTCTGTGAAGTCGATGCCTTCTACATCCAGAGCGCGCAGATCGAGTCCCTGCAGGTTGGTTCCTCTTAGATCGAACTTTTCACCCGAAGCTTTTTTTGTGTTGAACGTCTCTATCTGCTCATCTCTCAGCATCTGGTACATAGGGTCTGTGCTCTGTTTGGGCCCATTACCCATAGTTCACCTCCATTATATAAGCAAATGTATAAGCGAGTATAGAACCTGCCTAAATGCGGCAGGTTCTATTTGTTAAGTGTCGTTACACTCTTATACGGTCTTTTTTATGTAAACTTGAATTAATTCTGCTTGCGGGAGATGCCAGACTGCCTTGCGAGCGGCTTTTAGACCCCGGTCCATAGAGTATGCCTCAGGTCGTAGAGGTAGCGTTGGAGAGAGCTTGTGTAATAATAAAGTAGAAGGGTGTTTATGTTGGGTGGCTGAACAGGGTCGTTCGGCAGGCAGAATACCAGCCGGGGGTACACCTGCCTGTTATTTTTTGGTCTGTTACCCGCCCGGCAAGAAGGTGCCGGGCGGGTAACAGGCGAGCTCATAAGAAAAGCAAAAAATATCAGTTTATCGACTTTATATAATGTGCGAGCGCGCTGATTTCATTCTCCGACATAGACGTTTGAGCCGGCATCGGGATAGGGAATTTTTTGTATTTTTTTGCGCTCCCTGTCCGTCCTTTCTTTATTACTGCAGATATCTCGGTTATGTCGGCGCCTTTGATCCATTCATTTCCGACAAAAGCTGGGGCCATGGTGCTGCCCTTGCCATCCGTGCCGTGGCAGGCGACACACCTTGACTTAAAGATAGAGCCACCGAGCCGTACGGTCTCCTCAGAGACTGCTTCCTTATCAGCTGGAGCCGTGGCCGGTTCGGGTGTCCCGGCCTTTGCCATGCCGGTCACCTGGTCTTTTGCGGCTCCGGCTACCTCCACGACTCTGTCTTTCATCTCCACGACCTTTTCCGGCGTCTCCTCTACGGCTTGTACTATCGTATCTTTAACTGCCCCGGCCGCAACAGGTGCGGCCTTGACCGTCTTTTTAACGGCCTCGGCAGCAGCATCTTTCATTTCCGTTGCCTTTTCTGGTACGGCCTCAACGGCTTTGGTAACGCTCTCTTTAACTTGTTCCATTGGGGCCTTCTTCATCGCTTTTTCCGGATCCTTTTTTTCGCCGGAACAGCCGGTTATTAGACCGAAACTTATTACTACGGTTAAAAGCAGCAGGTGAACTTTGCTCATGACTCTCCCCCCCTTTCTCTTTATGAGGTCTATTCGTTAAGGCCTATTCGCTCTCTGTCTTCAGGTTGAGCAGTGCCTTGAACTCCTCTTCGTCCATAATCTCTATACCGAGTTTTTCTGCTTCTCTGCGTTTTGAGCCCGCTTTCTCTCCGGCGACAAGTACGTCTACGTTTTTACTCATCGAGCTGAGAGTTCTGCCTCCCTCGCGTTCGACCAGGTCGCGTGCCCGGTCTCTCGATAGGTCTCTCAGGGTGCCGGTAAAGAGAAAGGTCCTGTTTGCGAGCCTACCTTCGGCTTCTTTCTGCTGCTTGTGCTTTACTCCGGCATCCACTAAGCCTTTTATTACTTGCCGGTTGTGGGCCTCGGAGAAGAAATCGATTACTGAATTTGCTATCTCAATGCCTATGCCGTGTATATCGCAGAGCTGTTTATGCAGTATTTCTGCATGCTTTTCCTCTTCGCTCCCTTCTAAGCCATGCCTAAGGTCTGTAAGGGGTTTCAGGCCTTTGAACTCTTCTGCAATGAGGCGCGCGCCTGTCTCGCCCACGCCGCGTATGCCGAGCGCATAGATCAGACGTGTTAGCTCCGGGTTTTTGCTCTTCTCTATAGCTTCCAGAGCGTTTGCAGCCGAGATATCTCCCCAGCGGTCTAGGTCTGCAAGTCTCTCTTCGTTTAAGGCGTAGAGGTCGGCGACATTCTTAATAATACCGGATTCTAGCAGTTGCGCTATCTGTTTCTCTCCTAAACCGTCTATGTTCATCGCGCGTTTTGAGACGAAGTGCGTTATCGAGCCCTTTACCTGTGCCGGACAGGTGAGATTTGCCGTGCAGTAGAGGATCGCTTTATCGCGCCTCACGTCCGAGTGACACTCTGGGCAAGTGGTCGGTATCTTGAACTCTTCGGTGCCTTCTGGCCGCTTTTCCAGCTCTACGCGCATGACCTTCGGTATTACGTCTCCGGCACGCTGAACTACTACGGTATCGTGTTCTCGAATGTCGAGCCGTTTTATTTCGTCGAAGTTATGGAGCGTCGCGCGTTTAACTCTTACGCCCCCTATCTCAACAGGTTTTAGCTCGGCTACAGGCGTGATGGCCCCGGTGCGCCCGACGCTCAGGGTGATGGCCTCGATTACTGTCGGCTCTTTTTTTGGTTTGAATTTGAAGGCTATAGCCCAGCGCGGGCTGCGGGCTTTTTGGCCAAGTTGTTCTTGCAGGTTGAGGTCGTTGACCTTGATTACTGCGCCGTCTATCTCGTAGTCGAAAGAGTCTCTACTCTCTTCAAGTCTGATACACGCATCTATGGCGTTCTTTATGCTCTTGACTTTAATAGCCTCGGAGTTGGTCTTCAGCCCGAGCTCTTTCAGGTATTCGAGTATTTCGGTATGGGTGTTACCACTTAAGCTTGCGCCTTTTGTCGCGCCGATACCGTAGCAGAAGATATTGAGAGGCCGTTTTCGCGTAACGGCAGGGTCTTTCTGGCGGAGTGAGCCTGCTGCGGCGTTACGCGGATTGGCAAAGGGCTCTTCTCCAGTCTCTTCGCGCTCCTGATTCAGTTTTTCGAACCTGTTTAGCGGTAGAAATACCTCGCCGCGTACCTCAATCAATTGGGGTGCTTTTAGCTTATGCTCTCGGAGTGAGAGCGGAATGGAGCGAATCGTCTTGAGATTTGCCGTAATATCTTCACCTGTAAAACCGTCTCCACGGGTCGAGCCCTTTGTGAACTTTCCGTCTTCGTAGATCAGTTCCACTGCCAGTCCGTCCATCTTCGGTTCTACCGCGTACTCTATGTCGGTTTCAAGGTTGAGTTTCAGGAAGCGTTTTATCTGCGCGTCGAATTCGAGCAGCTCTTCGGTATTTAAGGCATTATCCAGCGACAACATGGCCACGGTGTGGGTTACCGTTCCGAACTCTTCTATCGGTTCGGCGCCGACCCTTTGTGTAGGCGAGTCGGGTCTGACGAGGCCCGGATACTGTCGCTCAAGCTCTTCAAGCCGCCTCATGAGGCGATCGTACTCGGCGTCGGTTACTTCGGGCGAATCAAGCTGGTAGTAGAGCCGGTTATGGCGCTCGATTGAAACTCTTAGCTCTTTGGCCTCTTTTGCGGCCTTTTGAGGTATCTCTTTCATGCCGTAATTTTTACCATAGTGTCGGTACAAAGGCGAGAGTAAAGGCGAGCAAGTAGCAGCACCGAAAGGTCATGTTAAGGAGCTGTTTTTAGTGTTCTTTAAGTGTTCATTAATCGATACCGAAGATTTTGGCTCGAATGCAAAAAAATCTTGACAAAGTGCCGGAAATAAATTAGTCTTATAAATTCAAATACTATTAGGGGAAAAAGACATGAAGACGTTCCATCCGCAAGTAGATATGACAAAGAAGAAGTGGCACATTGTTGACGCCGAAGGCAAGACGTTAGGTCGTCTCGCCTCTAAGATAGCCTCTGTGCTTCGCGGCAAGCATACCCCGCTCTATACGCCTAGCCTCGACATGGGTGATTTTGTAGTAGTGGTCAATGCCGGCAAGATAAGCGTAACGGGCAATAAACTGGCCGATAAGCAGTATTATCACCATTCCGGTTATCCCGGCGGTATCAAGGAGATATCTCTGGAGAGGCTTTTGGAGAGCAAACCGGAAGAGGCGATAAAGAAAGCGGTATGGGGCATGCTGCCCAAGGGAGTGCTCGGCAGGGCAATGTTCAAGAAGTTAAAGGTCTATGCCACAGAGACGCACCCGCATGCGGCGCAGAACCCGCAGGCGCTCGCAGACTGAAGAATTTTACAGACAGGTACGGCGCCTACGCGCCGATATTATCCAGCTTTTAAGAGGAGAGAAGAGTAATGGCTGATGCAACGCACATAGCCACGGGAAGACGCAAGTGCTCGGTAGCCAGAGTAAGGCTTTTGGCCGGCAGCGGTAATATTTCCGTAAACAAGAGGACCTTCGAAGACTTTTTCCCGCGCGAAACTCTGCGCGACATAGTGCTTCAGCCGCTTGTACTGACCGAACTTAAAGATAAGTATAACGTTTTTGCTAACGTCAACGGCGGCGGCATGAGCGGTCAGGCAGGAGCTATCAGGCACGGTATCTCAAGGGCGCTATTGCATATCGACCCCGAGTTGAGGCCAGTGCTCAAGAAGGCCGGTCTCCTTACTAGAGACCCGAGAATGGTAGAGCGTAAAAAGTTCGGCCAGAAGGGTGCGCGTAAGAGGTTCCAGTTCTCAAAGAGATAACTTTTATCCATTAAAAAGTTTATTCGAGGGGAAGGCCGCTACGGCCTTCCCCTTTTTTTATAAACTTGTGCTAAAACGTATCTACTGGTATAAGAGTTTTTGAAACCTCGTTTCTGTTATGCAGATTCGTATAAAGGAATGATTTTTATGTTAAGTGCGATAATAATAGGCGGTTCCGGTTATACGGGTGCAGAGCTGCTCCGGTTGCTCGCGTCCCACCCGGATGTCGAGATCTGTGCCGTAACCTCGAGGCAGTACGCCGGAACGAAAGTGACGACTGTCTACCCGTCGCTTTCAGGCTACTACGACTCTTTGACCTACTGCGACCCTGACGAAATCTCGCCTGAAAGTATCCCTAATGTTAAGGCCGGCGTTGTCTTCTCCGCGCTTCCTCACGGGGTATCGCAGGCCTCTGTGCTGCCCTTTATCGAGGCTGGAGTAAAGGTCATCGATCTGAGCGCCGACTTTCGCCTTAATAATGTCGAAGTTTATGAGAAGTGGTACTGCGGGCATACGGCTTCTGAGTATCTTTCCAAGGCCGTTTATGGCCTGCCCGAGCTCTATAGGGAGTCTATAAAGGGCGCAACTCTTGTGGCAAATCCGGGCTGTTTTCCGACCGGGGCGATTCTGGCGCTTGCGCCAATAATGAATTGTCTTTATGACGTTTCCAAACCGGTTGTAATCGACTCGAAGTCCGGGGTTACCGGCGCGGGCCGTAAGGCCGCAGTAGAGACCTCTTTTGTGGAACTTAATGAGGGTTTCAAGGCCTATAAGGTCGGCTCTCATCGTCATACGCCGGAGATTTCCCAGGAGCTTTCTGCGCTTGCTGGTTCTGAGGTCAGCGTTACGTTCACGCCGCACCTTCTGCCGGTATCGCGTGGTATCCTCACAACCGCATACGTCTGGCTGAAGGAGCCGGTTACGGCCTCCACAATCCATACGCTCTATAAAGATACCTATACCTCGGAGCCGTTCGTGCGTCTTTTGGAGTATGGCCTATTTCCAGATATCGCGGATGTGCGCGGCTCTAACTACTGCGACATAGGTATCTATTACGATGAGAATGATCATAAGCTCATCATCGTCTCCGTTATAGACAATCTTGTAAAGGGCGCATCAGGAGCTGCGGTGCAGAATATGAACCTGCTCTTCGGTCTCGACGAGACTACGGCCCTCACCACCCCGCCAATATCGATCTAAGCGTGTTCCGTACTGTAAGACGTATATCTCACGGTAGAGTGCAGACTATAGTATATTGCTCACCGCAGGTGTGTTAATCGGTCTTTGCAGGCGGTAGGGCCGGAATAGCATCGAGCAGCTTTTTCGTGTAGTCGTTGGTCGGGTTCTTAAAGAGTTCTTCGGTCGGGCCGTATTCGACTATCTTTCCGTTGAACATCACGGCGACTTCGTCAGCGATATACTCGACTACACCGAGGTCGTGCGTGATGAAGAGGTATGAGATACCGAAGTCGCGCTGGATAGATTTTAGAAGGTTGAGTATCTGCGCCTGAACCGAGACGTCGAGCGCGCTTACCGCTTCATCGCAGATAATAAATTCCGGGTCAACGGCGAGCGCGCGTGCAATGCCTATTCTCTGGCGTTGCCCTCCTGAGAATTCGTGCGGGTAGCGGTTTAAGGTTTCGGCTCCGAGCCCCACTCGCTCTAACGTTTCTACGGTTCTGTCTAACCGCTCTTTTTTGCTCAATTCAGGGGCGAGCGTCTTTATGCCTTCGCCTATTATATTCTTTACGATCATACGCGGGTTGAGGCTCGAATACGGGTCCTGAAAGATTATCTGGGCCTTGCTTCTAAACCTCTTCAGTCCCCTTTCGCTCAGTTTCGATATCTCGGTGCCGTTGAACCAGAGACTTCCGCCACTCGGTTGAATGAGCCTGATAATCGACTTGCCTGCCGTGGTCTTTCCGCAGCCAGACTCCCCGACAAGCGCAAGCGTGCTGCCTCTCTTAACCTCAAGGTCTATTCCGTCTACCGCTTTTACATAGCCAACCGTGCGCCTGAAGAGCCCTTTTCTAACGGGGTAGTAGGTCTTCAGTTTCTCTACGCGCAGGAGCTCGTCCCGTTTATCAATTGGTGCAGTTATGTCGTGAGCGGCCGCGATTTTACGGCCTGTCTGCATCTTCGGTACGGCGAGCCCGCTGGCCATAAACCCGGGGTCGAAGAGGTGGCACGCAACGCTCTGTTCAAAGTCGTGTTCCTTGAGTTCCGGTTCTTTAAACTCGCAACCCTCCATCTCGCGATCGCACCGTCCGGAGAAGCGGCAGCCGGGGGCATAAGAAGTGGCCGCAGGCACGGCGCCGGGAATCGTCTCCAGTTCGGTTCCGCGATTGGTGCGTCCGGGGATAGAGCGCAGAAGTTTTATCGTATAGGGGTGCAGGGGGTTGCGAAAGAGAAAGCGTGCCGGGGCCGTTTCCACTATTTTGCCGCCGTACATTACGCCTACGTGGTCCGCATTCTGGTAGACGAGCGCCATGTTGTGCGTTATCAAGAGCACCGCGCTGCCGAGTTCTGCTTGCAGCTCCTGAATCAGACCGATTATTTCGTCCTGAATCGTCACGTCGAGCGCGGTGGTCGGCTCGTCGGCAATAAGGAGGTCGGGTTTGCAGCAGAGCGCAATAGCAATCATTACGCGCTGGCGCATGCCGCCGGAGAGGCGGTGCGGGTATTCCGTAAACAGCTCCTTCGGGTTCGGCAGTTTGACCTTAGCGAACATCTCCACTGCGACTCTCTTCGCCTCGGTTGACTTGAGTCCCTGATGTAGTTTCAGTACCTCGGTTATCTGCTCACCGATGGTAAAGACCGGGTTGAGCGACGTCATCGGCTCCTGAAAGATCATTGAGATGCGGTTGCCCCTGATGGCCCGTTTCTCTTTCTCATTCAACGTCAGTATACTCTGGCCGTGCAGGAGTATATCTCCGCCGGCAATATAACCTGCCCCGTTTTCGACCAGCTGAATCGCCGAGAGCGCGGTTACCGACTTGCCGCAGCCCGACTCGCCGACGAGCGCGAAGGTCTCGCCCCTGTTTATGGAAAGAGTAACGCCGTCAACCGCCTTGGCTACTCCTCGCGGCGTGCGGAAGTAGGTGCGGAGCCCTTTTATTTCGATTACGGGTGTCTTCATGTTTTTTTTACAAAAAAAGGAGTGAATACACTATTAATATCTGGTGGATCAGTAATTTTAACTTTAGTATGCTTTTTACCAAGATGTCTTTTAGCAATAATTAATATGCAGTCGTTTAAAAAAGTTTGAAAATCGACTTCTGTTTCTAAAATTTCTTTAAAAAAAACATCTAAGGCTACATTTGGCTCTGCCTCACCAAGAGTATTTAGTATTGCGGAACCCGATAATAATGAAGACATAAAATACAAACAATTGCCTTGTTCGGGTGTTAGAAATAGCTCAAAAATTTCCTCTTCAGGGGTATTGTCGATTTCTTTTTTGATTATTTTTGATTCATAATGAGAGGCAAATTTGTTCCTTACAGTGTAAACTAGAGTTCTGCGATTCTTGAAGTATTTCTCAAGACGGGCAAAGCTTTCTTTAGCTGTTGGGTTCAAGCACTTTTCATAGTCTGTGGCTATTTTTGTGTCTACAAATTTTTTTTCTACTATACTCCAACCTTCACGCAATTTTCCAGCCAACATTGTTAGCAAAAAGAACGATAAGGAATTTTGCGCTTTTTGCTCAGCATCCGTTGGCATAACCTTATGTGTAAAGAGTATAAGTTTATGAAGCATATTTATATCATTGAGAAAACTTCCGATCTGCACAAAGAAAATGCGCTCACCCTCAGGGATAGCATCTAACTTAGCTTTTGAAATCTCTATTTTTGTAAGTTCCATAGTTTCCTACTTATACCTTAACCTCGGGTCCATGGCGTCGCGTATTGCGTCGCCGAAGATGTTGGCCGGAAGAACAAGGCCGAACATGAAGAGGAACGAAGCTGCCAGGTTCCACCAGACTACTGGATCGCGGCTCAGTTCGAGACGAGCGGTATTGATCATGTTACCCCAGCTGCCCATCTGCGCTCCTACCCCGATGCCTATGTACGACAAGACCGCTTCGGCCAGGACGAGCGCGCTGAACTGGAGCACAAAGGTGATGAGCACAAGGTGCATCACGTTCGGCACGATATGGCGCCAGAGTATGCCGGGTCCTGCTACGCCAAAGGCGCGTGCGGCCTGAACATACTCCATCTCGCGCAGCTTTAACGTCTCGCCTCTTATGAGGCGGCAGAGATCGGTCCATGAGGTTATGCCGAGAATGAGGCAGAGCCAGAAGAGGCGGTCGTTAGGCACAAAGAGTTTAAGGTAGACCTCCGCATCCGAGATAAGCCCGCCCTGGTAGCCGGAGTCGCCGAAGAGCAGCATAAAGGCGACTATAAGCAGAATGCCCGGAATAGACGAGAGAGTGGTGTAGACGTATTGAATGACATCGTCTACCAGACCGCCGTAGTACCCTGCAATCACTCCGAAGAGGATTGCGAAAGGCACTATAATAAGCGTCGTACCTGAGCCGATTACCAAGGCGGTGCGCACTCCTTTTAATGCCGCGTATAGGACGTCGGAGCCTACCTTGTCGGTCCCTAGCGGGTGGCTACGCGGGTGAGAGAGTTTCGGATAATTCCTGATCGTCGTACCGTCGGCGAGCTCAATGCTCTCTTTAGAGAAGAGTTTCGCGGCAAATGGCGCGGAGTAGGTCTTTTCGCTTCTCTCTCTTAAACCAGACGCAGCGCGGTCAAGCAGGCTTAAAGCCGAACCCGAGTAGATGGTGGCTCCGCTCTCGGTTAGAGTTATGCTGCCGTCATCGTTCGTAACCGGGTTTCGCCACCGTATCGAATCGAGCAGCCCTACGCTTGCGTAGAGGGCCAGAATTATTAAAGAGACCATGGCGAGCCGGTTCTTTCTTAACGCCGCCCAGACGGCCTGCACGGACTCGTGTTTGCGGCCGAAGAGCACGGTATAAGCGAGGCCCGCGAAGAGCAGCAGAAGTATTATGTCTGTAGCTAAAATTACCGGCATGCCTTCGGCACCATGATTTGGTTGTTTTTAGGTTTCAATATTTTTTCTACCTATTTGTTTTATTGTGCATCATTAAATTACACTTCGATCAACGTAAAGACCCTTAAAGCATTTAAATAAGAGGCCCGAACGGTCTTATTCAAGGCGAACTCTAGGATCCGCAAGCGTGTAGCTTATATCGGTCAGTATCAGGCCGGCTATGTAGAGCAGCGAACCGAGATAGACCATAGAGCGCACTATGGCAAAGTCTTGCGACTGGATCGCATCGATCGTAAAGCTGCCGAGTCCGGGTATGGAGAAGAAGTTCTCCATTATGAGCGAACCATAAAAGAGAAACGGAATCGAGACGACCACGTTGGTCAGTATAGGTATCATTGCATTCTTGAGCGCATGTTTGAAGAGCACGGTACCTTCGCTTAAGCCTTTTGCCCTCGCAGTACGAACATAGTCCCTGTTTATCTCCTCTAAAAAGACCGTCCGGTAGAACCGCCCACCCGAACCGACTCCCGAGAGCACTCCGATAACGACCGGCATGACCATGAACTTGAGCGAGTAGATACCGGAGTCGAAACCGGAGATAGGAAATAACCGAAGGAGTTTGCCTAAGAGAAATTGGCCCGCGATGATATAGAAGAGCGCCGAGATCGACATCATTACAACGCAGAGCACGACTCCAGAGATATCGAGATACGTTCCTCTGTAGTAGGCGAGCCCCATTGCAATACATAAGCTGATTACGATACTCATTAAAAATGTCGGTATGCTAATGGCGAGGCTCGCCCACATCCGTCTCTGAATCTCGCCGCCTATGTCGATATTGTTACGGTCCGAGTGCCCGAAGTTGAACCAGAATAGTGGCACCGATTTCTGGAAGAAGATAGTCTGAGTTACTGTTGCAACCCCCGACTCCTCTGTATTGACGAAGGCAGGAAGGTTATAACCGTGGTCTCTCTTCCAGTTCTCGATAGCCGCCGGCGTTACGTTCTTTTCGCCTAGAATCTGGCGCGCCATATCGTCAGGGGTGTTGACATAGAAGAAGAGCAGCGCGGTCAGTATGTTGACCCCTATGACGATAGGTACTGCATAGAGTAGCCGACGTATTATATAAGTAAGCATATGCCTCAGCCGCCCCTCTTTCTGCGAATCGCCACAATGGCCGGAATCGATATGGCAGCGAAAAGAAGAACTAAAACCGCAATCGGCCATAGTACCGGAGAGTTCCATGACGAGCGCGCACTGTTGCGCTCTGGTACGCCGATGCGTATGTACTTCATTGTATTGTTCGCCATTGCATTGGACTTTACGTTTTCTACCCAGGAGTGGTAGAGGCCGAAGGCGACCCTGTGGTAACCCCAGACCCACGGGGCGTCTTTTTGCAGGATCAATGTCATCTCGTCTATGATCTTGAGCCGTTCGAGTGTATTGCTCATGTTCTCCATCTTTTTAAAAAGCGCGTCGTACCTCGGGTTGGCGTAGTTTGCCGTATTCTCGCCCTGAAACTTTACCTTGCCGTTATGGCCCGCGAGCAGAAACATGAAGTTCTCGGGATCGGGGTAGTCGGCGTTCCAGCCCCAGAAGAGGAGCTGGAAGTTTCCCTTCATCACCTTCTCCCTGAAACGGTTGTAGTCGGTGGTGCGGTTTTCGAGCTGGATCCCCAATAACTTGAGTCGCTTGACGTACCAGTTTATCATGGGCGTAAAGTCCGGCCCGGTCCATGCGTTGTCGAATGTGATTTTGAGCGGCCTGCCGTCAGGCGCGCGACCGCCCTTATATCCCGCCTCGGCCAGAAGTTGTTTCGCATCTTCTATCGATTTTCTTATTGGACGGCCTTTAACCGTATCCCAATCATAGACATACGGATTGACCCCGGCTCTGCCTTCGCGCCTTCCGAATATCCCGGGCGGTAGCGGGCTCATGGCTGCGATTCCGCGACCGTTGTTGAAAATCTCTATAAACTCTTCGTAGTCTAGGGCAATACTGATTGCCTGGCGCAGCTTCTGCTGTTTTTCCGTATAACCACCGACGAGGCCGTCGAGCATATTGAAGCTCATGTACATGGTTGTAGGCTGGACAGCGGTTTTGAGTGTGATCTTTTTATCGCGCATAGCCGCTGTTAGTTCCGCCTGGCCGGTGGCCGACATGGAGACCGCTTGGTCGAAGCTCTCGGAGTTTATACCGGAGTTGTCATAATAACCCTGAAGGAACTTGTTCCACCTCGGTATAGCTTCCTTTTCAAGTTTGAAGACCAGTTTCCCGGTCAGGGGCAGCTCCTTCCCGGCGTCTTTGAAGAGTCCGTTCTCCAGGTCTGATGGCTCTCCTGTCGAGGGGTAGGTCTCGCCGTGGAAGTTGGGGTTAACTTTTAAGACCATCTCCATGTTTGGGTTGTAAGTATCCATCATGTAGGGTCCTGTTCCGATTGGAAAGCGGTCAAGCACGATGTTTTTCTCTATCAGCGTTCTTTGGGCATAGAAGTCGAGAGCCTCTTTCGGCATGGGCGAGAAGAACGGCATGGCGAGCCAGTAGATGAACTGGGGGTATTTTGTGCTAAGAATAATCTTGTAGGTATAGTCGTCTATACGTTTAACGCCCGGGAGTTCATACTTGTCATAATCGAAGCGGATCGGGTTGCTCCGCTCATCTAACATCTGGTTGTAAGAAGCTCCCTTTGCTTCTCTTCTGATGGCCCGTATCTCTTCGAGTTCTGCTCTCAGGCTCTCGGAGTACTCTTTTAGCCCCAGTATGTACTTTTCCAGTATCGGCAGTACCGGGCTTTCGACACTAGGGTCGGCGAGACGTTTTATCTGCCGTATGTAGTCGTCGGAGGTCGCCTCACGCGTATCCGTCTCTTTAAAGTCCTTTATCTCCCGTATGGCGTGCAGTTCACCCTCGGTCATATTCCTGTAGAGCGGAGCGCCCGTGGAGTCTGTTGCAAAGGCCGGGTGGGGCTGGTACTTTAAACCGTGTTTAAGTTTTATCTCGTAAACTGCCCGGTCTACCTTTGAGGCAGGCGAGTTGTCAGAGAGTTGCTTGCCTTTTTTGTCGTAATAGGCTGGAATCGGCACCGACTCTACCGTAAGGGGAATGAGCCGGTACGGTCGGTCGAGGTAGTGGTACTGGAGCGGCGGTTCGTAGATTACTCCTATAAAGGCGTACTCGTCTGAGCTGTATGAACGGGCCGGGTCGAGATGTTTAGGCCGCTCTCCGAAGGTGGTGTAGAAGATAGACTGGTTCTTCTCCTCAGGGCGGTACGGGTCGTTAGGCGTGCAGCCCGAGAGTATGCCGAGCACGATGAGGAGCACTGCCAGAGTAGAGAGGCGGAGTGCGGTTTTGCAACCGGTACTATTAAGTGCTGAAAGTATGGGCATAGATAAGGCGGCCATAGTGTCGGGTGGCACGGCGCGGGCTGCCGATTATTGTCTGTGTGCGTTAAGGTAAACGGTACCACAGACCCGGATGACGGTCAAGAAGGTGGGTGGTACGGGTAGTCTGACAGGTGCCGACACATTTAGGTTAGAAGCTGGCGGTATATGGAGTGCTGTCTGTTTAAGCGCCGATGTAGAGGCCGCAGTCAGGGCACTCCTTTAGGGCGAACTCTATGCTATGACCGCATGCCGGGCAATTGCCTTGGCTTATCTGATCCTCCATCTCGGCGATTTCCGGATACATACGGTTTTGCAGGTCACGCGCTACAGAGGCTGCCTTCTCGGCCACACTTTGCGACAGATAAATACCGAAGGTGTCAGAGCCGCAGCCAGTGGCGCAGCAGTCGCCGTCGTCTTCGCTCTTGGCGTTAAGTATACGGCTTTCGAAGCCTGCCAGGTCGAGTCCGTGTGATATCTCCTTGAGCCTGTCGATAGGTCCCTCCATTATGCAGACGAGCGCGCTGATCGAAGTAGGATTGATGCGCCCCTCGGAAATATCTTGTGAAGAGAGCAACTTGACATCACAGCTACCGCACACTTCTATATGGGCATAATACTCGGCGCCGCACTCGGGGCACTGTTTTGTAGATTCGTCCATCATAAACCTCCATATTTTTATATCGATATTGAAAAAGCGGTCTTGATTATAGCATAGAGTCGTGTTAAATAGAAGGGTGCGTATTGCCCGGCTGTGCCGGGCAATTTTCGCTTTACATAGGAAGAGGTCTATTCTTTAGACCTTTTTTATTAAGGAGAGGTGGCCGAGCGGTTGAAGGCAGCTGCCTGCTAAGCAGTTGTAGGGGTGACTCTACCGGGGGTTCGAATCCCCCCCTCTCCGCCACTTTTTTTCTTGCGCCTGTGGCTCAGCTGGATAGAGCGACGGACTACGAATCCGTAGGTCGGGGGTTCGAATCCCTCCAGGCGCACCATATTACGGGGCCGTAATGTTCTGATTTTTTGCTAATGAAATCAGATCGTTGCGGCCCTTTTTTGTGCGCTGGAGTGAATGGGTTGCGGGGTTTCCGTAATCTGTTTGTGGGTGGATTGTGCCCAAATTGTGCTTATGTTGAGGGAGCGTAGCGGGGTATTGTGATAAGTATTGTCTTGAGGTGAAACGTAGAGGTTATTTTGGAGTTGAACCGTTACTGATTTGGCGTAATGAATACATCAAGCAAGTTATTGGTGTCACCGGCTACAATGTTAGATGAGCTGGAAGTGAAGTCCACATATTGCAGCCGCGCTGATCACCGGTATGTAGCTGGGGTCGTTACTTTTTATAATCAGGGGGGTAAGCTCACTTCCGATCCGTTTACTCATGTGGTGCAACATATATATCAGCTCGGTCATTAGTATCACCGGTAACCAAGATGGATGCAACAGAAGTAAAGGCTACGTACTGTCCGTCTGCACTTATTGATGGGTAATAGCTTGTTAATTCACCTTGTGCGCCATTTGAATCATGGCTTACCCTTGTGGTGGTGCCGGTCTGCCTGTCATGGATGAAGATGTCTTCCACGTTGTTGGTGTCGTTGGTGACAAGGTCTGGTGAGCTGGAAGAAAAGGCTACGTACCGTCCGTCGGGGCTTATTGATGGCTTTCGGCCATTGGCGCTAGCTTGAGTGCCTCCGGATGCGACACTTACTCTTGTTGTTGTTTCGGTCTGCCTGTCTCTGACAAAAATATCGTATACGTCGTTGGTATCATTGTCTACAAGGGTATTTGACCATGACCAGAATGCCACGTACCGTCCGTCAGCACTTATGGATGGATCTTTGCTGAAGGTGTTGCCATGGGTACCGTCCGAGGCGACACTGACCATTGTGGTCTCCCCTGTCTGCCTGTCATGGACAAAAACGTCTCGTCTGACATTGTTGTCGTTGGTAACCAGATTGTTTGAGTAAGACGTGAATGCTACGTGCCGTCCGTCTTCGCTTATTGATGGAAACTCGTTGTAGCTATTGCCTTGCGTACCGTTTGATGCGACACTTACTATTGTGGTGGTAGCAGTCTGCCTGTCATGGACAAAAACATCAGAAGCGTAATTGGTATCATTTGCTACAAGGTTTGAAGCATCTGATTGAAAGGCCACGTACCGTCCGTCGGCGCTTATTGATGGAGCACTTGAATGGTTATTACCTTGTGTGCCGTCCGAGGTGATATTTACTTTTGTGATATTGCCGGTCTGCCTGTCGTGGACAAAGATGTCACCCTCTCCGTTGGTGTCATTTGCTACAAGGTTGGTTGAATAAGACACAAAGGTCACGTACCGCCCGTCGGCGCTTATTGATGGAGAACTTGAATTGTTATTACCTTGAGTACCGTCCGAGGCGATGCTGATCCGTGTGGTGGTTTCGGTCTGCCTGTCATGGACAAATACATCATGTGCGTTGTTGGTGTCATTAGCTACAAGGTTTGATGATGATGAGTCGAAAGCCACGTACCGTCCGTCTCCGCTCATTGATGAACGGAAGCTATGGTTATTGCCGATATTACCGTCTGAAGCCACGCTTGCACGTATTATGGGGAGCAGTTGGCTTGTCGTGTCACCGTCCGAAGTACCGGTATCTTGCCAACTCTGCATGCCTGAGTCATACTCGTATGACCCATTACCGTCAGAGTCGGTCTCGACGCTATAGGATTCCGAGAGGTAGACCGTTAGGCGCACCCTGGCTCCAGATAAACCCGTAAAGATCAGCACGCCGCCGGACGGCCACTCTTCGTCGTTATAATACCTGAGCGGCGTAACGGTCGTTACGTCTACATAACCGTGGTCAGGGTGGAAGAACCGACCGCTCTGGATCGTCATATCTACATAATTCGACACCGTAAGCAGACCTACATGGAAGTTCTCCATCTTATAGACCTTGGATGTGGCGTCGTCTCTTAGCAGCAGGTCTAGTGTTACCGTCTCTGATGAACCGGAGATGGCGTATGTAATGGTGCCGCTGGCGGTATCTGAGTAGTCGGCCGCTACCGCTGCCAGAGAGTCGAAGAACATGGTGAAGTCTATAATGTCGAGCGTAAAGGGATTTATCAGTCCCGATGTGGCTACTGTGCCGGTCAGGTTTACGCCCTCGGAGCAGAAGCTATTGAAGGTGAAGGTACCGGTGAAGGAGCCGGTGGTGTCGTTGTAATCGAGGCTGAGCGAACCGGTACCGGATCCGCCCGCGCAGGTGGCGTCCGGTATCAGGTTTCCGTTGAGTGCAGTCTTTGACAGATCGGTGCTTGAGGTTAGGTCGGCCTTGGTTATAGCGCTTTCGAGTACCGAGGCGAGGACAAAGGTGTTGGGGCGTCGTACCTTGTTCGACCCTGTTGTCGAGTTGAGGCTCCGTCCGCCTATTGCCGTACCGGTACCGCCGCCCATGTATGTCTCTTTTGAGACCTCTACCGAGTTTATGTCAGTTAGGGCTGCCGGGTATGTACTGCCGGTGTACTGTAAAGAAGAGCCGCTGTTTCCTCCGGTACCGCCACCACCCCCGCCCCCGCCGGAGCCGCAGCTAACCAGGCCGGTCACGAGCAGTAGTAGAAGAGCAAATCTAAGCGAAAGCTTGAGCACAGTTATCCCCCCCCCAAGAAAAAATAAAAAAAACCTGACATACGGCAAAAATCTCCCAATGTCAGGCCCCATCACCTGTAAAATAGTTGTAACAGAATGTAATATCGCAGAGCGAACAAGAGTAGCATCATAATATCTGCAACATGCCTGCAACAGCAGTAATCGTTGATAATAGTAGCAGGTTTATTGATTTTTTTCAAGGTTTTTTGATTGTTTCTGAGCGAATCTCCTACATCTCCGATTAACCTTACGGAAAAAAGGCACGAAAAACAGATGGTTAGGTGTGGCTATAACATGTGTTGCTAAAGTAGCCTGTTCAGCTTTTGGCTTATAGGTAAACGAGGAGATTAATTTGTTGTGAAGGGTTGGCAAGGGAATGATCAGTAGGAAGTGCTTGCTGTAGGATGGGTGTAAGATGCGTAGTACACCTGCTACTAAATAGTTCAGAAGAAGACATAAAAATGTCGATTTCCAGTAGAAAGTATCAACACTTTTGGAAAGGCTTTAGGCTGTCCGGGTCTTTAAGTGCATCTATCGGGTCGTTGGGGTTTAGGCCGTTTGCTATCTCCCAGTCGTCCGGTAGGCCGTCTCCGTCGGAGTCCGGGTTGCTGCCCTGCGTAATCGTAAAGAAGAGCGAACTTAAGACCATCTCATTAGAGGCGGTTATTATTACCCTTCCGGTCTCGGTACCGGAGGTAACAATGCCGTCAGGAGATACCGATGCGATAGCAGGGTTGGTCGAAGTATAGGTGGTACCGCTAAAGCCCGCCGTTACGTCAGAATTGGCGCCCGACGGGTACGTAGCCGTCACCGCTAGCTGGGTAGACATGCCTATGTCTGTAAGGCTGGTAGTCGGGGTTGTTATCGATACGGCGTTTGGAACTTCATCATAGTCGTCGAAGTATATGTCGCCGATATCTAAAGTATTGTTTGCAGATACGGTAAAGTAATCACTCTGGCCCGATATAGTCTTTCCGTTTACCACGCAGGTCATGCGCGCGCGCACCAGCCCCATGTTAGAAGGAATGTTGGGCAGTAGCCACGAGCCGTCGGGCTGAACCGTGGCAGTACGGTTGAGTACGCTTACCGTACACTCTTCCGCCTGCGCCTGTAAAGGCAGTAGCAGCGCTAACAGCAGAAAGAGAACTCCGAGCAGGCCGGTTGAAGTATTAAATATATTTTTAGAGTGACCTTTTAACATTTATAAAACCTTAACGTGTTTGAAACAGAATATATTTTACGTGGTGGGCAGTGCCCACCCTACCCGGCTAGGTAAGTACGTAGGTTGGGTAGAGCTACTGCGAAACCCAACATCTTTTTATTAATACCTTATTAAGCAACTTTATGGTGGGTTGTGCCCACCCTACACGGCTTTAGTCCATGCTTTTAACGCTATGTAAAGCATATACAAACCTACAACAATAATTATTACCCCAATCACAGCATGATATTGTCCAAAATCAAAATAATAAGCATGTGATCTAATCAATTCTTGATGTAGCGTTACTTTGACTCCGGTTATTACCATTAATAAACCAGCAAGTAAATTTAAGATTTTATATAGCATCAAAGAACCCTCAAGGCATAACTTAAATATCCTGTGAGCCTAATAAGAAATTAACTACTTTATATCTAATGCAAAGTCTACTGTAAACCCAATAAGGCCGCCGATATTTTGTGGCGGTGGGCCTGAACTCAAGAAACCTTCTAAAAAGTACCCAAACTGATTAACTGCTTCTGTTTGCCCGTGCAAAGTTCATCGCCGCACCTCCAGCAGCAATAGATGCTGTTCCTGTTTGCATTGCAACATATGGCACAGCCATTTTTGTTATTGGTATGGCAGCACCTGCCGCCTGCATTACTGCAATATTTGTCATAGTATCGTTAAGAACCTTATTACTCATATTAGGTCCACATTTACCCGGCTCATCAACTGAATTGACGGCACTCTGAGCTATCTTAAGGCCCACATAAGAGACTGCAATTGCTACAACATGAATTCCAATTATAGCTATTGGAACAAAAATCACTTCACCACTTGGATCCACCCAGTTCACCGGATCATTAAGCACATAACCGTAAAGGTTGGTATCGCCTCCGGCAAAACCTATCGGGTCCTTGGCGGTCCAGCGGCCCGTATAGGCATCGTAACCCCTTGCACCAAACCTTGTTAAGCCCGTATCAGCATCGTAAATACCGCCTGCAAAACCGAACGGCTGAAAACCCGGGTTGGTGTCTTGCGTAATATTACCAAACTCATCGTAATCGATTCTCTGTGCAATCGATCCGGTTGCAGTATCTACAACAACCCTCGGGCTACCGAGGTGATCGGAGTATATACGATAGGTTCCACTGGCATTGGTCATGTAGTCAGGCACATTGCCCTTTGTGCCGTACATAAAATGGCTGAGCAGGTTGCCAGCAGCCCACCCTATCTATAAACTATCGGTAGAAATATAGAAAATATTAGTAGTTTTTCGACTGCGGACTACAGGAAGTATTCTTTATTGTGCTGGATTTGGTTAATGAGACTTGAATGCTGCTCTCTGGCTCAGACCGTGATGTTTATTATGTAGACAGGCTGTGCTGTGAATTCCTGGCAGATCGACTTTAATAAAACGGTTAGTCTGTCTTGGTATCCAATACGGAAGGCTCTAATACGGAAGGCTCTTAAGTTACTTGAGCAGAGCTTTACTTTTCGGCTTTTGCCTATTTTTAAGGTATAGCATCACTAAGGCGCTTAGTAGCATAATCGTCAGAAAAGCTGCTCTTGGGTACTTAACTCCGTAGACAAGCGGAGCTAGTAGAACTCTGACTATACTCCTCAGGTTCTCGTGTTTTGCGATAAAGCCGGCAACCGGGGGTGAGGTTGCGTAGTAGAGCCTGACAAAGGTCCTGCCAACAGGGTTCGTCAGAAGGTGCATATCTCTAAACTTTCTCAGTACCATTACCTCCGGCTCAAGATAGGTTCCGTAAGCTGCCGTAGCTATGAAGCAACCTCCTCCATCTGCCCCGCCGTCCGTACCGGCTACCGGGCTCTTGGACTCGTTCACCTCTACCGTCACTACCGTATTTGATAGTGCGACACCTCCCTGATTGTCAGTCACCCGGACGGTCGCCGTGAAGGTGCCGGCTGAGGGATAGGTGTGTGATATAGGGCTGGACAGAGTTGTAGCGTCATAGGTGCCGTTACCGTCAAAGTCCCAGTCGTACTGAACTATCGATCCGTCTGAATCGGTTGCCGTGACAAAGAAGGTCATGCTCAGCGATGTTAATCCTGATGATTGAGAGGCTGTAAATAAGGAGATTTGTGGGGGCTGGTTCGCAACAGAGTTGACGATAACTGTCGCACCGGATGAGACGCTCGAAGTTCCTCCGTTGTCTGTTACTCTTACCTTGGTATTGTAGGTACCCGTAGCAGTGTAGGTATGGGTTGTGCCGGAGTTAGCTCCACTGTTCGTATCATAGGTGCCGTTGCCGTCGAAGTCCCACTCGTAGGTTGTAATATATCCGTCTGTATCGGTTGCAGTGGCGGAAAAGGTTACGGATAGCGGGACAGTGCCGCTTGACGGGTTTAGTAATACTGTTGGTATGGACGGTCCGACATTGGAGGTAGTAAAGTTATAATTGGTGGAGATACTCTCGTTTGCGGAAGCGTCTTCCGAGCGTACCCTGTAGTCATAAGTGGTAAAACTGTTGAGCCCCGAGATTGCCACGGAGTGATTTGTTTTGTAGACGGTATCTTTGGCGCTGAGAGTGCCGTAAGAAGTATCGGTGCCGTACTCCACCTGAGAAGTTGCCGGTTCATCAGTCGTCCAGCTTATTGTGGCGGACGAGGAACTGGTGTCCGTTGATAGTATGTTGCCGATAACCGGTGAAGTGGTGTCCGCGGGCGCCGCAGTGGTAAACGAGTTGGATGTAGAGAACGCCTGGTTGGACGCCGAATCGGAGCTGATAACCCTGTAGTAGTAGGTTGTAGAGGGCTGTAGACCTGTAAGGGATTGGTTGTGGGCGGTCACAAGCTGGGTGTTAAGCGCGGTGGAGCTTCCATGTGATGGGCTGAGCCCGTACTCTACCAAAGAGTCGGCTGCTTCGTCGGTAGTCCAGTTTACAAGTGCGGAAGTAGTTGTTATTGAACTGGAGTAAATGCCCGAAATCTGCGGCGGTGTCGTATCGGCGGACTGAACAGCAAAGCTGACCTCTTGTGAGGAGCTGCTCTCATAATTCAATGCATCGTATGCCGTAATCGTAAAGTAGTAGGTTACGTTGTCGGTAAGGCCGGTGAACTGGTGGCTGGTTACGTTTCCTACATCTACCTGTGATGAGTAACTGCCGGAAACTGTTCCGTAAAACACCTTATAACCTGCAAGGTTGTTTATAGAGCTGCCGTCCATTCTGGTAGTAGGCGCCGTCCAGCTTATTGTGGCAGTTCCGGCTGAAACCGCAGTTGCGCCGAGTAGAGTCAGAACTGTTATAGTTAATAGAAGAGTAAAAGAAGTGCGTACTGCATTTATCAATCCAACCACCCCAACCACCATCTTTTTTTCAAATACCGTTTATGCCAAGCTCATAATCGATTCAGTTTATGTACAATGAAAATTATATCACAGTACCGAGTCTTTTTGCTCAGCGTTCCACACTCTTTTCAGGTTCTCCTCGGTCAGAAGCTTTATTTAAGAACCTGTCTTTAAGTGAGTTCATTATAGTTACATAGGCGGATAAGCACTGTGACCAGGATTACAAATGAGTCTATTCTGTTGCAACTATTATTTAATATTTTTTTTCTAAGGATTAAGCTCTTGATAAGGCAAATATGTGTGCGAATCGATAAAAGCAGGTGATTAGGGGTTATCTCATGAGATCAAAGAAACGTGCATTTGTACGGTTTTTATTAAATAAACCGGCATGATACAGATTTATGTACAAGATCCGATGGGGTCTTCGGCCTTTTGAAACACGGTTTTGGTCACTAGGCACCTATTGTGGCGGTACAGGAAGAAGGGCAAAGGCTCTACCACCGTGTCGGAGAGTGACTCCGGTATGAGTTCGAGCCTTCTGGAGAGTAGAATTTCCACCTCAAGTATTTCGGTCTTTTTGTCGTTATTTCGATAGTACCTGTTTTTGGTACTCTGCCCTTTCATATCATGGTGCAAGCGGTACTGGGCGGGATAGGGTTAAGGTGAAAGAACTGTATAACGGCATGGGAGAGTACGTGAGATTGCAACAGAAATTTTTACGCTATGAAAATAGATACATGGTAGACGCGGAAACAAGGGTAGAACTTGAGAACGTGCTCAAGTTCTACATGAATCTAGATCCGAATGTAAGAGAAGAGCGGCACAACAGATATTTTGTGAGAAGCCTCTATTTTGATGACGATCTCTACACCAACAGTTATGAGGGTAGTGACAGACATGCGGCAAGACGCAAGTACAGGATACGTACCTATACCGACTCTATAAATGAAGAGTCCCCGGTATTTCTAGAGGTCAAGGGAAGGTCTAAGGAGAGGGCCTATAAGCGCAGGGTTGAATTGCCACGGACTATTATACGGGCCCTTGAGTACGGTGGTTGTACGTTTAGGGGTGAGTTTGTTAAGCTAGCGCACATCGATCCGCTCTTTTCGTCCTTCAATTTCGATGTCCAGCGCATGAACCTGAGACCTCGATTACTGGTTGATTATGAGCGCAGGCCGTATATCAGTGATTACCTTTCGGATTTTCGTATTACTTTCGACTCAGCTCTCGAGCTCATCGTAACCGATCGGCTTTTTGATAGCACCGCTGATTGCCAGCGCCTCTTTATGCCGGGTTACTCTGTTATGGAGATTAAGTTTAAGGTCAAGATGCCGGCGTGGTTTGCGCGCCTTATAGGGTCGTTTGATCTCAAGCCGGTTGCGGACTCAAAGTATTACAAGGGTATGGAGAGGACGGGCCTTGCCTGTAAGCTGGTAGACAATTTTGAAACCGGTAGAGACGTCCGCTCCCTGAGAAGCCGTTAAACCTACCAACTCTTCCAATTTAAAAAACCGGACAGTAATTTTACTCGACGGGTTTACTGGTCAGGCGGCGAGACAGCAGTTGTTGTTCATAACAAAATACTGTACATTTACTCTATTAGTCAATAGTAGTAAAGTAAGTAGTAGATCACCTTTTTAGTGGATCAATAAAAGGAACAGCCTTATCCACTATGGCCTTATCCACTATGGGGTGTATTATAAAAGAGAGGCACTCGTTGCTTTTTAATAGTTGGGAGTTTATTTTTCTTGTTTTGCTCACAATGCTGGTATATTACCTGCCTTTATTCAGGTCACTGCAAGTATTGATTCTTATAGCCTCAAGCTTCCTCTTTTATGCCTTTGATAAACCCGTTTTGTTGTTATTATTGGTCTTTTCCCTCTCTTTCTTTGCGATTGTCAGCTATGCGGTCTGCTACAATTTTATCAATAAGCGATCTATGTGGATGGGTGCCGGAGTTGTGGCCGGGCTGTCGATCTTGGGCTTTTTCAAGTATGGCACGCTAATTTCTAAAACACTTCTTTCCGCCAATATCATAAACCCAACCAGTACTACCCATTTTATTATGTCGATACCCTTACCAATCGGTATTTCCTTTTTTACCTTTGAAGGAATTAGCCTTATAGTGGATACGTACCGTTCTCGTACAAATAAAGAGGACCGGTCGAATTTGCAGATTGCACCCAACTTCTTTTCTCACCTGCAACAGACCGCTTTATTTATATCGTTCTTCCCTCATTTAATTGCCGGGCCTATAATAAAAGCGCACCAGTTTTTCCCTCAAATTGAAGCAAAATACTTCAAGGATATTGATTGGGAATATGCCTTTAGAACGATAGTTCTAGGTTATTTTCTGAAGATGGTTATAGCGGATAACCTGAAAGATCAAACATTCTGGATAGTCTTTCCATATTTTCAGACTCACTCTTCTCTTACGCTCATCGCGATGCTCTACGGGTATTCAATCCAGATATTTTCCGATTTTGCCGGGTACTCATTGATTGCAATTGGAACCGCATCTTTATTCGGTTATACGCTACCTATCAATTTTAATTTTCCATATATAGCACAATCATTTTCAGAGTTCTGGCAACGCTGGCATATCTCGTTATCAACCTAGTTAAAGACCTATCTATATATTCCTCTGGGCGGCAACCGTAAGGGGAGAGTACGGTTGTATATCAACATTATGCTTGTGATGCTTCTTGGTGGTCTGTGGCACGGTGCCGCATGGAGTTATGCTGTTTGGGGTGCATGGCACGGCGTGCTTTTGCTGCTTGAACGGCTACTTAAAGGAACGTTTACGCCTTTTCGTAAACTGCCGTTTTGGAGTTATGTAAAGGTCTTCTTCGTCTTTTCATGCGTAACAATTTCATGGCTCTTTTTCAAGTTGCCGGAGTTTGGTCAAGTCATTCTATATTTCGAAAGCATAGCCAAAAACTCACACCTGCAGCATAATCTTCCAATTATTACAAATGTTCTAATCTACTCTTTACCGGTAGTTGCTTACCACCTGTTATACCTCTTAAAGAGCAAGGCTTCGGTTATGAGTTTTTACGGCAAGGTTGAGTTTATTTTTTATGCTTTTCTAATCTTCTTAATCCTGACAAATAGTGGCTCTTCAGATGAATTTATATATTTCCAGTTCTAAAATTAAGTTGATCCTGAAATCATTAGGGTTTTTCGTGCTGCTCTTTGCTAGTTACGTTATATTGGTACCGTTATTTTTTCCCGGCGGAGGGGTTTCGCAAAGCCAGTGGCAAAGAAATATAATCAAAGCGCAGCGCTATATCTATAGGAATACTGACATCGATTCTGTTGTAGTCGGCACGTCACTCTCTGCCCGTATCAGAAAAGACCTGATGCCTGAGGAGTTTTTTAATATGTCTTTTACGGGCGGTAGTATCTTTTCGGGCCTTGAGGTAATCAAGAGAAGCAACCGGTATCCTGACGTTCTCTTTATTGAAACAAACTTATTGATGATGCCGATCGATACTTCATTCATGGATGGCCTCTTTACCCCGCTCATTTACAGCTTGCGGGATTATGTTCCTGCGCTTAGAATGGAGTACCAGCCGGTCTCGTTTGTCCAGCCAAAGCTGCAAAAATTGATAGTTCCGTTCGTCAATCAGAAACCGGAATCGAAGAAGAACATGTTCGACGTCATACTGCCTATGCAGCAAAAGGGGTATGCGCAGAAGCCGGATGCTAAAATGTTTGCTGAGCGTTTAGAAATGTTGCACTCGGCTGTCTGTTCTCTACTCAGCGAAGGCGTAGTCCCGGTCTTCCTTGAGATGCCCGTGCATCAAAGCCTGGTGGACTCCCCGAAAGCAAACTTTACCAGGACAGCCTTATTGCGTATCTTTCCGCCGGAATCTTACCCCTGGCTTGCAATACCAGATAGTGACCAGTATGAAACAAGTGATGGTCACCACCTGGATGAGCAAAGCGCAGAGGATTTTACGATCTTCTTAAGGTCTCAATTGGCCCAGATTACAGAAGAACAGATAAAGTATTGGACGAAAAGGGGGCAAGGCCGCTGCGAATAAATAGTTACTTTGGTCTGCGGCAACGGAGGCTTTTTTTATATAAACCTCAGAGGTTTAACCCAAACTAAAAGAGTATCGTTAAGCACCCGCAGTAATGATTCTTCTTACTGCGGTGCCGTTTCTTGACACCTGCGCTTTTTTATTGTAATTTGAGGCTTTAGCGCAGATGTAGAGTACAATTATCGGGTGCTCTGGTACGAGTGCAGGGTAGTAGTTCTGTTAATGGAGCACAAAGAGACGGATATCGGGTTTATGGCCCTCGCTTTGGATGAGGCGCGGGCTGCTTTGAAGCGCCACGAGGTGCCGATAGGTGCGGTGGTGGTGCGTGACGGCAAGGTTATCGGGCGCGGCCACAACCTGAAGGAGTCTTTGAGCGACCCTACCGCCCATGCCGAGATGATAGCTATTAAAGAGGCTTCGTTAAGGGAAGAAAACTGGCGGTTGGTATCGTCAACGCTCTACGTTACCCTCGAGCCGTGCCTAATGTGTATGGGCGCGATTATTCAGGCCCGTATTGACCGCGTCGTCTTCGCCTCATTCGACCCCAAGGCAGGGGCGTGCGGTTCGCTCTACGACGTATCCGACGACCCGAGGCTCAACCACAGCGTAGAGGTCGTCTCCGGTATCTGTAACACTGAGTCGAAGGCGCTGCTTCAGGGCTTCTTTTCGGTTTTAAGAGAAAGAAATAAAAAGAGTTCTTAAGACGGCTGTTGAGCTGTTTTTCAACCGGCTGGTTCTGAGATAGCATTTTATTCTCGGGACATAATCATAGTTATTGAAGACTTGAAATAGGGGGAGATGGTAGATGACTGAGCTGTCTGATAATATTTTTCGCGAGTATGATATAAGAGGCGTCTTCGGTACCGATCTTACAGAGCAGACCGCAGAGCTTATAGGCAGAGGGTATGCCGTTTTTTTAAAGAAGGCAACGGGTTCCTCTTCTGGTGGGGGCGCCGGTAAGAGACGGTTGACGGTGAGCATAGGGCGCGACGTAAGGTTAAGCTCCACGACCGTCAGGGATGCGCTTATAAAGGGCCTCACCGAGAGCGGCATCGATTGCATAGACATAGGCGAGTGTCCGACTCCGTTACAGTACTTCTCTATGTATACCCTGGAGGTTGACGGCGGGTTTATGATTACGGGCAGCCATAACCCTCCGGAGTATAACGGTTTCAAGATCAGCGTTGGAAAAGAGACTATACACGGAAGCGGGATACAGAGATTAAAAGATGTGATCCGCGAGGAGGTGCTCGGTAAACCGGTAGAGGTGGCAACAGAGGTCGGCACCGTCGACAGGGTGGAGATAATAGCCAGTTACATTGAAGACGTCTCGGCGCGTTTCAACTTGCCGCACCTCGAAAAACCTATCAAGGTAGTCTTGGATGCCGGTAACGGCACCGCGGGACCTGTGGCGCCAGCTCTTCTTGGAAACCTCGGTTGCGAAGTTGTAGAGTTGTATTGCGAGCCGGACGGGAACTTCCCGAACCATCACCCGGATCCGACGGTTGCCGAGAACCTTGCTGCGCTTATAGCGACCGTAAAGAGGGAAGGCGCTGACTTTGGCGTTGCCTATGACGGAGATGCCGACCGCATAGGCGTAGTCGATGAGAAAGGCGGCATAATCTGGGGCGACAAGCTGATGGTTATCTATGCACGCTCGATTCTGGAGGAGCATCCCGGAGCCACTGTGGTCGGCGAGGTAAAGTGCTCCAAAACGATGTACGATGAAATAGATGCCAGGGGCGGCAAAGCGGTCATGTGGAAGACCGGACACTCTCTTATAAAGTCTCGCATGAAGGAACTGAATGCGGCTATGGCCGGTGAGATGAGCGGCCATATCTTCTTTGCCGATAAGTGGTTCGGTTTTGATGACGCTGTCTATGCGACATGTAGACTTGTGGAGATACTTGCGGCCAAGAGGGTGGCGGATAAGGGTTACGCTTTTTCTACGTTGCTCGATGGTATGCCGGAGACAATTGTTACTCCCGAAATACGTGTTGAGTGCGCGGATGATAGAAAGTTCAAGGTAATAGAAGAGCTTTCGGATATCTTGGGCGATGGTACCGAGGCGCTGAAAATAACGGACGTTATCAGGATAGACGGCCTCAGGATAAACTTTGACGGAGGCTGGGCGCTTGTGCGTGCCTCTAATACGCAGCCTGTGCTTGTTATGAGGTTCGAATCGACGACAGAGCAGTTGCTCGAAAGTGCTAAGGATTTTATGCGCACAAAACTCGAGGAGGTGACCCCGGGTCTCGGCTCCGGAATCTGAGCCGGGTAAGTACGTGGCAGGTTTAAAGAGCCGCTTCGGTTGAAAAAGACCGGAGCGGCACTTTTTATTTCTCAGGATCGACGTTATGTTTTACGGTGGCCTCCTCTTTTATTCTCTTTGCTATCTTTTCGGTAATCCCTTTTACTGTGGTTATCTCCTCTACGGACGCACTCGCGATTCCGTCCATATCACCGAAACGTTCAAAGAGCGCCCGTTTTCTCTCTTTGCCGATGCCGGCAACGGTATCGAGCGTTGAGCGAATAGCAGACTTGCCTCTCAGTTTTCTCTGGTATGTTATTGCAAAACGATGTACTTCGTCCCGTATGCGCCTTAGAAGCAGATCCGGTTTCGAGCCCTCTTTTAAAAGTATGGGATCTTTTACTCCGGGCCTGAAGACCCGCTCGCCTTTATAACCGGTACTCTTTGTGCGCCCTCTAAAGTCTTCCAACGACCCCCGTTCTTTGGCGAGCGCGGCGATGTCGATACCCTCAATGCCGAGTTCCGCAAGTACCCTTACCGCGACGCTCAACTGTCCCTTGCCACCGTCCATCAGTATCATTGAGGGGAGTGGAAGGGGAGCGGCGTCTTTTTTGTTTTTTCCCGCAGCTTTTTTCGTACTCTTACCGTACCGCCTTGAGAGCACCTCGCGCATCATTGCGTAGTCGTCCGGTCCCTTTACATCCTTTATCTTGAAGAGCCTGTAGCAACTCTTGTCCGCTTTGCCGTTGACAAAAGAGACCATGGCTCCAACGCAGTCACTAGAGCCTAGGTTCGATATGTCGAAGGCCTCTATGCGGACCGGGCGGTTTGTGAGCCTCAGACGGCTCTTCAGCCCGTCAATCGTATCGCTCTCTTTGGACTCATCTTCTGTTCTCTTTCTCAGTGCCTCAGATGCGTTCTCTCTGGCCATGGAGACGAGTTGTACTTTTTTGCCTTTTTTCGGTACGCTTATTCGTACTCTTCTTTTAGCTTTTTCAGAGAGCCAGTCGATCAAGAGTGTCCGTTCGGTGACCTGGTCTTGCAGAAGGATTTCTCCGGGCACATATCTGCCGCTGCGGTAGTACTCGGTTACGAAGGAGCCGAGCAGCTCGGAGTCCGAAAAACCGACGTCATCGAAGATGTGCGCTTCTGCGCTAACGAGCCTTCCGGCGCGTACGCCGAGCGCCTCTATGGAGAGTCTATTTGAGTCTCTTGCTACTACGAATATATCGTACTCGACCGGAGAGTCGGAGACCACGCGCTGTGTTTCGAGCATCGTCTTTATCGCTTCTATCTGATCCCGGGTTCTGGCCGCCTCCTCGAACCTTTGCGCCTCAGCCTCCGAGCTCATCTTGTTCTTCAATGCGCGCACCAGTTCGTTGTTCTTGCCTTCCAGGAAGAGTACGGCGGCGTTCACCAGGGTTTGGTACTCCTCTTTGGAGATAAGCCCCACGGCCGGGGCCGCGCAGATACCTAGCTGGTAGTCGAGGCATGGGCGAGTTCTGTTTTTAAAGAATGAGTTGGAGCAGGTGCGAAGCGGAAATATCCTGCGGATAAACTTTATCGTGTCGCGTACGGCGCGGGCTGAAGTATAGGGACCGAAGTAGCGCGAGCCGTCGGCGCGCACCGTACGTGTTACGAGTATACGCGGAAACTCTTCGGTCATGGTCAGCTTTATGCGCACATAGGTCTTTGAGTCCTTGAGCCTTATATTGTATCTCGGTTTATGCTTCTTTAAGAGGGTATCCTCTAACAGCAGGGCCTCCTTTTCGTTGGCCGTGACTATGTAGTCTATATCTTTAACTCTGGTAGCGAGAAACTTGACAGCATAACGGGTATCTCCGGAGCCGGACAGGAAGTAGGAGCGCACGCGGGACTTGAGGCTCTTCGCCTTGCCGATATAGAGCACCTCACCTCGCGCGCCCTTCATTATATAGACTCCGGGCCTGGAGGGGATCTTCTTTAAGATGTCCTCTACAGGACTCTCTTTTTCTATTTTTTTGGTCATAGCAAGGTAATGGCAGAGCTTGTGCTGTTTTTAGATGGAAATTAAATAAGGCCCGCGTCTGCGTTTTTATCCGTGTTTCGCAGGGCGGGCCGTCTTTGTACTGTTCATATAGAGCACCTCTGCCCGTGCGTACTTTATTATATAGAGTCCGGGCGTGGAGGGAATATGCTCCAAGAGTATTTTTTGTTCGGACTTTCTTAGTCGGACTTTGCCCGGTCGAGGTACTTGCACTCCACGGTATCTATCCGTACTATGGTATCGGTCTCTATGAAGTCCGGAACGTTAACGACGAGCCCTGTCTCTAGCGTAGCAGGTTTTTGCGATGCTGTGGCGGTTGCGCCCTTGAGTCTGGGGGCGGTCTCGATTACTTTTAGCTCGACCACCTTTGGAGCCTCAACGCCTACAGGAGTACCGTCGTAGAACTCGACCACGAACTTGATACTCTCTGTAAGGTAGTAGACATTATCACCGAGCAGGTCTGCGTTGAGAGAAATCTGTTCATAGGTGGCGCTGTCCATAAAGTGGTAACCCGCGGTGTCGTTGTAGAGATAATCCATCTCGCGCTGTTCGAGCCGGGCTTTCTCTACCTTTTCGTCGGAGCGGAAGCGGTACTCGGTGGTGGACCCGGTCTTTAAGTTTCTCAGCTTTGAAGAGACCATGCCGCGGCCCTTGCCTGGAGTTATATGCGAAACCGTGAGCACTGTGTGCGGTTCGTTATTGTGCAGTATGGTCATTCCGGCCCGTACCTGTGTTGCTACTATCATCTATTCAAACCCCGTTTCTGCTTTTTAAGTTTTTCAGCCGACCGTCTTTGTGACGTGCTCTATCGTGTTGATTGCGTTGAGCTTGGTGAAGAGGCTGTCGAAGCGTTCTTCTAACTCTTTCCCGATGGTTTCTTTTATCTCGTCGTCGAGGTCCCACATCCTCTGCTTGAAGGGCCCGAAGCCTTTCTTACGGGTCTTGTAGTAGAACTGCTCGTCGGTGTCTTCCTCTTTTCGCTCATCGGAGTGCTTCTCTTTGAGGTGGGTGTAGATTTCGTCCAGCAGCTCTTTTGGGAAGGCTCCGCTCTCGTAGATCATGTTCTGGAAACCGGTTGCAAGGTGCACCTCTGCGGTTCCCCGTTCCGGGAAGACATGAAAGGCGTCATCGGGCAGGGTGGAAGCGCCGTGCTGCACTACACCGCCGAGGCCGTACGCCTCCTTTGAGATCTTGTCGAGCTTCTCGATGGTATCGAAGTCAACCTTGACAGAGGCTATAGAGCCGTCAGGCAGCGCCACGCCGCCGTGCGATGTGCCGGTCTGGATACTGATCTTGGAGATGCCGGTGACGCCTTCTTTAAGGCTCTCAAGGTAACCGTCCATAAAGGCCCTCAATTCCTCCTCAGTAGAGTTCTTTTTACCTACTTCGCCGATCTCTCCGCCGACCGATACCGTAATGCCTTCGGGCTCGTTTGCGCGGATAAACTCTGTCAGCAGTGCGGTCATTTCGTAGTTCGAGGTCTGCTGCTCTTTTATCGTCGGTTTTGAGAGGTCCACGGTCGTTGAGGCGTCTATGTCAATATTGTAGAAGTGGGCGTCGAGGGCCTCCTTTATAAGGCTCTTAAGCGACTCGGTCTCTTCTTGAGGGTTTTCGGCGAAATTCTTAGCATTGACCTGAAAGTGGTCTGCCTGGATGAAGACCGGGCCCTTCCACCCCTCTTTAATGGCTGCTGCGAGGCAGCATGCCGTGTACTCGGCAGGTCTCTGGTCGGTATACCCGATTTCGCTCTTCGCTATTTCAAAGAGAAAGGCTCCGGAGTTATGCTTGGCGGCGGAGCGGAAGATAGCGCGGGCCACATCGTAGGTTATACCCCGGATGTTTATTGCCGGTACGGTAAAGCCGCCGCACTCGCGCGCTCCCATCGCGTCGTAGAGTCCCTGTATAGAGGCCGATTTTATGCCGATGTCCGCAGCGCAAAGGCGTATAATCCTGCGCGCTTCGTCTCTGATCTCTTCGGCGGCATTGAAGACTGCGTTATAGACTATACCGTCTATGTCGGTGCTTCTCAGCCTCTCGGCATCGAAGACCTGTACGCCCCCCCTGGCCTCCTCTACGGAGTTATCAATATGTCGGTAAAGACCGCTTATAGAATCGAACAGCTCCATACATCCCCCTTTTAAAAGTCTTTATAATGGAAGAAAATAGTAATTTTATTTATGTAGCCCCCTAGGCGCTACGGTTCTGTTCTGATAATAACGTTTGTGAAGCTTTGCCGGCGAAATGCCGACAAAGTAGAGTGAGACCAGCAGCCAGTTTCTAAGTGTAGTGCGCAGAATACTCTCACCGGCCCATCTGCGAGCCGATGTGCTTACCGATGCATCTACCAGCACTATACGTCCGAGTTTCCTTAATTTTTTAACACAATATACGTCTTCCATCAAGGGGAGTTTAGCGAAGCCGCCGGCCGCAAAGAAGGCGCTTCTCTTTGCGAAGATCGCCTGATCCCCATAGATTAGCCCGAGCAAGCGCGCCCTGAGGTTTGCCCCGGCCGCAACAATCGACAGGGCTCTTCTTCCGGAATCGATATAAAGCTGGAAAGCGCCCCCGATTGCCCCGGGTTGTTCCAGCGCCTCGTTGACCAGCTCTTGCCACGAGGGTGGCAGTGCCGTATCCGCATGCAAAAAGAGCAGCACGTCGCCGGTTGAGACCCCTGCTCCGGTATCCATCTGCGTGCCCCGGCCTTGCTCTGAGGAGATCACATTGGCGCCGAGTTCCTTTGCCACGGTTACCGTGGAGTCGGTACTGCCACCGTCCACTACGATTACCTCGGTGTCCGGGCCTATGGAGCGAACAGTCTCTGTTATGTTTTCAGCTTCGTTCAGTGACGGTATTATGACCGAAATATTCAACTCGTCCTACCCCTGTCATTTGAAGAGCAGCGTTTTTTGAACTTATAAGAGTGATTATAGTAGATTTTGTGGGTTTGAGTCCAGAGTGCAGATTAATAACGCAAAGGGAGGTCGGCCCCGGTTAGTTACAGGTGGGCTCTGTGCGAAATCAATCGCCGATGATGCTATTTATGAGGCCCATCATCTTTTTTAGTTCAAACGGTTTTAGGAAGTACGGGCATTTGGTGGTAGCGAGAAAGGCTTTTACGTCTGAGCTGAAGACGTCCCCGGTTACTGCAATCAGGTGGCCTTTGAGGTACGGATGCCTCTTTATGATCTCTCTGTGCAGTTCAATACCGCTGACTCCGGGCATCTTTATATCGAATATCATGAGTGCGAAACGAGTCTCTTTCAATGCCTCAAGCGCCTCACGGCCGTCTCGTGCGGTCTGTACCACAAAACCCTTGCCGCTCAGAAGCCCTGCCAATGTCTCGCGTATCGACTTTTCATCGTCCACGACCAGGACCCGTTTGTTGCTCTGTTCGGCCATGCTGTTTCCGGCTTTAGTGCTGTTCTGCTCTACCGTCCCTTTAGACTGTGTCCATGACTCGGGTTTCAGTATAGGCAGTTCCATGGTAATCAGGGCCCCGCCGTTCGCACCTTTAGTTATGTTAATGGTTCCATCATGTTCGGTAATTATGCCGTGCGTGATCGAGAGCCCGAGTCCGGTGCCTTTTCCGACTTCCTTTGTAGTGAAGAAGGGGTCGAAGACCTTGCGGATGATGTCTTGCGGTACCCCAGGTCCGTCATCCTTAAAGGTGATGTTTATATTATTGTTCTGAGTCCGGGTAGTGACAAGGATACTTCCTTTACCCTTATGCTCTACCATTGCGTCTTCAGAATTGTTTATTATGTTTATGAAGACCTGCTGCATCTGGTAGATATCTACCATGCTCTTTGGTAGCTTATTTTCCAGGTCGAGGCTGAATGTGATGTTGTTCGCTTTTAAAGAGTACTCTTTCATCTCAAAAGTCTTGTTGATGATACTGTTTATATCGTGGTATTCGCGCTCTGTCTTGCTCGCCCTGGCAAAAGTAAGCAGATTTTTAACTATCTTGGCGGTCCTCATGGATTCGTGGTATATCTTTCCGATCTTATCTTTTACGTCTTCGACTTTTTTATCTCCCGGCATGTCCATGAGTATCTGTGAAAAGCCCATGATACCCATAAGCGGGTTGTTCAGTTCGTGGGCAATCCCGGCTACCAGTTTGCCCACGGTTGAAAGTTTTTCAGCATGAAGAAGTTGCTCTCCGAGAAGTTTCTCATGAGTTATGTCTCTGATAATGTGGACTGTTGCCCAGGCTATACCGTTATTGTCGAGTACCGGGAAGGTGGTTATATTGTATGAGCCTTCGATTGTCAGGTTGTCGTAATCAGCGTCTGCGACCTTGCATGTAGCGAGCGTAATCTTGTGCGGGCATAAAGTGTCTGCTTCTCCCTGTCTAAAGAAGAGGTCGCCACACTCTCTACCGATAAGTTCTTCTGGAGTAGTGTTGTATTTTTTTGCCAGCGCCATATTCACCTTCAGTATCCTGTTATCCGTATCGTGAATAGAAATAAGGTCCTGAATGGCATCGAAGGTCGCGACCCACTCTGTTTTACTCTTGGTTACCAGGCGGAAGAGGCGCTCGTTCTCTTCCGCCCGTTTTTCAAGCGTGTCCAGCATGCTGTTGAAGGCGTCGGTAAGATAACCGATCTCATCGTCAGAGGTTTTTGTAACACGCTCTTTGATGCTTCCGCCACCTTCGGCGATCCGTTTTATAACTTCGACATTCCTTTTAATAGGCCCGGTTATAGATCTACGAATCAGAAGTGAAAGTAGAGCCGCTCCGCCGACGATTGCCAGTATTCCCGAAAGTACCCACTGGTTTCTGTGCTTGTACAGGATGGTATACATATTATCAAGCGGGGTAGTAATCATGAGTATTCCCCTCGCCCCCTTGACCGTATGGCAACTGTTGCACTTTGCCTTCTTCTCTATAGGCTGGAGGTAGGTGAAGATCGGCACCCGTTCACTCTTCTCCACATAGTAGACCGGTCCCATACTCCAGTCTGTCTTGAAGTTATTGAAGGCCTCTTTGAAACTTGCAGTCTCAATGCCTTTTGCTATATTGATCGGCTCGTCGGGGTGGTCTGCTAACCACTCCGGCTTGATCTCGCCAAACTCTTCTTTAACAGCCTCAATGGTCTTCAAGTCCTTAAATGCCTGTTCTACACCGTTGCTCCTGATAATTTGTATTGAGAGGCCGTCGATATTGCCCAGTGCTCCTATAAGATGACGAGCCATGTCTGCACGTTCTTCGAGCATATCTTTGTAGATAGCATTGAGGATAGGTTGTGCAACGAAATGGGATGCGCGCAGCTTTTCGCCCAGAAGTTCCTTTTCTCTGTTTTTCAGCTCCCATAAGATAGAGATAACAACGCCTATGGTCATAAGGCCGATGAGAAGAAAGAGTATTTTCGAGTGGAGGCTTTTATTGATATTCATAGACTTATCAGGTTTTATCGTATTACAGTAAAATGGAGAACCGGTTAAGGTGCTTCTGTTTGGTGTAGTCAGAGCACACCATCTTGGGAGATTTAATGTATAGAGACGTTAAATGTTTAAGTCCAGTTCGCTCTGGAGATGGGTTGCAACAGACCGACACGGAATCTCTTGACATGGCTCGGTTTTTCTTATACCTTTAATAATCGGTCAGAGCGCCTGTAGCTCAGTGGATAGAGCATCGGCCTCCGAAGCCGAGGGTCGGAGGTTCAAATCCTCTCAGGCGCACCAGAGAGGATGATTTATGCCTCTGTTGCTTACTTTATCTCGGCACTTTACGGGTCGCTCTTGAGACTTTTATTTTTGTTGTGGTAACTAACGAAGGGAATTATTTTATTTTGACGGGCCGCTAGCTCAGTTGGAAGAGCAGCTGACTCTTAATCAGCGGGTCGCAGGTTCGATCCCTGCGCGGCCCACCAAATAAATCAAGGGGTTTGGCATTTATGTCAAGCCCTTTGGTCATTTCAAGAACCGCTGGACTGCCCCCCTGTTTTGAGACAGTAAAATATGTCACACTTGTCACACATAGGAGGTGTTTCAAGTGGCTAATAAAAGACATTCGAAGGCGTTCAAACAGATGTGCCTGGAGCGCATGAGGCGGTGCGACAATATTT
>JAJCZH010000015.1 GCA_029262515.1 Deltaproteobacteria bacterium | reverse complement strand
AAGCGGCAGTACCGTCGCCGCACACCTATGGTCGCTTTTTTTGCCGCCTCGGCGGCGGTACACGTAGTCGCAGTTATATTACTTACCGGACCGGTATCGATACAGCGTTACGGCGACCCGGCTGATGTCGAGCTGCTCGCCTCAACCGAACAGCTCGAACTTCTGGATGAACTCGATTTCTACTCTTGGCTTGTGAAAAATGAAGACCTTCTCGGTTAAGGCCCATGTGGTTTCTCTTATACTGTTGTTCTGTTTCTGTTCTGTTGCCGCTTTCGGCAACGGGGCAGAGCCGTCTAATGAGGAACAATGCTATACGGAATCGGAACCAGAAGGAGCGACCGATTATGATGAGCCCTCTGTCGAACTTCTCGAATTTCTCGGTGAATGGGAGGTGCCGGGTAAAGAATGGATAGACCCGGTTCAACTCGATACGATTATGGAGTCGGATAATGACGGTGATGATTATGATGCAGAAAAATAGTGCCCTGTTACTCTTGATAACCTTGATATCCTTGATAACAGTGTCACTGGTGCTCGGCCCTGCTGTTGCATCTATGGCCGGGGATGATCTTTCTACAGATAGGCCGGTTATCGAGTGGAAGGATCTGACACGACAAGAGCAGCGGATTCTCAAGGGGCACGCCGGCGACTGGGACAGTCTTTCGTATGAGAGGCGGTTGCACCTGCAAAGGGGCGCCAAGAGGTGGCTCTCCCTTCCAGCCGGAGAACGCGACTACGTTAAGAAGCGGTTCAGAAGATGGAAAGAGATGAGCCCTGAAAAGCGTTCCAGAATTCGCAAACGTTTTGCGGACTTCAAGAGACTTCCGGAAAAAGAGCAGCAGCGCCTGCTAAGGGCTCGTAAACGGTTTAAGAACCTGCCTGATGAAAAGAGAAAGAGGCTGCGCGAACGCTGGAAAAAGCTGCCGCAACAAAAACGCAAAGAGATACTAAAAAAGAGACGGGACGGGGCAGCGAGAAAACGGCGTGACTCGCAAAGATAGAATAATAGCGTGTACTTGCCTGAATGGAAATCGTGCGGTGCCCCAGTTAGAGCAGACTTCGCTCTCGATTTTTTTACAACAATTACACAACGACCAGACACCTGGTTTCCTGGTCAATACTTTTCGCAATCATTTTTCAACTCTACCGTCTAACGGCCTGACTCAACATCAACAATAGAGTACCTGCCTTCTTTACTACACTACTTTACCAAAATACTTATGCGCCTTTAACCAGCCCGGCAGCACAAGGGTGTGACTTTTCTCACATCATTGCCGGAGCACAGGGTGTAAAAGGAAGACTCTCGAATTTCAAATGAACCAGCCACTCTCTATTGTTAGAGCCGAAGGCGAAAATATCAGGAGTATTATCATGAAAAAGTACGTACTCTTTTATGTTGTGGTAACGATCTTAATTGCCGGCTGCGTCAGCACCAAGAAGTACGAGACGGCTCTTGGCGAATCGGACACCAAACAGACTCAACTCGAAAAGACCTCAAATGAATTAATCGAGGCCAAAGAGAGTTTGACAGCGCTCAATACCGAACTTGAGGCACTGAAGACCGAAAAATCCCTGCTATCGGTAGAGCTTGAGTCGAAGGTGCAGGCGAATGAGAAGCTCACGGTATCCGAAGCCGTTATGGACACGGAGATAGAGGCCCTGAGACAGCAGCAAGGCTACCTCGAGCGCGAAGTCGAGCGGCTCAAATTAAAGTCCGGTGAATTGAGCGCTGCAAAGGAGCAAGAACTTGCCAGCGTACGGCAGACTTATGACAACCTTGTTCATGAGATGCGCCAGGAAATAGAGCAGGGTGACGTAAAGATTACCCAAGCCGTAGATAAGCTCTCGGTAAACTTTGTCGAGAAGATACTCTTCGACTCCGGAAAGGACAAGATCAAACCGGCCGGGCTCGATGTCTTGAAGAGGGTTGGCGATATTCTAAAGGGCGTAGTCGACCGGCAAGTAAGGGTTGAGGGGCATACCGATAACATCCCTATCGGCTCAAGGATAAAGAAAAAGTTTCCTACCAACTGGGAACTCTCAACCGCACGCGCAACCACGGTTGTACGATACTTAAGAGATACGGTAGGCATAAGCCCAGAACTTTTATCTGCAACCGGTTATGCGGACAACAGGCCGGTCGCTGACAACTCTACGTTTGAAGGAAGGGCGCAGAACAGAAGAATAGAGATCGTGCTGCTTCCAATCGATATAGACCGCGTGCTCAAGGAGCTTAAGAAGTAACCGCGCGACTATACGCAAGAGTAAAGCCCGCCTGTTTTAAACAGGCGGGCTTTTTTTGTATATTTCTAGATATTCATAAAGAATCGGCGAAATTAAGCGATCTTACTTTTATAAACAAAACCCCGGTCTGCTCGGCGTTTAGAGTCAATACTTTATATATCGCATGCCGTACCCTGGGACCGATATCAGCTTTTTAACCGCAGAGACAATCACTGAGATGGAGGTAGAGAAGATGGGCATACTGTTGGAGGTTATCGAGTGGACAGACCCCTCGCCTGATGACATGATCCACCGCTTTCCGGAACAGGGCTCGGCGGATATAAAACTCGGAGCCCAGCTCGTCGTCCGCGAGACCCAGTCGGCGGTCTTCTACCGCGACGGCAAGGCCTGTGACACTTTCGGCCCCGGACGTTATACCCTTACGACCTTCAATATTCCGATAATAACAAAACTCTTCAGCGCTCCGTGGGGTTTCGAGAATATCTTTCAGGCCGACGTCTACTACGTCAACCACAAGGTCTTCACCAACCTCAAGTGGGGTACGCGAGAGCCCGTAGCCTTCAAGGACAGCGAACTCGGACTCGTACGCCTGAGGGGTTTCGGAGTTTACAGCTTTAAGATCACAAACCCTTTGCTCTTTATAAACCGGCTCGTAGGGCGCGAGGCGAGTTACACCACCGACAGGGTTGAGGACTACCTCCGCTCCATCATCGTCTGCAAAATGAACGACCTCTTCGGCGAAAAGCTCGACACCATCTTAAACCTTCCGAAGAAGTACGACGAACTAGCTGCCGAGCTCAAGAGCAGGCTCGCGGGTGAGTTCAGCAAGTACGGCATAGAGTTGCTCGACTTCTATATACGCTCTATCACGCCTCCGGACGAGGTACAGAAGATGATAGACGAGAAGAGCGGAATGGGAGCCGTCAAGGACCTAGACCAGTTCCTCAAGTACAAACTCGCAAAGTCTATGGATACCCCTGGCACGGCAGGCAGTTCGGGTACCGGCATGGGAGTCGGAATGGGCGTTGGAATGATGATGCCCGGTTATATGGGCCGTGCCTTCGCGCCAGACCAGAAGGACCTCGACGAGACTTCGGTCCCTACAGTTCAATGCCCGGAGTGCCTCTCGCATACGCCGGAGAACAGCCTCTTCTGCTATAAATGCGGCCACCAGATGGAGGTCATGAACCTCTGCCCTAACTGCTCCAAGGTAATAACCGTACATGCAAACTTCTGCATGAAGTGCGGCCTCGACCTGAAGTCTCGCCCCGAGTGCGCGAAGTGTAACAAAGAACTACCTCCGGGAACGAGCTTCTGCCCCCACTGCGGCGAAGGAACCGGCTAGGGTACGAGGAAGTATGCAAGAGACTCTCTTAATCACAGTAAAGTGCCCTGAGTGCGGCGGTTCGATCCGCCATATTGAGGGCGCTTATACCTTCACCTGCCCCTTCTGCGCTTCCGTACTGAGGCGCCAGACAGGCGGCGTGACGCTGAAATACACAATTGCGCCGCGCCTCAACAAGAGTGAAGTACTCGAAATATACAAATCATCTATTGCAAAAAATAAGGGCAAAGTTCCGGAACAGGAACGGGTTAAGACCATCTACAAGCCGTTCTGGTACGTCAGGGGCATGGTTTACTGCTGCCACTCAAACGGAACAAAAAACGGGATCGAGGCAAGGATATGGTCCCATACGTTCGAGGCCAACAGCTCGATTGCCCCGTCTCTGCACTCACTCGGGCTTCGCTCGGAAGTACTCGATATCGAAGGCTACGACTCCGACCGGTTCAGCGAAGAGGATATTGTGCTGCCGGTAACGGTTGACAAAGAAGAGGCTGAAAAAGAGGCAGTAACAGCCGCCGAGTGGGGTGTGGCGGAACCGGACTGGAAGTATCATAAAACAAATATTGTAGGAGAAAAGCTGCTGCTGATCTACTACCCGATAGTAGCGGTTCAATATAAAGATAGAGATCAGGCCGGAGAAAAAAAGGACAGAACAGCTCTCTTTGACGGCGTAAACGGAACCCCTCTCGGCAACGGCCCCCCGGTTACAGTACCGGAGGACAACAGAATAAACGAAGAATACCGTCTGAAGATTGTGACGCACAGGTGCAAAAACTGCGGCCATGATCTTGAGTCACGCGACTTCGATATCGTCTTCAACTGCTCAAACTGTTCGCGCCTGTGGCTGCTCGAAGGTGACGACTACAAGTCGCAGAAAGTACGGCTCTTAAAGACCGAAGATAACCTGAAGACCGCCTATATCCCCTTCTGGCATTTTGGGATCAGCGTCAAGTCACAAGCAGCCGGTCTGGAGCTTAAAACCATCGGAGACCTTGCAGAATTTATGCGGATGGGCAGACACCTCTTAAGGGACGAAGATGGGGGCAGGCAACTCAGGCTCTACGTGCCGGCAATTATAGCCAGAAATGCAAAAGCAGTCTTGAAACTCGCCGGAAGGATCGGTACCTTCCAGAAGAACCTTCCGGACGATCATAAAGAGGTTCTCGAACAGAACAGCCTCTTGAATGTTTCGCTTACCTCTGACGAGGCGCAGGAGATGCTGCGGCCCCTGATCTTTCTCATTATCGCAAGAATAGATCGTTTGGCCATTCAGTTCTACAGCGACTACGAGGTAACGGTAACTGACTCGGAGTTAATCTGGTATCCGTTTGAAGACAAGGGTGAATACTTTCTCGACCGCTTCCACAATTACAGCTTCCCAAGGCGTTCTCTGGACGTACAGCTCTATTGAGTACAACTCTCCTAGCCCCCTGCGATAATCTTACCATCAATTCAACAGTACTTACCGTAGCCCACACCCGGCATATATGCCTTTGACCACGATATTTCATAGGGTATTCTGGCATATGTTGGCAAAAGTTATCATGCAGTAGAGGGTCCGAATCTAACTTTATTTAAGTCATTACCCTTGAAGAGGTTTTAAGCCAATATGAGCAGTGTTTACTTTTTTGGCGCAATAAATATATCATTCCAGCCATTGGTATCATTGGCAACAAGGTTGGATGAACGCGAATAAAAGGCTACATACTGTCCATCGGTACTTATCGATGAACATAGACTGAAGTCGTTACCTCGCGTATCTTCTGAGGAAAGACTTACAAATGTGGTTGTGCCTGTCTCTCTATCGTGAACAAAAACGTCACTTCGCCCATAGGTGTCATTGGTGTGAAGATTATCTGATTTGGAATGAAAAGCAACATATCGCCCGTCTCCGCTAATTGATGCGTGCTCACTCCAGTCGTTCCCTTCTGTGCCGTCCGAGGCAATACTTACCCTTGTGGTGGTGCCTGTCTATCTGTCATGGACAAAAACGTCTACTGTGTTATTAGTCATGTAGGGTGGCACTGCCCACCACGTAACTGACGGGCCGTTGAAGTAAGAAGTACAATCAGCACCGACCGCACGGTTTTTCCTATGGAATAGAACACCGGTTCCTGAGGTTATAAAATCTCTACAAATAAAGGACGCAACCCTCTAGATTTGCGAGACCGGCATAGCAGGAGTATCAGTACCTTCGAACAATAACAGAATATAAAAAGGGATAGAGGCGTTAGCCTCTATCCCTTTTACTAACAGACAAAGAAAGGGTTCAACTAACCTTTTTTACTCCACTCGAACGGCCGGAGCGTGAAGAACTTGAAGTACCACGGCGCGCTCCTCTGCCAGCCTGAGATTCAGTGCGCTTGCCTCTGTAATATCTTTTGCGCCCAGTGCCCTCTTCGCCCCGCCCTTCCTCAGATGCGCCTCGCGCCTGAGAGTTAGACCTGCCTGTGCCGCTCGTCCTGCCTGAGTTGCTCGAAGCCGCAGAGTCTCTCGACCAGCCAGAGGCCTGAGATCTACCGGAGGCTTTAGGTCTTGAAGTCCTTTGCGCTCCGCCTCCATGACCGTGCCTTGCGGTACGCCGTGGCGAAGTAGGCGCCGGCGAGCCCACCTCTATATTCTCTTTCTTATAACCGGGTATCTCCTCCACCTCGATCTGCCTCGACAGAAGTCGCTCAATGCTTTTTAGCTGCGACCTCTCATCCGGGCAGACGAGACTCACGGCTCTGCCGCTTTCACCGGCTCGGCCTGTCCTGCCAATACGATGGACATAATCCTCGGGAACCTGGGGCAGGTCGTAATTTACCACATGCGGAAGCTTGTCTATATCAAGACCACGCGCCGCGATGTCTGTAGCGACCAGCACCCTAACCTTACCGTTTTTAAAATCCGAGAGCGCCTTGGTTCTTGCGGCCTGGCTCTTGTTGCCGTGTATGGCCGTGGAACTCACCCCGTCCGTTTCTAGCTGCTTTGCTAGACGGTTTGCGCCGTGCTTCGTACGCGTAAAGACGAGCACCTGGCTCCACTCGCCCTCTCTTACTAAATAACTCAGAAGCTCTCTCTTGCGTGTACGCCCTACCGGGTGCACAACCTGGCTTACAAGCTCTGCGGAAGTGTTCCTGCGCGCAACCTCTATAAGCTCAGGGCGGTTCAGAAGTCCGTCGGCGAGCCTCTTTACCTCATTGGTATACGTTGCCGAAAAGAGAAGGTTCTGCCTTCTTGTAGGTAAGAACTTGAGCACGCGTTTTATGTCATGAATAAAACCCATGTCGAGCATACGGTCTGCCTCGTCGAGCACCAGTATCTCAACCTTCGAAAGATCTACCGTAGGCCTTCCCGCATGATCGAGCAACCGACCCGGCGTAGCTATCAAGATATCCACTCCGCGCCGCAAGGTATCTATCTGCGGGTTTATGCCGACCCCACCGTAGACAACCGTTGAGCGAAGCCTCAGGTTCGTGCCGTAAGTAGCTACGCTTTCGGCCACCTGCGCGGCAAGCTCTCTCGTCGGCGTAAGTACAAGTGCGCGAGGATAGCGCGGTTTTGCGTCGCTCCTTGACAGGAGGTCAAGCATGGGCAACGTAAATGCGGCTGTCTTGCCGGTGCCGGTCTGGGCTCCGCCAAGTACGTCTTTGCCGTTAAGTATCACGGGTATAGCGCTCGCCTGAATAGGTGTGGGTTCCGTGTAACCCTGTGAGCGGACTGCGTCTAGTAACTCGGCCTTAAGGCCGAGCGTCTCGAAATTCATGTACTTCTTCTCCATTATGAAAACTTGGTTATAAAACCTTGCCCGTGAATACGGGACCGGTCGAAGGTTCTCAATTAATAGTAGTGTGTGGGTAAAATTGAAGCGGAAGGGTTCAATACTTACGTGGCACTAAGATACACGCCGACCGAATGGCGCTGATTAACGTTTAAACTAACACATAAAGCCCATCAATAACAAGGTTTAAGTTGAACTGGAGTCTTACCTGCAAACCGCACTCACAAAATATGACAATAATGCCGGATATATATACCAATAGTGACGTTTACTTTATCTCAAAAATCAACCAGTAATTCCGGGTGTATATTCTTGACAATTAACTGAAGCAATGATAATGTATTGAAACAATACAAAACTTCCTTGATAATTTATTACTTATTTGTCTAGCTGTACATATCTGGAATGGCCTGGAAGTAGGTTTACGTCCTCTGTTAAGATATTGCAGGTCGAGCTGCGTGTAAAGGGGATGCAGTTTATAGTTGAGCCTTACACTTCACCTCTAATGAAGATAGGTAACCACATGGAGAATAACAGACATACCATTCTACTTGTAGACGACGATACTAATATACTCGCCTCCCTTAAAAGACTCTTCAGGCGTGAGAACTACAACATACTTACCGCTTTGAGTGGAATGGAGGGTCTTGAGATCCTCAAAGCAAATACGGTAGCCCTTATAATCTCCGACAATAAAATGCTCAAGATGAACGGTGTTGAATTCCTCTCGCAGGCAAAAGAGATCACGCCAGCAAGCATACGGTTCATGCTTACCGGATACTCGGACATAGAAGCTATTTCAGCGGCTATTAACAGCGGAGAGGTGTACCGTTATGTTACCAAACCCTGGAACGACGACGGTTTAAAGTTCGCAGTAAAGGAGGCTCTGGACCGTTACGAACTGATCAACGAAAACAGAAACCTGCTTGAGTTGACGAAGAGCCAGAACAGAGAACTCGTAGAACTCAACAAGGATTTGGAATTACGTGTAGAAGAAAGGACTTTTAAACTTCAAGAGACGAGCGAACTGCTAAGAATCTCAACGCTGGCTGCAAAGGAAAGCACTCTGGAAACAATCCACAGGTTGACCCTGATCGCCGAATTCAAAGACCAGGAAACGGCATTACATGTTAAACGAGTAAGCAACTACGCCTCTTTTGTTGCAAAAAAATTGGGACTGTCAGAAGAAGAGGTTGAGCTGATATCGTATGCGAGCCCACTGCATGATATCGGGAAAGTTGGCATACCGTCAGAGATTCTGCTCAAGACAGGAGGTCTGAACTCCGAGGAGTTTACCCTGATGAGCACTCACGCCACGGTTGGTGCGAAGATTCTTCAATCCTCGAAATCGGAATTCCTGCAGATGGGCAGCAAAATCGCCTTGACTCATCATGAAAGATGGGACGGCAGCGGATACCCGAGCGGGCTTAAAGAGACGGAAATTCCGATCGAAGGCAGGATCATGAATCTTATCGATCAATACGATGCGTTAAGAAGCTCAAGGCCGTACAAGTTTGGCCTTGAACACGATGCGGCGTACACAGTTATAACAGAAGGGGACGGAAGGACGGAACCGGAACACTTCGACCCGAAAATGCTGGAGCTGTTTAAAGACACGCATAAAGAGTTCGCAAGACTATATGATAGAGCGGTCTAAGCCTTACGGTCTAGCTTGAACTCTTCCCGGCAAACATGCCCACCTTGTACAGCGACCGGTAGGACTGTAACCTGCAATAGAATTCTAAGAAATACCGGATTCGATTCTGTGGGCTTTATTGAACATACCTGACTAAAGAGCCGTGCCTACAATACTTCCTTGATAGACCCTTGTAAACTGCTCATTCTGCCAAGAAAATCTTTGAACTCGTCATGTGGAACAGGTTTACTAAAGAGATACCCCTGAAGTTTGTCGCACCCGATAGACCTCAAGAACTTTGCCTGCTGTCTGGTCTCCACGCCTTCGGCCAGCACCTCAAGATCCATGTTGTGTGCCATCTGAATTATGGCTTTAACTATCGCTTTATCGTCCGAGCTTGTGAAGATATCGTTTATAAAAGCTCTATCTATCTTGAGCATCTTTATCGGCAGCATCTTGATATAACTTAGCGAAGAGTAGCCGGTTCCGAAATCGTCAATCGCAAAGCTGACGCCAAAATCTCTCAAAGCATTCATCTTCTCAACAGTATCTTCGGCATCCTTCAACATAGTCTCTTCCGTAATCTCTATTTCAAGATACTTGGGGTTCAGACCCGTCTCCTCCAGAATATCAGTAATCATCGACAGTAAGTTCTTCTGCCTGAACATTACCGGGGAAATATTTACCGCCACCGTTAACGTGTGACCGGTATCGTACCAGACCTTGCTCTGCATGCATGCGGTCCTCAGCACCCACTCGCTTAACGGAATAATGAGCCCGGTCTCCTCGGCAACAGAAATAAACTCTCCTGGAGACGTAAGCTTGCCGTCATCCAGGTCGGCAAGCCTGACTAAGGCCTCCATGCCGACAAGCTCATCGTTCCTCAAATCGAGTTGCGGCTGGTAATGGAGCATTAATCTGCCGTTTTCGATCGCCTTGCGCAACCGGTGCTCCATCTTAAGGAGAGTATTGGCCTTGGTCGACATCGTTGTAGAGTATAATTGAAAATTGTTTTTGCCTTCCGATTTAGCGCGATACATAGCCGTATCGGCATTTTTGATAAGCGTATCGCTATCGTATCCGTCGTCAGGGAATACACTCGCGCCTATCGAGGTGCCAATAACAACCTCCTGTCCGCTTATCTCTATAGGCTGCTTAAAGGTATTCAATATCTTTTCAAGCACCAACGTCACGTCATCCGCCTTCGCAAGGTCCTGAAGGATAATAGTGAACTCATCACCACCCAGGCGCGCCACGGTATCACCCTCCCTCAGGCACTCTTCGAGCCTTCTGGCTACCACCTTCAAGAGCTCATCACCAAAGGAGTGACCGAGCGTGTCATTGATTATCTTGAAACGATCGAGGTCCAAAAAAAGTACGGCTGCCGACTTCTGCCTCCATGCCTGTCTACGCAATACCTGGTCAAGACGGTCTTTAAAGAGTGACCTGTTCGGAAGCCCGGTAAGGGTATCGTGGTAAGCCAGGTGTTTGATCGACTCTTCTGAATTTTTCCTCTCCGTAATATCACGTACCGTACCGGTAAAGACCATTTTTCCATCGAGGTCGAAACTGGTTACTATCAGTTCTATGGGGAAGACCTCTCCGTTTTTTCTTACCCCCTCCAGTTCAACTACCTGTCCGTGTATCACGCTTTGGCCGGTGTCGCAGTAGTGCTGAACCCCGCTTAAGTGCCGTTCTCTATAGTCCGTCGGCATAAGTTCGGTAAGGCTCCTACCATCCAGCTCGGCGGCATCATACCCGAATATCCTCTCTGCGCTCCTGTTGCACTCTATAATACGGCTATCGGTATCCGCGACTAAGATGCCGTCAAAGGAGATATTATGGATCAGGCGGTACTTTGCCTCATTGACCTTAAGGGCCTCTTCAACCCTCTTGCGCTCGGTTATGTCCTGGGAAGTACCAAAGAGAAGCACCGTTTTACCTGACTCATCAGTCCGGGCCTTTCCGACAGCATGTATGAACTTTTCTGTTCCATCCCTGCATATCAAGCGATGCTCTATTTCCCAGTTCTCGCCGTGCTCTATACCCCTCGTTATTGCAGCAACGTCACGCTCCCGATCCTCAGGATGAACCACCTCGACAAATGCTTCAAGGGTAGCTTCCTCTCGCGTTAAGCCGAAGATTCTGAAAAATTCATCGGAGCCTGTTACTTCATTCGTCTCGGGGTCAAGTTTCCAGTGGCCGATATGAGCGATCTCCTGTGCTTCGGAAAGGTTAGCGGTACTCTCCCTTAACTCCTCTTCACTTCTCTTGCGCTCGGTTATATCTTGAGTAGTCCCAACTGCGCTTACTGGCTCTCCATAGTCATTAAAACTCAATTCAGCTTTTCTTCTGACCCACTTCACTTCATTGTCAATAAGGAGCCTGTGCTCAATATCGTACGGTTCTCCTTCAATGGCGGCACTCCATTTATTTTTAACATACTCCCTATCTTCCGGATGTACTGCTTCTAGAAATTTTTCATGAGTTATCTTGGTGCCCTTAGGGACACCGAATATTTTGAAATTTTCACCACTCCAGTCAAGCCTGTTTTCAAGCAGGTTAAAGCACCAAGATCCGATGTGAGCGACCTCTTGTGCTTTTACAAGGTTCGTCTCACTCTTTTTAAGCGCCTCTTCGCTGCACTGCAGTTCCTGTTTCCGCCGGGTAATCGTTGACATCATATTATTGAAACCAGATGCCAGGCTATCGATCTCCTCAATCGATGACGCATCTACCTTTCTCGAATAGTCGCCATCGGACACAGACGCAAAGGCGCTCGAAAGCTCCCCTATCGGCCTTAACACCTTGCTAACTAGCCACAACCCGAAGGCGGCGCAAGCAAGAAATAAGATCAACACAAACACGACCAGAGGAATTAACGTCTTGAGTACAGGGCCGCTTATATGCTTAACCGGTATTTCGGAAACAACCGCCCAGGCAAGCCTTTCAAGAAGCACTCCGGTACCGAAGACATTCTCGCCATTCAAACCTAAATATACTTCACCATTATTCCACCCATTTCGGGTGATAAGTTTCCTTACTATTTCGAAATCAGTAAGAAGCGTGCCCTCGGGCTGCCCTATTCTCTGCGAAGCATTCAACAAAGAGCCGCGACTATCGACCAGGTAGATTAAGGCGCCGCGGTCTTCTATATGCCTCTCCACTTCAGTCCAGACGCCCCCGACTTCAACAGAGGCGCGTATAACCCCTAACGGCGCGTCTTTCGGTCCGATAGGAACTGTTATAGTGAAAAAGACCTTGCCCTCGCTCTTGTAAGGAGTACCGAAGTAGTTGCGGCCATGCATGGGAACAACAAACTCCGGCCTTGAAAAAAGTTCGGAAAAATCATGGTCTTGATAACCTTCCGGAAATGTCACTTCCTCAAATGCCGGGTTATCGGTGTGAATAAGCGGATGACCTTCTCTGCTGAAGATGGTTATGGAGTGCAGGCTCTTTGAAGTAACAAAAAAGGTGTCTACACTTCTGGAGAGTAGATCGTAATCGATTGCATCCTTATTAACGGCAGCCAGCCTGAGGTGCTCGACCAAAACATCGTTTTTACTACTGAGTTGAATAAAGAGGTGCTCTATTTCATGCTCTATGGTGCCTTTTACGCTCTGTATCTCCTCCATCTGAAGCTCCAGAGATGAGTCGAGCATCCATGTATAGGCCTTATTGCCTACCCATGGGACGAGCAGTACTAAAGGCAGCACGGTAGCCAGAAATATAATGCCGTACCATGCCGTTCTCAGTGAGGTCTTCTTTTTTCCGGTCATTCTACACTGCTCACAGTTGTGTTCTTCAAGAAGCGTCCATCAAAAAATATCGAGGTGTCGGCAGGCATTTCATCCCATAACCCCATCTCAACCAATACAGAAGAGAACTCATCGAAGTCCCTGACGGTCGGATGCATGTCGCTATAATCTATCCAGTCCGGCGGCGTGGTAAGCACTTCTTCAAAGACATTGGCACTCGAACCGGTATAATCCTGTCCTATTATCGCAGCCTCGGATGGATTCGATTCTATAAAACGGCCTGCCTTTAAAAGCGCCGCTACAAGCATTCTGGCCTTTTCAGGCTCTTCACTCATAAACTTATCAGTAACTAGAAAGACATGGTCCATATGACCTTTCCAGATTTCCGGAGAGATGGCCGCCATGCGGCCGACACCGAGTTTAATCGACTTATTCGCCTCAGGCTCACCCACAACAAAACCGTCTATTTCACCCCTTCGAAGAGCATTAATCATGTCGCGAGGCGGCATGCCTACGGTACTTATACTCTCTTCCGAAATCCCGTTATTCTTTAGCGCGAGATGCAACAATACATTATGTTGAGAGTAGATATGAGGAACGGCAATTATCGACTTTCTTCCCTTTAGGCTCTCAATAGAGCCGATCTCTTCGGAAAGCACGAACCCGTTTCCGTTGCGGTCGCCCATGAGTACGATCTTGCCGGGGAAGCCGTTTTTTATAAGATCCATCGCGAGCGGAGAGAGTATGAAGGTGCCGCTCAAATTACCAGCTAGCATCTCCTTTACGACTACCTTCCAATCATGGTACTGAACCGCGTTGACGGTAAATGAACCGAGTTCCTTCTGAAACTTCTTCTCGACTATCGCAAGCGAAAGGTGCCCGCCGCAGATAACCCGCCCTATCCTGACCTCTGATTTAGGCGAGTCCACGGTTTTGCTCTGTTCGGTTTGGTTGTCGCATGCATTTAAAAAGAAGATGGTAACAAGTAACAGCGTTATCCAGCTCAAACTCGCTTTTTTCATATACACACCCTGCACAAGAGTTTGAATAAATACTTTTTCATAATATTTGCAATTATTTAAGCCATAATAATATATCGGGTAGAGAGCAAAAAAGCTTAAATGCATAGCACCTGAGGTTTAAATAAAAGTAACAACCATTTTTTCGTTTTTCTAAAGAAAAGTCGAGTAAATACGGCTCTAAATCGACACTTGACATAAAGAACCAAGAAGATGTAGTTTGTCAAAGAGGTTACCAAGCGATAACTCTGCAAGTATAGAGGAGTATCTAGACATAGCTATTTGGAGGGCACGCTTAATGCCCAATAAGATAGGTACTCATACTCAGGTAATGGAGTGTGGGCAACTTCCTAAAAGCAATATAGTCTACAGAAGACTCGATACTACGTCTTCCGAATTCTGTGATTTAAAGATCTCACTCCACAAAAAACTGTTACGCGTCAGGCGGTACACACTTTGAAAGCTTTCGACCGTAATAAAGCGGGCTTATACCTGCTCATTATCGTCGCTGCCACTATAGTTTACGCCGACGTACTCGTCGGGCCATTTGTTCTCGACGATAACATTTATATCGTTGGCAACGAACGGATTCGCAATCTCTCCTCGTTCTTACACCCTCTTGGAGCCAGATACTTTACGGACTTAAGCTTTGCTCTCAACTACGCTGTATTTGGTCCGGATCCGTTATTTTTTCACCTGGCGAACCTTATTATTCATATTATAAATTCCGTTCTTGTCTTTATACTGTCGGGGCTTATGCTCAAGTCACTTGGAGTTTGCGGTCAAAGAGCGCAAGACCGACGCACTGCGTTCATGATTCAGGGTTTTGCAGCGCTTCTTTTCTGCCTGCACCCTATACAGACACAGGCCGTAAGTTATATAACGCAACGGTATACATCTTTAACGACGCTCTTTTACCTCTGGGCAGTAGCCTCCTACCTTGCATCGAGGTTAAGGACCGGCTCCGGCCGTGCAACGGCATACTATATCGGATCTATTTTCATAACAGTACTCGCTATGAAGACAAAGGAGATCAGCTTTACAATACCCTTTATGCTGCTCCTGATCGAACTGACACTCTTTACAAAGACCGGCGACCTGGTAAAAAGACGTTACATTACGCTTCTTCCCTTCTTCATAACGCTTATAATAATTCCGGTTGAGCTTTTTTTACCATCCACCGGACTTGTCGAAATAAACGACTCGGTCTCGGAGATGATGCGCCGCATGAAACTGGCCGAAGCCGGCTCACTCTCACCTTACATATACCTGATCACGCAATTTACTGTTATCACGCACTACCTAAAGCTCGTAATCTATCCTTCCGGTATGCGCTTCCACTACGACTGGCCATCATACGACTCTATAACAGAACCGTGGGCCGCACTCGGACTACTGCTTTTAACTCTAATACTACTATTCGCGCTCTTTCTCCTCCGTTCAGGCAGCAGACGCGCAAACCGGCTTAATACGGTAGCTGGCTTCGGTATCGTATGGTTTTTTCTGGCGATCTCAATCGAAAGCTCGATCATACCCATACGCGACGTCATATTCGAACATAGGTTCTACTTGCCGGGGGTAGGTCTCTTTATTGCAATATCCGCGCTCTCTCTACAAGTTGCGCGGTTCTTATCGGTGCGCATGCCATCAATAAGTACGGCATTTTACGGCCTTATTATAATAACACTCTGCTCTCTAGGCTTTCTGACAAGTGAGAGAAACGCCTTCTGGGCCAATGACCTCAAGCTGTATAAAGACGAGGTTGCAAAAGCACCCGGTGGCCCCTCACCCCACAACTATTTGGCCATGGCCTATCTCAACAGGAATGATTATAACGGCGCGATAGACGAATTTCGTGCTGCGCTCGCAAGGGAGCCGAACTTTCACGCGGCAAGAAACAACCTCGCGCTTGCGTTTTCAAATAGAGACGGAGAAGGAGATAAAAATAGAGCGATGGAACAGTTCCTGTTACTCAAACAAGCAAGACCTAAATACCCGGGTTCGTACTTTAATCTCGGCGTACTATACTTCAATAACGGATTGTTCGATAAAGCGAGGATCGAATTTCACGAACTCCTCCGTTTGAGCCCCGATAACCCGGAGGCAATAAAATACTTACACAAGATAGGCAACAATTTAAAAACAAAGGGATAGAAGCTTTGCAACGCTTCTATCCCTTCTGCTCTCTTATGTTCTCTTGGATGCTTCTTAGCACAAATACAGTAAAAAAGTACGACTTACACCTCCGGATTATTCGGGTTGCGGTTAATTATTGACAATAGAAACTTCAATACGGCGATTTCTCTTGCGGCCCTCTTTTGTCTCATTCGATGCTACCGGGCGCGTTTCACCATACCCTATTACATCAAGATCTCTTGAATCGATTTTGCCTATTTTTTTCAGAAACAGGGCTACTGTCTGTGCACGCTTTTGTGAGAGTTTCATATTAAGTTCTGCGCTGCCGGTTGAGTCGGTATGCCCTATAACAATGATTTTGGGATTATCAAAAACATTTATAGCTTTCATGATTCTTTCAAGCAGGTCAAAGTTGCTCGAATCTATTTCGTTTGCGCCAACCTTAAAATCAAAAGCATGTGTTTCGAGCAGCACATTATTGCCTTGCCGATAAACATAAGCCTCTTCTTCCGTAAATATCGACTGAATCTTGTCAAAGCGTGCTTGTGCCTTCCGGTTTGCCTCTTCCAAGTTTACTAACTGCCTTTTCATCGAAGCTTCTGACTGAAATATTTTCTTACTCAGGCTCGCAATCTCCAACTCATGTTCCGCTTTAAGTGTTTCTATACGCTTTTGTAGTGCCAAAACATCCCTGGTTGTGGCAGTAGAGGCATCTTTAGTTGCGCCCTTTGCCTTGATCACTTTATTTATCTCCGCCTGCATTCCCATGACAACATGACGATTGGGTTGATCCAGGTTGAGCCTCTTAGCAAAAGGCTTGTTAATCAACTCCAACTGCTTCTGGTACCAAAGCACACGCTCTTCACTACTGAAATCACGGCGTTCAAAGTTTTTAATCGTCTCTGTGATATAGATACTTTTGTTTGCAAAGTAGACCGCCTTATCGGCGTGAGCCTGGGCTTTTTTCGTTTGAGTGCGTCCCGCACTCAATACATTAAGGGCAAGTGCAAGCTCTTCTTTGGCCAGCTTCAGTGTCTTGGCGGCATGCTTGTCAGCCTCTTGTTCTTCGGCTTTCGAAATCGTCTCTTTTGCTTTTCGTGTAGTATTGACCTGCAGCGAGTCGAGCTCCAATGCCGCATACTCTCCGATTAACTCAGCACGCAACTCTTTAGCCTTTTCAATTTTTCCATGCTCAATTGCCATGGTTGCCTTTATTAATATTGATTCGAGCTCTGAATATTCCTTAGGATAGACTGTTTGCGCCGCAGCCTTGCGTGCCTTCTCTCTTGCAGCCAGCGCTTCATGCATAAGCGTTTCACTGGTAGCAGCCTGCTTTATTGCAATACGCAACCGTTTCAAACCATCTTGCGCAAGTATTTCTGCCTCTGCGTCTTGCGCTATCGCTTTGTCCAATGCACTCTTATATATCCTGTGCGCATCCTGATAACCTTCCGGCGCAAGGTAACGTATGCTCGTTATTTGCGCTTTGAGTAACTGTACATTCAATTCATTAACCGATGGGTATTTTTCCATTGCAGCCGACGGTTTTAACTTTTGTGTCTGTGCAGCGCATCCCGCCATTAATAAAACCGTAAAAAGAGCAATTATGATCTTCTGTTTTAAAATCACTCGAAAAATTATTTGTTTTTTCAATTGTCATTCTCCAAATAGTACTACCGGTATTTAGCTCTAAGAGTATAAATGACCAGCATTCCGTTTAAGGTTGTACGCAACACCAGTTACTGTCCTTTTACACCCAGAAACCCGGCAATGATGTGAGAAAAGTCACACCCTGTACTGCCGGTGTCAACCCGAAAGAGAGTCACAATACCCTCTGTTACTCGATATCTACTACCTTGGACTCTTCGAGCTCCGGAGCTTTATAATCAGCTTGCCGCCAGAAGGAGAAGTAAAAGAGATAAGATGCGAAGTTCAGGTACTACCGCCGTTACCAAAGAAAGCGACCAACGGCTATGAACAGTGCGCCGACTACCCAAAGGCGAACTCAACCCGGCTCGGCACTACGCCCTTCCTCTGCTCGGGAACAAGCTTAGTCGACCGGTCTATAAAGAACCGCTCTGGCTCTAATTTATCAATAGCGAGTATGTAGTCCTTTACTGCCCCGGCCCGACGCTTGGCGAGATCATAACGACCATCCTCGGTAATGATGGGATTTGTGAACATGAGCTTTTCCAACTCCTCGATTGCAAGTTTCTTGATAAGGCCAATAGGGTTCTTCGGTTTGGGGAACTGAGCCTTCTTAATAAGCTATCCATAGATACTTCGCATACTCGTCCTCTTTAATCACCACTTCATCCAGAGAAGGTACCGGCCTCCGCTGCACCTTATTATGTATGAAAACTTTTCGGCCTTTGAAAGAAGGCCTCTGTGAGATTATCGAGGTCGAGGATGAGCTTGCCCTTCGATATCTCATAACCGACGTACTTGCCTAAGTACGGGCTCACAGCGCTTCTTAACACTGAGGCACCTTATGGTCAGCTTGAGGTTATAGGGGTTGAACCTGATACTCGCAATCGAAACCTCTCTATGGAGTGCCTCTGGCAGTTTTTTAAGCAATACCGCTTTTAGAGTGTACGGCAGGATACCGAAACCTATAATGGTATATGGAGCGAAAGAAGCAACGACCCAGATGAGTATCTTTCTCTGTCTTCCGGTTAACTCCGTAAAAGTCCCTTGCCTTGAACTTAAAAAATATCAACTTCCTATTAGATTGTAGCAGACTACATGCCGAGCTCTGCAATAACATTCAGGCTAATCGCACCAGGAGCAGATTAATCATCCCATACGAATAGAAAAATTTCTTACCAACCAATGCTGGCGACAGACCGAACAGATATAGATAGCGCCTTTTAAGCACTTCACTTTAAGAGATAGGTGTACCTTCCATACCCGAATCAAAAAAAAGCACGAAATCGAGCAATTAGTCGCCTATTGAATTAGAGGTAAGCGATCTGCTATAAAAATGCTTACAACAGGAATGAGTTATTATGAGTACTTTGTAAGAAACAGAGTATACTGGAAGACTTTCCGGAATTTGAATCTCACAGGAAGATCTTTAGTAGATTTTACCCTGTGTTACCGAGGCTATACTTATACTATACAGTCACAAGGTCGTAATCGCATAGGGACTTTTCTTTGCATGAGATATGCGGACTACATCTACAAGTCTTCAGATCTAAGGGAGACTCTGAATTGTCGATTTCCGGTAGAAATAAAGTAAAATCCTCCAATATGTAGTCAATTTTTTTTACACTCACACCTCATCCCTATTCCCTCAATATGTAAGGTTTTTTTTGCATAACACCCCAATACCCCCCCATTTGAGTGTAAAATCTTTTTACACTTATTCCAGCTTTTGCAAATTATCGTTGATATTTTGTGAATATAAATTAGTATGTTATGCCAGACAGCATTAATGGCACAAGAATTGCACTATTTATTGTAATATTACAACATTATATCTTTTTCCTAGATCTAAACTAAAATATACAATAAAGATATTAGGAGCCAATATTAATGAATTTTAAGCATCTTATCTACTTGCCAGCGTTATCAGCGCTTCTTGTACTATTCATTTTAGTGCCGAGGGTAGAGGCGGTACCTATTCTTACATCGAGTGACATACCAACTGGTCCACTCACAAAGCATATAAACTTTGATGGCTTGGGACTTGGTGCTGTTGATACGCAATACGCAACTTCAGGGGTCACTTTTTCCGGCGGCGCCATTAGCTTCTTGGCTCCGGATCAGGTGCTGAGTGTCGACAGTGCGATACGGGCTACATTCAGCGTAAATGTTAATATGATCGGTGTGGACTTTTTCGGTCAGACCTTATTAACCTTAGAAGCCTATGACGCCTCGGATAACCTTATCGAGCTTGTTAATGCGACTACCCTGAACGGCTTCTTCGGTCTTTCCACTGGGACACAGATGATCTCTTATGCCATTATTCACGACCACGGATATGGATTTACAATCGATAACTTTATATTTGTGGACCCTCCAGCACAGGTACCCGAACTTGGAATTCTAGTACTTCTAGGCAGTGGCCTTGTAGGGTTGGGGTTTGTGAGAAGAAAGTTTAAGGCTTAGAACTGCATAACTGCAGTGTATCTAAACCCACTGGTCTTAATGGCCGGTGGGCTCTTGTTTATTTCCGGTAGAAATATTGCGTGTGGAAGCGTACTTGCAAAGTGCGGAGTACAGGAAGAAGTCTTGAGTTTGAAGTGGGCTTTCGACAGGAAGGGTGTAAGTTGCGTAGTACACCTACAGCTATACATGTCGGTGGTAGACCTGAAATTGACTATTATCGGGAGAAATCCTGAGTTGACACCGAAGTGAAGTAATACACGACCTTGTTACCGAGCTATAATGCCTACTACCGCCTTCCTTACAACTTTTATATGTGAGGGTTTTTGTAAGAACTTGGTTTCGCTATTTTTCAAAAAGGAATAACACTCTTCATCAACAGAACCACTAAAAAACAGAAATCTTTCCTTGATGTTCGAGTACCTTGCAACTGCTTCGTTATAAAAGTCTATACCGTTCATTATGGGCATATCAAAGTCGGTTACGATAGCTGCATAATAATTTTCATCGAGCTTCTTAAGGGCTTCCTCACCATTAGACGCTCTCTCTATAATACCCTCATCCTCAACAATCGTTGTCAGCAGGTCGAGAGTTACAACGTCATCATCCACTACAAGGATTTTTTCCTCCCAGATCTTTGGCAATTCTTTTATTTCATTAAGGTAGAAGGCGTACCCTGGTTGAGACTCAATAAATCGCTCTATACCCCTTTTATGTTGCTGCATCTTTGCCACTATAGGCACATACTCCTTGTGCTCTAGATCAAGCATATTGACAACATGAACGAACAGGTTATTCCACTCTGAAAACTCAAAATTGATCAATAAGTCTATAAGACTCTCCTCAGTGAAGTTACCATCAGCTATACTTTTCTCATGCAGCAGCAGTAAATCCTCAACCTCCTGCTTTGTATGCTCAGCTAAAGAAATAGTGGTAGAGTGATCTTTTCTGTCTTTGATGAGTTCATAAGCATTCATCATAAGATCGTAATGCTCTTTTTCTTCTTTGCTTAAGCACTTACAAAACTCAGCAACCTCCACATTCTCATACAAGCGTAAAGCAGCATTATAGTAGATCTTCGAAGCCGAAGCTTTAACACTAACAAGCCAATCAATAATTTCCTTCATAGTTTCTACCCTGTTCCCAATCTGCAAGCACTACACTTGAAGTAATTCTAAGAGAGTATTGCGATTTTGTTCGAGAGTCATTTTATTAACTTATCAAGTGACTGCTAGCGATCCAACTGCTAATAACCCAATTGTTAATTATTATAATTACAACGTATCGACTTAAGATTAAAAAATAGTGAAATCGGAGTTAAAGAAGTGTAAGTGGCATCGAGGTCCTGTTAGGTCTATAGTTGATGGTTGGAAAGAGAAAATAATTCGGCTTTCTGAAGTATACCGATTAATGGCGGCTAATGCTTATTACTTGAAGTATTGTATTAGAAGTTGCGTTAAGGTTGTTTGTTACAGGAAGTACTGTTGAATTTAAGGTGAGCTTTCGGTAAAAAAGGCCAAGGTACGAAGTACTGAAAGTGGTGCTTGTGAGCACTTACGAAAAACAAACTATACAAAAATGCTACAAATCAAAATTAAAAGGCTACAGAAAAACCTGTAACCCTCTCACTTTAGCGCACAAAAAAGGGGCATAACAAGCTGGTTTAATTAAGAAAAACCAGTTTGTTACGCCCCATCAAGTTGGTGGGCCGCGCAGGGCTCGAACCTGCGACCAGCTAACTAAGTATCGGCAAAAAAATATTAATACCGAAATAAGTCTAAAACTAGATTATAAATAATAAAAACTAAAACCGTAGCTGTCAATCTTGTGCCGGGCTACTACCTCGTTTATGCTCTGTACCACGACCAAGCAGATGTGCAATATCATGTCCAATAACCAGTAAGGAGGGAGTTAGTATCAGTGTAATCATGGTGGCAAAGAGCAACCCATAAGCCATAGCCATGGTAAGGGGCATTATCAAACCATCTTTGCCACCGATGCCATAGGCAGTAGGCAATAATCCAGCAACTGTAGTGAATGTGGTTAGCAAAACGGGCCGTAATCGATCTTTTGCGCCTAAAACAACGGTACGTACCAGATTCTCCTTCCTGTACTCGACAAGCTTACGGTTTACTTCGGTTACCATAATAATGGTGTCATTCACCACTACACCAATTAAACCGAGTGTTCCCATTGTTGAAAAAAACGATAACGGCATCCCGTGGGCATAAAAAGACCATATAACGCCTATAATGGCAAAAGGTATAGTGGACATCACGATAAAAGATTGGCCGAGTGAGTTAAGTAACAAAGCTACAACCAGGTAGATTGAGACCAGCGCCACAATGCCTGAAACCAGGAAACCACCAAAGATCTTTTTCTGTTCTCGTGCTTCGCCGGCAAACGAGACCTTCATACTCGGCTGTTCTGACCAAGTTTCTTTGAAGTGTTCCAGTACCTGCTTTTGAACAATCGACGTACTTGTGATCTCCGGGTTTATGTCAGCGCTGATAGTTTCGGTACGCACACCATTCACATGTTGAAATTCCAACGGGCCTTGACCGTGCGTCAGATATAAGACATCATTCAGGCTCATAACCTGACCACGGTTATTCTTTACCGGAATTTTAAAAAGCATGTCTTCACTATTGCGATATTTAGGGTCAACAATAACGCGATATTCGATAGTCTCCTCAACACTGGTAGTAGAACTCACCAGCATCCCGTCGTAGGTTACCCGCAAGGCATCAGCAACATCCTTTACCGTCAACCCGACTTCAGCAAGTTTTTTATAGTCGATATTAACAATCAGCTGATCCTTACCTGGTTTGTTGTCACTTTCAATATCAAGAAGACCAGGCAAGGCCCTAAGAAAACTTTTTAATTCATTTGCTGTATTTTTACGCAACTCATCATCATTTGTACTGATACGGATCTCTGTAGGCATGCCAATGGCCGGGCCCACACGCTGTTTTTCGAATATCAGAGTCTCGTTCTCTTCGATAGGAATAGACTCTCGAAGTGCTGTGATAATCTCATCCGCACTCCGTTTGCGGTGTGCCTCACCGGTAAGAAAAACACTGATAATTCCCCAGTGGCTATGGTCACCCCGGTTTTTGGATGGTGCGGTCGCCAATGTTCCGACACGAGTAGCAAACGATTCCAGTTCGGTCTCTGGTAAACTCTTGATACGATTCTCAAGCGCTTTCAGGCGTGTTTCCGTGGCAGCCAGTGAGGCGCCGCGCTGCATCTCCAGTTTCAGATAGAATGTTTCAACGCCATCTTGCGGGAATACCTGGAACTTCATAGAACTCTTGACCAGGTAAACACTGGACAGGAGTATCATGACCATAAAGAGTACAACGATATAACGCCAGTGAAGTAAATGCTCAAGTAACCAACCGTAACCAGCTTCCACTTTAAGTATCCAGCCAGCCTTACTCCTGTTCTTCACCTGCCGTCCTGCGGCCAAGTGGTGTGGCAGTATAAAGTAACACTCAAACAGACTGACCAGCAAGGCGACAATAACCACAGCCGGTATAGCCCATGCGAATTTACCGGGCATACCGCCAAGGGAGAACATGGGACTAAATGCAAGAATGGTGGTTATGCTGGCTACGGTGACGGGGCGCCACATAGCCGCCGTTCCTTTGAGCGCTGCTTCTTTAGCAGAGAAACCTTTTTCTCGATAGTGAGTAATCTTTTCGGCCACCACAATGGCATCATCCACGAGCAAGCCCAGTACCAGAACAAAACCTGCGAGTGAAATAGCATTAAGACTGACACCGACATAGGGTAGTAAGATGAAAGTACCGAAAAGCGAGAAGGGCACACTCATGGCTGTCCAGAAGGCCGCCTGACGATTCAGAGCCAGCATGAGAATAATAGTTACCAGAGTAAAACCGAGCAGGGCATTGCCCCCCAACACTTGCAGGCGTAAACGTGTTCGTGCCGACTGATCATTGGAAAAGGTGTACCCGATACCTTCGGCCAGTGTCTGTTCGGTCATGAACACCTTGACACCATCAAGTGTTGTCATAATGTCGGCATCTTTCTTTTTACGAACAACCAGGTTCATGCCCGGTTTGCCTTCATTACGGACGATAAAGGTTTCGTCTTTTTCACGCAACTTTACTGTGGCGATATCCCGGATTCTAACTACCTGCCCCGAAATATTGGCACGTAGGATGACCTCTTCAACCTCTTTTGGGTTATTGAATTTATTCAGGCTGATAACGGTCTGTTCATTCAGGTAGGACTCCAGAGTGCCGCCCGTCGTGCGCAGGTTACGCGACTGAATAGCTACAAGTACGTCGGACAGGCTGATGCGCAGGTCTTTTGCTTTCGCAGGGTCTATCTCAATGTGAACCTCACGATCAAAGTAACCAATCTTGTCGACACCGGAAACACCCGGAAGGGACTCAATGCCACGTTCAAGTATTGGCAGAAGCTCGCGCAGTTTTCCATGTTCACCGAAGAGGTTGATCGATACGATAGGAGTGTCGGCAGTTGAGATCACATCAACAAGGGGTAGTTCTTCCAGGTCCAGAGGCAAGTCCCGAGTTTGGTCAACTGCCTGCTTGATGTCTGTGACTATTGCGGCCAGCTCTTTGGATCCGGCATCTTCATCAGCCTGAATTACGATGGCAGAGAAGTTCTCTCGTGATGTTGAGGTGACTTCGTATAGACCATCGACCTCCTGAATCTCTTCTTCAAGCTGTGTGGTGACATTGAGTTCAACATCGAGTGCCGATGCGCCGGGATAGACCGTGTTGACGGTTACTTTGTTCAGATCGACAGCCGGGAAGCCCTCTTTCTGTATAGTAAACATGCTATAGATGCCAAAGAGAAAGACAGCAAGAAATAGCAGTTTAACCAGCAAGGAGCGTTGTAGGAAAAAGAGGATCAGGTTATTCATATGTCACGGTTTCCACGTTGTTAGCATTAACTCTTCTATCAGCGACAAGTGAATAAGTCCCAAGATTTTGATCGAGCAGTTCACCGATATTCAACTGTAGTATGAGCAGCTGTGTGTAAAGTCTCTCCCTATTCAAGCGGCTTTCGAGTTGAGTTGTCTGGTCCCTTAATAATTCAAAGAGGTCGAGGCTGCCTATTTTAAAGAGGCGTAACTCTTTTGAAATCTTTTTTGTGGCCAGCTCAATCTTACGGTCTATCGATTCAAGGGCAATAGCCAGTTGAGATGCCTGTGCCTGCAAGTCACCAAGGTTGGCTTTCGCATCGATCATACGTTGCCTTGTATCGGCCTCTATCTGTTGCCTAGTGGCGACCTGTGCCTGATATTTCCCGACTGCCTGACGGTTGCCAAGCGGGAACCTGTATTCCAGCATCACGGAATAATCATTACTGTCGAAGTCCGTGGTGTGCGCATTACTATGATTGCTATCGATGCCGTGACGTGTATAGTCGAAATTTATATTGAGATCCGGTTTCCGTGAATTGCTCCTGGCATTTAGCAAGAGAAGTTGCTGGGCCTTTAGTGAATCGAGTATGTTTCTAAGGTTTGATGTTGTGCCCAGGTAATCCGCCTTACGGGGCAAACTCTTTTTGGCGGCAAATAATTTAGCCTCTTCCGGGTTGCGTGGAGTCAGTTCATCTACTGCTATATTGTTATTCAGGTTCATCTGGTGTCGAATCTGGTGTGTCAAACCCGCAAAACGTCCCTTGGCTTGCTGTAAGCGTGAATAATAGTCTTCACGAGTCTCCTGCACACGCAACAATTCATGCGGCTCTATCACCTGCCGTTCGACCTTGGTACGAGTCAAGCTCTCCTGCTCAATGACCTGCTGGTAAACCTCTTTGGATATATCCAGCTCTTGTGACGCCAGATACCAGTCTATATAGAGTGCTGCAAGCTGAGATATATAACTTTCGAGATTCTCCTGAGAGTTCAAACGGGCCAGCTTAGCACTGAGTTCGTTGAGCCTGATGTTAAGGCGATCTTGAATACCACCTGCATTTTTCAGTAATGGTTGGGTTAAACGCACGGTAAAGCTCGGCTGGTAGTAACGACTGCCGAGCAGGCTCAGTGACGGGTTTCGATCGGTATACTGGTTGCTGTAAGCTAATGACATGCGAGTGCCGGAGGTTGAAAAGAGACGATCATAAGAGAGGTTGAGCCGTGCATCGTCACTTTCTGTAGCTTCTACTCCTAACAGAGTGTTAGGTTCTACATGCGACAGGCTCATACTCGAACTCAGTATCGCATCATCAACACCTCTGCTGGCCTGCAGTTCGCCAACGGCAATATCTTTCTCGGATAGAATCCTCTGGACTCCCGGGTTGTGCTCTAAAATAGATTGTACAAAACTGTCGAGACCCAGTTCTTGCGCGCTGCTGGAATTACTTAGTAGAAGTAGCGTCACAAAAAAACAGATGCGTAATATATTTAATTTCATAACTAGCTCCGTGGCGGTAGTTTTTGAAAATACCCTATAACTCAACACCTAGGCCCGAATGATACTTTTATCCGTTAATAGGCCATTGCACCGACTGAACAGAGTTTCCGGTTTGGCAGGACGGCCCACCGATGCAAGGATATACCGGTGGGCCGCATAAAGGCAGGTATCACTCTTTTTGGCTATAGAAATGCTCGACTATGTCGTCCCTGTAACCGGTGTGGCATTCGACACATCCGGCAAGCACGATCGAAAAGCTTTTTAGAACTCCCTCCATATCCTCACGCTTGGCCGCCTCGGCCATGTCCGAAGCATTGTCGTGAACCTTACCGTCCATTTTCTTAAACTGTGAGGCCCGACTTTTAAGGAACCCGAGTATCTTCATCCTCTCCGTCATTGGAGGCTTATCGTGATCGGCTATAACACTTGCGTTGGACTCTATTTCAGCGAAGTCTCCGGCGCCTATCGCTACCACGACCGCCTGCATACGCGCGGAGAGGTCTGTCATTATGGATTTGAGCTGAAGCTCAGCCCGTGCGGGTAAGGCCGCGCCGGCGACTACACCCGTTAGAATAGTTATCAGTACCGCCTTTTTCAACCGGCCCATACGTTACCTCCTTCCGTACTGTTATCTTCCACGGCCACGGCTTCGTCCGTGGCTTCCACCACTTTCAAAGCTGCCTGAGCCCACACCATCACTGTTATGCCTATCTTGGCCGTAGTTGCTGCCTTTGTGCTCCCTTTCTTGGTTACGCTCACGTGCTTCATTGCGGCGCTTCTCCCCGGCCTTGTTAGCCATCTTCTTTTCCTGTGTCCTACGCTCTACGGTATTCATGTACCGGTTCGGAGAACCTTCCCCGTTCTGCTGTGAGGATCTAGTCTCTATGCGTTCTTGTGTTCTTGTCCGCAGGTCCAGGTCAACCGCATATGATGCTACCGGGGAGAGCACCATCATCCCCAATGCGATTACACCCGCTGTTTTTGCCCAGTTACTCCTGTTTTTCATGTTAATCTCCTTTCACAGTCATTATCTTGATTGACATATATGTGATTTTTTTTACTTCCTGTATGTGCTTTAATATAATCCGTTTTCCACGCGAACAATTTGACCGGGGTCAAAAATGAAGAAAAAAATAGTCGTTGAATCATTTTCCAGACATTTTTGTGGTGATGCAGATACCGAGATAGTGAGTTTGATAAGTGATATCAGCCATATGGTAAGTATCAACAAGCGCGAGATGCTCTTTCTTGAAGGCGACGAAGGCCGATACCTCTACTATTTAAGTTCAGGTAGTATTAAGCTCTTTAGGTCTAATGAGGAAGGCAAAGAGGCCATTATCCGCTTTATTGAACCGGGTGATTTTTTTGCAGAGTTGATACTCTTTTTGAATAACCGTTACCCTGTAACCGCCATGGCAATAGAACCGTCCGTTTTACTCGCAATTGATGCAAAGAAACTCTTTGACTGCATACAAGGGCACCCGGAGGTGGCTATGAAACTTATAGCCAAGCTTACTGCAAAAACACAGTACCTTATAAAGATGGTGGAGGACCTGACGCTGGCTGATGTAAGGAAGCGTTTTTTGAATTATCTAGAACATCTGAATGAAAAGAGCAACGGTGAGACGATAACGTTACCCGTACCGAAAGGGGAGCTTTCTTTGCTTCTCGGAATCTCACCCGAGACCTTTTCAAGGCTTCTGAGAAAACTCGTTGAGGACGACATTATCGAAGTAGATGGAAAGAAGATTAGTATACTTGTACCGTTAGGTGAAGAGTGATGGACAAGAAAGATATACTGCAAAAGTTTGACTTCTTCATTTCCTCCAGGCAGTCTCGACAGAGAGAGCTGGAGCAATTAGGAACAGTCGTTAAGCTGAACCATGTCCGATCGGGAGTAGACTTCCCTAAATAAACAACATAAAGCCTATTACACACACCTATACTTTAAGGAAAATAACCAGCCTTGACGCAGAGTTGACAGTGCCTAGTGTCAGGAGTACAATTAATTCTGACATACTGTTTAAAGCTTTATATAAAACCTTACTCCATCCATAAAAGCGAATAAATATGGTAGAAACCAAATACAATTAAAGACTTGGTAGCAGCACTAAAGAATAGTGAGTTTGTATACTATTACCAGTCAAAAGTCTCTATGGTTACTGGTGAATTTACCGGTGCAGGAGCCTCCTCACACTCGACCGGATCGAGCTTATCGCGCCAGGTGTAAAGAAGCCTTCTGTGAACGCCAAGCTCCTCAGGCAGCACTGAGATATTGCAGCATCGCTTCATACGCTCAACTGACACCAGACGAAATATTTTTGAATATCGTTTCTTTACCACTTGCAACACCTCCTATGTGTGCCAAGTGTGACATATTTTACTGTCTCAAAATAGGGGGGAGTCCAAGTAGGTGCTATGCAAGGTGCGTGTTACACCTATGAAGGCATATTGAAGGCGATATATATTAATTACGGGAAAAACTCAACTTAAAAAAACACCCCCAAGACTTCTAGGCTCATATTTCCTCACTTCCACCCATACTGTCTCTATGATTATCATTGAAGCATCATCCGGATGGCACGGCTTACCATACGCTGACTCAATCAGCTTATGAATTCCTCACCACAAGCCATAATAGTTTCTAATTCTCATTCCCAACCCAAAATTAAATCTAATAAGACCTTTCTTAGCTGTATTTCTAAGGTCTTATTATCATTATCAGACAATGAGGAAGTAATGTCTTTGATCGTATCTTCAACGGTAATAGGCCCACTGTCCGTGTAGTTGTTCAACTTCTTCAGCAAAAGCTTGCAGTGAAAAGAGGGAGATCGAATACGTAACTATTAAAAAAAAAATGACTTATTCTACTTCTTCATTAACCTGCCCCTATTAGTCGGTGCGATCATAAGGTGAACTTCTTACACTTATAACCTGTAGAGGTATGATAATATCTATTGCAGGTAGTCGGTAGCAAAAGAGCTGCGTATTTGAAATGATTATACTCACGACAGTGAGGTGTCAATATCATGCCTACTATACAGCTTATCTTCTCCGGTTTACACCAGCTCAAAATACTCAGAGCAGTATTGAGTAAGCGCTGGATCCCTGTAAAAAGGATGTCAGGCCTGCCACTCTTTAATTTAATTAAGCAATGCGTATTTCTTAGCAACCTTAAAACATCACGATCTCTATTTTTGTAACCGCCAGCGTCACCCCAAGCACAAACAAGCATTTTCGCTTCATTATTCAAATCTTTAAGGTACTTGTTATTCTCTGGAACTATCGTATCAGGGACTTTTTAGAGATGGGCGCACGTTAGCAGGCACCTTGAGAATGTATAAACCACCTAGAGCCTCTATTTTACCGACTAACTTCAGATCCCCGGCAAGGCTCTTTATCGCACTAAGGTTCTCCGTGACAAATAACGTGTCGAAAGGCTCCTCTGAGCGCCATTTCAGCCATAACCAGTCACGTTTAATGTCTGCCTGTCTTTTAAAGTGCAGAACAGTCGCATTAGTATAGAACTCAGTCATGGGGTTAGGCTGAGGATAGTCGCCTTTGCCGCGCTGCACAAGTCTGAAAATAACCGTATCTGCCGTTGTCATGGAAGCTATTGTCCTCATAACCTCCACCCATTCTACATCCTCATCGTTGTTAGGCCAATCACCTACATACTCAACTGTCCTGTAGGCCTGTACTGACCATATATAAAAGAGAGCGGGCAGCAGAACCATAATAAGCACGGCGCTGTGGATCTTTCCCCTACCACATCTCAATACTCGACGCAGATTCCGTAACGAGCTTATTAAGAGCACGGTCGCAGATCCGATTAAGAGCCCGGCAAATGGCGCTAACTGTCTTCCCTCGTATTCAAAGTTTGTCGTATTATCAAATACAAAGGGGAAGGCGATCCCTGCGACTAAAAAGGCCACAACAAAGGCAAAAGACGGAAGGCGTGTCGAAGTGGCACGTTTCAGGTAGATAACGGCACCAGTAAGCAGTACTATTACCATAACAGGCACACCGCCTGTTATGCTGTCTAGAGCCCTGAAAACCGAAAAGGAATGATCTGTCAAAAAACTCAAGATACTCATTCCCTCACCGCCTGTAACTTCCGAGGCTGATATACTTGAACGAACGAGGAAAACCCCCTTGAAGTCCAATATCATATTCTCAAACCCCAAGTACCACATGTTTTGAAGTGCTTGAAGAACAAAACCGGCAACAGGCGCCGTACCGAGAAATAACCACCTTCTCCAGGCAATCGCCCTTGCGAAATTCTCACGGTATGATGAGCGGAATATGATGTCGAGGGAGACAAGCCATATGAAGATGAATAACGTCGAATCGTAAGAGGAGACGGCTAGGACAAAATAAAGGAGCCATATTAAAACCGTATATCTCTTGAAGCCGAGTTTATCGGGCATGGAGCGTATGGCTATTAGACTCGCGAGTAGAATAGCGAAGCGAAGTACTTCGTCAACAGCATGGTTGGCTATTGAGTCGGCATAATCAAGAAACATAGTAGAAATCCCGTAATAAAGCGATACTACAAAGGCCGTTGCCGGAGAGGCTATAATATTGATTGAAATATAGAGGAGAGCAAGGGCCGTTAAAGAGAGACAGACCGAGAGCAACCGGAACCAATGTCTCTCGGAAAAACCGGCTTTCATTAAAAAGGCATACGGCAAGATATAGCCCGGAGGAAAATGCGTGTAGTAGAGCCTTCTGCCAATAAGCTCCCCGGTGACTATGCCCCTTGCGTGGTGGCGCATCTCGGGTTCGTCAAGGTACTTAACAGCCTTGGAGTAGCCTATTGGCAGAAAGAGGAGCTTATGGTTTAATATCCCGTCCTTGCTCCAGTGCTCGATTGTAAGCATGGTCTGGGCCCCGAAATACCCCTTACCCCACCCGTCCCAAGACTCTTCCGGCATGGTCTTTGGAACAAGGTATGCCGCCAGGATTACCAGAAGCACCACAAAGACTATATGGAACCTGCGCCTTGCGGCAAAATTCTCTAATACCCTGCCTTCCTTAATACCCATTCTGAACCATTATAATATTTCCGCTTTAATGAACATCAAATGTGCTCTTGGGCTGCCCAAACACTTAACCCAATCTTAGAGTTAACTTATTATACCTATTACCTGTAGAGGCGCCGTAACCTCTGATGCCATTAGCCAGTACACCTGCAAGCTATAAAGTAAGGCCGTTATATGTGCGCTTCCATTACTTCGTCAACACCCTAAAGCTATCGATTGAAATACTGCACCTTGCGACAGCGGTGAAAAGTACCGAAAAAAATAGGTAATTCTGCTTTATTATTCTACCAGCTATATCTCTGGAATCCACGAACCTCACAGTCCTTCGAGTTTTATTCCTTCCTCTATTAACCCGCACCCCGTTGAGGTTTTCACTCCATCGAATATTTTATCTATCTCTTCTAAGTACCTTAATGCCTCCGGGTTTCGGGGACTCTGGCGCAGGAGTTCGTGAAATTCCGTCCTCGCTTCCTTGAACGAACCCTTTTTGCAATATAGTATGCCGAGGTTAAAGTACGACCCCAGGTATCCCGGCCGCACTCTCTTGAGTATCCGGAACTCCTCTATAGCGCTTTCTCAATCTTCATCCCCGCCTCTTTTCACGAGTGCAGCGCGAAACTCATCTATCGCACCTGCGATATCCTCTCTCAAAGTAGGCCATACACAAATAATTGTGTGGTGCGGGCCCTCCCGGTGACCTGCCCCTATTTGTCGGTCAATCTTTAAAGTGAATTTCTATCCATTTATAACCTGCTGCGGCATCATAGTCTCCGGTGCCGGTGGTCTATAGCCTAAAGAACTGGGAGGCCTGACCTGATTGTACTTCTGCCTCCAATATTCCGTCAATACCCTTGCTTCGAGAAG
>JAJCZH010000014.1 GCA_029262515.1 Deltaproteobacteria bacterium | reverse complement strand
GTCGGTATGATGATCTGTTTCGACTGGCTCTTTCCAGAGGCCGCCCGGAGCCTTGCGCTTCTCGGCGCCGATATTATCGCCCATCCGTCCAACCTTGTGCTGCCGAATTGCCCTCAAGCCATGATAACGCGCTGTCTGGAGAACAGGGTCTTTGCTATCACTGCCAACAGAGTAGGGACCGAAGAGCGTATAAAAGGCTCTCCTCTTAAGTTTATAGGAACGAGTCAGGTGGTCGGCCCGGATGGTGCTGTTATCAAGCGCTCCGGTAGAAGAGTCGAGGCCCAAACCGTTGAGATTGACGTGTCGGCTGCACGCAATAAAGAGATAAAGAGCGGTAACGACATACTCAAAGAGAGAAGGAGAGGCCTTTACAAGCTCTGACACTGCCCTTTTTAGACCTGCCTTTAACCTCGAAACTATGCAATAGAAAGGTAAGTTTGCCCTGAAAAAGCATAGGTAAGCAGCCAGTATTATAAAAAACTGTATACTGTATACAATATATACAGTTTTCCCTTGACAAGTAGCTGCGGTTGTTTTATTCTTCCCTCTACCCAACAGTCATATTTTCATAACAATTGTAACTTTCGTGCGTGTATAAATGCGTTTGCTTAGTGGCTTGGGAGCCCAATTCTGTTTCGGGGCAAGGAGGGGTTTAGCAGTATGTTGCTGACATATCTTCCAGTTTTATTGATGATAGGATTCGCTACCATTATGGCTTTGGTGGTCCTGTTTGCCAGTTCTATTTTCTCGCCAAAAAATCCTTACAAAGAGAAGAATAAACCGTGGGAGTGCGGACTTGAGCCTATTGGAGAGGCTAACAAGGGCCATTTTCGCGTTCACTTCTTTATCATAGCTATACTCTTCGTAATTTTCGATGTTGAGACACTGTTCCTTTTTCCGTGGGCGGTTCTCCTGACAGATAAATCCATCTCGCTCTTTATCTTTGCCGAGATGATTATTTTTGTAGTAGTTCTGGCAATAGGACTTATATATGCCTGGAAGAAGGGCGCGCTCGACTGGGTCTAACCCCTCAGTTGCGCAAGGTGTTCTTATGAGCGATATGATGAAAAAAAATTCGATGGAAGATTCGGTTCTCTTTACCACCGTAGAGCACGTTAAGGAAGTTGTCAGAAAGAGTTCACTGATGGATAACGTGCGCGAGAATGTGGTCTCCGAGACGGTCTTTAACTGGGGACGTTCCTCATCTCTGTGGCCGCTGACATTCGGCCTTGCATGCTGTGCTATAGAAATGATCGCCGCCGCATGTTCGCGTTACGATTGCGACCGTATGGGTATAGTCTTCAGGCCCTCGCCCCGTCAGAGTGATGTTATGATTATCGCAGGCACGATGACCAAGAAGATGGCCCCGCTGGTAAAAAGGCTCTATGACCAGATGGCAGAGCCGCGCTGGGTAATAGCCATGGGTGGTTGCGCCTCGGCAGGCGGACCGTACAATACCTACTCTGTTGTACAGGGCACCGATCTTGTGATTCCGGTGGATGTATACGTTCCGGGTTGCCCGCCGCGCCCCGATGCTCTGCTCTACGGCTTCTTGCAGTTAATGGAGAAGATAAAAAACGAGAGCCCGTACAGGATAGAAGACAGAAAGTTGAGTGTAAAGTAGCATGTACAGAACAACAGTGATTGATAAAGAGAAGTTGCTCGTAGACAAGGTCGTCAAGGCCTTCTCCAGCGAAATTACTGCGACTGACGTCTTTCGCGGGGATGTTACGCATACAGTTAAAAAGCTGTCTCTGAGGTCACTCTGTACTTTTTTGAGAAGTGATACCGAGTTGGCATTCAATTATCTTGTCGATGTTCTTGGTGTTGACAGGAATACTGAGAGCAGCAGGTTTGAGGTCGTTTATATCCTTTATTCGATACCGAACAAGCTGCGTATCAGGCTCAAGGTATTGCTCGACGACGGCGAGTCCGTACCGACCGTCTCGGATATTTGGGCCGGAGCCAACTGGCCCGAACGTGAGGTCTACGACATGTTCGGCATTGTCTTTGATAACCACCCGGACCTTCGGCGCATCTATCTGGAGGAGGGCTGGGAGGGCTATCCGCTAAGGAAGGATTATCCTCTTCGCGGCTTTAAAGACGAGTTTAACCCGAACGGTGAAGAGAGAGAGTAACCGTTCGTACGGTATTTGGATTGTTAAAGTTGCCTGGCTTCACGGCAGGCGTTAATTTTTAGAGAACAAAACGGGTAGATGGTAGATAACGAAGAGCTTATAAGTACTAAAGAGGTCAATCTGCACATGGGCCCGCAGCACCCGTCGAGTCACGGTGTGCTTCACCTTGTGCTCGATCTCAAAGGTGAGAAGGTCTTAAGGGTAGAGCCGGATATAGGTTACCTTCACAGGGGCACCGAGAAGATAGCCGAGAATCTTCTCTATCACCAGTTTACGCCGTATACCGACCGGCTGGATTACATGTGCGCGATGAGCAACAATCTTGCTTATGTCTCTGCCGTAGAGAAGCTTATGGGTATAGAGATTACTCCGAGGGCGAAGTATATTCGAGTAATCGCTGCAGAGCTTTCAAGGATTGCCGGGCACCTGCTCGGTATGGGCGCGTGGGCGGTCGATCTCGGCGCCATGAGCATCCTGCTCTATATGATACGCGAGCGCGAGATTATTCTCGATATTTTCGAGCAGCTCTGCGGGGCACGGATGACGTTGACGTACCTCAGGATTGGTGGCGTGAGGTATGATTTCACCGACCAGTGCAAAGAGGCGTGCCTCAATCTTGTTAAGATAATGCCGGGCCGCATAGACGAGTATGAAGGCATCCTTACGGGAAACAGAATATGGAATGACAGAAACCGCGACGTAGGTGTCATAAGCAAAGAGGCTGCTATCAATTTAGGTCTTAGCGGCCCAGCGCTCAGGGCAACCGGTGTTGACTGGGATGTGCGCAAAGACGAGCCGTACCTTGCGTACTCAGACCTTAACTTTGAAGTCCCGACCGGTGAGAATGGAGACTCTTTCGACCGTTACATGGTAAGGATTAATGAGATGCGCCAGTCGGTCAGGATAATCGAGCAGGCCATAAGCCGCTTGCCGGAGGGACCGTTCAATATCGAAGATCCGCAGGTTGTGCCTCCTTTAAAGAAGGACGTGTATAACGATATGGAGGCGCTGATCCATCACTTCAAGTATGTTTCAGAAGGTTTTAGCGCACCCAAGGGCGAGATCTATTCATCTATTGAGTCGCCTAAAGGTGAACTCGGCGTCTATATAGTAAGCGATGGTTCGTCTAAGCCGTACAGGCTCAAACTCAGGGTGCCGTCTTTTATGAATCTTCAGAGCATGAACGAACTCTCCAAGGGCGGTTACTTCGCTGATGTAATCTCGGTGCTTTCGAGTCTCGACCCAGTCTTCGGAGAGTGTGACAAGTAGTTGGGGCCGGTTGTTTGGCATGGTTGTTGGGCACGGTTAGTGGTTTGGTTGTTGAGCGGTTATTTGATTGAAAGCGTGTCGGTTGTTAGAAGTTATTTATAGATAGAAATATAAAAGATGCTTACAGAGAAGACATTAGAGAAGATCAAACAGATCCAGAAGAACTACCACAGCAAGAAGTCGGCTGTAATGGGTGCTCTTATGGCTGTTCAGCGCGATTCCGGTAACAACTTAACGCGTGAAGATATGGACGCAGTGGCGAAGATTCTAGACGTAAACCCTGTTGAGATTCATGCCGTTGCCGGTTTTTATACTATGTATAATTGGAAAAAACCGGTCGGAAGGCATCATATACAGGTCTGCTGGAATCTCTCCTGTTCGCTTCTCGGTGCAGAGCACCTGATTTCGCATATGGAGAAGACACTCGGTATAACTTTAGGTGAGACTACTCCGGACAGCATGTTTACGCTCACTACCGCGGAGTGTCTTGGGTCCTGCGGTACCGCGCCGATGATGCAGATTGGTGACGATTACTACGAAGACCTTACTGTTGAGAAGGTGGATAAAATTCTCGCTGACTTAAGGGCAAGGTCGTAAAGTTTCAGGCGGATATGGAAAAGATACTCCTAAAAAATATAGATAAGCCGGAAGCCTACAAGCTCGAAAACTACGTGGCCAACGGCGGATATAAGTCGATTCGCAAGGCTCTTGAGATGGAGCCGGACCATATCATACAGATGGTCAAGGACTCAAACCTCAGAGGGCGCGGAGGGGCCGGTTTCCCGGCGGGTCTCAAGTGGAGTTTTATCCCGAAGGACCCGACTCTACAGAAGTACCTCTGCTGCAACGCTGACGAAGGAGAGCCGGGTACTTTTAAAGACCGCGCGATAATGGACAAGGACCCTCATCTGCTCTTGGAGGGCATGATGATAACCTGTTACGCTATCGGCGCGTCGATTGGTTATGTTTATATCAGGGGAGAGTTTGAGTACGGCGCCAGTATGTTAGAAGCAGCCATTGACGAGGCTTACGAGAAGGGTTTTCTGGGAAAAGATATCTTTGGTTCAGATTTTTCGCTCGATCTGTACGTACATAGAGGCGCAGGCGCTTATATCTGCGGAGAAGAGACCGCGTTGCTCGAGTCATTAGAGGGCGGCAGGGGGCAGCCTCGCAAGAAGCCGCCGTTCCCAGCACTCGCCGGTCTCTATGCCAAACCTACAGTCATCAATAATGTTGAGACTCTCGGCTGTATCCCGGCAATTTTAGAAAAAGGTCCGGAGTGGTTCAAGGCAATAGGCCCGGAAAAGAGTCCTGGAACCAGAATTTGCGGTGTGAGCGGCCATGTGAAGAAACCAGGCCTGTATGAGCTGCCGATGGGAGTACCGTTAAGGGAGTTGATATTCGACCATTGCGGCGGCATGCGCGGCAATAAGCCTTTGAAGGCGGTAATACCGGGAGGCGTAAGCGCTCCGATGCTGGTAGAGGCCGACATCGATACCCCGATGGACTTCGACTCTATGGCCGCAAAGGGCACCATGTTAGGTTCGAGTGCAGTAATCGTGATGGAAGAGGGCACCTGTATGGTAAAGGTCGCCTATATCACCAGCCGGTTCTTCTCTCACGAATCTTGCGGTAAATGTACGCCATGCAGGGAGGGTACTTCCTGGCAGACTCGTGTGCTGCACAGAATAGAGCACGGCGAGGGCAGGCCGGGAGATGTTGAACTTCTAGAGAGCCTTTGTGAGAATATTTTCGGACGCACTTTCTGTCCTCTTGGTGACGGAGCCGTTATGGCGCTTCGCGGTGCGCTCAAGCACTTCAAAGAGGAGTTCGTCTACCATATACAGCACAAAAAATGCATGGTTGACTCTTAAGTAATAAGTATCTATTAATCGGAACAGAGTGTTAAACAGGAACAATGGTTAATATAAAGATAAATGGAAAAGAGCTTAAGGTAGAGGCTGGAAAGCTGATACTCGATGCCGCAAGGGATGAAGGCCACGATATTCCGACCTTCTGCTATCAGGCCGACCTTATGGGTATCGGCTCTTGCAGGATGTGCCTGATTGAGATCGAGGGGCAGAAGAAGCTTCAGCCCTCCTGCATCACTCCTGTCATGGACGGTATGAGTATTCTTACCGACTCTCCGACCGTCGTATCCGCGCGCTCTTCAATGCTTGAGTTCCTGTTGACCGACCATGCTCTCGATTGTCCGGTTTGCGATAAAGGCGGTGAGTGCGAGCTTCAGGATATGGTCTACAAGCACGGCCCGCACACAGGTCGTCATGCAGAGCCGAAGCACAGGCATCACGGTAAAGATTACGTGCTCAGCCCGGTAATAATAAAGAATTCAAACAGGTGCGTGCAGTGCACCAAATGCGTTAGGGTCTGTAGTGAGATTGTCGGCGTCGGAGTGCTCGGCTCCATAGGACGAGGAATCCATCAGGAGGAGACCAGTTTTTTTAAGACGTATCTCGACTGCGACCACTGCGGTAACTGTATCGAGGTATGTCCTGTCGGCTGCTTTATGCGCCTTCCGTACAGGTATACATCGAGATCGTGGGACTTAAAGAGTGCGGATTCTATCTGTACCTACTGCGCCACAGGGTGCAGGGTTGTGATAGAGGAGCGTGACGGTCTGCTTGTCAGGAGCAGAGCGCAGCTCGGAGTGGGACTCAACAGCGAGACATTATGCGCACGCGGCAGGTTCGGGTACGATATCGTTAACAGTGACGACAGGCTTACGACACCTATGGTCAAGAAGTACGGCAAGCTTGAACCGGCCACATGGGAAGAGGCCTTTGGCGCTATAAGAAAAGGGTTTAGAAGCTCGAGCCCGGCTCGTACCGGAGGGCTTATATCTCCAAGAATGACAAATGAAGAGATCTACCTTTTCTCAAAGCTTTTCAAGGGGCCGCTACAGAGCAACAACGTTGACTCTTCGATGCGCTGGTCGCCTGAGGCGGTAGAAGGTTTTGCGGCTGCAACATCGATGACCGCTGGAGGAGTTTCTATCTTCGATTGCATGGACTCACAGTCAGTCTTTGTCGTCGGTACTCAGCTCTCGGATGAAAACCCAGTTGTGGACTATATAGTGAGGCGCATATCGAATGCTAACGGTGTGCAGGTGGCTATAGCCTCTTCAAGGGGTATGAAACTCGACTCTTGCGCCTCCCAAACGCTCAGGCATGCCCCAGCCACAGAAGGCGACCTGCTTGGTGCAGCGGCACTTCTACTGGCGGATAAAGATGCCGTTAGGTTTGCCGGTAATGCAGATTTTAATTCCATTAAGGCAACAGGCATAGACACCCTTGCAGCAAGGTCCGGTGTCAGCCGTTCAGAAATAGAGGCGCTTGTTTCGAGTTTCGGTTCGTCTGAGACGGTAGGCATAATTGCCGGTACCGAGTTCTTACGGTTCCCGGAAGGTTCGGCTAGCCTGGCACTCGTTGTTGAAGCGCTACGCGGAGCCGGCAAGAAGGTTACTGTAATACCGGTACTCGACAGGTGTAATCAGCGCGGAGCATGGGAGATGGGCGCGCATCCGGGCCTTGGCACCGCATATTCGCGTGAAGGCGTAAAAGGACTCGGTTTTGCAGGTATGATGAATACCGCTTCGGAAGGAAAGCTCGACTCGATCTATATTGTGGGTGAGAATCCGGTAGTCGAGTACGGAGATGGAAATTTTGCCAGAGACGCAATAGGAAAAGTAGGTTTTGTTGTTGTGCAAGATACTTTCATGACTGAGACAGCCGCTCTCGCCGATGTGATTCTGCCAGGCGTTACTTTTGCCGAGAAAGACGGCACCTATACCAACCAGGAGGGCAGGGTACAGTCGATAAACAGGCTTCTACCTCCACCGGGGGATGCGAAGCGGGATCTTGAGATTATTTCTACTATCTACAATATTTTTTCTGGTACGGATGATGTTCCTGTTAAGAAGTCTGCCGGTATCTTTGCCGAGATAAGAGAAAAGGTCTCGACATACGCTAAAGTAGATCTCTCTTTTAATAACGAGAAGAATACCTTTAACGACCTTGATAATAAAGAGTCCCTGGTAGGTGGGTCTTCAGCAAGCCTATCCATGCCGCAGGTTACCGGTTCTGCTGCTAGTAGCCTTGCAAGTGACGGGCATGCCGGTTTTACGCTTGTTACGGGTAATCACCTTTACCATTCGGGGCGGCTGAGCTTGCGTTCCGAGATACTTGGCGGGTTTATCAAAGGCGCTATTGTGGAAATAAGCGAAGAGGACGCCGACAGGCTTGGTATTACGAGCGGCGAGAAGGTAACGGTTGCAGGAAGCCGTTATAAGGCCGAGCTTGTGCTGAAGACCCGTAAGGGCAGTGCAAGCGGAGTAGCCTTTATTGCTGAAAATTATAACGACGTGCCTGTGCACAAATTTTTCAGGCGCGGTGAATCGGTTGCGAGCGTAAAAATAGCACGGAGCTGATAAGTGCTCCCCGGGTTGAGTAGAAGGCCCTTTATCAGGAGTGGAGGTGGCCATGGTAGATGTTGAATTATTAAGAGAACAGCAGTTCTTCAGTGACCTCGACAATGACGAGTTAAAGGTAATTGCTGAGATAACGAATAAAAAAAGCTTTGCGCAGGGAGATACCATCTTCAGAGACGGTGAGGATGGAGAGTCTATCTACATAATTCAAAAAGGTGAGGTAAAGGCCTGCAGGGAAGCGTCGGACGGAGAGTTGTTTACGCTTACGCTGCTAAAAGATGGAGAGATTTTCGGAGAGATGAGCTTTCTTGACGGAAGGCCTCACTCTGCCACTATGGTAGCGCTTACTGAAGTGGAGTCATACATAATTAATAGAAATGACTTTGAGAAGATTGTTGACGAGCATCCGAGAGTAATCTTTAAAGTGATGCGCAATATAATCTTTACCATTCACTCGGTAGTACGCGGAATGAACTCAAGGTATATAGAGATGGTTAACTATATGTGGGGCAGGAAGCGTTTTACCTGATCCGAACAGACCGAAAGGTTTTTTTAGAAGATGCCAGAGCTTGGACTTATAATTGAAGTAGTCCTGATCTTTATCAAGGTCTACATTGTCGGGATGATCCTCTTCATGCTTCCGTTGCCGCTTACGTGGCTTGAGCGTAAGGTGGCAGGGCGCATACAGGTGCGCCTCGGACCCCACAGGGTCGGTCCGAAGGGACTTTTGCAGCCATTTGCCGATATGGTGAAGTTGTTGTTGAAGGAGGATATCATACCTGACAAGGCCGACAGGTTTCTCTTCAAGCTCGCTCCTTTGCTAGCGATGATACCGGCTTTTGCAGTCTTCGTTGCCATTCCAGTCGGTGATACTTTTACGATTCCGGGCATAGATTACGTCTTCAAGTTGTACATATCGGATATGAATGTTGGAGTCCTTTATGTTCTGGCAATAGGCGGGCTCGGTATCTACGGTATTATCTTTGGTGGCTGGGCATCAAACTCGAAGTATTCACTGCTTGGCGGACTCCGTTCAGCAGCTCAGATGATCAGTTACGAAGTCGCCCTCAGTTTTGCGGCCATCGGCGTTGTAATGATGAGCAACTCACTGAGCCTTGTAGAGATTGTAAAGAGTCAGGGAGGCGGTTTCTGGAACTGGAACCTCTTTTACCTACCGGTCGGACCGGTCTGGTTCCTGATCTTCTTTATAGCCTCGTTGGCCGAGATAAACAGGATACCGTTCGATCTGCCGGAAGACGAGGGTACTCTCGGCTCCGGGTTCCATACAGAGTATTCCGGCATGCGCTTCTCGTTCTTCATGCTTGCCGAGTATATTGCCATGGTCACAATCTCTGTGCTTGCTGTGGTCTTCTTCTTCGGAGGCTGGATGCCACCGATAGACCCGGCTACTTTCGGTATTAAGGTGCCGGCTCAGATAATGTCTGTTTGGGGTATAGGTTGGTTTATCGCCAAGGTGGTAGTCTTTATCTATATCTTCATGTGGATAAGGTTTACGCTGCCGAGATACAGATACGACCAGCTAATGACTATCGGCTGGAAAATATTGATACCTGTGAGTCTCATTACCGTGCTGGTAACTGGACTTATGAGAATATTTTTAACTTAACGGATTCTTCTCGGTCTTTTTAGAAGGCGACGCTTTAACGTACAAGGTTTCTGGTTATGAGTGAAAAGTGTAAGGCAAAACTAATCAACTTTGTGAAAAAGTCTGTCTTTGCCGACTTTATACGGGGTCTATATATTACCTTCTCTTACAATTTTGAGGGGGCGATGACTCTTAAGTATCCGGATTCCGAGAAGTGGATTCCGTACCGCAGATTCCGTGGGCTCCATACACTCAACAAAAACTCAGAAGGCAAGGAGCTTTGCGTGGCGTGTGAACTCTGTTCGAGGGCATGCCCGACCGATTGTATAACCGTCATACCTGAAGAGAACGATGCGGGTAGAGGTATTGCCGACAGAGTAGCAAAGGTATGGGAAGTCGATCTTACCAGGTGCATGTTCTGCGGGTACTGCGAAGATGCCTGTCCGACCACAGCCGTCAGGCTCGGTCGCGAGTACGAACTCGCTTGTACTACGCTCGAACGCGGAACAAGGTCGCGCGACGAGTTGCTTCTTCCTCAACCGGTACCCGAGGCACTGACAGGAGGGGTCGTTGCAAAGGCTAGGTTTATTAGAAGCGCGGACGGAATAAAAGTTGTCGCCGAACTTGGCAAGGTTAGGCAGAGGAAGTTGTAGCAGGACAGTACCGGTTTTGTTTGACAGCATATTAATGGCCTTGGGGTCAGCAATAGTTAGATTTTAAAGGGATGAAAAGAGTAGAGAATGATAGAGCAGATTTTCTTCTACATATTCGCGATAATCGCAGTCGTTTCAGCGATAGCCGTAGTTACGTCGAAGAGTCCGATACACAGCGCTATTGCCCTGATTATAACGCTGCTGCAGGTGGCAGCAATTTTCATACTGCTCAGGTCACCTTTTCTCGCTGCGGTTCAGGTTTTTGTCTATGTCGGCGCCGTAGTCGTACTCTTTCTCTTCGCTGTTATGCTTCTCGACCTCGGGGGCGAGAAGATTAAAGAGCAGTTCCACCAGCAGACTGTACTTGGTGTTATAAGCTCTGTAGGCCTTTTTGTGGTGTTGTTATTTATGCTGTCAAGGGGCAGTCTTACGGCCCCTACCGGCGGGTATACGGAAGCGGTTCTTGCAAAAAATACAGAAGTCATCGGCAAGGTGCTCTTTACGAAGTATATATATCCGTTTGAGGTGGTTTCATTGCTGCTGCTTGTGGCGCTTGTTGGAGCGGTAGTGCTGGTGTTGAACCAGAAGGGTAAAGACGGAGTCTGAAAACTTTTATCTTGTCTGTAATTTAAGTTGATTAAATACTTAAGAATAGCCGGTTTTGAATCGACATCGGAATAGAAAAATATGCTGACACTCACACATTTTCTTATACTAAGCTGCATACTCTTTAGCATCGGCGTAGCCGGCGTGATGATAAGGCGCAATATCATCATCGTACTAATGTCGCTTGAGTTGATCTTTAATGCAGCCAATATCAGCCTCGCCGCCTTTGCATACTACCTGGAATCAATTACGGGTACCGTTTTTGTTGTGTTTAATATTACAGTAGCTGCCGCAGAGGTTGCTGTTGGGCTCGCAATACTTGTTGCCGTTTACAGGCGCAGAAAGACCGTACTGGTCGATCAGCTTGATGAGATGAGGTATTAATGGACGTCTGGGCACTACTAATTATTCCGATAGTTACGTCTGTAGTGATTGTCTTCATAACTCGCAAGTGGAAGAACCTCAGTTCTTACCTCTCTATTGCTGCGGTTATCGCATGCTTCTTTATCGTACTTCCGTACCTTATTGAGGCGCTCGGTAATCCGCATATGCACGGGCATGAACAGGCATTTACATGGCTTAAGGTCAGCGGGCTCCATATTAAGATGGGTACTTTTATCGATTCGCTGACGGTAGTTATGCTCTGCATCGTTACCTTTGTCGGTTCGTTGATCCATATCTATGCGCGTGGTTATATGGAAGGTGAAGAGGGGTATTCGAGATTCTTTGCCTGTCTCTCCTTCTTTATCTTCGCTATGCTCGGTATCGTTTTAGCCAACAACCTGATTATGATTTTCATCTTCTGGGAGCTGGTCGGGCTTGCGTCTTACCTGCTGATAGGCTATTACTATCAGAAACCTTCGGCGGCTGATGCTGCGAAGAAGGCCTTCTTGGTTAATAGAATAGGCGATTTCGGTCTTATTCTCGGAATATTCGTAATCTATTACGCAACCGGGTCCTTCAACTTTGGGGAAATAGAGCACCAGGTTATGGCTGGCCATGTAGAGCCGTGGACAATGGGACTTGCAGCGCTATTGCTCTTTTGCGGCGCCGTTGGTAAGTCGGCCCAGTTCCCGCTTCACGTCTGGTTGCCGGATGCCATGGAGGGTCCGACACCTGTTTCGGCCCTTATACACGCGGCAACGATGGTTGCAGCAGGTGTATATCTTCTCGCGCGTATTTCATTCCTCTTCTATATGGCCCCTCCAGAGGCCGGAATTGTGGTTGCCTACGTAGGTGGGCTTACGGCCTTGATGGCTGCGTTAATGGCTCTTGCCCAGTCAGATATCAAGAAGATTATCGCATACTCCACCCTCAGTTCGCTCGGATACATGGTAATGAGCGTAGGGCTCGGCGGCACCGGACCGGGTATGTTCTACCTCATGACACATGCATTCTTTAAAGCTCTGCTCTTCCTCGGTGCCGGTAGCGTAATACATGCGTGTCACACTAACTCTATCTGGGAGATGGGCAAGTTATACCCGAAGATGAAGGCTACAGGAGTAACCTTTATACTCGGTTCACTTGCCATGATGGGTGTCTTTCCGTTCGCTGGTTTCTGGAGTAAGGATGAAATTCTTAGTACGGCCTTTGACTCCGGCCATTGGCTGCTTTACGGTGCAGGTACTCTTACGGCCTTTATAACAGGTATCTTTATAACCAAGATAGTGCTTTTGGCCTTCTTTGGTAAGAAGCGTTACCACGGTAACCCGCACGAGAGTCCGCCGTCGATGACGATACCTCTTGTTGTGCTCTCTGTATTCGCTGTATTTGCCGGGCTTGCCGGGTTCCCGGGTCTTGAGCCGAACTTCGGTTCGTTCATACCATCACACGGCCACCACGGCCCGCACCATTTTAACTTTTTAGTGGCCGGCATCTCTACACTGGTAGTCTTTGCCGGAATCCTGATAGGTTGGAAACTTTACACCGGGGAAGCGGAACCGGCTCACAGGTTAAAGGCACAGTACCCGTGTCTCTATAAGGTTTTAGAGAATAAGTTCTACTTCGACCATTTTTATGACGGCGTGCTAGTAGCAGTTATATATAACGGCATAGGAAAGATACTTAACTTTATTGAAGTCAATATATTTATTAACTTCCTCATAAACGGTTTTGCCTACAATGTACGCGTAGTAGGCCGTGCCTTAAGAGGAACCATAACAGGTCAACTTCAACATTACGCGCTATTCATGGTCAGCGGCGTTGTGGTGCTTGTTCTGATCTTCTTACAGTATTTTGTCTAGAAGAAAGAGGTAGGGTTTGGAAGGTTTTCCCATATTATCGGTCATCATAGGGCTGCCGCTGGTCGCTGTGCTCTTTTTACTCTTTGTTAAAGAGGAGAGCATATACCTGATCCGTTGCGTATCCGCAGTGACGACATTCATCTGCTTGCTACTCTCTCTTATACTGATGTTTAAGTATGACACCGAGGCTGCAGGGTTCCAGTTTATCGAAAAGATAGAGTGGGTCAAGTCGATGGGCATCTCGTACCATCTCGGCGTGGATGGAATCAGCGTCTTGATGATAGTTTTGACAAGCTTTGTTATCTTTACGGGTGTCTTTGTTTCGTGGGTGGGTATTAAGACCCGTATAAAAGAGCATTATATACTGATGCTGCTGCTCGTGGCCGGAGTCTTCGGAGTCTTCGCGGCGCTCGATATGCTGTTATTCTACTTCTTCTACGAGCTGGCGGTTATACCGATGTACCCGCTCATCGGTATCTGGGGTAGCGCCAACAGAGAGTATGCTACGATGAAGTTGACGCTCTACCTTTCGTTCGGTGCGGTCTTCGCCCTTCTCGGCATCCTGGCCATCTACTTTACGGCAGGCGCCCAGACCGGCACCTATACCTTCGATATGCTCGAGATGTCAGCCGTGGTCTTTGACCGCAGTTTCCAGATAAAGGCGTTTATACCGCTTATTTTCGGCTTCGGCGTACTTGTACCACTTGCACCGTTCCATTCATGGTCGCCGATCGGGCATGCGGCGGCGCCTTCAGCCGTAAGTATGCTCCATGCCGGCGTTTTAATGAAACTTGGAGCCTACGGTATAATCAGGCTCGCCATGGGCTTGCTTCCCGAAGGTGCGGTCTACTGGATGCCGTATGTTGCAGGACTCTGCCTGATCAATATTTTCTATGGCGGTATGGTAGCGCTAAGCAGAAAAGACTTGAAGTTTATGGTCGGTTATTCATCTTCGAGCCATATGGGGTACGTGCTTCTAGGGCTTGCCACACTTGGCACCGTTGGAGTTAACGGCGCAGTTATGCTGATGTTTGCTCACGGCATTATGACTGCACTCGCTTTCTCATTGATCGGTTTTATCTATGATCAGACCCATACGCGTATGATCTACGATCTTTCGGGTCTTGCCAAAAAGGTACCGTTTCTCGCCGTCAGTTTTGCGATGATGGCCTTTGCATCGAGCGGACTACCGGGTTTTGCCAACTTTGTTGCGGAGTTGATGGTCTTTATCGGAGCATTTAAAGTATACCCGATACACACCATTATTGCTGTCTTTGGTATTATAGTTACGGCAACTTATATGTTGCGTGCCGTGCGTACGGTCTTCTTCTGCGAGCCGCTCGAAAAATGGGATGGGCTAAGGGATGCAAAGACCTTTGTAGAGCGTATGCCGTATGTCGTGCTTGTTGCCGTACTGCTCATTGTAGGTTTCTACCCGGCTATTGTTCTGGACCTGATAGATTCCGGTGTGGTTCCGCTTATCAATAAGATAAACGGCGTGCCACTCGGTTAGTTGTGTATAGATTCTCTTTAAAACATGATCTTTTGTAAGGGGCTTTTTTGATGGAAATGAATATTGGAAGATTGATTCCGGAATTTATCATGCTCGGCGGTGCATTCGTACTGCTGATTCTGGAGTTCTTTATTCCCAAGGGACCGAGAAAGTGGGCGGGTGTCTTTGGTATCTGCCTATCCGTGGTCACTGCCGTTGTTCTCTCTACTCAAGGGTACGGTTCTGCACTTTCGGGGCTCTTTATTCACGATGCGATCTCGCTCTACTTCAAACTGCTCTTTCTTCTAGTAACTGCACTTATCTTCTATATGACGATACTGTATGAGAAGAATATAGAGAATTGGCGTGGAGAGTTCTATAGCCTTATGCTCTTCTGTACGGTCGGTTTTATGTTTCTCGCCTCGTCGTCAGATTTTATAGGCTTCTATGTTTCACTTGAGCTCGTAGCTATAACTCTGTACATACTTGCCACATTTACTCGCGAAAAGAGCAAGAGTGTCGAGGCCGGACTCAAGTACATAGTAACAGGCGCACTCTCTTCCGGTTTTCTCCTTTATGGTATCAGCTTTATATACGGTACTACGGGGCAGACCGGTTTTACCGAGGTTGCTGCGCTTGTTATAAATAATGGTGGTAACGGTTACCTTGCTATCGGTCTTGCGCTTACGGTACTCGGCCTTACGTTTAAAGTCTCTGGCATGCCGTTTCATGTATGGGCACCTGACATATACGAGGGCTCTCCTACGCCGATAACCGCACTTCTTGCGGCAGGTTCCAAGGCTGCCGGTTTTGTTGTTATAATCAGAATTTTGCTAACGGCGCTTGGTAGCGTTCGAGCAGAGTGGCTCGTATTGGTTTCGGTAATATCAGGAGCGTCCCTTATCTTCGGCAACCTTGCTGCAATGCCGCAGAAGAATATCAAGAGAATGATCGCTTATGCAGGAGTCGGTTCCGCAGGTTACCTGTTTATGGCAGTCGCAGCAGCCTCTACTCTCGGTACTGGCGCTCTAATGTATTACCTGACCACTTATGTTTTCGCAATAACAGGTTCTTTTATTGCATTGGTCATATTCTATAATTCCGAAGGCAGCTATACGATAGAGTCGCTGGCCGGGCTCGCAAGGCGCTCACCCCTCCTTGCCATTACTATCTTCATCGGTTTCCTCTCTCTTGCGGGTGTTCCGCCGCTTGGAGGTTTTATCGCCAAGTTCTATATAATTGCCGCTGCCGTTCAGCAGGGCCTATGGGCACTGGCTGTAATAGGTGTGTTGATGGCTGTTGTTGCAATGTACTACTTCTTAATAGTTATTCGGAGTATGTACCTTCGTCCGGCTATCAATACCGAGAAGATAAGGGTTGACAACTATACGCGTATACTGCTTTATGGTATAAATGCAGTAACGGTACTCCTAGGTATGTACCCCGGTCCGCTTACCGACTGGGTAATGGCTATAGCTGACACGCTCTTTGTGTAGTTTTTCGTTGCTGAATTATCTGATTTTTTTTCGTGAATTGTAAGAGCAGGAAGGGAGCAGAATGGCTGATCACCATGGTCCGTCGGGACCGATAACTGATAAAATGATTGTCGGTGATATAATTCATGTCTGTCCTGAGGCCGAGGTGATTATAAAGAAGCACCTCGGTTCCGCTGCGCTCTTTATGCCTGGTTCAAAGGCGGAGAGTATCGAGTTTCTCGCGGCTATGAACGATTATCACGTCAACAAGATTCTTGATGAGATTAATGAAATCTGTGCTGTGGCGCCAGAAAAAATAGGTCACTTCTAAAGTTTCATTATTGCAGTGCTCTTGTTTGCAATCATCTCTACTTCACTTGTCTTTTTATGATTTCTGAGAAATGACCAGAAAGAGTAAAACCGAAACTCCTACGATGCGCTCGACAGTTCTCTCTCCAGCCAAGATTAACCTATTTCTACGCATTATTTCCAAACGTCCGGATGGCTACCATAACATCTACTCCCTGATGCAGCCGGTCTCCCTATATGATGAACTCGATATTTCCATAAACGATAAGGAAGGTATAAAGGTTGTAGCTGATCTTCCAGGTGTTCCCGACGGTCCCGAGAATCTTGCGTACAGGGCAGCTGAGCTTATGTTGGATAAAAGTGGCAAGAAGTCCGGGATTGAGATAATTATTAGGAAAAAGATTCCACATGGAGCAGGGCTTGGTGGAGGGAGTTCAAATGCAGCTACTGTATTGATGGCATTGAACGGGCTTCTGAATGCCGGGCTTACCCTTGAGCAGTTAATGTCGCTTGGTGGCCTGTTGGGCTCAGATGTTCCATTTTTTATGCTGAAGTCATCGGCATTTGCAACAGGAGTAGGTACCGATCTTAAACTGGTTGTCGTTCCAAAATACCATTATGTATTGATTAATCCCGGCTTCACCGTCTCTACGGAATGGGTCTACACCAGTTTTCACTTGACAAATAGAGCCGAAGATAATAACCTAATTTATTCCGATGATTCACTTAATGATATCTGTTGGTTAACCAGTTCCATGGTCAATGAGCTTGAGTCAGTCACAGCACGGGGACATCCTCAGGTAAACGAGATCAAAGATTCCCTTAAGGCGGCTGGAGCCGAAGCTACGCTTATGTCCGGCAGCGGCCCAACGGTCTTCGGGGTCTTCTCTGGTGAAGCGTCTGCTGCTAAAGCTGTTCTCACTTTAAGAGAGGTTGTGAGTAGCAAGTACAGTCTCTTTCATGTGCATGGACTATGAACGTCACTTTCTGTTCATATAGATCGATTGTAACGATTGTATAGATTTATTAGTATGCTCTTTAGGTTTGTTTGGCTTATAAGAATAGATTGACGCTGTTATTAAGCTAAGGATAGAGGGTGTGTCTAGAAAGTATGATTTGCAGATGTCTCGAATTATTGGGGCGTCGCCAAGCGGCAAGGCACAGGGTTTTGATCCCTGCATTCGGAGGTTCGAATCCTCCCGCCCCAGCCATAATAGCTGCTGGGTCTCTTTAATGGCGCTCTCTCAAAAGTGTATTACGCTGTAAGTGGTCATTGTAATACTGATATAAATGTACTGTTTTCCTGTAAATTATTTTTCGACATGAATAATCCCGTAAGTTAGAGACCTGTAGCGGAAAAATGAATAATCTGAAAGTTTTTTCTGGTAATTCAAATATCAAGCTCTCCAAGGAAATTGCTGACCATCTCGGCCTCGAACTTGGAAAATCGGTCGTTAAGAAGTTTAGCGACGGAGAGGTCTATGTAGATATTGAGGAGAGCGTAAGGGGTGTAGAGGTCTATGTAATTCAATCGACCTGTACTCCAACTAATGACAACCTGATGGAACTTCTTATAATGCTCGATGCATTTAAGAGGGCATCAGCATCTTCTATAACAGCTGTGATACCGTATTATGGTTATTCGAGACAGGATCGCAAGGTTGCACCTAGAACCCCTATATCAGCTAAGCTTGTAGCTGATTTGATTGAGGTAGGTGGAGCAACGAGACTTGTCTGTGTTGACCTGCATGCGGGTCAGATACAGGGATTCTTTGATATACCGGTCGATAATTTGTATGCTACTCCGGTATTGATAGAGTATATTAAAAAGAGGTATACAGCAGACTCGGTTGTGGTTTCTCCGGACGCCGGAGGAGTTGAGCGTGCACGAGCTTTTGCTAAGAGACTAGGTGCGAGCCTTGCCATAATTGACAAGAGGCGTGAGGTTGCAAACGTCTCTGAGGTAATGAATATTATCGGAGAGGTTGAGGGCAAGACAGCTATTTTACTTGATGATATGGTCGATACTGCTGGTACACTTACGCAGGCTGCAAGTGCACTGAAAGAGAGAGGTGCAAAAGCAGTATATGCTTGTTGTACTCATGCCGTTCTTTCCGGTCCTGCAATTGATCGCATAAACGCTTCACCTATAGATGAACTTGTTGTTACCAACACTATTCCCGAAGGACGGGCTGGTGTGACCGGTAAGATAAAGGTTCTTTCAATAGCTCCGCTTTTAAGTGAAGCTATTAGGAGAATACACTTTGGCGAGAGTGTAAGCTCTCTCTTTGTTTAAGGCGCTTTTTTCAGTTAGTTGCAAGAAGTAGCCGTTTACTCGCTTTTATAATATTGAAGACAATAAAGATGTGAATTGGAGGCAGTATCATGGAACAGGTTGAGCTTTTGGCGCAGTCGAGAGAAGAGTTTGGCAAGAAGGGGCCGGCAAGAAGGCTTCGTAGCACAGGGCGTGTGCCTGCAGTGTTGTACGGTGCGGGTATAGACGGCTCTGTAGTAATGTCGTTGGAGAATAAAGAGCTTGTCAAGGTGCTCCACACCGAGGCCGGTAAGAACGTATTGATTAACCTCAAGCTCGATGGGGCCGATGACCCACGGCTGGTTATGTTCCAAGAGGTAGTGAAGCATCCGCTTAAGGAGACGATACAGCATGTCGACCTGCTCGTAGTTTCAAAGGACCATACTATAGTTGTGGATGTGCCGATACATTTGACCGGTAAAGCCGAAGGAGTAACTCTCGGTGGTCACCTGCAGCAGGAATTGAGACAGGTTAAGGTCGAGTGTATGCCGCAGAGCATACCGGATGCTATTGATTTTGACATTACAGAGCTTGCCATCGGTCAGACTATTCATATCGGAGATTTGGTCTTGCCTGATGGAGTCAGCGCACATGACGACCCTGCCGGTACTATTGTCTCAATAGTCGCGCCTGTGACCGAGACCGAAGAGATATCGGCTGAAGAGGCAGAAGACGAACTGGCCAAGAGCTTCGGAGAAGAGCCGGGAGCCAAGGCAGAAGAAGAGTCTAAAGAGTAGTTTAGCCCTCTTGGTTAGATCCAGAAATCAGGTGAAGTAAATTGCTGCTTATTGCAGGGCTTGGTAACCCGGGAGCCGAGTATGAGGTGACCCGGCATAATATAGGCTTTATGTTTTTAGACAGGCTGGCTGAGCTCCACGGTATAAGTTGCACGAGTCAGGGGTTGAGTTCGTTATGGGGCAGGGGGAGCATAGCGGGTGAAGAGGTTCTGCTGGTAAAGCCTCAGACCTATATGAACAGAAGTGGAGATGCCGTAAGTTGGGCTGTATCGGAGTTGTCGCTAGACTCTATTTCGGTAGTCGTTGCGTACGATGACTCCGACCTGCCACTTGGGAGACTTCGGTTAAGGCAAAACGGAGGCAGTGGCGGGCATAAGGGCATCGAGTCTATTATCGGTTGCCTCTGCACAAGCGACTTCAGACGGATAAGGCTTGGCATAGGGCGTCCGGATAGTAGTTCACACGGACTTAGCGGTTACGTTCTGGAACCGTTCACAGAAGAAGAGACTGTACAAGTCGATGAACTGATTACCATGGCGGTTGATTCTATAGAAGTGCTTATTAAAGATGGGATTGGATCTGCTATGAACAGGTTCAATCCTATTAAATAATCTTTTATTTCAATATACGTTCTATATTTTTTCTGAAAGGAGCTTGAGAGGCCATTATGGAAGCACTTACAAGTTTTGCGCCGTACCTGTCAATAGGAGGTCTGATCATTGCATTTTTGATCTATCTCTATGTGGGTAAACAGCCGGATGGCAATGATAGGATGAGGGAAATAGCCGGATTGATTCAAAACGGCGCCATGGTTTACCTGAAAAGGCAGAATACCATACTTATCATCTTTATAGTTCTGGTGGCGATTGCACTGGGTATCTTTATCGGTGTCCATACCGCATATGCTTATGTGGCCGGTGCAATCTGCTCTTTGCTGGCTGGATTGTTCGGTATGAAGGCCGCGACAAAAACTAATGTCAGGACAACAGAGGCAGCACGGCGCTTTAAGCCTAATGCCGGTAAGGCTCTCTCTATCGCTTTCCTCGGTGGTTCTGTTATGGGACTTTCGGTTGCAAGCCTGGGGCTTCTCGGAGTTGGTGTTCTCTTTATTATCTATGGAGAGCCGAGCACTGCGGCTGTCATAAACGGTTTTGCAATGGGAGCCTCAACCATAGCGCTCTTTGCAAGGGTTGGCGGCGGTATATATACAAAGACTGCTGATGTCGGTTCCGACCTTGTGGGTAAGGTCGAGGCTGGGATCCCGGAAGATGATCCGAGAAACCCGGGAGTTATTGCTGATAATGTGGGTGATAATGTGGGAGACGTTGCAGGGCTTGGAGCTGATATCTTCGAGTCATATGCAGGTTCAATGATCGCCTCCATTGCAATAGGTGCAACTGCAATAGCCGGTACAAAGGTTGCCGAGCTCGGTTCTACGACTTCGCTAATGGCATTGCCTATTCTGCTTGCCATGGTCGGGCTTGTCGCCTCTTTGATCGGTATAGGTGCTATGAGGTTTCTTGAAAACTTCAACCCTGCAGCAGCACTCAGGAACTCTACTTTTATTGCCGCCATACTTTTTCTTGTCGGCGCCTACTTTGTTATCGGTAATATAGATGTAGACAATGGTGTTTATTGGGCTGTACTGATCGGCTGTCTAAGCGGCATAGCAATCGGCCTGATTACAGAGCATTATACTGCCGGTAAGCCGATAGTAAAAATTGCCGAGGCGAGTGAGACCGGCGCTGCAACCAATATCATTTCCGGCCTTGCAGTAGGGCTCGAGAGTTGCGCACTTCCTATAGTCTCTATCTGTATAGCGATTTTTGTATCTAACCACTTTGCCGGAATCTATGGAATAGGAATAGCCGCTGTCGGAATGTTGGCGACAACCGGTATCATTATGAGTGTTGACGCATACGGACCTATTGCTGATAACGCAGGTGGTATCTCAGAGATGAGCGAGCTTGGCCCCGATGTGCGTGAAATTACCGATAGCCTCGACGCTCTCGGTAACACAACCGCAGCAATTGGTAAGGGTTTTGCAATCGGATCTGCCGCACTTACCGCGCTTGCAATGTTCTCTGCTTACACGCAGACGATAAGCACGTCCATGGGTGCCTCTTTCGAGATAATTCTTACTGATCCTAAAGTCGTAATCGGTTTGCTTATTGGTGGTACGTTACCGTTCTTTATCGGTGCACTTACTATGACGAGTGTTGGTAAGGCGGCCTTTAAGATGGTCAATGAGATCAGGCGTCAGTTCAGAGAGATACCAGGACTTCTTGAAGGTAAGAAAGACGCAAAGCCGGATATTGATAAGTGTATCGACATCAGTACCAAGGCGGCTCTTACTGAGATGATTATACCGGGTATCGTTGCTGTCGCGTCTCCGGTCATAATAGGCTTTGTATTAGGCCCTTATGCTCTTGGTGGAATGCTGGCCGGTGCGACTGTAACTGGTGTGTTACTTGCGCTATTTATGGCTAACGCAGGTGGTGCCTGGGACAATGCTAAAAAGCATGTAGAGCAGGGTAACTTTGGTGGTAAGGGCTCTGACGTGCATAAGGCCACTGTTGTTGGAGATACGGTAGGGGATCCGTTTAAGGATACGTCCGGACCTTCTATGAATATCTTGATTAAACTTATGAGCGTGGTCTCTCTAGTTATTGCACCGTTGCTGGTCTGATACGATAAACCGCTTGATAGATTTTTTTAATTGACTTCGGGGGTGGTGGATTCACATCGCACCCGAAGTCTTTTTAATTGTGGAGGAATTTACAGATGGGTTTCAACTGCGGTATTATAGGGCTTCCAAACGTCGGTAAATCGACTATATTTAATGCTATGACTGCTGCCGGTGCCGAGGCCTCTAACTATCCTTTCTGCACGATTGAGCCGAATGTCGGAATGGTGCCTTTGAGAGACGAAAGGCTAGATAAATTAGCCGCTCTTGTAAACCCCCAGAAAGTTATGATGACAGCAGTTGAGTTTGTCGATATAGCAGGTATAGTTAAAGGCGCGTCGAAAGGTGAAGGGTTAGGTAACCAGTTTTTAGGCAATATACGCGCGGTCGATACCATTGTCCATGTGGTCAGATGTTTTGAGGATGAGGGTGTAGTTCATGTGTCGGGACGTGTTGACCCACTCGATGATATTGAGGTTATAGAGACCGAGTTGATACTTGCCGATATGGAGACTCTATCTAAGCGTATATATAAGGCAGGTAAGATGGTTAAGACCGGCGACAAGGATATGAAGGCTGCGATGCCGGTCTATGAAGCGCTCAATACCGCTTTTGAGAAAGGTTTCTCGGCGCGGACAGTGCTTACAGACGAGACTGCTTTACTTGTTCAAGATCTAAACCTGCTGACCGCAAAACCTGTCATTTATGTTGCAAATGTCAGTGAAGATGATCTTGAAGGAGAAGGGCCTTCCGTTCAGGCAGTAAGAGAGAATTCAATAAAATATGGTGCTGGTTTTGTTGTGATCTGCGGTAAAATAGAATCTGAAATAGCCGAGTTATCAGAAGATGAACGACGTGAATTTCTTGCCGATCTAGGATTGACTCGCTCTGGCCTCGATAGGCTCGCTGAAGCCGCCTACAAGATACTAGGCCTGATTACCTTCTTTACGGTTGGAGTAAAAGAGGTAAGGGCGTGGACGGTTAGAGATGGTGCATTGGCGCCAGAGGCGGCTGGAGTGATACATACAGATTTTCAACACGGCTTCATACGTGCCGAGGTAATGGGATATAATGATTATATTACGTGTGGGTCTGAACTGGCGTGTAAAGAGCAAGGCCTTCTTAGGCTTGAAGGCAAGGATTATCCCGTAGTGGATGGCGACATAATGCATTTCAGGTTTGCAGTCTAGTTGTTATTAATACTTTTGTAGTATCTCGTCGTCACTATATTTGCAAAGCATTGGTGTACTCGCACATAACTGATTTACCCAAAACCTTCCCTATCCCCTATTGACCCCAATAAAATTACCGCATAAGCTTATTTGAGTTAAGTGCTGGTGGAGCTGTGAAATTTTTACTTGACTTTTTGCTAAAGCATTAGTGTACTATTTGCCGTTTACTACATTTATTTAAGTCATCAAGAGTTGACAATACGTTTACCATATTTTTGCACGCTTCATGTCGTCTTGCTGTAGTTAGCTATCTGTTCCTTGTACAGTTACTTCCTACTCTTTTGCAGTACTTTCAGGTAAATATTAGTAACAGACAGTCGTCAAATCCATAAAAGTCTGTTTACTCCTTTTTATTGCCCGGCTTTGGCATAGGCAGTGTCTACTGACTTGTGTCTTCTCTGAGCTTTCTGCCAGAAAAAGGCAAGATTACATAATGAAGTTGAAAGTAAATACAGAGGCATTTTATGAAGGGCTTGCTGCAAGCGGGGAGGACTTAAGGGAATTACTTTGGCCATTAGCTGAACTTAGTACCAGAGAGCGTGCTATTTTTACTGAGTACCATTACTGGAGGGCACATATGAAGGTTATTGCTAAAAGCCACAGAATATCACTTGGGAGGACTTATGAAATACTCTACAGGGCAGAAGAGAAAGTCGCGATTGCAAGGGCACAGGAAGAGGAGGCGCTCTATTGAGGTGCAAATTCCAGAAAGATCGGCTGGTATTGATCGTTTAGAGTATAAGACTATAAGGCAGTACCAGTCTATGGGAGACATGCTTGAGCAATTCAGGATATATGGATACAGGGATGGCTTGGATAGTATGTTTGAAAGGTACTTGAGTGATGATAATGTGAATGGTTATAGTTGGCTAACACAGGATTAGTGAATTTTTGTAGGTATGAATCGATTGTCTTGGTTTTAACGGTGTAAGTAAAACAAATGAATGATACTACTGCTTTTTGAGGGCCGCCCAAATATGGGCGGCCCTTTTTTTGTATATTTAATAGGGTGAGCTTTAGCGGCTGTGCTTTTGTGTGGTAGTTATTTGAATTTAATAAAAAATATGCCTCTTACGAGCAAGGGGTAGAATAATTTGATACTTTTTGTTCAATAGTAACAATAATTTAGAAGATTAGGGGTAGAAAAAAAACACCATAGGGTAGAACGCAAGATAGGAGGTGATTTTTGTGGGTAATATTATTAATTATTTTGACTCAGATGACACTTTGAACCTGACAGGCAGGTACTTACGGTGGAGCAGTAAAAGGGTGCTCTTGAGGGAGCCTGAAGTGTGTCTTGTGTGCAATAAGGAGTTTTTAAGTCTATATCCATTAAAGAAATGTACTGATCATGTTGGGTTGGACGGCGTGTAATGATCTGTCTTGGATATGGAAAGTAACCATTGTATGAAGGTGGAGCAGTTATGGGTGTTGAGGTTTTAGAGTGGCAATTAACTGGTGTAGTCTTAAATCAGAGTATACGGGAACAGCATGCAGTGTTAAAGAGTTGGCAAAAAAATATGAATGTCATACGTCAACCATAAATAAGAGAGCAAGTAGAGAAGGGTGGAAGAGGTTCAGGTATGAGGAGATCATAACTGATCATGAGGTACTTTGTCAGCACGGTGGCATTGTTGAGTCAGGTGATGTAAGTGCTGGACATAGAGTCTTGTGGAGTGGAGTGAAGAAGCGGCTAATAAAAGGTTTGAACAGTGAAGATTTAAAACAGGGGTTAGAGGAATTGAAGGTTGCCAAGGCTGCTGGTGAGGTTCTTAGTAGCGTGGTTAAGGGAGAAAAGCTAGCTTGGGGAATGTTTGATTCCTTGTCAACAGGTAGTTGTGGAGAGAGAATAGATAGTGAACGGATTATCAGCGAGATGGACTTCCTTACGGTTTCATCAGACCCAGAACCGTCTTTGGAAAGCGAATAAGCGCTTCTGTGTGGTACCTGCAGGAAGAAGAAGTGGTAAAACCGAGCTTGCAAAGCGGCGTTTGGTAGTTGCAATACCAAGAGACACGGGTTTTGCAGATCCTAGGTACTTTGCAGCTGCGCCTACGAGGGATCAGGCAAAAAGGATATTCTGGAAAGACTTGAAGGCTCTTATCCCTTCTGAGTGGGTCAGGCGCATTTATGAGACCGAGTTATGTATAACGACAATTTTTTCTAGTGAGGTATGGGTGGTTGGGCTCGACAAGCCGCAACGGATTGAAGGTGTCGCTTGGGATGGTGGTGTGTTGGATGAGTATGCGAATATGAGGGCGGGTATGACCTGCCCCTATTTGTCGGTCAACTTCTAAAGTGAATTTCTATCCATTTATGACCTGCTGTGGCAAGATAGTCTCCGGTGCCGGTGGTCGATATCCAAGAGAGCTATGTGGCCTGACCTGATTGTACTCCTGCCTCCATCTCTCAGTCAATACTCTTGCTTCAAGCAGTGTATCCAGCACCTCTCCGTTAAGTAGTTCATCTCTGAGTTTACCGTTGAAGGATTCGATGTATCCATTCTCCCAGGGGCTGCCAGGCTCTATATAAAGAGTTTTAATACCAAGCCGCTTCAGCCACTTTCTAACTGCATGAGCCGTAAACTCAGCACCGTTGTCAGATCTTATGTGATCAGGGATACCACGCCTGACAAAGAGATCGCCAAGGCATTCAAGTACGTCCTGGCTCCGTAGTTGTCTTCCAACCTTGATAGCCAAGCACTCCCTGGTGTACTCATCTATTATGTTCAACATCTTGATGGAACGACCATCGCTCGTACGGTCAAAGACAAAGTCGTAGCTCCAAACATGATCCTTTCTCTGAGGCCTTAGTCTTATTAGAGAGCCTTCGTTAAACCAGAGCCGCCTGCGTTTAGGTTGCTTCTGAGGCACCCTAAGGCCTTCTCTACGCCATATACGCTCGACTCTCTTGTGGTTGATCTTCCAGCCTTCTTGCTTCAGGAGTCCAGTTATCCGTCTATAGCCATAACGTCCATATTGGCATGCAAGCTTCACAATCCTGGACGTAAGTCTTGCCTCATACTCGCTTATACGGATAACGTACCTTTGGGTCGAGCGGTGCTGATCCAAGACCATGCAGGCACGATGCTCTGAGACAATAAGCTCATTACAGACATGTGTTACCGCCCGGCGGCGTTTTGCCGGGCTCAGTAGTTTCCCTTGGAGGCCTCCTTAAGTATGGCATTATCGAGGCTAAGATCTGCAACCAGCTTCTTGAGCCTTGCGTTCTCTTTCTCTACATCCTTAAGCTTACGGGCCTGGTCTACTCTCATGCCGCCGTACTCCTTGCGCCAGCGGTAGTAGGTCTGTCCCGATACCTCGATCTTACGAAGCATCTCCTCAACAGAAAGGCCTTGCCCAAGAAAGATCTCGGCCTCACGTAGCTTGTTGATAATATCTTCTGCTGTAAAGCGCTTCCTGCTCATAGTTTACCCCCTTCATTAGGTCCATGATTTTAACATAAAACATGGACCAGTTATTGGGGGGCAGGTCAGTTGATGAGTTTGAGAGCCGCAATCAACACGCCTGTTGTTCCCTTTCACCAGAGGAGCAGCGGGCGGTTAAATCGTTCCTTCAGACAAAGAAGAATGGGGTCAAGCTTCTTTTTATTGTTTTTGGCCTTGCCCTGACATGGATGCTAAAGGACCTGTACCTTTGGGTAAAAGCGATAGTAAGCCACTTAACATTAAACTGAGAGGCATTATGATTCTCAAGCGCGTAGCATCAAACTCAGACGGTACTTTCGGGGTCTTAATAGATATGGGCGTTGCCTTTGCCCTTACAATCGAAAACCCGTGGCTCAATAACAAGCGCAACGTGTCGTGTATTCCAGATGGCATTTATGAGTGTAAACGTGTCGAGTCACCTCGTTTTGGTAATACGTTTGAAATAAAGGATGTGCCGGGACGCACGCACATCCTCTTTCATACCGGTAACACAGAAGACGATACAGAAGGTTGTATTATCGTTGGCGAGCAGTTCGAGTACCTTGGTGACAAAGCTGCAGTGCTCTCTAGTCGTAAAGGCTTTGGAGAATTTAGGAGGCGTACTGCCGATGTGGGTTCGTTTACCTTAAATCTGGTGACGGTATAGTATGACATTATACGACGCATTTGAGGTTGAGGAACAGATCAGGCAATTGCCTGATCCGATACGCTTGCACTTATCTCATGTGGTTAGAAACGGCTTGATGAATATATTGGCAAGCCATAAGTCTGGAAATGTTGAGGCTGCGGTTTCCACGTTTGAGGCTAGATGGAAGGAGCTAGAGTTATGACACCGGTAGTCGGAGATATTATTCAGAGCACAGTAGGCAATGTTGTTAATCGCCTTGTTGGTAAATTTCTGCCTGAATCTATGAGCGAAGAGGAGCGTGAGAATTTGAAACTCGAAGCTCGTCGTCTATCTATGGAAGAGTATAAAACCGCCATAGCCGATGTTCAGGGCGCTCGCAAGCTCGCTTCCGACGAGGCTATCGGGGCTCCAGGCTGGGCAAAAGTACTTACGGTTACGCACCGCCCTGTCTGGTCATTCCTCATCCTTGGGTTATTTGCATGGACAGTTCTTGCACCATATTTCGGCTTCGAGCAGATGGTTTTGTCCGAGATTCATAAAGATATTATCCAAACTGTAATAGTCTTTTATTTTGGTGGGCGTACGGTAGAGAAGGCAACTGCTTCTCTACGCTCAGGGTAGTTACTTGAGTTCATTTGTTTTGTGCACCCTACCTGTTGGTATTTTTTGTAGGTTTGTATTTTAGGAACATTCAACTTTCTAATAATCTTATTAATATCAGAATATTTGCTTCGATAGAGAACGGTCCTGCACTATTGACATTTATGCAATTACTCTACAAGACTGCACAAAGTGTTGTAAAAAAGAGACAAGTAGCGTCTGTGTGGTTTTTATGAGACAGTGTTTATTGTTGTCGTGTGTAGATAACACCTTGTTTTATAATTCTTTTATTTGCTTGGCATGTTTTTTGCTCTATTAGTAAGTTGTTATGATTCAGAAAAGTATAAAAAATATAGTAAGTTTCGCAGGTGTCGGTCTTCACTCAGGCAGCAATGTCAATGTCCGTATTCTTCCGGCAGTTGATGACACTGGTATTCAATTCGTTAGAACTGACATGCCTGGTACGCCGGCTATAAAAGCGTCTGTCTCGAATGTCGTGGCGACCAATTACGCTACTTCACTAGGTAGTAACGGTGTCAAGGTCGGTACGGTTGAGCATATACTTGCGGCCTTTTATGGTCTCGGAATAGATAATGCTGTTGTCGAGCTTGACGGTCCTGAGTTGCCGGCACTAGATGGTAGCGCTGAGCTACTCGTTATTATGCTAGAAGGTGCAGGCGTGGTTGAGCTTTATAGCCCGCGTAAGTATCTGGTTATAAAGGAGCCGATAAAGGTCACCGACGGGGATAAGCATCTGCTGTTGTTACCTGCAACCGGAAAAGGCCTAGAGGTAGACTACTCCATTGATTTCTCGCACCCGATACTGTCTAAGCAGACTTATCGCTCTATGCTCTCTTGTGACCTCTTTAAGGAAGAGATAGCAAGCGCACGCACCTTCGGTTTTTTAAGAGATGTCGAGATGCTCAGGGCGAACGGGTTGGCCAAGGGCGGTTCACTCAATAATGCCATCGTCATTGGAGAGACTGAAGTTCTTAATGAAGGAGGGCTCAGGTATCCAGATGAGTTTGTAAGGCATAAGGTGCTTGATATGATAGGTGATATATCGCTTATTGGCACACCGGTAGCGGGTTATTTGATTGCTAATAGATCAGGCCATGCGCTCAATGTAAAGTTAGTTAAAAAGATACTTAGCAGGCCGTCTAGCTGGGAGTACATAGATTATGCCTCAGATGATGATATGACCGGTGTTAGGTGCGATTTTGTTCAGAAGGCTGCAACATTATAGAATTCAGTTTTTATAAGGACAGGCATCATCTGAGATAATATACAAGAGCCTGTATAGTAATAATCAAATAGATGTATGCCGGTCCAGCAAAAAAGCCCCCTTAGGGGCTTTTTTTGTTGGTACTATAAGTAGATATGTGGGCAAAGCCGCAATTGTAAATCTATGTGCTCTATGGTACTGTTTTATTAAACCATTAAGCGGCTTAGAAGAGTTGTCGTTACTGGCCTCTTATTTTTATCCGGCTACTATAGATTAATTATACTCAAGAATTCCGGGGTCTTACAATCGAATTGGAAAAGCGACCAAAAGTTAGAAAGCAGTTGACCTTTGATGATAATACGCTTGCCATGCGTCTTTTCGGTGAGGGTGGAGTAAATATCAGGCAGATAGAGAAGGGACTCGGTGTGGAGGTTGACACTCGTGGTTCTATTGTAAATATAGGGGGCGGCAAGCGAGCTATAGAGACTGCAGAGCGTCTTCTTGATGAACTCTACTCACTCATACGAAAGGGGTTTCGGCTCACCCAGCCCGATATCGGTTATGCCATAAGAATGCTCAAGGTAGATAGAAAGGTAAACCTCTCGGATATCTTTCTTGATACAGCTTTCGTCTCTTTTAAAAAGAAGGCGATAGCGCCAAAGTCTGTTGCTCAAAAGCTTTACATCGACGCTATCAGGGGGCACGATATCGTTTTTGGCGTAGGCCCTGCCGGAACCGGGAAAACCTACCTTGCTATGGCAATGGCTTTAGCGGCCTTTACGTCGAAGAAGGTCGAGCGGATAATCCTGACACGCCCGGCAATAGAGGCTGGTGAAAAGCTCGGTTTTCTACCCGGTGATCTGGCTGCAAAGGTTGACCCGTATCTCCGGCCACTTTATGATGCGCTGCACGATATGATAGAGTACGACCGCGTGGAGATGCTTCTAGAGAGGGGTATTATAGAAGTTGCGCCTCTTGCGTTCATGAGAGGGCGTACGCTGAACAACTCTTTTATTATTTTAGATGAAGCACAGAATACCACAATTGAACAGATGAAAATGTTTCTCACACGCCTCGGTTTCGGTTCAAAGGCGGTGATTACCGGAGATATAACTCAGATAGACCTGCCTGAGGCAAAGACCTCGGGGCTTGTTGAGTCGAACAGGATTCTGAAAGGAGTTGCGGGTATCGAGGTGGTCGAGTTTTCCGAGATCGACGTTGTCAGGCATCCGTTGGTGCTGGAGGTGATACGCGCCTTTGAGCTTGCTGAGAAGAAGAAGGCCTCTGCAAAGAGTGCCGGTGGCGGTTCTTAATGAGTCGGCGGCTACTCCTGTCTGCCGAGGGCGCTGCGCTTGGGCGAAAGGGTATAAAACCCATGGCACGTACGCTACTATCAGGCGCTCTTGCTACGCTCGGCAGTCTTGAAGTCGATCCCAACGCCGAGATCTCGGTATTGTTGACCGATGATGGAGTGATGCAAGAGCTTAACTCCACTTATAGAGGTAAGGATCGGCCAACGGATGTGCTCAGTTTTTCTCAAGACGATCCAGTGCTGCTTGGTGATATAGCCATCTCTGTGGAGAGAGCCGAGGCGCAATCAGTTGCTTACAATGTGACCTTTGGGACCGAACTTGCAAGGCTTATCGTTCACGGTCTGCTGCACCTGCTCGGTTACGACCATGTGAACGGCGGGCGGCAGGCCGCGAAGATGAAGTCTAAAGAGGAAGAGCTTATGAGAGCTCTCGAAGTCAAGGGGCTTTTCTGAACTGTATCCGGAGTCTTTTTTGGATAAGCGAATTTGTAGGTAATTAAACCGGCAGGCAGGTTGACCGGAATCGGCAGTTACTTTCAAGGTATTTCCCGTGCCGGTTACGCTCTCTGGAAACAGGCTGTCGTTCTTCGAGTTTCCGGGGTACCGGTCGGTTAAGATGAGTTATTAATGGAGTCGAAACAGAGGTGTCAAAACGGGACGAGATAGTTAAACCTACGGGTTGGCTCGGCGGACTCAACTGTGCCATAGAAGGGGTGCTCTACTCCTTCAAGACCCAAAAGCATGTAAAACTTCACTTCCTGATCGCCGTGGTGGTGCTTCTATTGTCTCTGATACTGAAGCTGCCTATAGTAGAGTTCGTACTCTTTCTCTTTTCCGTCATACTGTTATTACTTGCAGAGCTTCTCAATACCGCTGTTGAGGAGGTAGTCAACCTGATCGAGGACCGTCACCATATTATAGCAAAAAATGCAAAGGACGTAGCTGCCGGAGCGGTGTTGATTGCGGCAATAGGCGCCGCTATAATGGCATACATGATTTTTTCCAAGTACCTTTACGGCCCGTTCGGGCTGGCGTTGAGAGAGGCAAGCATGTTTTCGGGACATATCGCCATCATATCGCTGCTTCTGGTTCTTATAGCGGTTGTTGTTGCCAAGACCAGTATTGGCAAGGGCACTCCCTTGCATGGCGGGATGCCGAGCGGACACGCTGCCGTGGCCTTCTCTCTGGCAACTTCGATAACGCTGCTGACTCTCAATCCGCTTGTGGCGATACTTGCGGTAATCATGGGGGTCATGGTAAGTCATTCGCGCCTCGAAGGCGGCATACATACGCGTTTGGAGGTCTTTTTTGGAGCGCTGCTCGGAGTGGGCCTTACGTCTGGTATATTTTACGTCTATCAATACGCGGTACAATGATTAAGAGGACTCTTGCAGGTGCTCTTACGGGTTTGCTCCTGGTGCTCGCTACGGCGCCGGTTGGCTTGTGGTGGCTCGGGTGGGTAGCATTTCTGCCGCTCTTTTTTGCCATAGACGGTCACTCAGCCGGTGAGGAAAGTGGTGCGCGCGAAGGGCGTCTCAATGCCCTCTTTATAACCGGTTTTGCTGCAGGGTTCGTCTACTTTCTCGGCACCATCTACTGGGTCGTAAACTCGATGTACCATTACGGCGGTGTGCCGATTTTTCTGAGCGTTCCTATCATGCTCGCCCTTTGTGCCTACCTTGCGCTCTACCCGGCTTTTTTTTCCATACTCTTTAAGGCAGTGCTGCTAAGGGTGCCGTCTGTTGTAAGCTCTCCAGGTGAAAGTACCGGTTCTTGTCCCTTCTTAAACCCCGGTTCATTTCGCCCGGTGCGCACCCTTTTAATCGTTCTCTTCTCTTTAGTTGTTGCTCCTGGACTATGGGTTGCTACGGAGTTCCTAAGGGGCACTCTGCTAACCGGTTTTCCGTGGACGTTGCTCGGTTATACGCAGACTCCAAACATACTGCTGATACAGATAGTTGATATAACCGGCGTGTGGGGGGTGTCGTATGTGATTATTGCATTTAATGCAGCCCTCTTTATGTTCTTGCGCGGTTTTGTTTCCCGTAACAGGCAAGGCGCGTCAGGCACTTTACCGGCTATCGGCGGTCTGGTTATTGTGTTGTTCATAATCTCCGGTGCGCTCGTATACGGCACTTTCAGGATAGGGCAGATAGACGGGGAGGTTTCCGAGTGGAAGAGCCTCAGGGTCGGAGTGGCTCAGGGCAACATAGGTCAGGCGTTGAAGTGGGGTGAGTCGTACCGGCAGCGTACACTCGATATTTATAGCCGCCTGAGCCGAAAGGCGCAGCAACAGGGTGCACGGCTGGTGGTGTGGCCCGAGACTGCGGTACCTTTTTATCTCGGTGAACAGAACCCTAAACAGGATAGAATTATCGAAATTGTCGATAACGCCGAGCTCTTTGTCTTGACCGGAGCGCCTTCCTACGATTATAATCCCGACACCAAGGACGTTGAGTACCTGAACAGCGCTTATCTCTTTGCGCCTTCCAGACCTGAAAGAGGCGAGCAGAGTCTCGAAGGGGGTGTGACGAACGGCGGCTCGATTGCGGGAAGGTACGATAAGGTGCATCTTGTGCCGTACGGCGAGTACGTACCCTTAAAACGCTTCTTTCCTTTTATAAAGAAACTTACCGTCGGAGTCGGGGACTTTTCAAGCGGCCCTGGATCTACGCCGATACCTTTTGAAGAGACTCCTCTCGGTCTTGTTATTTGCTATGAGGTGATATTTCCGACTCTCTCTGCCGTAACGGTCGAAGCGGGCGCAGGGCTTCTGGTCAACTTAACCAACGACGCATGGTTTGGCCGCAGTTCAGCTCCGTACCAGCACTTTGAAATGGCCCTTTTCAGGGCAGTTGAGAACAGGATATTTTTGGTACGTTCGGCAAATACGGGTATAAGCGCCGTAGTAGATCCTGTCGGCAGGGTCGTTGCCAAGAGCCAGCTTTTTGAAGAGGAATTGCTGGTACATGATGTGGCTATTAAGGAGGGCCGGTTGAGCTTTTATACAAGGCACCCGGATCTTCTGGCCTATCTATCTGTCGGTTTATTGCTCTCAACGCTGCTCTACCTAATAATTAGCATGATGATAAGACGGAGGTTTTAGAAATGTTCGACGAGACAAAGGCTGCATTAAAAGAGGCAACCGGCCGGTTTGATGAACTGCGGAGCTTTCTTTGACCAGACGGCAAGTCTAAAGGAGATGGGTGAGATAGAAGAGCGTAGCTCCGACCCCGGACTCTGGGCGGATCAGGAGGCGGCACAGAAGCTGATGAAGCGCAAGGCGTACCTTGCGTCGCGGCTCAACCTGCTCGACAAGATAGGCGAACTGCTCGAAGAGTCGGGTGTAATGCTAGAACTTGCTTCCGAAGATTCTGATCCTGAATCTTCGGGTGAAGCTGCCGCCGAGGCTGAGACCAAACTTGCCGAAGCGGTTAAAGCTATACGGGAAGCCGAAGTCCAGAGGATGCTCGGCGGAGAAAACGACGACAGCAACGCGATAATCTCAATAAATGCGGGGGCCGGTGGTACCGAGGCTCAGGACTGGGCCGGCATGCTCTTCAGGATGTATATGCGCTGGGCCGAGAGGCGCGAGTACGTTACCGAGGTGCTCGATTACACTGCCGGAGAGGAGGCCGGCATGAAGAGCGCCACCGTAACCATGTCCGGCCCTTTTGCCTACGGTTACTTAAAGGCTGAAATGGGGGTGCATCGTCTTGTTCGTATCTCTCCTTTCGATGCCCAGAAGAGGCGCCATACCTCCTTTGCATCTGTCTTTGTCTATCCTGAAGTCGATGACGACATCGAGGTCGATATAAATGAGGCCGATCTTCGTATAGATACCTACCGTGCAAGCGGCGCCGGAGGCCAGCATATCAACAAGACGGATTCAGCGATACGGATAACACACAATCCTTCCGGAATAGTCGTGCAGTGCCAGAACGAGAGGAGCCAGCATAAGAACAAGGCCACCGCAATGAAGCTCTTAAAGTCGCGCCTCTATGACCTGATGCTGAAGGAGAAGGAGGAGGAGATGCAGGTATATCACAAAGAGAAGCGTGATATAGCATGGGGCTCCCAGATCCGTTCTTATGTGCTCCAGCCTTACCGCATGGTTAAGGACCACAGAACCTCGGTTGAGTCCGGTAATGTGGATGCCGTGCTTGATGGCAGTATCGATACCTTTATTGAGGCGTATCTGCTCGCTTCCGACGCTTGAGGCGAGCAGATTGTAACCTTGTTCCGTTACCCCGCTGTTTCTTCCGTGTCACTGGTCGTGCCGCTGGATTGTGCGGTAATTTCCTGCTGTTGAAATTATGAAAAAAACCTTGACAAGCCCGTAGCTTATGTTTTATAAGTAATGTTTCAGCAGCTCGTCTGCAGCAGGAGTAGTACGCCTGATTATATATTTTTTGGATGACCTACTTAGCGCTGGCGTAGCTCAACGGTAGAGCAGCTCATTTGTAATGAGCAGGTTGCGGGTTCAAATCCCATCGCCAGCTCCATCTATTTCTTTTTGTTTTCAGGGGTTTTTGGGTGTTCTGTCTCTTTTGTTGTACGGTTTTTATCGACAGGTACTCGGGCCATTATGGTTATGGGATACTCTGTGGTTGTGGGGTAACGAGGTATCAGCCCCGATTGTTATGAAGCGGGTTGGTCGGACGGTGTCTTCTTTAGGAATTCTTATTGTCACCTACTTACCGTAATTATATATAAAATTAGAGGGCCGGTTTTTTTCTCTTCTGGTCGGAGTGCGGAACAGGTGCTGCCGATAGCCGTAAACCAGTCGGGTAGAGCCGGATATACTCTTTTGTAGAGGTATTATAAAGCTAAAGCAGGATTGTTGGAGAGGTACCCGAGTGGCCAAAGGGGGCAGACTGTAACTCTGCTGGCTCAGCCTACGGAGGTTCGAATCCTCCTCTCTCCACCACTTTTCTACGTGTCTCTGTTTTGCTTTGCACACTCTGCTTTTTGCCTCACACAATTTTCGCGGCGGGTGTAGTTCAATGGCAGAACACCAGCCTTCCAAGCTGGCCATGTGGGTTCGATCCCCATCACCCGCTCCAGACTTGAGCCAAGTCTAGCAGGTATGTTGCCCATGTAGCTCAGTTGGTAGAGCACTTCCTTGGTAAGGAAGAGGTCTCCGGTTCAATCCCGGACATGGGCTCCATAAATTTTACTCGGGCACCTGAGCGTACGTTATGGCAGTATATGTTGGATTTAGCAGTATTTGTTGGCTTCAAGAGGCGGTTAAGATGCGTACCGCTTGCGACAGTGATTTTTTTGATAATGATTTTTAGTCTTATACGATAATTGAGTAGTAAACTACTAAGATCGATTCGGAGGAGAAGATGAGTAAGGAAAAGTTTGAAAGGAATAAGCCGCACGT
>JAJCZH010000013.1 GCA_029262515.1 Deltaproteobacteria bacterium | reverse complement strand
GGGCAGGGTTCGATTTTCGATATGCTCGGCCCGGGCGACACAGCGAAGACGGGTGGCGCGGGAGCGGCGGTAAAGGAGTTCTCATACGCCAGCGCCAGCGCAACTGCCGAGTGGGCAGAGTCCGAACTGCTCTCGGCTGAGAAGGAGACTTTAGGTTTTTATTTCTCGTCGCATCCGCTACAGTCGCACATAGAATCTTTAAAGACTTATGCAACGTGTGCGGTAGAGGATTTGATGGAGTTCGATCACGAGGCAACGGTTGCTGTTGGCGGCGTAATATCGACCTCAAAAGAAATAACGACCAAAAAGGGCGACCGCATGGCGTTCGTAACTCTCGACGGTCTTTCGGGTAATGTCGAAGTGGTCGTATTCTCCGATCTCTATGCAAAGGTCTCGGAACTGATTTCGGGTGACAGGCCCGTTATGGTGGTAGGCAGGACCGATAAGGACGAGCGCGAGGTTAAGTTGATAGCGACGGATATGGTGCCGTTGGAAGAGGCCGAAAAGCTGGAAAAGAAGATAAAACCGCGCAGCGTCCATGTCTATGTCGATTCCGCCCCGCTTGACAAGGCACGCCTTGTGGAGTTAAAAGGTATATTGGAGGAGAATCCCGGCAGAAGCCCGGTCTTCCTTCACGTCATCTATCCTGACGACAGGGTTGTAAAGATGAGCATGTCGGAGAAGATCAGGGTAACGACTCATGCGGAGTGTTTGAGTAGAATTGAAAGCTTTTCGACCGGTACTACCGTAAAGGTTCTCTGAGGTATAGGTCGTCTGAGTTATAAGAGAGAGTGGAGCGAAAATGATAAATAGGCACTGGCTCGATTTTGAGAAACCCGTGGTCGATCTGGAGAAGAAGATAGAGGAACTGAAGGCGTATCCGACGGATGAGCCCGATGCGCACAAGTCCGAGCTCGTAAAACTCGAAAAGAAGGCCAACACCGTACTAAAAGACCTCTACTCGAAACTGACTCCGTGGCAGGTAACCAAGGTTGCCCGCCATCCTGCACGCCCCTATACGCTCGATTATGTCCGCCATATCTTCGACGATTTCGTTGAACTGCACGGCGACAGGTGCTTTAAGGACGATAAGGCTCTGGTAGGCGGCCTTGCAACCATCAACGGCGAGTCGGTCGTCGTTATCGGACAGCAGAAGGGGCGTAAAGCCAAAGAGATGGGCTACAGAAACTGGGGCATGCCTAACCCGGAAGGGTACAGGAAGGCTGTACGGTTGATGGAGCTGGCCGAGCGTTTCGGCAAACCGGTACTTACCTTCATAGATACCCCGGGCGCATACCCGGGAGTCGGCGCCGAGGAGAGAGGCCAGAGCGAGGCGATAGCCGCGAGCCTGATGAGGATGAGCACGCTCAAGGTCCCCTTGATTGCCACCGTGATAGGTGAGGGGGGCAGCGGAGGAGCGCTTGCCATAGGCGTGGCAGACAGGGTGCTCATGATGCAGTTCTCCACCTACTCGGTAATCTCTCCCGAAGGATGCGCCGCGATTCTCTGGAAGGACGGCACCAAGGCCGATATGGCAGCCAAAGCGCTCAGGATAAACGCCGAAGAGCTGAAACGGATGGGCGTGATAGACAAGATTGTAAAAGAGCCGGTCGGAGGAGCGCACAGGGCGCCTCAGGTAGCATTTAAGAACCTCAAGGCCGAACTCGTTGCTACGTTAAAGAAACTGAAGACCCTCTCCACAGAAGAGCTGCTTGACGCCAGGTATGAAAAGTTCAGAAACATCGGCGCTTTCGTCGAAGGCAAGTAAGCGCTTTCCTGTCTGTTCCAGCTCTCTTCCATGCAAGTACTCCGCTTCTGGCCCTTAAATGGCCTCCGGGTCGCTTCTGTCATTCTTTGTCTGCCGCGTGCCGTTATCTCTTCGTCTATATACTCACCCTCTATTCTTTAATCCCTGCAAAATTAAATATTTATTGATTTTCCCGCCCAAATATTTTACCATGTCTGAATGCTTGACGATATGCGAAAAAAGATTGATGATGTCGATCTTGAGATACTAAAACTCTTGAACGAGCGAACCGGTTACGTTCTTGAGATAGGCAGGCTCAAGGCAAAAGATAACCTGCCGTACTACAGGCCCGACAGGGAGCGAAAGATCTTCGAGCGCCTGGAGTCGAACAATTCAGGGCCGTTTCCGAATTCGGCGATTAAGAATGTCTTCAGAGAGATTATGAGCGCTTCGCTGTCGCTTGAGAAGCCGCTCAAGATCGCATTTCTCGGCCCTGTTGCGACATTTACGCACCAGGCCTCTTTGCAGCACTTCGGTCTTTCGGGCCAGTTCGTGCCGAAGAGAAATATCGCCGAGGTCTTTGAAGATGTCGAGAAGGGGCGTGCTGACTTTGGAGTTGTTCCTATAGAGAACTCCACCGAAGGGGTTGTTACCCATACGCTCGATATGTTCGTCAAGAGCGAGTTGAAAATTTCAGCCGAGATAATGCTCGAGGTCTCGCTCTGCCTGATGAACAAGTCGGGTAAAACGGAAGATATAAAGAAGGTCTGTTCGCACCCGAACCCGTTGGCGCAGTGCAAGGGCTGGCTTAAGAATAACTTACCGGATGCCGTACTGCACGACGTTTCGTCCACTGCGCTCGCCGCGCAGATGGCTGTTGATGATACGGCTGTTGCCGCAGTGGCGAGTGCGGCTGCTGCAAACCTCTATAACCTGCGCGTGATAGAGCAGGGTGTAGAGGATACGCAGAGCAACTATACGCGTTTTCTTATTATCAGCCGCATAGAGAGCCCGGTTACCGGTAACGACAAGACCTCGTTAGTCTTTGCCATAAAGGACTCTCCGGGCGCGCTCTACAAGATGCTCCGCCCTTTTGCCGACAGGGGATTGAATCTTACGAAGATAGAATCGAGGCCTACCAAGACCAAGGCGTGGGAGTATCTCTTCTTCGTCGATCTTGATGGTCATATCTCTGACGAGAATGTGAAGATGGCGGTCGAGGAACTTGCTCCCGTCTGTTCCTTCTTGAAGGCGCTCGGCTCCTACCCGAAGTCGGTCAAGTAAGGGGCTACTATTGTTGGCTTGTGTCAGGGTTAGTTTTATGGCCTGTAACAGGGACTTGCACACGGATAGCTTGAACTGTTTTTTACACGGCTATGCCGTGCGGTCTCTTATTTGAATCTTATACTTTAGCTTTTATATTACAGATAAACGAGTTTTTTTTGATGATGAAGACGGATATGCCTGAAGATGAATATGGTAAAAATGGACGGAGCTGAGACGGTTACTACGGGTGCCCCTGGCGTGCGGGAGGTAAGACCGTTAAAATCGAAGATAGCGGTAACCGAGGCGATAGCGTCACTGGTGCCGTACCCTCCGGGCAAACCGATAGAGGAGCTTGAGCGCGAACTCGGCATAACCGGCTCTATAAAGCTCGCCTCTAACGAGAACCCGCTCGGGCCTTCCAGGAAGGCGGTTGTTGCCATAGAGGATGCCTTTATGTCACTTCACAGGTATCCTGACGGCTCGAACTACTATCTTAAAGAGAAGCTCTCAAAGCGGCTCTCTGTTCCGCCAGAGGCTCTAATATTCGGCAACGGCTCGAACGAGATAATCGAATTGCTCTTCAGGACCTTCTGCGTGCCGGGCTCCGAGATAGTTATGGGCGAACCCTCTTTTGCGGTCTATCCTATAATCTCGCAGGCCGCGGGAGCGGTCGCGGTTCCGGTTCCGCTCGACAGCGAGTTTCGCCATGACCTCGACGCCATGGCAGAGGCGATTACGGATAAGACGCGAATCGTCTTTATCGCAAATCCGAACAACCCGACCGGAACTATTGTCGGTAAAGAGGCCTTTGCCTCTTTCATGAAAAAAGTGCCGGACAACGTAATAGTCGTTATGGACGAGGCGTACTGTGAGTACGTCGGCAGCCCGGACTACCCGTCGAGCCTTGAGTACGTATTTAACGGCGCTCCGGTAGTGGTCTTAAGAACGTTCTCGAAGATATACGGACTTGCAGGTCTTCGGGTCGGGTATGGCATAACAAACCCAGAGCTTGTCGGTTATATGGACAGGGTCCGTCAGCCTTTTAACGTGAACGGGCTCGCGCAGGCCGCAGCGCTCGGCGCTTTAGAGGACGACGAGCACTTGAGATCGAGCATAGCGAATAACATCGAAGGGTATGAGTACCTGTTGGGTGAGCTTAATGAGTTGGGCCTGGAGTCCGTACCTTCGGAGGCCAATTTTTTTATGATTAAAGTAGGTGACGGAAAAAAGGTTTATTCCGAGCTGCTCAAGGCCGGTGTTATAGTCAGGCCGATGGCGAGTTACGGGCTCGATGAGTACATACGTGTTACTATCGGATTGCCTGAAGAGAACACACGCTTTATTGCGGCGTTGAAGAAAGTGGTGCGCTGATCTGCACTGTGGGGTTCTTAATAGGCGGTAATTTATAATGAACGAAAACTCTTCCAAAGGGGGATTGAGCATGATTATAGTTATTAAAAAAGGCGCGTCCGAAGAGGTCGTCAACCATGTTGTTGAGAAGATCAAGGGTGCCGGCCTTGCCGTACATATCTCCAAGGGAAAAGAGCGGACGATAATCGGCGCTATCGGGGATGAAGCCCTGATAGCTGCGATTCCGCTCCAGGCGATGCCTGGTGTTGAGAAAGTTATGCCGATTCTCAAGCCGTACAAGCTGGTCAGCCGTGAGTTCAGGAGCGAGGATACGGTAGTGGAGGTTAACGGTTTAAAGATCGGGGATACCAGGGTGCAGGTAATTGCCGGGCCGTGCAGCGTTGAGAACCAGGATTCGCTTACAAGCGCCGCCAAAGAGGTAAAGACAGGCGGGGCATCCATTCTGCGCGGCGGGGCATTCAAGCCGCGTACCTCTCCGTACGATTTTCAGGGCCTGGGTGAGCAAGGGCTCAAGTACCTGAGGGAGGCGAAAAAGGAGACCGGGCTGCCGATCATAAGCGAACTTATGGACCCGCGCGACCTCGACCTCATGTGCGAATATGTCGACATACTCCAGATAGGCGCGCGCAACATGCAGAACTTCAGGCTCTTGAAAGATGTTGGCCGGACAAAGAAACCGGTGCTCTTGAAGCGCGGTCTCTCCTCGACTATTAAAGAGCTGCTCATGAGCGCGGAGTATATCGCCTCTCAGGGTAACTCGCAGATAATACTCTGCGAGAGGGGTATCAGGACGTACGAGACCGCAACGCGCAATACGCTCGACTTGAGCGCAATTCCGGTACTCAAAGAGGAGACACATTTGCCGATCTTCGTAGACCCTAGCCACGCCGCAGGCCGCTGGGACCTTGTTGCCCCGCTTGCCAAGGCCGCTATCGCGGTAGGCGCAGACGGGCTTATGATAGAGGTTCATACCGACCCTGAGAATGCCCTTTGCGACGGTGCCCAGTCGTTGAAGCCGTCGAAGTTCTCGGTGCTGATGGATGAACTCCGCCGCGTTGCCGAGTCGATAGACAGAACCCTTTAGAAGTTGCTGAGCCTCTTTTGGGTTGTTTCGTGTGTAATTCGATAGGCGAATTTAGAAGAAGTATAGCGAATTTTAGTGATTTATTTGTACTTAACCTCTAACCGAAGAGAAAAATAGAGACATTTTTTTTCTCTCTCAGCCACCGCATCAGGGCCGTACCTGTCGAGTGTCCGGAGATTGTTCCCGGCCATTATTCAGATGTAGCGGCTTAGACTGCCGGTTCCTATTATGTCCAATACTGTTCACTTTAAACATGTTGCCCTTATAGGCGTGGGGTTAATAGGCGGATCACTCGCTCTTGATATGAAGAGTCTTGGTCTGGCCGAAAAGATTGTCGGTATCGGGCGCACGAGGGCCAATCTCGACAAAGCGCTCGAGCTCGGCATTGTAGACTCGATAACGCAAGATATATCCGAAGGAGTCTGCGGAGCGGATCTCGTTATCGTCGCGGTACCTGTTCTGAAGGTCGCTTCGGTAATAAAGGACGCGGTTCCGTTTCTTTCTGACGGCTGTATAATTACCGATGTCGGCAGCGTAAAGGAACGCCTGATAGAGGAGGTGCTGCCGCTTCTTCCACGCGGCGTATCATTCGTTCCTGCCCACCCTGTTGCCGGCACCGAGAACTCAGGGGCCGGGGCGGCCCTCGTCGGTCTCTTTAAGGGGCGCAATACCATAATCACCCCGACGGGCTCTATCGACCCTGTGGACTCCGCAGAGTCCGAAGCGCTTCAAACGGTCACGGAGCTGTGGCGCTCAGTCGGCTCCAACGTCGTTGTAATGGACTCCAAAGAGCACGACCGCATACTTTCGGCCGTAAGCCACTTGCCGCACGTTATCGCCTACGCGCTTGTAAATACCGTTGCAAGCGCAGGAAAGGGCGCGGGCGAGGGAGGGGCCGATACCGATATGCTGAGCTACTCCGCAGGCGGTTTCAGGGATTTTACTCGCATAGCCTCCAGCTCGCCCGAGATGTGGGCCGACATCTGCGACATGAATGCAGTGGCGATAGTAGAGATGATAGAGGCCTTTCAAAAGGAGCTCGACTCGCTAAAATCTTTTGTAGCCAATAGAGACCTCACTCATGTCAAAGAGCAGTTTAACAGGGCCAAGTCCCAGAGGGATGCGCTCGTAAAAGGCGACTGATTGCACTCTTTCCAGAACAAAGACTTCTGTATAAAACAAGACAGGACTTGAATGGAACTTCTAAAAGGAAATAAGACCCCGGAGAGACTTGTAGTGGAGCCTGCGGAGTCCGGCCTGCGCGGCACGGTTACTATTCCGGGCGATAAATCTATTTCGCACCGCGCGGTCATGCTCGGCGCAATTGCAGAGGGCGTAACAGAGGTTACGAACTTTCTTCCCGGCGAAGATAACTTGAGCACCATAGCCGCCTTCCGTTCCATGGGCATAGATATTGAGCTGGACGGAACGGATATCAAGGTTCACGGCAAAGGGCTTCGGGGCCTTCGTGAGCCGGACTCTGTAATAGACGCCGGAAACTCTGGCACCACCGCGCGCCTGCTCTTGGGTCTTCTCTCGGCTCAAGACTTCTTCTCAGTCATTACCGGAGACTCGTCTCTGCGCTCCCGCCCAATGGGCAGGGTGGTTGAGCCCTTAAGGTTAATGGGCGCCCGTATTCAGGGCAGGCAAGAGACCAACCTGCTGCCTCTGGCGATTGTAGGCAAGGACGTTCAGCTCGAAGGGCGTTTCTATCCGACCCCGGTGCCGAGTGCGCAGCTTAAGTCCGCTATTCTTCTGGCCGGTCTCTATGCTGATGGTGAGACGAGCGTAAAGGAGGTTGCAAAGAGCCGCGACCATACCGAACGGATGCTCTCGCTCTTTGGCGCCGATATCAGTTTCGACAAGGCAGGCACTACGGTAACCCTTAAGAAGGTTTCGAGGTTGAACCCGTGCTCCGTTTCTATTCCGGGTGATCCCTCTTCGGCGGCTTTTTTTATGGTGGCCGGAAGTATCGTGCCGGACTCGGAGCTGGTGCTGCCGAATGTCGGAACAAACCCGACAAGGGCCGGTATATTCAATATCCTTGCCAAGATGGGTGCGAACCGTATAGAGGTCAACAGCCTGGAAGAGAACCGGTCGAGCGAGCCTGTTGCCGAGGTTACGGTTAGGAGCTCTTCTTTGAACGCTACCGAGATCAACGCCACAGAGCTGCTGCCGGCAATTGACGAATTCCCTGTACTCTGCGTTGCCGCCGCTTTTGCAAACGGATCTACAAAGATAATGGGCGCCGGAGAGCTGAGGGTTAAAGAGAGCGACCGCATAGCGATTATGGCAGAGTCTTTGACTGCCGTAGGCGTAAAATGCGAAGAGGAGGACGAAGGCATAATAGTCCACGGCACAGGGGGCAGGCGTGTCAGGGGCGGCAGCATAGAGAGCCACGGCGATCACCGGATAGCGATGGCAATGGCAGTAGCCGGGCTTATGTCCGAAGAAGGTATTGTAATAAACGGGGCCGATGCCGTAGACGTCTCATGTCCGGGTTTCTTCGAGCTACTGGAAAAGATACGTAAGTAAAAAGCTCAGGGTAAGGCGGGTTGAATGGAAAAGCAGATAAAAAAGAGAAGTCTTGTAATAGCCATAGACGGACCGAGCGGCGTTGGCAAGAGCACCGTCAGTAAAAAGATAGCCGCACGGTTCGGGCTGACTTATATAGATACCGGCGCTATGTACCGTGCGGTTGCGCTCGCTGCAAACAGGGCTAAGATAGATATAGATAGTATTGAAGAGCTCGAAGAGTTCTGCGATGATCTGCGTGTAGAATTCGATGACGGTACGGTGAGCGTGAACGGAACCGACTATACCGGTCTGATACGTACTGAAGAGGCGAGTACCCTGGCCTCTGTTACCTCGTCGAAGAGTCCGGTGAGGAGAGTTCTTGTCGAGTATCAGCGTAAGTTAGCGAAGAACGGCGCGGTAGTGATGGAGGGGCGCGACATAGGCACCGTTGTTCTGCCCGACACCCGGTTCAAGTTCTTTCTGACGGCCTCTCATGAGGTGCGCGCGTTTCGGCGCCATGCTGAGCAGAAAGAGAAAGAGAGCCTAGAGAGCAAAGAGGTGAGCGAGAGCATGCGTGCGCGTGATTCTCTCGACTCGAACCGTTCAGACTCCCCGCTTGTCAAAGCACGCGACGCAATAGAGGTAGATACCGGCGCACTCGATATTGACGGCGTGGTAGAGAAGATACTTTTGGCTATAGAAGACGGTACCGTATAGTACCTGATACGCCTTGGCATCTATTTGCAAATATACCGTACAGGATAAACGCAGGCAGAGTGTCGGAGATGGTATTTTCGACTTTAAAGAAGAGAGCAACCGTTATGAAGATAAATGTAGCAAAGTCGTCCGGTTTCTGTTTCGGCGTAAAGAGGGCGATAAACGAGGCCGAGAAGTGCCGTTCCAGTACCGATGAGCCGATCCACACGCTCGGGCCGATAATCCACAACCCTCAGGCTGTTAAGAAACTCGAAGACTCCGATATCTACTCAAAGGGCTCTATCGACGAAATAGAGAACGGCACGGTCATTATACGCTCTCACGGGGTAAAACTCGAGGAGTACGACAAAGTCCGCGACAAGGGGCTCAATATCGTGGATGCGACCTGTCCCTTCGTAAAAAAGGCGCAGAGTTTAGTAGCGCTGCTGGCTGAAGAGGGTTATACGGTAATAGTCGTCGGGCAGAAGGAGCACCCTGAGGTAAAGGGAATCCTCAGTTACGGTCCTGCGGATATAATGGTTGCCGAGACCCCTGCCGACCTTGAGGATATGGGTTATATAAAGAAGGTAGGCATAGTCTCGCAGACGACCCTGCCGACCTCGAAGCTTGAGGCTGTGGTTGCTCACTGCGTGCCGAGAAGTACGGAGTTGAAGGTCTACAACACTATCTGCAACGCCACTTCTATCAGGCAGGAGGAGAGTGAGGAGCTTGCGCGCATCTCCGACGTTATAGTGGTGGTCGGCGGGCGCAATAGCGCCAATACCAAACGGCTTGTTGAGTTATGTCGTACCATTCAGCCGCGTACCCATCATATTGAGGTGGCTGACGAACTGGAGCCGGAATGGTTTGACGGTGCCAACTCCACGGGTGTCACATCAGGCGCTTCAACACCCACATGGGTAATTGAAAATGTTATAGAGAAAATTGAAGAGATGGCCTCAAAATAATTTGCACTTTACAATATGCTGTGGTATCTTGTTGATATTAAAAATAAAATCTTAGGGGGTAACACATTAATGTTTGCTGAAGACGAGAAGGCTCGTGCAGGTGAAATGGGCCCGAGTGAGTTTGAGAAACTATTTAGCGCAGATCTAAAAGCTTTCAAGGAAGGTGATATCGTCAACGGTACTGTTATCGAGATGAGCAAAGACTCGGTAATGATCGATATCGGATACAAGTCGGAAGGCGTAGTGCCGCTACGCGAGTTCAGGGTCGATGGTGAGATTACGATCAGTGTCGGCGATGAAGTAACGGTGCTTCTCGAAAAACGAGAAGACGATCACGGCTACGTAAGGTTATCGAAGTCCAAGGCAGACCAGTACAAGGTCTGGGATACTCTTATAGAGGCATGCGATAACAGTACTCCGGTACTCGGTCGTATTACGCAGCGTATAAAGGGCGGTTTCTACGTAGACGTTAACGGAGTGACCGCATTCCTGCCTGGCTCCCAGGTCGATCTCAAGCCGGTCCGCAACCCGGATGCATTGATCGGGCAGGAGTTTGAGTTCGTCGTCCTGAAGCACAACAGGCGCAAGAACAACGTAATCATTTCCCGCCGTACGATACTCGAAAAAGAGCGCGAGTCGATGAGAGAGGTAACTCTTGCGACCCTCGAAGAGGGTGCGCTTGTCGAAGGGCTCGTTAAGAACATCACTGCCTACGGCGCCTTTTTGGATCTCGGCGGCATAGACGGTCTTGTCCATCTTACCGATCTCTCATGGGGCAAGGTTTCTCACCCGACCCAGATACTCAATATAGGTGATACGGTAACGGTAAAGGTTCTCAAGTACAATAAAGATGACGGAAAGATATCTCTTGGTCTCAAGCAGACCAAGGAAGATCCGTGGCTCGCCGTCGGAGACAAGTACGAAAAGGGCGCACGCGTCAAGGGACGTGTCGTTAACATAACCGATTACGGTTGCTTTGTTGAGCTGGAACAGGGTCTCGAAGGGCTCGTACATATCTCGGAGATGTCGTGGACCAAGATCAGACATCCTTCGCAGAAGCTCAAGGTCGATGATGAGGTCGAGGTAATGATCCTCGATATCGACGCCGAGCACAAGCGCATTTCTCTGGGCCTGAAACAGGTTGAGGCCAACCCGTGGGACGGCGCGGAAGAGCGTTACCCCAAAGGCAGCAACATATCCGGTGTGGTCAAGAACATTACCGACTTCGGCGTCTTTATCGGCGTGGAAGACGGTATAGACGGTCTTGTTCATATCTCGGACCTGACATGGAAGAAGGTCAAACACCCGAGCGAAGTTTACAAAAAGGGGCAGGAGGTTGAGGCGCAGGTATTGAACATAGATGCCACCAACAGGCGTTTCTCCCTTTCGACCAAACTGCTTGAGCGCAACCCGTGGGAAGCCGTTCACGAGAGGTATACTCCCGGAATGACGATAGACGGTCGCGTTACAAGCGTTGCAGACTTCGGTGCCTTTGTCGAGATAGAGGATGGGCTCGAAGGGCTGGTTCATGTCTCGGAGCTCAACAGGGGCAAGAAGAAGGGTGATGAGATCAAGGTCGGCGACATCGTTGAGGTAGAGGTTCTCAACGTCGATGCCGAAGATAATAAGATAGGACTCAGCATCAGGTGCGTTAAAGAGAGCGCCCCGGTCGCTGATGCAGTAGAAGAGACGTCCGAGACAGCAGAGGTCGTGGCTGAGACGGTTGAAGAGGGCACCGAAGAGGCAGTCGCTCCAGAGGGTACTGAAGAGGCTCCGGCTGAAGAGGCTGCAGAAGAGGTTGTTGCTCCTGAGGCCACCGAGGCTCAGGCAGAAGAGGCTGCAGAAGAGACCCGCAAACCGGAGCCGGCTGAGTAAGAGGGCTCCGGCAATTCCGGCACCAGTTTCTCACTTGAAAGTTGGTGTCCGGTATTCGAATGGAGTCGTACTTGTTCCGGCTTTTTGATAGTCACTCTCTACGGATCGGTCTGTTATGTCTGTTGTAAAAAATCTGCTGGCGGCCTTAGGGCTCGTCATACTGGTGGTTCTTATAATCTCTTTTCTTGTCGCTCCGCGCGGTTACGGTCGCGGCGACAAGATTGCGGTAGTAAAGATAGAAGGTGTGATACTCGATCCTTCGGGAGTTACCAGCAGCCTTGCGGAATACGGGAAACGCGCAGACGTTAAGGCCGTAGTCTTGAGAATAGATTCTCCGGGCGGCGCTGTCGGTCCGTCGCAGGAGATACACAGGGCGGTTCAGCGGCTAAGAGAGAAAAAGACCGTGGTCGCCTCCATGGGTTCGGTCGCTGCTTCCGGTGGTTACTACGCTGCCGTCGCAACCGAGAAGATAGTAGCAAACCCCGGCACTATTACCGGCTCAATCGGTGTTATTGTTGAGTTCATCAATATCGAGGAACTGCTCGGAAAGATCGGCATCAAGGGCAGGGTAGTAAAGAGCGGCAAGTTCAAGGATACCGGCTCTCCGCTTCGCGAGCTTAATGAAGAGGAGAGGGCGTTGATCCAGGCAGTTATCGATGACGTTAACGGCCAGTTCGTAACCGCAGTTGCCGAGGGCAGGGGTAGGCCGGTTGAAGAGATTATCAAGATTGCAGACGGCAGGATCATGACCGGTGCACAGGCCCTCTCTTTGGGACTCGTCGACAGGTTGGGAGATTTAAAGGACGCAATCGATCTAAGCGCAAAGCTTGCAGGTGTAAAAGGAACTCCGGAAGTGATCTACCCGCCAAAACATGGTGAAGTGTTCACTTCTCTATTCGGTAGCACTCTATCCGATAACATGAAGGGTTATCTGTCGGGGTTGCGTGTTATGTACCTAATACCAAATGGAGTACATTAAGAAGGAGGTTTTTAGTAATGACCAAGAGTGAACTGATTGAGGCTGTGGCATCACAGGTCAACACATTCTCTCGCAAGGATGTGGAGATGATCATAGACACCGTCTTCCAGAGCATGACCGAGAGCCTGTCGAGCGGTGAAAAGGTTGAGATTCGCGGTTTCGGCAGTTTTAAAATTAAAGAACGCAACGGTCGTCAGGGGCGTAATCCGAAGAGCGGCGAGAATATATTTATAGAATCGAAGAAGGTACCTTTCTTTAAGGCCGGAAAAGAGATAAAGGAAAGGATTAACAAGTAAGAGATGAAACAGCTCTGGGCACCGTGGCGTATGGAGTATATAAATACCGCGCCGGCTGATACCGATAAAGAGGGAAGTGGCTGTCCCTTCTGCGATGCCCCCGCTTCTTTAGACTCCCATTCAGGCACCATCTCCACCGAGGACCCCGCCAAAGGGTCAGACTCCACCCCAGAACCCGATAAATCGAAGAGCCCGGCCTCTTTATTGTTGCTCTACAAGGGCGACAGTACGTCTGTCATCATGAACAAGTACCCGTACAGCAATGGCCACCTGATGGTCTCTCCGTTATCCCATACCGCAGACTTTACCGGGCTTTCGCCTGAAACTTCCGCCGAACTATTCCATATGACCAGAATTGCGGTGAAGATACTTACCGAGTGTCTAAACCCGGACGGATTTAATGTCGGAATGAACCTCGGCAGCGCAGCAGGCGCAGGCATATCGGAGCATCTTCATATGCACGTAGTCCCGAGGTGGAACGGGGACACGAATTTCATGCCGGTGCTCTCTGACGCCAGGGTAATATCGGAGCACATAGATGCGACGTATGCAAGATTGAAACCGCTTTTCGAGACTACCTGACCCGTTTATTAGTCAAAATTCCGTCAACCTTTACAACAATCCACCCTAAACGACAACTATTTTGAAAAAACGTCAAATTATCTCTTCTTTACTTGACAAAATTGCTCAGTTGTACTACATTGTATCTCCATCTAAATACTCAGAGTTTCGTAACTGACGGAGAACCGAGGTGGAGTACCACCGGGGAGCGGAACTGTATATCGAGATAGGCCGACCGTCTGGGCAACAGTAAAGGCCAAGAAGCGCCTTTTATTACTGTATGCACAGATGGTTTTTTTTATTTTCCAGGCCCGTAGCCTTTGGTGCGTCAGCGGGGAACCGGATAGATTCGACAGACGGTACTCTATCCGATAGGTTTACGCATTAAGTACTTGTCAACCACTATAGCAGTGTTAACTTATATACGGTCAAATGGAACTTCGAGCTGTTATAGAGACAGCTATCTTTAATACTTGTAAGAAACTACGAACCGGAGGTATTAATGTCCAAGATTATCTATACGAAAGTTGACGAAGCACCAGCACTCGCGACTTACTCTTTTCTTCCTATTGTAAAGGCTTTTACGGCAGATGCCGGTTTCGATGTCGAGACCAGGGATATCTCTTTGGCCGGAAGGATCATAGCCAACTTTCCCGATAACCTCACCGACGCGCAGAAGCAGGCCGATGATCTCGCCGAGCTTGGCGCGCTTGCAAAGACGCCGGAGGCCAATATCATTAAGCTTCCGAATATCAGTGCATCTATTCCGCAGCTTGTCGCAGCGATCAAAGAGCTTCAGTCCAAGGGGTACGACCTTCCTGATTATCCGGCAGCCCCCAAGAACGACGCAGAGGCCGATATAAAGAACAGGTATGCCAAGGTTCTCGGAAGCGCCGTAAACCCCGTGCTTAGAGAGGGCAACTCGGACCGCAGGGCCGCAGTGGCCGTTAAGCAGTACGCGCAGAAGAATCCGCACTCAATGGGCGCATGGAGTTCCGACTCAAAGTCCCATGTAGCTACCATGGACTCAGGCGACTTCGCTTCCAATGAAAAATCGACCACAATTGCAGAGTCTACTACGGCAAGAATAGAGTTCGTTGCCGAGGACGGTACAGTCTCTACGCTCAAAGAGAACCTTGAGCTTCTGGCCGGAGAGGTGATAGATGCCACCAATATGAGCAGAACAGCTCTGACCACCTTTTTAGAGGAGCAGATCAACGATGCAAAGGAGAAGGACATACTCTTCTCTTTACATATGAAGGCTACGATGATGAAGGTATCGGACCCGAAGATATTCGGCCATGCCGTTAAGGTCTACTACAAAGACGCAATAGCAAAACATGCCGACACAATCAAAGAGCTCGGTGTTGACTTCAATAACGGCCTCGGAGACCTTTACTCCAAGATCGAGAGCCTTCCTGCCGATAAGAAGGCGGCAATTGAGGCGGATATTGAGGCCGTTTACGCAACACGCCCAGAGCTTGCTATGGTCAACTCCGACAAGGGCATAACCAACCTGCACGTGCCGAGTGACATTATTATCGATGCATCGATGCCGGCTGCCATTCGTACCTCGGGGCAGATGTGGGGCCCGGACGGCAACCTTAAAGATACAAAGTTCACCATTCCAGATCACAGTTACGCCAGCCTCTATCAGGCGGCGGTCGATAACTGCATAACCAACGGAGCTTTCAACCCCGCTACAATGGGTACCGTTCCTAACGTAGGGCTTATGGCTCAGAAGGCCGAGGAGTACGGCTCCCACGACAAGACCTTCGAGGCTCAGGGCAAAGGAACGATCCGTATCGTAGACGCAGGAGGCAACACCATTCACGAGCACAGTGTCGAAGAGGGCGATATCTGGAGAGCCTGCCAGGTTAAAGACGCTCCGATTCAGGACTGGGTAAAGCTTGCCGTAACAAGGGCGCGTGCAACAGGGGCCCCTGCAATCTTCTGGCTCAGCAAGGATCGTGCACACGATGCCGAGCTTATCAAGAAGGTTGAGGTCTACCTGAAGGACCATAATACTGACGGCCTCGACATACGGATAATGGGTGTTGCAGAAGCCGCAAAGCTTTCGCTCGAGAGAATGCGCGACGGCAAGGATACTATCAGCGTTACTGGTAACGTCTTAAGGGACTACAATACAGATCTCTTCCCGATACTTGAACTCGGCACCAGCGCAAAGATGCTCTCGATCGTTCCGCTTATGAACGGCGGCGGCCTCTTTGAGACAGGTGCAGGAGGTTCCGCTCCCAAGCACGTGCAGCAGTTTGAAGAAGAAGGACACCTCAGGTGGGACTCTCTAGGTGAGTTCCTGGCGCTTGCCGAATCGTTTGAGCATCTCGGCAACGTTACCGGCAATGATAAAGCGAAGCTCTTCTCGAAAACCCTTGGCGAGGCGAACTGCAAGTTCCTCGACTCCAACAAGTCGCCTTCCAGAAAGGTCAATGAACTCGACAACCGTGGCAGCCACTTCTACCTTGCTCTCTACTGGGCAGAGGCCCTCGCGGCGCAGGATGAGGACGCTGAACTGAAGGCCCGCTTTGAGGCTCTTGCCAGGGAACTCGGTAATAACGAGCAGAAGATTGTCGATGAGCTGAATGCGGCACAGGGCTCACCGGTCGATATCGGCGGTTACTTCAAACCGGACTTCGACCTTGCAACCGAGGCGATGCGTCCCAGTGCGACATTCAACGCCGCTCTCGACCTGATTGTTCAAGGGTAGTTGGTGGGCTGGATTCAGGCACCTGGTTTTAGAGTTTTATCGATAAACAGTTTAAGAGCTTGTTGATCTCCGTTTTTGACATTTACAACAAGCTAAAAATATACATTTGACAAACAGCATAATGGAGGTTACAGATGCAGCTTACAGGTCTTCTCTGGGGACGCAAGCTACTCAATAAGGTTGAGTACCCGTCAGCCAAGGTGCTCGGTCCCGAGGCGAGCGCAGATGAAATTAAGGATCTTATAAAGAAGTGCGGTTCGGTCTTCGTAAAGCCGATCTTCAAAGGCGGTGTCGGTAAAAAGGGCAAGAGCGGCCTTATCGGCAGGGCATCCGACATCGGAACTGCTCTGGCTGAAAAGGAGAGGCTCTACTTTTGCGAGCATGTTCACGGTACGACGTCCGCCAAGGCAGACGGCGTAACCTTTGAAGGCTGCGTGGGTGCCGAGCATGAGGTCTACTTTTCGATCAGCGACTCCACGCTCTACCGCGCTCCTACAATGACCATCACGCATCACGGTGGAGTGGACATAGAGGAACTCGACAGCGACAAGATCGTCGAGGTCCCGTTCGATCCTCTTACCGGCCTCAAAAGCTTCCATATCTCAAATGCGCTCACCAAGCTCGGCGCGCCCAAAGAGATCATAAGCCCGCTAGTGCAGAACCTGCCTAAACTCTGGACGCTCTACAACAACTACGGCATGAGCACTCTCGAGATCAACCCTATACGCATGTCCCCGAATGCCAAAGGCAGACTCGTTCCTGTCGCATGCGACTTCAAGGGCGGCTTTGACATAGATAACCCGGCATGGAAAAGGCTCGATCTTCCGTCCCATCTCTTCGCTTCCGACTATTCGGAGTTCGAGCAAGAGATCAACCAGCTTCGCACCTATCAGGGGCAAAGTGATGTTTTTGTTATGAATGAGAAGGGTACAATTACCGCGCCTACCTTTGGCGGCGGAGCCAACGCCCTTGTTACGGAACTGCTAGGCGACCGTGCAACCATCAGCTCGGATTTCGGCGGAAACCCGCCGTACGAGAAGATGTTCCAGATTTCCCAGATCGTTTTCAAGTACTGGCTCGAACAATCTAACGTGCTCTTTATTATCGGAGGCAAGGCGAACAATACCGATATCTACGAGACCTTCCGCGCTATGGCCGACGCCCTTAAGGAGTATGTCAATAAATACGGGCCGACTCCTCTCTATGTCGTAGTCGGCAGGGGCGGGCCCAACCTTATACGCGGCATGGGTTATATGCGTGATACGCTGGAGAATCTTAAACTTCCGTACAAGATCTTCGGTCACGACTCCGCCATGAGCGAGGTCGTTAATTACGCTATGGCAGCCGATATCTGGATGGCCAGCGAAGGGCGCGACGCACTCGCTAAAAAGCTCGCCTGACCCGGCGTGGCCTCTACCATCGAGGGCACGCCCTCTGTAAGTACATGCGGCTAAGAGCGGTACAATCGATTATCATACGAGCTGAATTCGTACAAACAATATAAAGAGGCGTTCAGTTATGCATAAAGACGGCGTAAAGGGATTTTTATACTACGTAGGAGTCAACTCTCTTAGTGAACTCGCTACGAGGGACGACAGGGTCTGTGTCCTTAATATTACAGGAAATGAGTCGCGTACCGTTACCCCAGTAAGCCACACCTACTCCGGCGGTAATATAGTTTTCGGCACCAGTCCCGGGCGCAGCGGCCAGACCGTTGAGACATCGGACGGAAAGATACCGGTCTACAACTCGATTAAAGAGGGGCTCGAAGCCGGACACAAGTTCAATACCGCTGTAATCTACCTGCCTCCGTCAGGAGTAAAGGACGGAGTTGCCGAGGCGGTTCGTCACAATCCGGACCTTACGAAGGTCATAATACTTACCGAAAAGGTCTCTGCGAGCGATGCGCGCATTATACGCGCGATCTGTCAGACCAACGGCGTTGATGTCTTCGGAGCCAACTGTCTCGGGCTTGCCGACGCGTGGAACAAGGTCCGTATAGGCGGAGCGCTCGGCGGTTCCAAACCCGACGAGTCCCTTGTAAAGGGCTCTGTAGCGTTATTTTCAAACTCCGGTAACTTTACCACTACAATAGCAGTCTACCTTCTCACGAACGGCTGGGGAACGACTACTTCCGTTTCGAGCGGTAAGGACGTCTATATCCATTACGCGCCGAAAGAGTTCTTCCATGCTCTCGATAACGACGACAGGAGCAAGTGCGCCGTTATCTACACGGAGCCTGGCGGGTACTACGAGCACGATCTCAAGATAAACAAACCGACAGTTGCCTGCGTTGTAGGCCGCTGGAAGGCGCGCCTTACAAAGGCCTGCGGCCATGCCGGTAGCCTTGCGGGCTCGGGCGACGACGCTGCAGCCAAAGAGAAGTGGTACATGGAGTACTTCGGAGTGGACGCTATCTATACGCCTGAAAATCCGGTTGTCTCGAAGAAGGGCGCGGTTGTTATCAACATTGCGCATATTCCGGAGGCCATGACCGCGGTAATGAAGCTCAACGGAATAGAGCCGGACTTTGAACCGAAGGGCAACCTTTCGCTAAAACCGTGGTTCGGTAACGATTGCGGCCTCGACCTTCCGGATTCTTTGAAGTTGGAGACTGTGACTGCGGTCGAACCGTACAACGAACAGATAGATATAATAAACTCTCAGACCGGCGCCCACTTCCCGCGCCAGACCATGAAGGATACGAGCGGCGTCTCTATGATGGACCCCAAGACGCAGGTCTCAAGAATCCACAATACCTCCATACTCGACTCTTCGAAGAGGTCGCTCGAAGAGAATCTTGTTTTTGCAATAACCAAGGAGTATCCGGACGAGTACGGGCGTGACCTTGCCAATATCATCTTTAATGCCGGGCTCAACCACCACGGCACCGGAGCATTGGCTGCTTCTCACGCCGCAAGAGAGGCCGGAAGCTCGCCGAATACGGTTCTTTCGGCGGCTGTGGCGGTAATAGGCCCCAAGCTGGTGGCACCTGCAACAGATACCGCAAAGCTGCTTCTAGGGCTCTTTGAGCACTCCGGCATGAACTCTGCGACAGAGGGTTTCGACTACTCCGGGATCCTGGCCGGTACGGATGCCGCGGCTCTTGCCGGTCTCAAGGCCACTGCCGAAGACGAGATGGCGGCAAAGATACTGAAGAAGATAGACTCGCTCTACCATAAGTCGGTCTTTATCGAGTTCGTCAAAGAGGCCACGGGCGGCGCGCCGTCTACGGGAGCCATTTTAGGCGCGGTCTGGATGACGCTCGGCTGGGCCCCGCTTGTAAACAGGAGTATTTCGAAGGTTACTATAACTACGCTGCCGTGGCACTCCCTTATCTTCTCAACGATGGTCGGTTGCTCGGTAAGCGCGGGCAAACATACCGGGGACACGTTCTGCGGAGTTAAGACCGAGGATCTGATAGACGGCTGGAGCTTTACCGAGGCCGCTTTCCTGGCGCTCATAGGCAGAAGACCGGACGAAAAGGAGCTCTTTGAGTTCTCGATGCTCCTGGGGCTGATCATCACAAACGGACCGGGTACCATCTCGGCACAGGGTTCCAAGGGTGCGGTAAGTGCAGACGGACCGGAAGATCCGGGCAGGGTACAGATAAACAAGGCTGCTATCGGCTTTATGACCCATACCGGTTTTGCTCACGGCGGTAACGGTTACGAGGCTATCGCCTTTCTGATTGAGCAGTTCAGGGCAGCCGGCCTGAAAGACCCGGCAGACCCGAAGCACGGAATCGACCTTAAGGCTATTGCCGACAAGTGCGCTCTTGAGTACTTCGACTACAAGGTTGAGCAGAAGGCACTCGGTAATATCGAATACAAGAAGATACCGTGCGTAAACCACCCGATCTTTAAAGGCAAGGATGTCAATTATGATCCGCGTGAGAGGTTCGTAACAGAGCTCTTCGGCGAGAAGAAGATCTATAACGTCTTTCTCGATTTCTACGGTAACCTCGTTCAGGCGCTCTTCGACAACAAGGTAAGCAAGAACGTTTACTGCGTCAACGTTGATGCGGTTATCGCCGTTATCCTCTTAAAGGTCGTCTGGCAGTCTTTCTCCTCTGGCAATATGGGGGATGAAGAGGTTGAGGCAGCAGGTTTCACGACCTTCCTCTTCGGCAGGATGATCGGTTGCGCAGCCGAGATAGACGATCATATCAACAGGGGCCGTAACATGGACACCAGAACCCCGGCATCCAAGTGCAACTATGTAGGTTAAGGTTGAGCAAGAGGCAAGCAGTACCCGCTGTATAAGGTGTAGCAGATGATGAATGACAACGGCCTTGGTTTTTATAACCAGGGCCGTTTTTCTATGCCAACACTCTGTTGTAATAAAGGGACAAAAACGAATAGATTGACAATGAGAGACTACCTGATATAACCTCTTAATAAATAACGTAAAAGACCGATATAGGTAGAACTATGGTAATAAACAAGAAAAAGCAGCATCTGGGCGATATTCTCATTGATAATGGAATACTCAGCTCCGTACAACTGGACGAAGCTCTACGGGTCGGCAAGCGGACCAGTACGCGTATCGGAAGGGTGATAGTAAACCTCGGTTATGCCACTGAGGAGGACATTGCCAACGGGCTCGCCATACAGTTCGGCATACCTTCTGTTATGCTGACAACCATGATCGTCGATCCCGAGGTGCTGAAGCTCATTCCGGAGACGGCAGCGCGAAAGTACAACCTTGTCCCTGTTTCTTTAGAGGATGGTATTTTGAAGGTCGCCATGCTCGACCCTATCGACGTTGTGGCCATTGATGAAATTGAGAAGATTACCAAATACCATATAGACCCGCTGGTAAGCACCGAGACCGAGATTTCGAAAGCGCTCGACCAGTACTACGGTATGGAGGGAAGTTTTGAGGAGGTGGTTGCCAAGGCCTCTAAGAACGCGGATATAGAACTGCTTGACGGTGAAGAGACGGCCCCAGACAAGCTTCACAGGATTGCGGGCGAGACATCAGTAGTGCAGCTTGTAAATATGATGATCTCTCGTGCCGTCATGGACGGAGTCTCGGATATCCATATAGAGCCGGACGACGATACGCTCCGGATCAGGTTCAGGGTGGACGGTGTTCTGATAGAGTCGGCTAACCTGCAGATGAAGATGCACCCGGCCGTAATCTCGCGCCTTAAGGTTCTGGGGGACCTCGATATAGCGGAAAAGAGACTGCCGCAGGATGGCCGCTTTATAGTAAAGGTCGCTAGCCGTGATATCGACATAAGGCTATCCACTCTTCCTACAATCTTCGGCGAGAAGGTCGTAATGAGACTGCTCGATAAGGGTAAGATGATACTCGATATAGAGCGGTTAACCCCGGTACCCGAAACCCTTGATGCGATTAGAAAGGTCGTTAAACGGCCCCATGGCATGATACTGCTTACAGGCCCGACAGGATCCGGTAAGACCACTACCGCCTATACCCTGCTCAGCCTTTTAAACACCATGGATAAGAACCTTGTAACGGTCGAGGACCCGGTCGAGTACCATTTGAAGCGCGTAAACCAGGTGCATGTGAACCCGAAGGTAGGCATTACGTTCGCCTCTGCTCTCAGGCATATACTCCGTCAGGACCCCGACGTGGTCCTCATTGGTGAGATAAGGGATAAAGAGACGGCGGAGATAGCGATACATGCGGCCCTTACGGGCCATATCGTCATCTCTACCATCCATACTAATGATGCGGTAGGCACGGTCTCCCGTTTACTCAACATGGGCATAGAGCCGTATCTCGTCTCATCCTCTCTTAGCTGTGTCGTTGGACAGCGACTGGTCAGGAAGTTGTGCGAGAGCTGTAAGGTAGAGTATGAACCCGATCCTGAACTTCTCAAGGAACTCGGCGTGCGCTTTCCCGAAGGAAAGGTGCCGACGTTCTATAAAGAGGGGGGGTGCAAGGCGTGCAAGGGCACCGGTTTCAAAGGGCGCATAGGCATCTATGAGGTATTGATGCCGGATGACAGCATACGAGCCTCTATTGTCGCTTTACAGGACAGTTCGATCATTTCCGATATTGCCCGGAAACAGGGTTTTAAGCCTATGAGAGTGCAGGGCGTAAAGACCGCAATGGCTGGAGAGACGACGCTCGAAGAGGTGCTTCAGGCCACTCAGGTCTTCGATTAGCTCTTTAATAAAGGAGAGCCGCAGGTGATTGCTTACCAGTACAAGGCGAGAGACAGTAACGGTGCGCTGGTTACCGGCACGCTCGAAGCCGACGATATGCGTTCGTTCGAGTCTTCACTCGACAAGATGGGCCTTATACCTATTACTGTTTCCACAGGGGCGCTCGGCGGGGCGAAAAGCTCTCTCTTTGCCGGATTCCTCAGCAAGAAGATTACTACTAAAGACGTAGTGCTCTTCAGCCGCCAACTCTCTACGCTCTTCGGCTCCGGCGTGCCGTTGACCCGGGCGCTCTATACGCTCGAAACGCAGATGACTACCCCGAAGTTCGTGGCAGTCATAAAGGCTATTCGTGAAGATATAGAAGAGGGCTCCAACTTTGCTGCGGCAATAGCAAAACACCCGGATGTCTTTCCCGAAATCTACTCCAATATGGTTGAAGCAGGCGAGGCCGGCGGAATACTCGACGAGGTGCTAGACAGGTTGGCTGCGATATTTGAAAAGAGCGTTGAGAATGCGGCGAAGGTGAAGTCCGCGACGCTCTACCCGAAGATAGTCATCGGTGCGATTGTTATAGCTATAATCGTTCTCATGAATTTTGTGGTGCCGCGCTTTGCCAAGATGTACGCCTCCTTTAACGTCGATCTTCCGCTGCCTACGCGCATACTCATGGCAATGTCGAATGCATTTGTAAGTTATTGGTATATTGCGGTTATTATTGCCATCGTAACCTTTTTTGGGCTCAAGGCCTATCTAGCGAGTGATAAGGGCATGATGGCTCGCGATTCTCTTGTACTCAAGGTTCCGATCTTTGGCCAGTTAATCAAGAAGTCTACCTTGTCGCGGTTCGCGCGCGTGTTAGGCTCGATGTACAGGAGCGGGTTGCCGATACTCCAGTCACTCGATATTGTCTCGCGTGCAGTGGATAACGGGGCTATACGTAAGGAGATAAAGGTGATAGAGGCCGAGGTGAGGGAGGGTAAGAATATCTCCGAACCGATGAGCAGGTGTACCCATTTCGACACTATGGTAATCCAGATGGTCGCGGTAGGCGAGGAGACCGGTAACCTCGATGAGATGCTCGATAAGGTGGCCGACTACTACGATAAAGAGGTCGATTCGACTATCCGCAACCTTACGACCATACTCGAACCGGTTCTTTTGGCTTTTATCTTCGGAATAGTCCTTTTTCTCGCTTTAGCAATCTTTTTGCCGATGTGGGATATTCTCAAGGTCGTACAGCAATGAGGCCGCACAGGCTTGCTCTGCCTGTCGTTATTGGTAATTCAGGCCGTACGCTGCTTGAGACCCTGCTCGTTATCTGCTTTATACTGCTCGTGCTTATGGTAGCGGTAGACCGCTTTAGCGCCTCAATAAATACGGTAAAGGAGGGTGCGCTCAGGATAGAGCTTTCAAATATGAGGAGCGGC
>JAJCZH010000012.1 GCA_029262515.1 Deltaproteobacteria bacterium | reverse complement strand
TGTTATTGTTACACATAATATGCAACAAGCAGCGCGTATCTCAGATTATACTGCCTTTATGATGTTGGGTGAGCTTGTTGAAACTGGTGAAACAAAAAAAATATTTACAAACCCAACAGAAAAATTAACGGAAGATTAGAGAAAACCGGTCGGAACAAAAGTAGGCATGGTTTTACAGACCGAAGAGATCAAGCTTTATAACAGCCTTATCTTTATAGAGAAATTGTCCAATGTTATAACTAAAAGCGGTCTACTCCCCAAAGGTTACTTGGTCAATGCTCAATCCAGCCAGCAAATAACCGGGTAGAGCAAACCACTCAGGCCCGTACAACAGTTAAAGATCGACTAGTACTTGCTGGCATTCATCTCCTGCATGCTGCCGGTTACCATGTAGACAATACGCTCGGCTATATTGGTTACCCGGTCCGCCATACGCTCTATATTATGAGCCGCCCAGATAAGGTAAGTAGCCTCTTTAATGATCTGAGGGTTACTTATCATCAGCAGCACAAGTTCATTATAGATATGGTCATAGAGATCGTCCACTATGTCGTCTTCATCGCAGATAACCTTTGCGGTCTCTATATCACGCTGCATGAATGCTTCCATGCAGCGCGTTAACATGGAAACGGTCTGCTCCACCATCCTCGGCATGTCGATTAACGGTTTTACGAGTTCCTTCTCTCCAATCGTGACACTGATTTTGGCTATGCCCTCCGCATGGTCGCCAATACGCTCAAGATCGGTAATGATATTTATTACAGAGGCGAGAATGCGAAGATCGACAGCCATCGGCTGCTGCGTGGCGAGAAGAAGCATGCACTTTTTCTCTATCTTGAACCTCTTCTTGTTTATGGCCGCGTCTTCGCGCACAATCCGCTTGGAAGCCTTTATATCTCTACTCTTCAGTGCCTCCAATGCGCCGGTTATTGCTCTACCGACCATTTGCGACATCTCCAGAACGTCGTCTTGTACCTCTTTTAAAGACTTGTGGTACGCCTTGCGGGCCATAAACTCTTCCTCTCTTTTCTTGCGGTCTGCCGCGCACCTCTTATACTGCATAAGGAGGCTTCGGCTCCCCAAAACTTTTTGGTTTTTAGATTCTAGTAATCAACGAAGGCTCTATGCCAAGGTATCAGCCGAACCTTCCCGTTATATAATCTTCAGTCATCTTGTTTTTAGGATTCGTAAATATCCGCTTGGTGCGGTCGAACTCCATAACCTCGCCGAGCATAAAAAACCCTGTATACTCGGATACACGCGCGGCCTGCTGCATGTTGTGCGTTACTATCACGACCGTATAATTCGACTTCAATTCCGACATAAGGTCCTCAATCTTGACAGTGGCTACAGGGTCGAGAGCCGAGCACGGCTCATCCATCAAGATCACGTCCGGCTCTACGGCCACGGCACGCGCGATGCAGAGACGCTGCTGCTGCCCGCCGGAGAGCGAAAGGGCCGGGGTGTTCAACCGGTCCTTCACCTCATCGAAAAGAGCCGAGTCCTTCAACGCGGTCTCAACCCTGCCCTCTATCTCCCCCCTATTCCTTATCCCTTTTAACTTAAGGCCGAAAGCGATATTATCCGAGATTGACATCGGAAACGGAGTCGGCTTCTGAAAAACCATACCGATTCTTGAGCGAAGCTTTATAAGGTCTATGCCCTTGCGAAGTATATTCTTTCCCTCAAGCAGTATCTCGCCCTCGTAACGGTTTCCAGGGTAGAGGTCGTGCATGCGGTTTAAGCAGCGCAGGAAAGTGGTCTTGCCGCAGCCCGAAGGACCGATGAGCGCTGTTATCTCCCCTTCTTGAACCGCAAGGTTTATATCTTTCAGTGCCTGCTTCGTACCGTAGTAAAAGTTCAGGCCCTTAACTTCCATCTTCTCAGTCATCTTATCGCTCATCCCGTAGACCTTCCTCTTGCAAAAAACCGTGCCAGAAGCGTTACCACCAAAAGCATGGCGGTTATTAAAAGCGCCGCCCCCCATGCAATAGAGTGCCACTCTTCATACGGAGCCATTGCATAGTTGAATATTGTTACCGTAAGCGAAGCCGTCGGCTCAGTCAAGCTGAAATTCCAGAAAGTATTGTTAAAAGAGGTGAATAACAGCGGAGCGGTCTCTCCGGAGACCCTCGCCACGGCGAGCATTACACCTGTTACCATTCCCCTGAGCGCCCCCCTGTAAACGACCTGAACCGTTACTCTCCATTGAGGGGCCCCGAGAGCGAGCGCGGCCTCGCGCGTAGAGTCGGGTACCAGCTTTAGCATCTCTTCAGAGGTTCGTATTACGACCGGCAGCATTATTATCGCAAGCGCCAAAGAGCCCGCAAGAAGCGAAAAACCTCCCATTGGGCCAACGAGTAACGCGTAGACGAAGATACCGACGACTATCGAAGGCGCGCTGACCAGAATATCGGACAGGAAACGGACTGCCGATGCCACGCGGCTCTTTCTACCGAACTCCGAGAGGTAGGTGCCGGCCAGGATTCCTGCCGGTACGCCGACCACTGTGGCGATTACGGTTATCATAATCGTGCCTACAATCGCATTGGCCACCCCACCTCCCTCCATGCCGGGAGGAGCCGGAAGCTCGGTAAAGAAGGAAGTGTTGAGCGCCGGAAGGCCGAGCACAAGTACGTCTTTCAAGATCCAGCAGAGAAAGACGATTCCGAAGACAGCAGACAGAAGAGAGATGCCAAGAGCGACGTAATTGACAAGCTTGCGCCTTAAGTAGTGGAGGTTCATTAGATAGTTCCTCCGTTACCTGAAGCTCTTTCAATTGCCTTAAAGGTCACCGGGCAGGTCATCTCTTCTCATACCTCCTGGTCATCAGTTTCGCAATCGCAAGCACCACAAAAGTAATAATAAAGAGCATGAGGCCGAGTTCCACGATACTCGATAGGTACAGAGGGTGATCGGCCTCCGTAAACTCGTTGGCCAGAGTCGCCGAAATAGAGGTCGCCGGGTCGAGCAGCGAGAGGCTTATATCTGGCGAGTTTCCTATCATAAAGGTCACGGCCATTGTCTCTCCGAGTGCGCGCCCGAGCCCGAGAATTACCGCCCCGACTATACCGCTTCTCGCAAAAGGCAGCACAACTCTCCGAATAACCTCCCACTTCGTAGCCCCTACGCCGTAACCGGACTCTTTGAGTATGGAAGGCACCATCAGAAAGACGTCGCGGGAGACCGAAGAGATAAAGGGAATAATCATTATAGCGAGAATAAAACCGGCAGGCAGCATACCGATGCCGAGCGGCGCACCGTCGAAGAGCGGTATAAAACCGAAGTGATCGATAATGAAGGGTTCTACATAATCGCCTAAAAGCGGAGAGAGTATGAAGAGCCCCCACATGCCGTAGATAATAGAGGGTATCGAAGCGAGAAGCTCTATGGCAACGCCGATAGGCCCTTTGAGGCTAGTCGGGGCCATCTCCGTCAGAAAGATCGCTATGCCGATGCTTATCGGCAGCGCAATAACAATTGCTATGATAGAGGTGACTACGGTGCCGTAAATCGCAGGCAGTGCGCCGAACTCAAGGGCCACAGGGTCCCAGGAGGTACTAGTGATAAAACCGAGGCCGAACTTTTGAATAGATGGCAACGACTCTTTAAAGAGCACGAGCACGACGAGGCCCATCAGGCACATGACAGAGATGGCGAAGAAGTAACTTACGCCCTTAAAGATTCTGTCGCCGGAGCTGGTCGCGGCCTCTCTACTCTCTGTGTTCATTCGGTTCTTCTTTTTAATATACCAGGTAGAATAAATGCAAAAAATACAGGTTCGTATTTATACAACGAACCTGTACTAAAGGCAAGACCCTATCTATTGCGGTACTGGGTGCTGTTGAGCCTATTTAGCCCAGACCGGTTTTCCGTCACAAGTAATAGTTTCTGCCCAGGTCTTCTCCATAAGGGTATAGACCTGCTTAGGCATCGGCACGTAATCGAGAGATTGAGCCATCTCGGCCCCGTTCTTGTACGCCCAGTCGAAGAACTTTAACACGGCGTCGATATTGCCGCAATCCTTAGCCTCCTTATGCACCAGTATAAAGGTCGCACCGGCTATCGGCCATGCGCCCTTACCGGCAGTATCCGTCAATACGACAGCGAAACCCGGTGTGCCTTCCCAGTTTACGCCGGAAGCGGCAGAGCGGAAACTCTCCATGGTCGGCTCAACAAACTGCCCTGCCCTGTTCTTGAGCTTTGCATGTACGAGCTTATTCTGAAGCGCATAGGCATACTCCACGTAACCTATTGAATTCCTGATTCTTTTAACATACGTGGCAACACCCTCGTTCCCTTTGCCGCCGACTCCGGTCGGCCAGCTTACGGCCTTACCGAACCCGACCGACTCTGTCCACTCTTTACTCACCTTATCGAGATAATTAGTGAAGATCCAGGTAGTGCCGCTGCCGTCAGAGCGGCGAACGATTGTGATTTTCTTGTCTGGCAGTGCCAGGTCCGGGTTTAGCGCCGTTATCCTCTCATCACTCCATCTCTTTATCTTACCGAGGTAGATATCGGCCAAAAGCTCAGGGGTTAACTTCAGCTCACCAGGTTTTATCCCCCGTATATTTACCACCGGGACAACGCCCCCCATTACCATCGGAAACTGGAGCAGACCGGCCTTTTCGAGCTCTTCAGGCGCCATAGGGGCATCGGAGGCACCGAAGTCTACCGTGCCCTCTACAGCCTGTCTCACGCCGCCACCGGAGCCGATCGACTGGTAATTTATCTTAACTCCGGTAGCCTTATTGTAGCTATAAGCCCACTTTGAATAGATCGGGTACGGGAATGTTGCTCCGGCGCCGTTTATAAATGCGGCCGCCGAGGCCTGCTGTACCGCAAAGAGTACGGCAAAAAAGAGTACCGTACCGAGTAAAAACTTCTTCATGTTATCTAATTCTCCTAAAAATTGTGCCTGAAAACTCTCAGGCCTGAAAGTAATTTTCTCTATACCGTTTGTAACACCTTACTGTTACAGTCATGTTACAGCAGAGTCACAGTATGGGGACAAAAAAAGACTTAAAAGACATACTGTGTCTGTATAAAGAGCTCGTTCTTGTCACTTCCCTTGACCCCGTTCAGGTCCTTGCCCATGCGGTAGGTAGACTGAACTTTAAGATCGTGGCCGTGTATGTAGTAGTTGGCCCCAACGGAAGTACGGGTCCACTCGGTAGCGTAATTGTCGGCATCCAGAGACTGATACCCTGCAACCACCTCGAACCTGTCGGGTACCACCATATAACCGCCCTCAACGCTAAAGCTCTTCAGTTTGGTCTCGCCGTTTAAGTAGATACCTGCGGTTACGTTCTTGTCTACCGTCTCGGCATTGAACTGGTTGTACTGAGCATCTATTGAAGCACCCTTTAAGCGCGCGCCAGCACTCAGTTCAACACCCGTCACGCTATCGACATCCGGCGTAGCACCTGAGCTGGTATCCGACCCTGCGGCAGTATAGGTATTATTATCCGAATCATTATTCCAGGCAAAAGCGGCTATACCTACGGTGGCCTTCAGGCTATCGGTAACGGTATCGCCCTGAACAAAGGGCAGATAACCGAAGAGATGGTAATCGAGGCGCCCGCCGACTGTCCAACCTTCATTAAAGTCGGTATTCTTGTTTACCGGCGTATCGAAGTCGAGCTTTGCGGAATCAGGATCTATAGAGGTTGAAGTAAGGCCTGCGCCCCATGTAAGGGACTTGTCACCATTTGAACCGTGGGCAAAAACTCCTAGCTGCTTGTCTAGCGAACCGTAGTTGTGGTCACCTGTAAAGGTACGCTCAACGAGATGCTGCTTCTTTGAAGAGGTCAGGTTCTCGCGGGAGAACGGAAAATTGAGGTGCCCGATCGTAATAACCGTATCACCGTAACCGGTGTAACGCACAAAGGCCTCTTTTACGACCACTTCATTGTCATCCGAGGCATTGCCGATCTCAAGCTGAATCTTACCCTTCCAGTCTTTATAGAGACTTCCCTCTATGTACGACCTCAGGCGCCTGAGGAAGAGCCTGTCGGTATCGGTACCGTTCTCCACATCCTCCAGGTGGTACTGCAACTGCACGCGTCCGCCGAACTTTACATACTTGTCTCCGTCTTTGTAGGCCGTTATACCGGATGCCCCTGCAATTACAGGTGCGCCAAAGAGCGCCAACGACAACAGACCTATGGAAAACCTCTTTACTCCTCTTGTAATTTTCATGCTTTGTACTTCCTCCGTTAAATTTTCAGCATCGACTATACCTGTTACGGTTTGCGTCTAATTAGATAAATCTTTTACAACCAACCCCTCTGCCTCTTTTTAGCATATACCAGCAATGAGATTGAAACCTTTTTTATTCTTTTTTTAAGCTTCATTCTTCTTCTTTTAAGTTTCACTCTTCTTCCTCTATCTTCTTCCTCTATAAATTATGGACCGGTACTCATAGTCTCTTATATCTGCTTCTGTTACCTGAATACCTGTCCCCTGTTTTCCCCCTACTACCACTGCCCTACAGCCTGCACCCGGTAAGCGGCGTGCGCCGATGGAGCGCTGTAACCAGGCACTGAGACCTGAACCTATCGCTAGAGATCGTAAAACCGCCTCCATTGGCAGAGCAACAAAAACCGAATACCGTTCTTTCAAGATAGGGACATTACATTCTTTCTTCTCCTTACAATTTTACACCTACGTTTTTTCTCAATACAACTCTTTTTATTCTGCACTTTTTCATGCCTCAATAGTACAAGCTGTTTGTTACAGAATAATTACAGTTCTATGACAGAACTGTTAAAGTATTTAAGCCAACAGGCATGAAAACCGATAAAGGATTGACACGCAAAGTTCTGTTCGGGTAGGATATAACAATATTATCATACGACATGAGCCGAATGCCGGCATAATACAGTATAAAAAGGAGTCATGAGAATGGGTACAAAAAAATCGGGAGCTCTTCTGAGGCAGGCCTCTAAACTTATTCCAGGCGGAGTCAATTCACCCGTCAGGGCTTTCAAGGCAGTAGGCTCAAACCCGATCTTTATTAAGAAGGCCCTCGGCTCAAAGATTATCGATGCCGACGACAACTCATACATCGATTATGTAGGATCATGGGGGCCCATGATCGTGGGCCACGCAAACCCTAAGGTCTCCAACGCACTCAAGAAGGCGATAGACCGCGGCACGAGTTACGGCGCTCCTACCGAGAGCGAGATAGAGCTTGCGCGCATGGTGGTTGATGCCATACCTTCTATGGAGATGGTACGCTTCGTAAGCTCCGGTACCGAGGCAACAATGAGCGCAATAAGGCTCGCGCGCGCGCATACGGGCCGGGACAGGATACTCAAGTTCGAGGGCTGCTACCACGGTCATGCAGACAGCCTGCTGGTAAAGGCTGGCTCGGGAGCGGCTACGCTCGGCACGCCGAGCAGCCCCGGGGTGCCCAAAAGCCTGGCAAAAGAGACATATAACGCAATCTACAACGATCTTAACTCCGTTGAGAAGATATTTAAAAAGGACCCTAAAGGTATAAGCTGCATTATAGTAGAGGGCATTCCTGGCAACATGGGCGTTGTGCCGCCTGCAAAGGGTTTTATGAAGGGATTAAAGGGTATCTGCAAAAAATACGGCGCCTTACTGGTAGTTGATGAAGTTATGAGCGGTTTTCGACTCTGCTACGGCGGGGCACACCAGACCTACGACATACAGCCCGATCTAATCTGTCTAGGAAAGGTAATTGGTGGCGGACTGCCTGTTGGCGCATTCGGAGGCAGCAGAGCGATTATGTCGCAGCTATCCCCGACCGGCCCCGTCTATCAGGCCGGAACTCTTTCCGGAAACCCGATAGCCATGACAGCAGGCATAGAGACGCTTAAAATACTCGGTAAAAAAGGACAGTACGAAAAACTCTTCAAAAAAACAGGCAAGCTGGCTTCCGGAATCGAAGAGATCGCAAAGAGGCGCTCGGTGGAGTGCCATGTTGTGGTACGCGGCTCTATGTTTACACTCTTCTTCACTCCAGAGCCCCCGCAAAACTTCGACGAGGTCTGCAAAGGAGATCTTAAGAAATTCGCAAAGTACTTCCGCCGCATGCTCTCGCACGGTATATACATTGCTCCATCGGCATTCGAGGCCTCATTCATGAGTCTCGCCCACACCAATGAAGATATAACAAAAACGCTCGAAGCAATAGACAAGAGTTTTACTCGACTCTAGAGTGTCCGTACTTCATTGATCGGCAACCAGTCGGCAACCAAGCAAGAGAGGCCGCATACCAACAGGTATGCGGCCTCTCTTGTATTTCAGGAAATTAAATAGCAGACAGAGTGTAATGTACGAAATTTATGTCATACCCTGACCTTGATTCTGGCTTGCGTTATGAACGGCATCGAGCAGCTCATTCACGGTATACGGCTTACTAAGAAACCCGTAACCACGCTCTTTTATTACGCTCCATTGCGACTTACCATCCATATGACCGCTCATCAACAATACATTAAGGTTCGGGTTGTTCTGCTTAAGCTCGGTTACAAGCTGAAGCCCGTTACCGTCGGGCATAACTACGTCGCTAAGTAGCACGCTAAAATCGCCATTCTCCTGCTCGAAAATATCTTTTGCAATCTTTGTATTGGCCGCTTCAAAAACCGTATAACCACTTGACTTTAGCAGCAAGACCAGCGGTCCTCTCACATTATCATCATCCTCAACCAATAGTATGCGAGCACCACCACCATCAATCTTTTTCGACATGCCAATAAGACCGCTGCCGCACGCCGGTCTCTTCTCTGATGCCGGAAAGTATGCATTGAAGGTTGTACCCTCACCTACCTTGCTCTCTACATCAATCCACCCCCCGTGCTTTTTGACAATTCCATGTACGACGGAAAGGCCGAGCCCGGTGCCCTTGCCCATCTCTTTTGTAGTATAGAAAGGTTCGAATATTCTAGGCAGTACCTTTTCACTTATCCCTAGCCCACTATCATTAACCGAAAGGTGCACGAAACTACCGGGTCTGGCTTCGGGGCCTATGGAAAAGCAGTCATCGGAATCGAGAACAACATTATCCGTTTTTATAATTATATTTCCGCCATCAGGCATTGAATCTCTCGCATTGACCGTAAGGTTCATTATCAACTGGTCTACTCCGCCCTTATCGGCTTCGATACTGAATAGCTTGCCGGCCAGATCTGGTAAAATCTTATAGTCCTCACCGAGAAGGCGGTCTAACATCTTGCTCAAACCGTTCACCGAGTCGTTGAGAGAGAGCGGAATACACTTCAACGGCTGCTTGTGGCTGAAGATAAGGAGCTGACGGGTTAAATCCTTGGCTCGCTCGGCTGAAGCAAAAATCTGCATCAGTTCGGCGTACGCCGTATGCTCTTCGCCAATCCTGTCCATCGCAAGATGTGCAAAGAGAACTATAGAGGTCAGTATGTTATTGAAGTCGTGCGCCACACCGCCTGCGAGCTGCCCTATCGCTTCCATCTTCTGCGACTGGAGCAGCTGGGCTTCGAGCCCTTTATTCGATGTATTGTCCCTTATTATACCACGATAAGCAGTGAACCTTCCTTCGCTGTCGCGAACGGCATTTGAGGTAATGCTGACTATGATCTCAGTGCCGTCCTTCTTCTTCATTAAGGCCTCAAAGTCACGGACAAAACCCTTCAACTCAATCTCTTTTACAAGTAACTCTCTGTCTGCGGGGTTCTGATAAAAATTTTCAGCTATATCGAGTTCAAACATATCTTCAAGGCTCGAGTATCCGAACAGCTCTACACCGGCGGCATTTATATCGAGCAATTTTCCACCTGGAGTAGCAATAAAGACGGCATCGAGTGAATCCTCAAAGAGAGTACGGTACCGCTCCTCTGAGGCCCTGATAGCCTTTTCAGCCTCTTTACGCTCGGTAATATCCTCCTTTACGGCCAGGTAGTGAGTTATAACCCCGTCGGAATTAAGGACCGGCGAGATAGTTGCATCCTCCCAGTAGAGCCCGCCGTCTTTCTTTCTATTCTGGAACTCGCCCCTCCAGTCGCTGCCGCTCTGAATCGTTTCCCATAACTGTTCATAAAACTCAGTTGAGTAGACACTCGACTTGAGAATCCTCGGATTCTTGCCAATAACCTCTTCCGGCGTATATCCGGTCAACTCCGTAAATTTTGGGTTGACATACTCAATATTGCCATCAGCATTAGTGATAACGATGGTAACGGGGCTCTGCTCAACAGCATGAGATAACTTCTGCAATTCGTCATCGGCCTTCATGCGCTCTATCTCAAGGGAGATCCTGCCGGCAATAATTCTTAAAACCTCCTGCGCGCCCTGTGGCGGAAGCAGCCTCTTTCTGGAAATGGCGTTGAGCACGCCTATAGTCCTGCCCGATTTATCGATTAAAGGCACGCCGATATAACTCTCGGCACCAAGATCGACCAACTCTTTATTATCAGGGAACCGCTCACAGACGCCGGATATCAAGATAGTGTAACCGTCGGCCATGGTGGTCTCGCACGGGGTGCCTGAAAGCACATATGAGTACTCCTTGACTATCTCGGAGTCTAGCTGCATTGAGAGAGTCTTAACGGTACCGTCCTGGGTCGCTTCCCCTATCATGACAACATCTACATCAAGCCAGTCGCAAAGAGAACTGACGATCTTGTCAAAGAAGTCCCGTCCCACGCCGCCCACCGTACTTTCCACAAGGGCACGCAGGGCGGACTCTGACTTTCTCCGCTCGGTTATATCGCGGACAACCGTGATAATATACTCCTTGCCCCCTTCTGTTACTAACTTTACGTTCTTTTCAACAGGAAAAGCCTTGCCATCATGCCTGATATGCTCACCCTCAACTATCAGGAAACCTTTGTGCCTTACCCTCTCCACATGCTCTTTCCAGAGATACTTGTCGGTCAGAACACCATCCACATCGATTATAGGCTTATCGAGCAGTTCGTCCTTTGAATAACCTAGGTTTATGCACGCCGTATCATTGATATCGAGCAGACGGCTCGTATCCGGATCTATCACAAGTATAGAGTCGTGCGAATGGTCGAGCAGATCCCTGAAGAGCCTGAGATCACTCTCAACCTTGGCCCTCTCTTTCATCTCTGCTCGAAGAGCCATATTGGAATCGAGCACTTCGGCCTCTGCCCTTGCACTGCGCTCAACATAACGCATCATTGGGCGAAGCAGCAGAAAGTAGAGGGGAAGAAAAACAAGGCCAGAAAGCATTAAGGCATCGGCTGTTGCCTCGGAATAGACGGATTTCGGCTGTAAAACGGTCTCCATGAAGATCATTACCACGGCTTCGGCCACAAAGATCGAAACCATGGTTATTGCAAAGAGCCATATGGTTCTATAAAAGATCCTTATTGGCTGGATATCATTTAACCGGTTTTTCTCATTCATGATGATTGATCCTCGACGCGTGAGACTATTAATAGTTACAATACTAACTAATATATGAGTCCACCATCAATACAGATAAGTAATCTGGTTGCAGCGTACAAACTCATTAAAAAAAAATATCGACCAATAGAGCTGTTGCCGGGGTGGAGGGTTCTCCCGGCTAATGAATACCAACAAATAACAGAAGCAGTACCAATAGTATGAGCAGCACGGTCATTAACTGACTTAAGCTCACGGGATTTGTGCCCTAAAACCAGATCCGAACAGCTAAGGGTGAAATACGGTTACAATTAAAATATTGGAAGACTACTATTATATCGGAAACGGTTAAAGTAAACTTAAGACAATAAAGGAAAATTTAAGAGAGAGCAAGGGACAACAAAGATATTTCAAGAACTACTTTGTATTAACAGATCAGGTGAACTTTTGTGCGGAACTTGGTTACAAGCGATCCGGGCACTGACATAACTCTGTGGGGTTAGCGGTTCTTTTGAAAACCGGGGCGATTTTATACCAACAAGTTATACCATAGAAAGGAGAATAATACCGAGCAGAACCCTGTAGACGACAAACGGGGTCATTGAAAAAGAAGAGATCAGGCGGAGAAAAAAGTGTATTGAAAAGTAAGCCGAGAAGAATGCAATAATGAAACCGAGAAGCAACAGGCCCCACTGAGGCTCGACCTCGGAACCAACAAGGCCGACTCCCTCTGAGGCCCCTGCCAAAGCTCCGACCAGGACGGCAAGAAGAAAAGAGAGGCGCGCTGCCCCGGTACGGCTCAGCCCCATAAAGAGACCTGCGGTAATAGTTATTCCGGAACGGGAAGTTCCGGGGATAAGGGCCAGGGCCTGAGCGCACCCTACTGCCAGCACCGTCCTCCACGATACGCCCTTGAACTCTTTAGTACCCGGCTTTCTATCTGATATATATAAGAGCAGACCCCAAAGTATAGATGAGACGCCGATCACCGTAAGCGACCTCAGGCTGCCGGCTATAAGGTCATGCGCTATAAGACCCGCTACAGCCACCGGAATAGTCGCAACTATCAACATCCACGCATGCGCGGCATCCGGATCTCCGGAACAACTCCTTCGAGCAAGGCTTCTGAAAAAACCTTTTACAAGCGAGTTTATGTCGCTGCGGAAGTAGATAAGCACGGCGAGCCACGTGGCGGTATTGAGCGCAACGTCGAAAGCGAGGCCCTGGTCCGGCCAATCGGCGATAAAGGGTACCAGAATAAGATGAGCGGATGAAGAGATCGGCAGAAATTCGGTAACACCCTGTACAAGGGCGAGCACTACTACCTGAAGTACTCCCATCAAAAAAACTCCGTTAGATATATAGAAGGTCCGGTCACAAACCGGTTATGCAAGGTTTAACGGTAGGGCCCGCTTCCCGGCGGCCTTAATAGAGTCCTGTGCGTAACCGGCCTCTGTTTTCAGTCCTAAAGAGAGGGCCTTCTTCAATGCGGAGTCGAGCTTGCGGACGCCCTTCTTTTCATCTTCAATGGCCACAAGCTGCGCCTCTGAAATCATGCAATAGATGCGGCCCCGTTTGTCCCTAGTCTCTTTAAATAGCCCGTCCGCCTCTAGAAACCTTCTTTGTGCCACCTTAACCCGACCGAGCATGGCAAGCGCCGTGCCCTCACCCCAGAGCGTATAGGCGTAAGAGACCCTGTCACCGATCCTCTTATAACTCCTCTTCGCGCGCCTGAAGTAGTCAAGAGAACCGGCAAAGTCGCCCCTCATCCGCATGGAGTTGGCTATGCCGCAGTATGTATAAGCGGTTCCGAAGGTATCTCTTAGGTCGCGAAAGAGGAGATTGGCTGCCGTATAGTACTTAAAAGAGTCTTTGTGGCGGCCTAACACACGCGAGGCTCCACCTAGTCCGGCAAGCGAGTAGGCAATACCAGAGTCGTCATTGAGTCTTTTGAAGAGGTCTCTAGATGTTCTGAATCCCTCCACAGCCTTCTTGACGTCGCCCTTGAACCTGTAGACCCCGGCACGCGCCCAGAGCACAAAGGCCTCACCATCGCGATCCTTACCGCTTCTGTAATACTTGAGAGCGGAATTGAATAGCTTCACAGCCTCGGCATAACCGCCAGTAGCCCTGAGGCTGAGACCGAGCCCCACTGTGGCGTCTATTGCCATAGACTCCTCGCCGAGCTTGAGCCCAATAGCATACGCATCGCGGTAGCTTCTGGCGGCAAGGGTAAACTCCCCTACCATACGGTAGGTATCACCGAGTGAAAAAGCGCAGTCGGCCCTCAGTTCCGCGTCTGCCCGGGCCTTTGCCTTTGCCTCGAGATAAAGAGGTATCGCCTCTATAAAACGCGACGCCGCTCTCTTTTTCTCCGCTCTTTCAAATAAGGCGTTCGCCTCTTCTATTTTACCCACCTCCGCCATCTTAGCTTTCTTTTAACTCTAAATAATTACAACGCTACGATTTTTTATCATTGTTAGGTTGCTCGATGAGTATAAATCCAACCACTCATTAGAGTAGATTATCCCCTCTTGGATCTTCAAGATTCTTTTTTCGCTTTTCAGCTATGCTAAGTTCTTTCTTGTTTTTATCCTTCAGGTTCGCACCTGCCTGCTCAACTGCCTTGCCCTTGAGGAGTGGAAAACCGAGCTCTTCGCGTCTTTGCAGATACCCCTCGGCGCACCTGCGCGCAAGGTTACGAACACGGCCTATAAAACCGGTTCTTTCGGCAACCGAAATAGCGCCTCTCGCATCGAGCATATTAAAGGCATGGGAGCATTTAAGACAGTAATCGTAAGCCGGAAGCACAAGGCCCTCTTCCACCAACCTCAAAGACTCGGCCTCGTACATATCGAAAAGCTTCTGGAACATAGAGACATCCGCGGATTCAAAGTTGTAACGGGAATGCTCCTGCTCGGTCACAAGGTGAATGTCGCCGTACTTCATATCTTTGTTCCACTGCAGGTCGAATACGTTGTCTATGCCCTGAAGGTACATACAGATCCGTTCCGCCCCGTAGGTCAGTTCCCCGGAGACCGGTTTCAAGTCGATACCCCCTGCCTGCTGAAAGTAGGTAAACTGCGTTATCTCCATACCGTCGAGCCAGACCTCCCAACCGAGTCCCCAGGCTCCGAGCGTCGGGCTCTCCCAGTCATCTTCGACAAAACGGATGTCGTGTTCTAACGGATCTATGCCTAAGAACCTGAGACTATCGAGATAGAGTTCCTGTATGTTGTCCGGAGAAGGTTTCAAGATAACCTGAAATTGGTAGTAATGCTGAAGCCTGTTGGGATTCTCTCCGTACCTGCCGTCCGTCGGACGCCTCGAAGGTTCAACGTAGGCAACCTTCCACGGCTCCGGGCCGAGCACCCTGAGAAAGGTAGCCGGGTTGAAGGTGCCTGCTCCCTTTTCTATATCGTACGGTTGCTGTATAAGGCAACCGTGGTCTGCCCAGAAACCCTGGAGCTTCAGCAATACATCCTGAAAAAACATTCTGACACTACCTCCCAATTTTATTTTGTTGTCACTATACAGGTTCAGATAACGGCGTAGACCGGATTTCAGGTTGAAGTGGCCGTGCCTCTCAATTTATACATAAACCTCTTTGTCTTAAGCTCCCGACCTATCTGGTGGCGAATAAAATCGCCAAGCAGCCTCTCGCCCTCTTTCAAGAAAACGGATGACGTCTTGAGCCTCTTGATCTTCATAGAGTCGAAACGGGCCGCAGTAGATAACCACTTGACAGTACCGGTCGAGACGGGTTGCAGCCCTCCGCTGCCTCGTCCGTCGGCCGTAGAAAAGAGGTCGAAAGGCTGCCCGGAATTCCACCCGGCGCCTCCGCCGACGCCCAACCCACCTATGGCATTACCGCATGGAGCACAGACCGCCCCTCCTCGCTCGGAGCTGAAAAAGAGAGTCGCCGTGCCTACGGTATCAGAAACCTCACCCACTGTTCCTACTATCGGCTCAGAGCATTCGACGCAACCGTTCAGGTGCGGCAAGTAACCGAGATACGAGAGCAGCTTAATCTCAAAAGAGCGGAGCAGCGCATCATCCGCCTCGCTATCCATAACGTCCGACGTGTCGAGCAGGCCGAGGAAATCCCTAAGCAGATCATAGACGTCCGGCAAAACATGCCCCTCGCGTGTCATCTCGCTAGCGAGTTCTAGCATATAGCAACCTATCGAATACCTCTCGATATCGGTCTTTAACATCACAAAACCGTCGATCAGAGTGGCATCGTCAACGCGCACAAGTTCACTCTTGCCGTTATGAAAAAAGAGGAGGGTAGAGTTGCAGAGCGGGTCGATATTCGCCACAAACCTGCGCCGGGAACGGCGCGCACCCTTTGCGATACCGCTCATCTTGCCGTACTCTTTGGTATAAAAGGTCAGTATACAGTCGCTCTCGGAATAATCGACAGAGTTGAGAATAATCGCTCTTGCCTTGTATGCCCCTCTCTTCATATAAGCCCCACTTTGATAAAGACGGTCGCTATGCCCAGAAAACTAATGAACCCTCCGATATCGGTACAGGCAGTAACAAAGATACTCGATGAGATAGCGGGATCTATCTTTAACCACCTGAGAACAAGCGGGATCAAAGCTCCCGAGAGCCCTGCAATCATAAGGGTGAGGATCATGGCTATAAAGAGCAGCACGCCTACCATCGGAGGCGCACCGAGCAAGAAAGCGATTACCGTTGCCCCGGCCCCGAGCAGCAGTCCGTTAAAGAGCCCCACGGAAGCCTCTTTAAAGAGCACCTTTTTGGTACTTACGTACTTCAGCTCCCCGAGCGCAAGCCCTCTAACCATAACCGTAATAGTCTGCGTGCCGGCATTGCCTCCGAGACCGGCGACTATAGGCATTAAGACGGCAAGAAGCACCAACTGCTCTATCGAGTCTTCAAAAAACTTTATGACGCTTGCGGCCATAAAGGCGGTAATAAGATTTACGAAGAGCCAGGGTACCCGCATCCATAAAGAACGGCGGGCCGGATCATGTACGCGCTCTTCCTTGTTAACACCGGCCATCTTGTAAAAGTCCTCGAAGATCTCCTCTTCTATAACGTCTACAACATCATCGATAGTAATACGCCCGACAAGCCGACCTTCTGAATCTACTACCGGTATTGAGAGCAGGTCGTGAGCTCTGAAAATTTTGGCGACCTCCTCCTGATCGAGGCTGGTCTGTACGTAGACCGGATTACTCTCGGCTATCTCTCCGATACGCGAAGAGGGCTCGGCGAGTATTAACCTGTCGAGCGGCACAACCCCGACAAATTTATTGTTTGCATCGACAACAAAGACATTTGATATTGAATCTATCTCCTTGCCCTTGCGCCGGAGTTCATCTATCGCTTCTGCCGCAGTAACGACCTCGCGAACCGACACAAGTTCGGCCTGCATCTTGCCGCCGGCCGTATCTTCCGGGTAGGCGAGAAGTTTCTGCACCTCGGCGGCATCTTCAGCCTCAATACCATCTAAAACCTGACGGGCATCTTCAGGATGGAGATCGCTGATAAAGTCTGCCGCGTCATCCGTCTCCATCTCCTCTACGACATCGATCAACTCTTCTGAGTGGAGTGCCGAGACAATAGCCTCTCTTATACGGTCATCGAGTTCAAGCAGAACATCAGAGGCGAACTCACTCTCGAAGTAACGAAAGATCTCGAGCACCTGACCTTCATCATCAAAACCGGTGAGGATACGGGCTACCTCAAAGGCATGCAAACCCGAAAGAACCTTTGCCGAGGCACTATTGTCCCCACGCGCAAGACTTCCGTTTAACTCATCTATAAGGTTGTCGTCTTTAAATTCTTCCATGATAACAGCCCTTTAAACGGCCTGAAGCAGATACCAAGACTATGCTTGAACGGAGTTTCCCCATGCAATACAGAGCACCCCGCCTACAACAGGTCATATTGCCTAACCCCTTAATTTTAGCTATAAAAACAGGTCTTCAGGCAAAAAATACCATACTGAATAAGGAGAATCAATCTATATTCTCCTTTGGCCGTCCATTAATATTGGTTGTCTGAGTGGAAAAAACGAGGTATGGCCGCCCAAAAAGAGCGACACGGCGATCTAGCGGGCTATATAAACAAGCCCGTAGGTCGAGCGCAACAGGTGCTCAGTGGTAGAACCCAATACCATCTCCACAATACGAGTATGGTGGGTACTGCCTATAAAGAGAAAGTCCGAACCGCTCTCTTCATAATACTGCTCTACCTCAACATGCGGTTGCCCGGTCTTTTGAACAAAGCTGGCATCAACCTTATACGGTTTCAGATAATCTTCAGCATCCGAAAGACGGGAATCGGTATCAGGGTCGCCTGATACCGAAATTACCGTAAGTGGCAACGGTAACGTTGAGGCGCATTCTGCGGCGGCATGCAGTGCCTTGGATGAATTTGTGGAGCCGTCGTATGAAATAAGAATAGAGGTCGGCGGAGAGAACTCTTTTGCCACAACAAGAACATGCTTGCTCGACTTCCTGACCACCGCCTCTGTTGTTGAACCGAGCATAACGGTATCGAAGTCCTCATTTACGCCGTACCGCCCTATAATTACTATATCGGCGTTCTTGGCCTTGTCGCATATCTCTTTGGTGATAATGCCCGATGCCATTACAGTCTCGCACTCCACTCCGGCCTTGGCGCAACGCTCGCTAACTTCTGCAAGCAGGCCGTTTCCCTTCTCTTCAAGCGCCTGCCTTACCTTGGAAAAGAAGTTCATCGAAGGCTCGAAACCGATAGAGGCCGACAGGTCATGAAGAAACGGGCCTTCGAGGGCAACGATATCTACGACATGCAGCCCAACGATTGCGGCTCCGAATTTGCCGGCAAGCCATATTGCACAATCGAGCGCCGCAGATGAATGTTTCGAGCCGTCTGTCGGCACAAGTATTTGCTTAATCATATAAGGAATCTTCTTTCTATATTATGCAGCGCAGGATTATGCCAATGCCGGCTCCGGGGCCGGTACGGCCTCTACAGTCACCTTATTATCTGTCGCGACCACCTTGAAGAGATCGCCATCTTTCCACTTGAGCGTAATCGGCACCTTTACCTGCTCGTCCACATATCTTTTTAAGAACCTTGCGCCGTACTTTTGATTATAACCCGCTTCGACAAGCAAGTCGAGCGCATCGTCGGTAATCTCCATCTTCTTTCCATACCCCTCGATATGCGCCTTGATCTTATCGAGGTACCTGCCGGCAAGCTGCCTGACCTCATCCTCAGTGAGAGGAGTAAAGACTATTATATCATCGATACGGTTAAGGAACTCGGGTGACAGGGTCTCCTCCAGGTCCTTCATGATACCGGCCTTGAGCCCTTCTGTCTGCTGCCCTTCCGGCATAAAACCGAGCGGCTTAACATACTTCTTGAAGACATCGGAACCGATATTACTGGTCATAATGATTACCGCATCGCTAAAGTAAACCCTCTTGCCGCGGCCGTCGGTCAACCAGCCCTCGTCAAAGACCTGCAAGAAGAGATTGAGCACATACGGATGCGCCTTCTCTATCTCATCGAGCAAGATTACAGAGTACGGTTTTTCGCGCACCGGGTTCGAAAGAAGCCCGCCGCGCTCGGAACCGACTATACCGCGAGGCATACCGATAAGTTTATCGACCGCAACGCCGGAGTCTTTGTACTCGCTCATATCGAGCCGTATTATCTTCTTCTCATCCCCGAAGAGGAACTCGGCAAGACTCTTTGCAAGCTCGGTCTTTCCGACCCCGGTGGGACCCAGGAAGAGCAGCACGCCGTCAGGTTTGGAAAAGTTCTCCTTCAGAGGGCCTTTATTTAATCTGAGCCGTTTGCTGAGCGCCTCTATGGCCTCTTGCTGCCCTACAAGCCTGCTAGCCAGTTCCGACTCCATGTCCTTGAAGCGAATATTCGTATCACGACAGATCATGTCCTTCGGTATCCTGGTCTCCTGTGAGATGACCTCAATCACGTCAGAAGCCTTTACCATCTCGTCCGGCCGATTGATCTCGACCTTTACGCAAGCGGTATCGAGCCAGCCGATAACCTTATCCGGCATCTTGAGGCTACGCATATACCTCTGACTCATATCGATTGCGGTATCTACCGCCTCATCCGTAAGTTGGACAGAGTAGTTCTGCTCAAAACGCGGCCTGATGCCGTAGAGTATCTCGCGGGTCTCTTCCACCGTTGGCTCAAGCACGGTTACGAGACGGAACCTGCGCGCCAGGGCCTCATCCTCTGCAATAAACTCCTTGTACTCCGACAGAGTCGTGGCGCCTATTATCTGCACCTCGCCCCTCGCAAGAGCGCTCTTGAAAATATTTGCCGCATCGGACGGCACGCCCATGGCACTGCCGGCGCCTATAAGGGTGTGGGCCTCGTCGATAAAGAAGATTATATTCTTCTGCTCGCGCACCTCTTTGAGTATCTTCTCAATCCTGTCTTCGAACATACCCCGAAAGATGGTTCCGGCGACGATTGAATTCATCTGGATATTGACTATCATCTTATCGCGCAGCCTCTTTGGTACGCGTTCCGGCTCAAGCTCTATTCGACGCGCAAGCCCTTCGGCAAGGGCGGTCTTGCCAACACCCGGCTCGCCTACTATCATAACGGAGTTAGACCTCTCCACATGGCAGAGCACCTCCATTACCTGATCTATCTCCTTCTCCCTGCCGACGACCATCGGCAACTTGTCAAAACGCGCCAGTTTGTTAAGATTAACGGCAAAGTGCTTCATGTTAGGCGGGAGTTCATACTTCTTTTTGAGCTCTTCTTCCATCTCTTCCTTGCTCCTGACCTTTACCGTAATCCTGCGCATAACATAATCCGGGTCGAGTCCGAAACTCCTGAAAACCTTGGCAGGCAACGAATGGTTCTCCTGGAAAATCGCTATGAAAAGATCGGTAGATTCGAACTTCTCCCTGCCCCACCTCTGAGCCTCTTCACTCGCAAGGCGAAAGACGTTCTGCGTGGCCGGAGGAATTTTAAGTCCGTAACCTATATACTGGCGAGAGATACTGAGATGCTCATTTAGGAAGTTTATGACATGGTGGACATCTAGGTTGAGGTCTTCCATTACCTCCCTGAAGAAGGTCTCCTCTACCTTTGAGAAGGCTAAAAACAGGTGCTCCACGCCTAAGTAAAAGTGCTGCGCGGTCTGGCTCTCTTCGATTGCGGCTTCCACCACCTTTAAAGCGCCGGGTGCAAGCTTCTCTTTTATCTCTTCAAGCTCTTCAGTCATTTCTGGACCTCTTTTCTCCTTGCACCGGAGTTCAATACAATGCCTTGTCAGCCGTATATCCGGTTATAACCGAGAGTCCGTTCCATCCCCCAAGCCCGCCCTTGCAGACCCTTCACCCTTAATGATGTAACCCTTACCTATTATAACGGTCAAGTTGGAAAAACCTTAAATGCCTCTATTTGACACAGGCGGTTCCTGTGCCGTAAATACCGGTAAAGTTACCACAACCCCTCTCTGGGGCTGGACGGGTTCAACTTATCGAACTCCTCAATCAGGCGAACCGAGTCGAAAGAGACCGACTTGGGAACCACTATTTTTATTATAACATACTGGTCGCCTCTTGCAGACTTATTGGCGCCGTAAACACCCTTCGACTTTATCCGCAACTTTGACCCACCCTGCGTTCCGGGTGGAACCTTGATAGTGCTACTGCCGTCTATGGTAGGCACGGTTACCTTGGTGCCGTTCACGGCCTCGGCAATCGTTACCGGAAGATCTATATAGATATCATTGCCGGTTCTTTTAAAATACGCATGCGGTTTGATACGCGCGGTTATATAGAGGTCTCCTGCAGGCCCTCCGTTCGTGCCCTTATTCCCTTTACCGGGTACCCTCACCTTCGACCCGTCATGTATGCCTGGCGGGATATTGGTGGTAATGGTCTCCTGCGCGCCTGCGCTTCTTGCAACCTTAAGCTTGACCTCGGTACCCTTTACAGCATGGAGAAAATTGATTGTCAGCGAGTACTCGATATCTCCGCCACGCTGCGGAGGCCTCTGGCGCTGCCTGCCGCCCATATTAAAGACATCTCTAAAGACGTCTTCAAAACCTCCGGCTCCGTCAAAACCGAAGTCTTCAAAATTGAAGTTACCGGCGCCCCCGCCGGGACCGTACCCGCCTGGATAACCTTGCCCTCCTTGCGGCCCACTGCCTCTACCAAAAGGGGACTGCCCCATAAGATCGTAATCAGAGCGCTTCTTGGGGTCGGAGAGTACAGTGTAGGCCTCGTTTATCTCCTTAAACTTCGCCTCAGCCGCCTTGTCACCGGGATGAAGATCCGGATGGTACTTCTTGGTCAGCTTCCTGAACGCCTTCTTGATCTCATCGTCCGAGGCCCCCTTGGATACCCCGAGCCGTTCGTAATAATCATTTGCCATTTGCCACCAATCCTTTAATGCCCATTATCTGTCAGTAAGGGTTATATATTAATCAAATTCTACCAACAATAGTAGAAAAAACAGCAGCAAAAAAAAGCGGCCTCTCCGGGAAGTCCCGAGAAGGCCGCTTTACTCTTTACTAACTATACAAGGACTTCAAAAAAAGCCCCTTACTGATTGACCTTCTCTTCTTCCGAATCGGTCGAGTCCGACTTCTCTTCATCCACTACCTCGGCATCTACAACCGTACCATCGTCACCGCCTTCCGAGGCGCCTGATTCAGGACCCGCTCCCGGTTCACCCGGCGTTGCGCCTTCATCCGAAGCGGTCTTGTACATCTGCTCCGCGAGCTTATGGGAAGCGGCGTTGACCTTCTCAAGACAAGCCTTCAAGGCCTCGAGATCATCACCCTGCTCAGAGAGTATCTTCCTGCCCTCGGCAATGGCCTCTTCGGTCGCCTTTACATCTTCCTCACCGAGCTTCTCTTTATTCTCACCAAGAAGCTTGTCGGTAGAATAGACAACTGAGTCTAGCTGGTTGCGAAGCTCTATAAGCTCCTTCTTCAACTTGTCCTCTTCCTCATGTCCCTCGGCGTCCTTAACCATGTTGTCTACCTCGTCCGAAGAGAGGCCGCTAGAAGCCGTAATGGTTATCTTCTGCTCCTTGCCGGTGGCGGTATCACGCGCACTGACATTGAGTATTCCGTTGGCATCTATATCGAAGGCGACCTCTACCTGAGGCACGCCTCTAGGTGCGGACGGGATACCGACAAGATTGAACTTGCCTAAAACCCTGTTGTCGGTAGCCATCTGGCGCTCGCCCTGCAAAACGTTGATCTCTACCTGCGTCTGGTTGTCAGCAGCGGTGGTGAAGATCTCCTTCTTCTTGGCAGGAATCGTAGTATTGCGCGAGATAAGGGTAGTCATAACCCCTCCGAGCGTTTCTACTCCGAGTGAAAGCGGGGTTACATCGAGCAGCACCACGTCCTTCACGTCTCCGGCAAGCACTCCGCCCTGTATGGCCGCACCAATAGCAACTACCTCATCGGGGTTTACGCCTTTATGCGGCTCGCGGCCAAAAAAATCGGTAACCACCTTCTGGACAAGCGGCATACGGGTCATACCGCCCACAAGAACCACCTCGTTAATATCCGAAGCGCTAAGGTTGGCGTCAGCCAGCGCCTTGCGGCACGGTTCTACACTCCGGTCGATCAAGTCGCTTACAAGCTGTTCAAGCTTGGCGCGAGAGAGCCTCATAACAAGGTGCTTCGGACCCGAAGAGTCTGCGGTGATAAACGGCAGATTGATCTCAGTCTCCATTGCGCTCGAAAGCTCTATCTTCGCCTTTTCGGCAGACTCACGGAGCCTCTGGAGCGCCATCCTGTCCTTCGAGAGATCGACGCCCTGATCCTTCTTGAACTCGGTTACGAGCCAGTCGATGATCTTATGGTCGATATTATCTCCACCGAGATGGGTATCACCGTTGGTACTCTTTACCTCGAATACTCCGTCACCTACTTCGAGAATCGATACATCGAAGGTGCCGCCGCCAAAGTCGTATACGACTATTACCTGATCGCTCTTCTTCTCAAGACCGTAGGCAAGCGAAGAGGCGGTTGGCTCGTTTATTATTCTCTTTACGTCGAGCCCGGCGATCTTGCCGGCATCCTTGGTGGCCTGACGCTGTGCATCGTTAAAGTAGGCCGGAACCGTAATAACGGCTTCGGTCACCTCTTCACCGAGGTACGCCTCGGCCGAGCGCTTCAGCTTCTGGAGTATTATCGCAGAAATCTCTGGCGGAAGGTACTCTTTACCCATATTGCTCGACTTTACAGCCGCCCTGCCGCTAGAATCTTTTATAACCTGATAAGGCACCATGGCCATCTCCTCGGAGACTTCGTCCATGTTCCTTCCCATAAAGCGCTTTATGCTGAAGATGGTATTCTCGGGGTTGGTCACCGCCTGCCGCTTTGCAACCTGCCCGACTAGGGTCTCTTTCTCCTTGGTGAATGCGACCACCGAGGGAGTTATACGGCTGCCCTCTTCATTGACTATAACCTTAGGCTCCCCACCCTCCATTACGGAAACAACAGAGTTGGTTGTACCGAGGTCTATTCCTATAATCTTTCCCATCTTTCACTACCTCCTGATATTATATCAATTTTTCAATAAAAACATGAACTTAGCCGACAAAGAGCGGCCCTGAAAACAGCCATACACAGCCTACTGCCTACTACTTAAATATAATGTAGGGTCGTACTGGTGGTCTGTCAAGGGAAGGGGCGTAATTTTACTGGACTTTTTTACATTGGTCGGCTTACCGGAGGGACGGGCAGAGACGTGTGTTAAGTACAGCTACAAGTCTATACTTTTATAAAGTTTCTAAAACTCACGATTACTAGCAGAATAAGTCATTAAGTCTGCCTGATCAGTTATAAAAGAAGCAGCTCTTACAGGTTGTCAACTACAGCCTTCATCTTCTCTCTAACTGTAGTGGCTATGTCAGCAAGTGCAGGGTTCTCAATGGCCTGCATAGATGCTGCCGGATCAATAGCCGCTACCTCTACGGTACCATTATCCATTTCCTGAACAATAACATTACATGGCAACATAAGACCTATGTGAGCTTCAGCCTGTAATGCCTTATAGGCAAAGGCTGGGTTACACGCTCCAAGAATTCTATATTTACGGAAGTCCGCATCCAGTTTCTTCTTCAAAGTCTCCTTCACGTCTATCTCGGTAAGAATACCAAAGCCTTCCTCTTTGAGGCACTCCGTAACCTTGGCAATAGCCTCATCAAACGACCCTTCAAAAGACTTGCTGAAATAATACTTCATACGTACCTCCACTAAAAACGTTTTCACGGTTAATCGAAGTCATCAATTAGGAATAGCTCTTTTTCTAACTCGTGCAAAAGATTAATTACAATGATAGATTGCTCGCTGACTTTACGCATATATAATATTAGTTCCTTTTTCGAAGCCCCACTCTTTGCATATTCTAGGAGTTCCATACCTGCTTGATACAGACACCTATGAGGTTCTTCGAGTGCATCGTAATGCTTAGTTCCAGAGAACTTTCTCCCTTGTCCATAATACCATTTTCCTAAACGACATGCACTTGAGTCTAGCTCCGGCGCCCCCCTAAGGGCTGTATTCTTACCTTTCCTGGAGATCAAAAAAGAAGCGCCGTCTATGATTGCCTTCCGCCACTTCATATGATCAAGTTGCGCCATGCACAACAACCCCCTCGTTGATGTTGGCCATTGTCTCTTCAACACAACGAGATTAATAAATTCATGTAATGGTAAAGGGCGACTCATCCAATACCCTTGACCAACAGAACAACCCATATCAACGAGAATCTTGTAAGTTCTTTCTGTCTCTATACCCTCTGCGACTACTGTGAGATCCAGATCATGCACCATTCTAATACTCGACTCAACTATAGAAAAGTCCTTATCTGAATCTTCCATTCTACTGACAACACCTTGGTCTATTTTGACACAAGAAAATGGTAACTGTGACAGCATGTCAATACTTGAAAACCCTGTGCCGAAGTCATCCATTGCGATGTGGACACCTATATTTTCAAGCTGACGCAAATAGACCTCAACACCTTTTGTTTTAAGGATTGCGGTCTCCGTAAGCTCCACTTCCAGCCTATCTGGAACAATTAATTTATTAGTGATGCTGTTGCGAATCACCTCCGTTAATTTATTATTGACAAAGTCTTTTGCGGAGGCGTTGAACGATATGACAAGTGAATCATTTAGGTCATGAATAATACTCATGTCTACAATGAGCTGTTGGAACATCGAAAGTGTTATCTCATTAATGAACCCGGAAGACTCTGCTAGTGGAATGAATTCGCATGGCGGTATAATTGTGCCATCAGGTTTTTTCCAACGGATCAAAGCTTCTGCACCGCTTAATTCACCTGTAACCATAGAAACTTTTGGTTGGTAATAGTATACAAACTCGCTATTTTTTAGTGCTGCTACCAAGTCTTTCAATTGTATTTTGGTTTCTATCATATCTATTCTCTTCTATGGATGAGTAAGGTTGTTAAATCTTTAAGCAGTCTGTCAGGCAAGACTGTACTCCTGACACTATAGTTCCGTCAATCCCTTAACGTTACCAATTACAGGTTCAAATGTTGCACCCTGCAATTGGTCGTAACGGTGTTTAGTACAGGAAGTACTCCTTAACTCAAATGGCGTAAAAGACATAAGAGTAAACACGTTCAGAGGAGTAGATCAACGTAACTCCGGCCGAACTAAGAGAGGTCTCCGAGTTCATACTGCAGAATTGAGAGCGCGGTTACTGCCGCAGTCTCCGTACGAAGAATACGCGGGCCAAGAGACAGAGGGATCAGTCCTGACTCCAGGGCTACCTCCTGCTCGCGTCCGTCCATGCCGCCTTCCGGGCCTATTACGGCAAGCACCGTATTGCGCTCGGTAACCCCGCACAGAACCTCTCTGGTACTGCTGCCGGAGAGAGCGCCCGGTTTTTGTTCGAGAGTAAAAAAAAAACCGGTGCCGACAGTGCCTATCGCATCACTAAGAGAATCAAACAGGAGGACCTTCGGAACCACACTCCTGCCGCACTGCTTAGCGGCCTCCATAGCCACGCGAGACCACCGTACAAGTTTCGCCTCCGCCCTTTTACCGGCCTTCGTGCCTGAGAGGTCGGGAACACTACGCCCGGCAATATAGAGACGAACTTCTTTAACGCCGAGTTCGGTAGCCTTCTGGATAATGAACTCGGGTTTCGTGCCCTTAGCCAGCCCCTGCACCAAAAGTATTTCGACAGGGCTTTCGTTCACTCCAACGGTTCCGGGAGCAGGCTCAATAGAGCCGGTAATCTCTATAACCGCAAACTCCTTTTCAACAAAAGCTATCGTGCCCCTGCAGACCGTACCGCGACCATTAAAGAGCTCAACCTCGGTACCGGCCTTTAACCTCAGTGCGCTATTAAGATGCCTGAACTCAGCGCCTGCCAACTCAATGGAAGCAGATTTTTGAATAAATTCGGGAGTAAGTTTCGGGGAGTAAAAACGTCTCATTTTGCACTCTTTTCTTCGAAATTCATCCTGATTTATCCTCTTCTTTCACCTTTTTTACACACTTTTCTTCACCTGACGACAGCACTTTCAGGCCTCTTTTATAAACTCAAGAGCCACCCACTCGCCCGACCTGTACCTCTTTAAGAACTTCAATCCGAGTTCCCTGTAGGTCTCTACCACCATGTCGGCCTCTGTAGCAAGGATACCGGACAAGAGCAGCACCCCGTCGGAGGCGAGCATTTTTGCGAGTACAGGAGAAAGGCGCGTGAGCTCTCCGGAAAGTATATTGGCCACAATAATAGAGTACCTGCCACGGTGCGCCTCTACCGGCCGCCCGGACAGAGCCACCTTAACTCCATTGGCCCTTACGGTTTTTCGAGCCACCTTGAGCGAAACAGGGTCTATCTCTACTCCGAGCGCGCTCTTAACGCCAAATTTTACAGCAGCTATGGCGAGCACCCCTGTACCGGTGCCGACGTCAAGAAGGGAGTGCTCTTTTGGGCTGAAACGCCCAAACAGGGCTAAAAGGGCCTTCAAGCAGAGTTTGGTGGTTGCATGATGGCCCGTACCGAAGGCCATGGAGGGGTCTATCAAAAGTTCTATCTCGCCAGGTCTTGACTTACGCTTGCTCCACTTTGACCTGATTATAACCGACCTGCCTCCGCTTGAGACTTTTACGGGTTTTAAAGCATGACGCCAGGTCTTCGACCAGTCCAGGTCTTTATACAGAGCGGAGTCAAACGACCAGCCGAGCCGCTTTAAGTCCTCTTCCAGCTTCTGTAAACGTGTACTAATTTCACCGGCTCCCTTCTCAGCAGGATCGAGGTGGCCTGTGAGCCGAACCTCTTTGTCCGGTTCGTTCAGCAAAACTCCGTAATCATGCTGATCAGAGTCAGGCTGCTCAGAGTCAGGGCTTATAGAGAGCAGGCGCCCTACCACAGCGTCGATACCCTCTGTCTGCTCTTCCACACCGGGACTACCGGCTGTAATCAGCAGATATGCGGCTTCATCGGAGCGTAGAGCGCTTCCGCGTGCGCGAATTTCAATCCATTCTTTCAAAACCCTGCCACTCCTTCAATACAGACTCTATGACCTCATGTTTATAAACTGAAGAGGAAGATCTAGATCACGCGACTTCATTTCCTGAATAACAAGCTGAAGATCGTCCAGTTTTTTACCGGTTACCCGCACCTGGTCATCTTGTACCTGCGCTTGAACTTTGAGCTTCAACCCCTTTATAACCTTACATATCTCTTTGGCCTTGGCGGTCTCAATGCCCTGACGTATCTTTATAACCTGTCGTAAAAGCCCGCCTGATGCGTCCTCGACAGTGCCGTACTCAAGGGATTTCAGAGCAATGTCACGCTTTACGAAACGGGTCTGAAGAATATCTATTACACTCTTGAGCTTATAGTCGTCATCCGCCGTAATGGTTATCTCTTCTGTCTTCTCCCAGCCGATCTCGCACTTGGAGCCCCTGAAGTCGTACCGTTGCTCCAACTCCTTTTTGGCCTGATTTACCGCATTATCGACCTCCTGCATATCTACCTGCGAGACGATATCGAATGATGCCATAATCTATATACCTCCGTTGATTGTAATTATAAGATGACCGTACTACTGTTTAATGACGTTGAGTCCTTCGGGCGGAACAAAGTTAAAAAAAGAGTCATCCTTGGGCACATTGAGCTCCACATTTACAAAAGTTACCGTGGTCGTAGTGCCGAAGGCGTCTTCGATCGTAGTGCGGTAGACCAGAGAATCCTTGGTACCGACCTCCAGCGTTAACCGTTCCACTCCGGCCATTTCGTTCTTCGGTACAAGCGAAAGACGGTAGGAGCTCTTGCCCTTTGAGGCGAGGTGAATGGTGAAGTCGTCACGCAGCCGCCCGACACCCGAAAGAAAGTCCGTGACAATCGGAGAAACGCTAGACGTATCGCTCTCTATCGCCTGATTGAGGTCGGGCTGCAGTAACCAGACCTTCTCTCTGTTACCTATCAATTCATCGGTAGAGCCGGTTGAGTACTTCCAGCGCATCATGCCCGGTTTCTTGAACCAGACCCGTCCGCCGGTAACCATTGGCGTAGCCATTCCGAGAGAGACGACCTCTTGAGTAAAACCGGCGCTCACGCTCTTCAATTTATCGTAGCGCTCTTCAACCTGTTCGACTATTTCATCAAGATCCACGCTCCTCTTCTTCTCACTCTTCGCTGATAACGGACTGATAAAAATGAGCAGCAGAATGAGTACTGTAAGCAGAGCCGAAGAGGCTCTCTTTATACTGTGCGAAACCTTCATCTTCCATCCTCCTTAAGTAAAGCAGACCATACCGACAGAGAAGTTCAGAACTACAACTTTCGAATAAGCACCTCTCGCGGGCGCGAACCCTGCGACGGGCCAATAACGCCCTCTTTTTCCATATGGTCGATAAGACGGGCTGCGGTATTGTAACCGATACGGAAACGGCGCTGGAGGTACGAAGTAGAGATCATCTCCAGCTGAGAGGCGAGCGCAACGGCCTCGTCGTACCGCCTGAGAAAACTTTCGTCAAGCTGCTCGTCCTCTTCGTTTACACTCTCTTCCGGGGCATTCATAATCTCGGCATCGTACGAAGGCGCTCCCTGCTCTTTCCAGAACTCCGCGACCTTCATTATCTCTTTCTCCGACACGTAAACACCGTGAACCCTCTGCAAAGTAGAGGTGCCCGGCGGGATAAAAAGCATATCACCTTCTCCGAGCAGAGTCTCGGCCCCGGAGGTATCGAGTATGGTGCGCGAGTCTATACGGGTCGGCAGCTTAAAGGCTATGCGCGCCGGAAAGTTGGTCTTGATTAATCCGGTAACAACGTCCACACTAGGCCTCTGGGTGGCGATTATGATATGAATGCCTGAGGCGCGCGCCATCTGCGAGAGCCTGACGAGGCACTCTTCGACCTCTTTGCCGGAAGTCATCATCAGGTCCGCAAGCTCATCTATGATTACCACTATGAAGGGCAGCCGGCGATGCTCGTTCTCTTCTTCAACAGCTGCGCACTCGCCACCCGGCTCCTCGGTATCGATTACGACGGTATCTTCTGTAGCGGCCTCGGCCTCCGCATGCTTCGCTGCAAGCTTCTGCGCCTCCTCCTCCGCTACCTTGGCGTTGTAGGTCTCTATATTGCGCGCTCCCTTTTCCGACATAAGCCGGTACCGCTTGGTCATCTCAACGACTATCGACTTGAGCGCCACGGCAGCGCGCTTAGGGTTCGTGATCACAGGTGTTATCAGGTGCGGTATGCCCTCGTAAGCCGAGAGTTCGAGCATCTTAGGGTCTATCATAAGAAAGCGGACCTCTTCAGGGGTAGCCTTAAAGAGGATACTGAGTACCATGGCATTAACCGAGACGCTCTTTCCCGAACCGGTGGCGCCGGCAACCAGGAGGTGCGGCATGCGGGTCAGGTCGGCAACGTACGCAAGGCCCGCGATGTCTCTGCCGAGCGCGAGCCCTATACGTAAAACACTCTCATCGAACTCATGGCATTCCAGCAGTTCGCGAAGGAAGATCACCTGTTTCTTCTTGTTCGGTATCTCTATGCCGACCACCGATTTGCCCGGTATGGGCGCGATAATCCTTATGGAAATCGCCTTCATCGCAAGGGCCAGGTCGTCTGAAAGATTTGTAATCCTGCCGACCTTTATACCAGGGGCAGGTTCAAACTCGTACATCGTAACCACTGGACCGGGGCGCACCTCGAGTACGCGCCCCTCAACGCCGAAGTCGAGAAGCTTCTTTTCCAGGATCTTCGAGTTCTCCAACAGGGCCTCATTATCGACCTCAGCCCCTGTCAGCGGTATCGGGTCGAGAAGCGTTGTTGGCGGTAACGAGTAGAATCCTTCCGGCACGGTGAACTCCAGCGGTTCACCCCCATCGTCCGCGCTGCCAGTCGTACCTGTTTTCTTCGCTTCCTTGGTTGCCGTCTCCTCCAGGCTGTTGCGCGGCAGCGCTGGAGGTATTATGGTCGGCACGCTTGTCTGGCGGAAGAGGGCATCCTCCCTTGCCATCCGCTCTGCCCGCTCCTCAGCTACACTCTTCTCCTCTTCGGCCGCTACCCTCGCTCTTTCAACCGCTGCCTTTTTAGCCTCAACGGCCGCAAGACGTGCGGTCTCTTCGTGGCGTGCCTTCTGGCTCTTTATAGAGTCCGATACCGTATTAGCGGTCAATGTAATAAGGGAAAAGAACTTTACGCTGCCGTGCGCAACGGAAGTACCGGTGGCAACGAGCAGCGCTGCAAGATCGAGAGCAATGAGAAGTATAAGGGACCCGGTACTGCCGAGATAGGCGCCAAGAGTCTTACTGACGAGAAGCCCGATGACTCCGCCCGCGCCTTCGACGGTCGTGAGAAGAACAGCCAGTATAGACGAGGTTACGGGTATGAAGAGCAAGAACGCCGCAGGCACGCTTAAACGAATAATCACGACGCGCCTCAAGAGAAGTTTTAATGCGATTACGCCCAAGAGAAAAGGGAAGACGTAAGAGGTATAACCGATAAAGTCGAAGAGAAGGCTTGAGGTAAAAGCCCCGAGCCTGCCGCCCGAGTTCAGCGCGCCCTCCACTGAAAAGAGACTGACCCCGGCATAGAGCGCCACTGCCATGAGCAGTATGCCGACAACCTCCTGAGCGAGCCCCGGACTCTTGCGACCATTCCTGGAAGCATTAACCTCGGATCTACCAGCTGAACCGGATGATTTGGCGGACTTTGCCATTATTACTCAGACGTCTCAATAAGTAGGATGAGTTCACCATGCCTGATTAAAAAAAGAGAGCTAGCGCTTCTTGAACTGCTTGCTCAGGGTTATGGTCTGGAACTGATACGACGAGCCGATCTTCGGCCCGTAGACCTGCTCCGGCACCTCAAGCATCTTCTCAAAGGTCAACTTGCAGAAGGTCTGCCCATCGGCGATCATAAATGGCACATCATGGGCTCTGACCTCCAGTACCGCTTTTGTACCCAAAACCTCGCCTTTAGGGCCGTAACCGAAACCGGGGTCGAAGAAACCGGCGTAATGCGTTCGCAGCTCGCCCGAACCGGCCTCGTAAGCGGCCATTTCGGCGGCATAGGACGGAGGTACCCGCACCCTCTCTTTGGATGAGAGTATATAAAACTCTTCGGGTTCGAGTATAATAGTGCCCTTCTCCGTTCTCGTTAACGGCTCCCAGAAGTCTTCTATATCGTAGTACCCCTTCTTGGAGAGATCTACCACATGAGAGTTCTTCCGGCTCTTGTAGCCGATAATACCGGTTGCGTCGTCTCCTTCGAGGTCAACGCTCATGAATAGTCCGTTAGAGATATTCATATCCCTTGTTTCTATATGATCGTCTCCGTCAAAGAGGAGGTTACAATCGTTATTAAGGGTTTTGAGCTGTGCGTCGCTAAGAAGGCAGTCGCCCTTCATAAGGCGAAGCTGCACTAAAGAGAGCCCTTCATGCACTTTGATGGTATAAGAACGCGGCATTACCTCAAGATAGAGCCCGCCCCTGTACCCGATTGCAATATCATCGAACCGTTGGCTGTAATCGGTAAGCACGCGTGCAAATACATCTAACCTGCCGGTAGTGGACTTCGGATTCGCGCGACCTGAGACCCCTTCGGGTAATGCAAGCTCCTCCAGAAGAGGTATAAGATAGACATGTCCCTTTTCGAGAATGCCCCCTTCCGATATATCGGTCTCGTACATAACGAGATCGCTTCCGTACTGGTCTTCGGCCCTAAGCTTATCCATTACGGTATGCCCTTCGGGCAGGAAGCTCGAAATCAGCCTGTAGGCCTTGGGACCGAGCCTCAAATCGACGGAAGCGGGCTGAATCTGCCCATCGGCTATAGCTTCGCCATTGGCCCTGACAAAGCCCCTGTCGATCGCATCCTTTATCTGCTGAAAACTGTAGACACCGCTAGTCATTAAAAAGCTCTTTTTGCAATTAGATAAAAATTCGGTCTTAACGCTTCCGTAGCAATACCAATGCAGCACACCATATATCAGAGACCGAAGCCGTACCTCAAAATACTCATATAAAGTACATACTATATAACTGGAACCGATCAATCCATAAGATGTTATATTACACACGCCTACAGGTCAAGCCTATTTGTTCCCCGCTACACGGCTATAATAGAAGTTTTGCAATACGGGTGCAGAGACAAAAAAAAAGACCGCCTTAGAGGCGGTCTTTAATATATCATATTGCCTTGTAAAATAAAGAGACGAGTAGTTTGATAGTCAAACAAAAACAGATAATCACAATAAAAGCACAGAAGAAGAAAGGGACAAGATAGGTCACCTCAGCCACAGACTCTTTACTGTCAGCAGAACATTAAGCCTGCCCTCGACAATCCGTAAAACTTCTTTGTCCAGACTACGCGTGCCTTTTTTGCAATATCAAGCCCTGCACACTGCACGTCTACCGTATCATTGGTATCGAACGGAAGGTAGCCCTTCATCTTGATACCGACACCTGTGGTAGACAAATCTACGGTGCGAACCGGAACGCTGACTTCACCTTTTAGAATATCACAACCCTTTTGAACAGTCTCTCTTCCGAGATCTCTTCTCTCCGAGTCTTCTACCTTAACCTCGTAACCGCAATACGGGCAAGGCATCTTTATCTCCCGCGCAGCCGTAAAAAATGGATTTGAACATCTCGGACAGCTCAGCTTGTTCATTGTTCCTCACCAGTTGACCGGCAAATTATTACTGTACCTTACAAGCTGTAGAATCGAGTGACTCTATAATATCAGCCGGCTTTACATTGTCAACTTAAATCTAATCAATAGTGAACATTGTTATTAATCTACAACAAGCTTTTCCCCCCTACTGTAAACAAGCTATAACTCCTTGACATTTTATGCACGCTCTGCTAAAGATAACTTAGTGAAAAAAAAGACAAAAAACAGAAGCAGCATTAAGAAGTGGCATGTCTTTACTACCTGCGTTGCCGCAGTAGCACTCTTTGCAATCTTTGGCGATAAAGGCTTTGTTGACGCCTACAGGCTCGATGCGGAGCGCGATGGTATTGTAGCATTCAACCACTCTACTAGTGAGGAGAACAGAGGTCTTGAAAAAAGAATCGAACTCCTCAAAACTGACAAGCGATTTATAGAGTTTATCGCCAAAAAAGAGCTCGGCATGATCGGTAGGGATGAGGTTCTGTACAGGATTGCCGAATAAGCGTAATAACAGAGCACTGAGGCGGTATACCTATCCAGTAACAGCTCCGCATAGCCAAAAGCACATACACCCCTTACATGCCTATATGCTTAACTTCCATATCGGAATTTTTGCCACGTAACTTAAATTTACTACCGGTGAATGCTTCTATGCGCTTAGGGGGCCATTCTATATTGATTATAATAGAAAAAAAGAGAGAGACGGCGTGAACAGAACTGTCAAGACCGCAGCCGTGCAGATGGCGCCGGGTGCCGATACAGGAAAAAATCTGCGCAAGGCCACCGAGCTGATCGAACTAGCCGGCGCCGAAGGCGCCGAGATAATCGCCCTGCCCCAGCTTTTCAACTCCAGGTGGTTCCCGTCTGAAATAAACGAAGCCAACTTCTCTATAAGCGAGAGGGCGGACGGGCCGAGCATTATGGCCATGCAAGAGGCGGCGCAAAAGAGCAAGAGCCTCGTCATAGCCCCTATCTTTGAACTCTACGAAGAGAAGTACTTCAACACAGCCTTTGTAATAGGCCCTGACGGGGAGATAATCGGCCGGTACAGAAAACTCCATATTCCACAAATACCTCTGTGGGAAGAGGGTAGCTACTTCACCCCGGGTGACCTCGGTTTTCCGGTCTTCGAGACCCCGAACGCCACTATAGGCGTACAGCTCTGCTGGGACATCTTCTTTCCTGAAGGCTTCCGCACACTAGCTCTAAAAGGCGCGGAGATCGTCTTCGCCCCAACGGCCTCGGCCTTCCTGCACTCCCACAAAAAATGGGAGAGGATGATCGCTGCTTCGGCCCATGCAAACGGTCTCTTCATCTTCAGGGTGAACAGGGTCGGCGGCGAAGAGCAACAGGAGTTCTACGGAAGAAGTTTTGCGGTCCGCCCCGACGGAGAGATGTTAGTAGAACCCGGAGGCCAGGGTGAAGGCATAGTAATAGCCACAATGGACCTCAGTGAGATAGCGACCACACGGAACGAATGGGTCTTTTTAAAAGGACGCAGGCCCGAACTCTATAAAGAGATTTCAGAGAGCTGAGTATGAAACAAGGCGTAAAAGAGATAATAGAAACCGCGGTTTACGAAGCGCGTGAAGCCGGAGAGCTGACAACGGATGAGTCGTCTCTACCGGGCATCGTGGTTGAGCAGTCTAAGAAGGAGGAATTCGGCGACTTCTCGACCAACATAGCGATGCTCCTTACTAAAAGCGAGCGCAGGCCTCCGCGCGATATAGCCGAAAAACTCGCCGAGCGTATAGCGAGCAGCGAATCCGTTACAAAAGCAGAGGTGGCCGGGCCCGGTTTTATAAATATTTTTCTCGACCGTAGCTTCTGGGTAGACCTGCTCGAACGGATACTCTCGTGTAAAGAGTTGTACGGTACCAGTTCTATAGGTAAAGGCAAAAAGGTTCAGGTAGAATTCGTCAGCGCAAACCCCACCGGCCCGCTGCACATAGGCCACGGCAGGGGCGCCGCCGTAGGTGACGCGCTCTCAAGGGTGCTAAAGGCCGCGGGTTACGACGTAACCAAAGAGTTCTATATAAACGATGCGGGCCGCCAGGTCTACAACCTCGGCGAATCTATAAAGATGAGAGTAGATGAGCTTGAGGGCAAAGAGGTCGAGTTCTCAGAGAACCACTACAGGGGCGACTACATAACAGATATAGCGAAAGAGTACTGCGAAGCCCTGAAAAAAGGCGGCGGTTCGGTACCGACTGCCGTAGAGTTCGGCATATCTGCCATGAAAAAGTGGATAGAAGAGGACCTGAAAGAGTTCGGCATAGAGTTCGACAACTGGTTCTCGGAGAAGAGTCTCGACGATGATGGGCTGGTAGTAGACACGATAGAAGAACTTAAGAAGAAGGGGCTTATCTACGAAAAAGAGGGCGCGACATGGTTCAAGACCGAAGAGTACGGCGACGATAAAGACCGCGTTCTCATAAAGGCCGACGGAGAGAGAACCTACTTCGCCTCTGACATTGCGTACCACAGAGATAAGATGCGGCGCGGTTTCGACACGCTCGTAAACATATGGGGCGCAGACCACCACGGTTACGAGGCGCGGGTTCGGGCGCTATTTCGCGCTCTAGGGCTCGACGACTCTGCGCTTAAGGTAATCTTTATACAACTTGTCGCCCTCTTGAGGGGCGGCGAGCCGGTCGCCATGGGCAAACGCTCGGGAGAGTTCGTAACACTCAAGCAGGTGATGGACGAAGTCGGCGCTGACGCCTGCCGCTTCTTCTTCCTGATGAGAAAGTCTGACGCGCAGCTCGACTTCGATCTCAAACTCGCCAAGAGCCAGGCCTCGGAGAACCCGGTCTACTACGTCCAGTACTGCAACGCGCGGGTCAACTCCATCTTCAGCCACGCGGTCGAAAAAGGAATCGCAATGCCCGATGACTCGGAGCTGGCTGGATTGGCAGACAAGTTCGGCCCGGAAGAGATCAGGCTGATACGCCACCTCGGCCGCTTTGAAGAGGTCATTGAGAGAAGCGCCCGCGAGATGGAGCCGCACCGTGTGACCTTCTATCTCATGGAACTTGCAGGCCTGTTCCACCCGTACTACAACCGCAACCGTGTTGTTACGGACGATACCGGCACAACGGCAGCGCGGCTGTTGCTATTAAAAGCCGTCGGCACGGTGGCCTCGAACGGCCTAAGGCTGCTAGGGGTCTCCACACCCGAAAAAATGTGAATGGTAGAGAATTCCAACGAATTCCAGAGAAGCAGAGAGTAAAAAAGAGTATAAAGTTTACGAGTCGAAGACCGATGATATTACAGGCCCCGGCTGTTACTACGAAACTGCATAAATAAAATGCCCATACAGGCTTCATGACAGGCCATTGAGATTGACTTCGAGCAGGGCGGTATGCTACCCTTGCTGAACTGTTTTCAGATAGAAAAATACTTATGGTGGGCGTAGCTCAGTTGGTTAGAGCACCGGACTGTGACTCCGGGGGCCGGGGGTTCGAATCCCCTCGTCCACCCCAGTTTTTTTAAATACAAAAAAGGGGTTACCTCTTCAGGTAGCCCCTTTTTTGCGTCCCCGGACCGTCCCCAACTTTCTTTTGAGTAGTATAATATTGGTAATGAGCGAACCGTAAGGCGTTACCCAACGTTTTTATCCTGCCGTAAGGAACAGCTTTGTGGTGGGTGCAGCCCACCCACCACATTAACTATCGATGGAAATACAGAAATTATTAGTGCAATTATCAATTAGGTACTTCATATAGGATTTTTGCACTACCAATTCAGCCTCACCCTGTTAAGCCACCTCTTGCTTACTAACTTGGATATAGCTCAGTTTGCCACCCTTGCAAAGCCAAGACAAAAAAGCCCCCGGAACCTTCTAGGCCCCGGGGACGATTAATCTCTACCTCTATCTTACTTACGCTATTGCGATAGTGCTGACAATACCAATAACAAGAACGACAAAAGCTATTAGGTCTGACTTGAACGTGTTGATCTTTTTCATATCTACTACCTCCTTCTTTATTTTATCTACCCACTATATAACAGCACGGCATATAAGGAAGTAGCCTGGGTCACAGCCATTTAATCACTGCCAACGGTCCCTGCAGTGCCTCTCACAAACGATTCTTATATAGAACGGAATTGAAATCAGTAATCTGCTCTATTTTTCAATGTAACGAAAAGATCGAAGTGTGCTAGAGTAACCTGATACTCTTTTTAGGATATAGTAATAACTGAGGAGCTGGCTTTGAGCGATTACGGTAAAAACTTTACAAAAGTATGGGACCCGGCAATCCGTATCTTCCACTGGTCGCTTGTGCTCTTTTGCATAACGGCGTATATAAGCGCCGAAGAGAGTGAGTCTGTTCACGCCTTTGCCGGTTATATCATAATTGCGCTGCTGCTGTTTCGCATTGTCTGGGGTTTTATCGGTACGCGGCACGCCCGTTTTACAGACTTCATCTACGGCCCCTCCGCGATTTCAGCCTATTTAAAAGGCTTTCTCAGCGGCCGCTCAAAGCACTACCTCGGCCACAACCCGGCTGGCGGCCTAATGGTGCTTCTGCTTATCTCTTGTCTATTAATAACCTGCTGGACAGGGCTCAAAACATGGGGCGCAGAAGGACACGGCCCGCTGAGCGCCGATACCGGGCTCTCTTTAACGGCCACGGCTCACGCAGACGGCGGAAGCAAAGACAAAAAAGGAGAGCATAAAGACGAACTGTATGAAGAGATTCACGAGGTCTTCGCAGGTCTCACCCTATTTCTAATAGTAGTTCATATCCTCGGAGTGCTCGCCACCACATTCATGCACAGAGAGCACCTGATCAAGGGAATGATTACCGGGAGAAAACCTCAAAAAAGGTGACTTTTCAGACAGCTCAATACTCTGTGCCGGCAACAAAACTTCTACCGTTACAATATGACCAGACTCAACCATTAGCCCTTTCAATAAAGTGTCTGCCTGAATTACCGGTTTCTAATCACAAGGTACTCATTACCGTAATCTAACCCGGTACCAGAAAGTTAGAGCACTCCATCTGCAACCCGGCCCTGTTCTGCGCAAGGCATTGGGTTATTTTTTTTCTTTTTCAGCCACCAAGACCGACTCCTGACTTCAACAACATCACCAACTAGATAGACATATCAGTAGCAGTATTACTATCTCACCTGCCATACAGGGTTTTAAGGTCCTAAATACAGATATTGTATCTTAAACGGTGCCGACCACAAGATATTGCTATTTGTGCGCAAAGAATTAAGATTTGGCAAAAAAATATTTAAAGTATTCCGAGAAAATGCAGATATATCTAGAAGGGGATATTTTAATGAATAGAAACGGGTTTACAGGTGAAAACACAAGACGGTACTACAGGGTACAGTACCCTGATCTTATTCGCCCCAGATTGAGGACCGAAAAGGGTACGTTCCTGATAAAAAGCCTCAGCGAAAGGAGCGGTCACTTTATAATTGAAGACGAGACAATGGTCGTACCCGACGAGACAATATACGGCGATATAACCTTTCATAATGGTGAAACCACCTTTATCGACGGCAGGGTGCTGAGAGCGCTAGGCGACGGCTTCATACTCTTCTTCTCAATAGGCATACCTTTAAAGATTATCGTAAATGAGCAACGCTACCTTATAACTCAGTACAGGCATCTCGAAAACGGTTAAGCGAATACCTGAAAATCTAAATACATCCTCCGCGGCACTGCCATTTTTCACGATCCACGCACCATTCTTGCGCTGAACTTACTACAGATTCAACAGTACTTGGTGTACTCCCAACTTTTCAGCCATACCAAATAGATACAACACATACAACATTTCTATTCGGAGTAAGCTAAAGAGAACCGCACCTCATGGTGATATTTTTCAGTTACAGTTTCAACAACAAATAACCGATAATGTAATTATAAGATCAACAGCCATTTCTTTTGGATTATTTTATAACGAAAGGTCATTACTCATGCCGCTTGCAGGCACAAACAGTAGAGAAAATATTGATGCGCCACTCCTGCACTCCAAGAGCTTGGAGTCCGCAGCAGGAAAACCTTTCATTATCTTTATAAGGATCCTCGGTATAATCTTTGTCACAGAGTTCTTTGTGATGGGTCTGCTCTGGCTGCTCGACATTGAGACTGTGATACTGGAGTTCCTTGCTGATTCGGTCCTGCTGTCGGTAATAAGCTCACCCTTCCTGTACCTGCTGGTAATAAAGGTGGTTACGCGACGCATTGAGGTTGAGGCTGAAAAAGCTCAGGTCGCCATGGAGAATGAACTCAAGGCCGAGGCGTACGCAGAGAATATGGCACTAAAGGCGTATGCCGATAATATAGTGCAGAGCGTACATTCCGGACTGCTGTCCATATCAAGCGACCTTACGATCTTGTCTGCAAACCCTGCCTTCATCAGTATCTTTTCTCTGGAAGCAGACCCGACCGGCATGCCCGTATCAGAAGTTCTCCCTTTTCCCGAGGTTGAGCAGATGATCTCGGCCGCTCTTGGCGAAGATTCACTTATAGAGGAGAAAGTCCTTCAGCACAAGGTCGGGACCGAAATAATGTACCTTCAGGTAAATGTGACACGAATACTGCAAGATGAGAAGGTAGAGACAGGTGCACTCGTTATTGTTACAGATATTACCGATAAAAAGAAATCTGAAGACGAGATTTTCTTTATGGCGCACCACGATATCCTCACCGGGCTTCCCAACAGGCGCCTTCTACTGGATCGCCTGGAGCAGACTATAGCGACTTTGAATCGGCAGAAAGTTATGACGGCGATTCTCTTTCTAGATTTGGATCGGTTCAAATTTATTAACGACACTCTCGGGCACGATTTTGGTGATGAGTTTCTAAAAGAAATAGCTATCAGGCTCAAGTCTTGTGTTCGTCCCGGCGATACCGTTGCCCGTCTCGGTGGAGACGAGTTTGTTATACTCCTGACTAGTGTTAAAGGAGAGGACGATGTTCTAAAGGTGGTTAAGAGGTTGTTCTCCGTTTTCGATACCACGGTAACGCTTCAGGGCCATAACCTGAAGGTTACCACAAGCATCGGGGTCAGCATGTATCCTAATGGCGGAGAGACACCTGAGGCACTTCTAAAGAATGCCGATACCGCCATGTATAATGCAAAGAGCGCCGGAAGAAACAATTGTAAGTTCTATGAGTCGGAAATGAGCGTGATTGGGGCTGAATGGGTCAAACTGGAGCATAAGCTTCACAAAGCGGTAGCGCAGAATGAGTTCGTGCTCTATTACCAGCCGCAAGTGAAGATCACAACCGGAGAGATAGTCGGAATGGAGGCGCTCATACGCTGGCAGGAACCGGAAACCGGGCTTATAAGCCCCGGGGAGTTTATCCCCATAGCCGAGGAGACCGGACTTATAATTCCGATAGGGGAATGGGTACTGCGCACAGCATGCATCCAGGCAAAGGCCTGGCAGGATCAGGGGCTTAAAAATATCAGGATGAGTGTCAACATCTCTATGCAGCAGTTCAGGCAGAAAAACTTTATTAATTTCGTAGCCGATGTTATAGGTGAAACCGGAATTGATCCCGCAAACCTGGAGCTTGAACTCACAGAAAGCCTCTTAATGGAAAATGCAACGGAAACCATAGAGAGACTCTCGGTGCTCAAGGATTTAGGTGTAAGGCTTTCCATTGACGACTTCGGAACGGGATACTCATCTCTTACCTACCTGAAGTTAATGCCCATAGATGTACTTAAGATCGATCAAGGCTTCGTGAGAGACATAACGATAGATGCAAATGACGAGGCAATAGTTACGGCTATCATAAGTATGGGACAGAGCCTCAACCTTGAGATCATAGCTGAGGGAGTTGAAACAGAGGCTCAGCTGAAACTTCTCCAACACCACCACTGCGGTAATATACAGGGTTACCTGATATCAAAACCCGGCCCACCGGTTGAGGTTGAGAAATTTCTTGATAAGTCATGGCGCCTGGGTGAGTCTAAAACAGCACATAATAAAACCTGAACTTTCGACCTGCCTTAATAATTTTTAATCTGGCTATTTACCAGTAAACAACAACATAGGCGTTCTTTGCATCTTGACACCACTTAAAATTGCGACGTAGCTAATTCAAGCCTTATTTGGCTCACTCAAAATATAATAAGCAAAACATCCGTAAAATTTCCTGTTATGCGATTACTACATTTCCAGAACCTTACTTAACTTATAGCACCCTCTGTAAAAAAAGAAGCTCTTGACAGTCGAAAAGCCGTGGTATACTTTACCATTATCCATACAGGTAAGAGTATCAGGGAGATAACTCCGGCACAAAAGAGGTAACCGATTCCACCAAGAGGAGTAGACTTGTCTAAGTTATTCAGAATAATTGCGTTTATTTCAGCAATGCCGGCCATGGGATTCTTCTTCTACGTTATACTTTCGGCTGAAAAATGGGGGTACAGCGGCTCCGGCAAGGTAAAAATATACCTGCTCGCTATCTTCATACTCGTACTGCCTTTAGGGATAAACCTGATCTCAAAGGCCCTCGATAAAGAGGTCGATGACTGATCCAGCACATAAGCAGTAATACCGCACAGAGATCGATATCGACACGACCGACTCCACAACACAAACTCAAAAGAAGGCTCTTTGCCAGCAAGGCGAGAGCCTTCTTTTGTTAATTATTCTGCGCCAGATCGAGGGCTATTATTTACATGCCTGCGTGTAAGCCGAAGCATGTAATCAGAAGCCGAACCACACCGGAGACCGCAAGCAAATAAGTCATTACATTACAACCAGTTACAGCATATAACAAAATCGAATTCACGCCGCCTTCAAACGGTTTTTTTTGTAGTAAAAGAGCATCCCGTATGTTAATATTTTTCAGGTACCGGATATACGTATTCGGGCACTGCTCCTGGTTCTAAATACCATTAAAAATCGAAGGAATGGACAAGATCACCGAGAGAAGTTCCGCCATTCCGCAAACCTTGTTTCTGTGTTAACAGATTATACTGAGGTTAAGATAATAGATGCCTAAAACCGAGAACTCCGCACAAGCAACATACGACGAAAAATCGATTAAAGTCCTCGAAGGACTTGAAGCCGTACGAAAAAGGCCCGCCATGTACATCGGCTCCACAGGGCCGATGGGACTCCACCACCTTGTATACGAAGTAGTCGACAACGCCATTGACGAATCCCTTGCCGGGTACTGCAAGCATATCGAGGTCAGCGTCCATACCGACAACTCCGTTACGGTCGTTGACGACGGTCGCGGCATTCCGGTAAAGATGCACCCGGAGAAGAAGAAGCCTACGGCAGAGGTCGTTCTTACCGAGCTGCATGCCGGGGGAAAATTTGAGAACAAGGCCTACAAGGTCTCCGGCGGTCTTCACGGTGTCGGCGTAACGGTAGTCAACTTTCTCTCCGACACTCTCGACATCGAAATAAGAAGAGACGGAGAGGTCTTTCAGCAGTCGTATAAAAAGGGCAAGAAAGATTGTGAACTAAAGACGGTCGGCAAAACAAAGAAGACAGGCACCACCATCACCTTCAAGCCGGACGGTACTATATTCGAAAGTACCGACTTCAGCTTCGATACCCTGAGCGCGCGCCTGCGCGAACTCTCGTTCCTAAATGCAGGAATAAAGATCAAGATAACCGACGAGAGGACAGATAAGTCGCACGAATTCTGTTACGCCGGCGGTATCGTAAGTTTTGTAGAGCACCTCAACAAGGCTAAGAGCCCGATACACCCCAAGGTAATCCACTTCACGGGTGAAAAAGAGGGAGTGCAGACCGAGATAGCCATGCAGTGGTCGGACTCATACAACGAAAATACCTTCTCTTACGCCAACAACATCAATACCACCGAGGGCGGCACCCATATGATCGGCTTCAAGAGCGCCCTGACGCGAACCATAAACGCGTACGCGGCATCAAAGGGCCTGACCAAGGATATTAAAGAGTCCCTTCAGGGAGACGACGTCCGCGAAGGCATGACCGCCGTAATATCGGTAAAGATACCGAATCCCCAGTTCGAGGGGCAGACCAAGACCAAACTCGGCAACTCGGAGGTCGAGGGTTATGTCAAGAGCATAATTAACGACAAGCTCAGTACGTTCTTTGAGGAGAACCCTGCGGTAGCGAAGAAGATTATCAAAAAGGCGGTCGAAGGCGCCAGGGCGCGCGATGCGGCACGCAGGGCACGAGAAATCATACGGAGAAAAGGCGCTCTCGACTCATCCTCGCTTCCGGGAAAGCTGGCCGACTGTCAGGAGACGAACCCGGAACTGTGCGAGATATTCATAGTCGAGGGAGACAGTGCCGGAGGCAGCGCAAAGCAGGGACGTGACAGAAAGTACCAGGCCATACTCCCGTTAAAGGGCAAGATACTCAATGTTGAGAAAGCGCGCTTCGACAAGATCCTTACCAACGAAGAGATACGCACGATGATAATGGCGCTCGGCTGCGGTATCGGTTCCGAAGACTTCAAACCGGAGAAGTTAAGGTACCACAGGATTATAATAATGACGGACGCCGACGTTGACGGTTCGCACATACGTACGCTCCTCTTAACATTCTTCTACCGCCAGATGAAAGTGCTGGCTGAAAGAGGCCACCTCTACATAGCAGAGCCACCGCTCTTCAAGGTAAAAAAGGGTAAAAGAGAAAAGTACCTCAAAGATGAAGCCGCCCTGGAAGAGTTCGTCTTCGAAGGCGCTCAGGACAGCATCTCCGTCACGGCGGATAACGTAAAAAACCCTATGCCCGGCGACAGGTTAATAACACTGCTTAAGAAGATATCTGCCTTCGATAATAGGCTGAACAGACTTTCAGGCCGGGGTAAAGACCCGGTAATAATCGGTAGTGCCGCCTTCTATATGATCCACAATAATACGGACGGGGCCACTTCTATTAAAAGCGCCAAAAGCATTGAAGAGCTGACAGACCATATAGTAGCAGAGTACAACACGACTGACGGGGACTTGGGACCCATCAGCTTTGAAGTGACAGACGACATTGAGCATGATTGCAAGAGTCTTACGTTCCACACAAAGCGAGACGGGCTGGAGATAGAGACCATCTTCAATACGGCTTTCGTGACGGGTGCGGACTTTATGGCGCTGACGTCGATTGTAAAAGAGATCACCTCGCTCGGGCGCGCTCCCTTTAAACTTAAAGCGGGTGACGACTCAATTACACTGCCCACCTACCACGCACTTTTAGAACATGTTCTCCAGATCGGTAAAAAGGGACTCAACATCCAGAGGTACAAAGGGCTCGGAGAAATGAACCCGGATCAACTCTGGGAGACGACCATGGACCCCGAAGCGAGAGTCCTGAAGAACGTAAAGATAGAGGACGCCGTGGAAGCGGATGAAATCTTTACGCGCCTCATGGGCGATAATGTTGAACCGCGCCGCAACTTCCTTGAAAAGCACGCGCTCGAAGCCTCCAACCTTGACATATAAACTTTTTAGGATAACCTTTTATTAACAGGTCAACAGAGCACACTTGCTTTATAATTGTGACTTTATGCCTGTGCCGTTGACAAACGGATAATTGATAAACGGATAATCAAAAGTGCAGTAGAAGAGTGTTTGAAACAACCCGATTTTTTACTATTTGAAATGTTACATAAACCTGTAGAGAGGGTATGCGGTTGCGGTCAACAGAGCGACCGCTTATTATTAAACAATGCCGAAACAGAAATCACAGAGAGTCGGACTATATGTAGACGTGGCCAACATTACGCGCAACGGCGGTTACGGAATGCGCTTCGATGTGCTTCGGGACTTTGCCTGTCGCGAGTCCGGGGAGCCGGTAAGGCTCAACGCCTACGTAGTCTACGATGAAGACAGGGCCAAGCTCGACCACGACTACCGCCTCAGAACATTCAACTTCCACTCAACACTGCGGGACTACGGTTACAAGGTCATAGAAAAGACCGTGGCCTGGTACGTCGACGAGGCGGGTAACCGTTTCGGCAAGGCCAACTCGGACCTCGATATGGCAGTAGACGCGCTGTTACAATCGGAGAAGCTTGAAAAGGTCGTTATGGCCACCGGAGACGGAGACTTTACCCAGGTAATCAGCGCTTTGCAGAACAAAGGCTGCCGTGTCGAGGTGGCCGCCTTCCAGAACGTCTCTTCACTACTGAAGCGCGAGGCGGATCTCTTTATGTCTGGTTACCTGATACCGAACCTGCTGCCGATAGACGGAAGCGATGAGAGAAAGACCTGGGGAGAAATCGGCTCAAGGGTACGAGGAATCTGCTACACCTACAACCAGTCGAAGAGCTTCGGTTTCATGCGGTATCTCGCCAGAATCGGCCCCGGCCTCTGGGTAACCGATACACGCAGAAGCGACTCGCCGTACGGCACGGCCTTTGCCCATGAATCGAACTTCCACGAATCGACCGACATAAACCATTTGCCGAGCAGGGATATGATCTTCGAGTTCGAACTGACCCAGGGAGATAAGGGAGTTCAGGCCTCCAACATCATACAGATCTATCCGTCAAAGAAGGAGAAAGAGGCCGCAGCTGTCATTTCGGCCACGAGCTGAGCCCAAGCCATTCTGTCAAACAACAAAGAGGGTTCAGGCCATTAGGCCTGAACCCTCTTCTATTTTTTTGCCGCCAGCGGTACATGACAGAAGCTGGATATCTTATCAGCTCAACACTGCTCTGCTCAACACCGGTCAGTTCAGAACAGGCGCTCTCTACTCATCAGGGTAACCCTCTCCGCTATGGTCACCGTCATCATCATTAGTGTCGTCACTCTCTTTGCTGGTAACGGATCTCTCTTTACCGAATATACGCGCAAGTAGCACCCCTATCGTATAGAGAATAATGAGCGGCCCGGCCATCAAGAGCTGGTTGAAGATATCGGGCGTAGGGGTAACGATAGCAGAGACAAGGAAGATAGCGACAATCGCGTACCTCCACCATGAGATCATCCTCGCGGCGCTGACCAAACCTAACCGAGCCACCACCAGCATGCCTAACGGTAACTGATAAACGATACCAAAAGCGAGCAACAGGCGCGTAACAAGCGTAAAGTACTTCTGCATGGAAATGAAAGGCTTGAGGTCTTCGGTAGCATACCCCATAAGAAACTTGAAGCCGAACGGGAATACCACGAAGTAAGCAAAGAGGATGCCGGAGAGAAAGAGAACGGTAGAGGCGCCGACCAGGATCAGAAACCAGCGTTTCTCTTTCTCAACGAGTCCCGGGGCGACAAAACCCCATATCTGATGGAGTATAACCGGGCTCGCAATAATAATAGCACCGAGAAGACCGACCTTCAGGTAGATATAAAACGGCTCTACGATATTGGTGAATGCCAGAAACTCGGAGCCTTCGGGAAGCTGAGGCAAGAGCGGGGCGGTAAGTATGCCGTAAAGCTGTTCTGAGAGGGCGTAGGAGATTACAAAACCGATTATTGCGGCAGCTACCGAGACGATCAGCCGCTTTCTAAGCTCCTTCAGGTGCTCTGTCAGAGCCTCGCTCTTTAGAGACTCGGCCATCAGGTAGCCGCCTTCCCTTTGCCGCCGCCTTTAGTCCCGCTGGAAGCTGAACCGGCCTTTGATGGTCGTTTGGAAACGCTCTTCTTCCTGGTGCCCTTGGCTGCTTCGATAGTTTTTTGGCTGGTAGCCGATTGGGTGCGACTCTTCTTTACGGAATCCTTCTTCGGCACGTCAGACTCAATCGGTTCAGGTGCCTCCGGGGTAACTGTTGTCCCCTTCACTGTTGCGTTCTTCAAAGCTGCGTTCTTGGATGAAGCCGCCTTGCGTGGCTCTTCAAAGTCTACCGGGTTCGGAGCCGGATTCGACTCTTCTGCCCCCCCCGTCACCTCTGTTGAGGTCTCTTTATCCGGCTCGGCAGCTCTCTCTAAAAGCTCCTCCTGCGCGGTCTCTGCCGTACTCTTCTCTCTGCTCCCTTGCGCTCCATGCGCGCCGCTTCCCTTGCCTGGAGTATCCCAGTCCGCCCTTTTTTTTGGGGCCTCCTTATCCGCCCTTCCGGGCCCGTTTTTATCTGCCTTACCAGGCACAATGCGGTTCACAGTGCCCATAATAAGCTCCTCGGCACTGTCTACGTTTATCTCCCTAACGCTCTTCTTAATATCGTTACCGGCTCTTCTAAACTCATTGTACGTCTTGGCCAGAGTACGCGCGATTCCAGGCAGCTTATCCGGGCCGACCACCAGAAGGGCCACGACCATTATAAGCATAAACTCGCCTATGCCGATTCCAAACATAGCTCAATACCTGTATAAAGGATAAGAGATCAAGAGGAAGGATGGACTATAAGGACAGGGCACATCGACTTCCTCATAATCCGCTCTGTTGTAGAGCCGAAGAAGAGTTTATCGAGGCGTCCCCTGCCGAATGCGCCCATGACCAAGAGGTCGGCGTCACTGCTCTTCGCGACCTTGAGTATCACCTTGTATGGGTTACCGGTAACGGTTTCGGTCTCAAAATTTTTAAAACCTTTACATACCTTGGAACAGAACTTCGTTAACATCTTCTCGGCTCCCGTAACCATCTCATCGTCGTATTTCTCATACGCAAGGTGCGGAACGTAGAAACCGGTGGCGTCCTCGCTTACGTCCACCACATGCAGTATATGGAGTGTTGCTTTATGCGTTTTGGCCATCATAACGGCATAAGCAGCCGCGTCTTCACTCGACTGGCTAAAATCAATCGGTAAAAGAATTCTCTTAAAAGCGCTCGGTTTGGTTTTGGCTGCCATCTTTTCCTCCAAAATTCGTTTAAAATCGTATAAAAACATACTATTACAGGCAGCACCCGATTTCAACAGTTTTCTCCCCGACGGCAACAGTATCCGTATTGACCTGAGAAAGCTTTAATGATAAAGTACTCAAAAAATACAGCACAATCGTAATTATCGGCAGGGATGATGATCAATAATGGACCCACAGGCCTAAAAAAAATCTTAAACGAGGCCGTTACAGCCACAAAAAGAACGGCAGCGAGGCTCAGGAAAAACCTCTCCGTTCTACTCGCGTCTTCCGTGCTGCTGCTCTTCTTCCTTTACATACCCTTTATTCACGGCCCTCTAAACGCAGAGGTCACGCACCCCGACACAGATACGCTTGTAGAAAACTTCAACCCGTACAGTGAAGGTTCGGCACACGCATCCACACTTTATGTTGCAGCCACAGAAACGGCAGCGGCGACTGAAGCAAACATAAACAGAGAAGAAGTTTCTGACTCTTTAGCTGGCTTCTTTAAAGCCGATATCGCAGTACGCGCGCAAGACTTTGAAAACAGTCCGTCACTCTACGAGTTAAATACCGAAACAAGGCAACCGACGGGAGACTCGGCATGGAGCCGGCAACAGGTCCAGCTCAGCTCGCCACAGGACGTAACAAGGGGCGCGGCAGAGAGTTCAATGGTCTCGATAACCTTTGACGGCGGCTACTCTGCAAGCGAGGCAAACATAATACTTGACGAACTGAAGAGACGAGGCCTTACAACCACGATCTTCCTCTCAGGTACCTTCATACAACGCCACCCCGAAATAACCGTTCGTATCTTCGAAGAAGGGCACGAAGTCGGCAACCACACGGCAACACACCCACACCTAACCGACTACGCCTCATCATATACACACAAAACACTCGACAGCATCGATAAAAAGAGACTTGAAGAAGAGTTACGCGAGGCTGAAAGGCTCTTTACGAGCGTTACAGGCGGCACGATGGCTCCGCTCTGGAGAGCCCCGTACGGCGAGGTCAATAAAGAGCTTCGGGCATGGGCCTTTGAATTCGGCTATCTACACATAGGCTGGACGTATGAACCGAGTACGAGAGAGAGTCTCGATACGCTCGACTGGGTCTCAGACACCTCTTCACGCTTCTACCTAACAAAAGAGAAGATAACCGAACGTATCACCGGTTTCGGAGAGAAGTCAGGAGGGGCCGGAGGAGGCATAATCCTGATGCACCTCGGCACACAACGAGAAGAGGACCGCGCCTCTTCAGTACTCTCCGAGATGTTAGACGGATTGATAGATCGCGGCTACAGCTTCGTAAAGGTCTCAACCATGCTCAGCAATAACAGAGCGCTAAAAACGGCATCGCGACGCAAGAGTATCCGTTCTTACAAAAAACTCTCTCAGATCAGGTAACTGAATCGAGTTTTTCACTTCATACCGTCATCCACTTCCAGAAAAGAACATATCCTTAACAAGCACACCGCAAAAATCCACATATTTTTTTAGCGATATTCTTTCAGAAAAAAGAATGCACCATGCATATATCCAGGCCTTGCCTGTTGACAAGTCGCCTTTGTCTGCTATCATTATTATTCACTATAGAAGATATGACGTGCAGTATGCGTCCAAGTATAAAAACAATTAAACCGGAGGGAAAGTATTATGGAGAGATCAGGCGCAGTAACTTTTAAAGGAAGTCCGCTAACACTGGTAGGTGAAGAGCTTAGTGCAGGTATGGCGGCACCCGACTTTACGCTTATTAACAATACTCTTGGAGAAGTGAGTCTGAAAGACCTTGCAGGCAGCACCATAATCTTGAGCGTTACCCCGTCTCTCGACACACCAGTCTGCGACGCACAAGCGCGCCGCTTCAACGAAGAGGCCTCAAAACTGGGTGAAGGTATCAAGATTATTAACGTAAGCATGGACCTGCCGTTTGCCTCGTCGAGGTTCTGCTCTACGGCTGGCATAGAGAACCTTACAACACTCTCAGACCACAGAGACGCATCCTTTGGCACGGCCTACGGACTGCTCATCAAAGAGCTACGGTTACTGACGCGGGCAATCATAGTAATCGATGCTACCGGAAATATTAAGCACCTTGAAGTGCCGGCGGAGATGACATCGGAAGTGGATTTCGCTGCGGCCCTAAGCGCTGCAGCAGCACTTATGTCCGGCACCTGATAAGAAGAGGTTAACAGAGAAGCATAAAAAAGGTTCATGCCTTTGAGAATTCGGGGCATGAACCTTTTTTATTTCAAACAGTAAGCTATAAATACCCGGTTGTTTTTCAATAAGTACCAACCGATAAGTATCAATAAGTAGCAACCAAGACGAACAGGCTCATACACCTGTTCGTCTTGCAAACGGTAAGAAAGAGTTCTATATAAGGTCTCCGGCAAACTTGGAGACGAAGTCCCGCAAACGCACCACCTCTTTATGCGTTAAAACCTGCATGGTACCGGCGGCCTCCACATTCTCGTTGAGCTGCTTGAGGTCGTCGCACCCTATGACAACAATGGATACCGGCTGGGTAAGAGCATAACTGACCAGAAGTCTCGCAGGAGCATTCAACATGCCGTCGAGCATGATATCCATGCCTATAATGCCCATATCCTTGGCACTCGCTACAGGCACCACAACCTCTACGAAAGAGTCTTCTGCAGGGTCAGCCGGATTTACCGGAATCATCACCGTATCGAACTCAAACCTCTCGAGGCACCTCTTTATTACCATTGGATCGTACTGGCCATGAACTCCCAAAAATCGGACC
>JAJCZH010000011.1 GCA_029262515.1 Deltaproteobacteria bacterium | reverse complement strand
CGAAGATGCCGAAGATAAGGAGCAGTAGTATGGAGGGTATCTTGATTCTCCAAGCCAGCCATTGCGCCGAGATGCCCATTACAATTATTCCGGCAAGTCCTATGAGCAGATGTTCTGTCACTCTGGTCTTCCTTTTTCCTCCGGTCCCCCGGGTTTTTTTTTGCGTCTGTTACCTTAGCGAAAGGCTCGCTTCGCAGGGCGATCTCATTACAATAACTATATTAATACACTTCATCCACAGTTCAAGCAATAACTACGCGCCCGGTTGTTACAACTCTTCTCTTGATACCCCCAGTCGTTCCCTGTGATTTATTAGATCGAGCATCACTAAGCTAGTAAAGCATCAACTACTGACCTACCTGGATTTATCGTATTACTTTCACTCCTACTAAACAAGCAGTGTAGCCGAGAAAAGCCGAACGTTTGCTCCTATCCTTTGACAAGCTTATATAAATTCAAGAGTAATTCCTGAAGTCCGCATCAACATGCCTAGAATTGAGATAAAATTTTATTCGGCAATCTGCAATTCAGCTTCGGCCTTGACGCCATGCTGGAATAGCGAGTAATATCATAACAGACACACAGCTCTCTGAACTATCACCGACCAGCCCGCTTGGTCAGAGACCCCATAGAGTTCTAAAAAAATCAAAGGCATTGGTCTTAAGGTATATTGTAAGACCTGCAACCATCTTGCTTGTTATGTAGACAGTAATCATGAATTGAGAGTCCATTGGAATAATTGGGGTAATTCGTAATATGATGATCAAACGCAAACATTTCGATCTCGTGTTCAGTAGCTAGATTGTACTCTTTATGTCACTTTTCACGTCCTTCTTCATGGTTCTTATTAACATCGGATTTTCGCAAGTACTCTTTTACCTGGATAAAGTCTTTTATATTTGGACTCGTCATTGCTCTAACTATTTCAATTATCTTCATACCAATGATAAAAAATATATCTTGAGAAGTTTGTTGAGGATTAACAGGCCGAATGTTGACCAGAAGTATATCGTGACATCATTTCGTAGGTGGGGGCCTTTACTACCATGAGATACTCGCTGTTGCTGCTTTTATTTATAACGTTTGCGATCTTCTTTTTTTCAACCCAGGTGGAGGCAAGGCCTGAGTATGCAGTCAATACCGGGCAGGACTGCTCCTCTTGCCATAATATGGGTGGTGCTCTTAACGAAACGGGACTCGATTTCGCTGCTTCAGGCTACGACTGGCCCCCTACAAAAATCGGCTACAGAATTTTGACACCTATAAAAAAACCAGTAAGATTATTTGTTGGATATCTACATATGCTTACGGCCTTCATGTGGTTAGGCACCATCTTGTACGTTCATATCCTGTTGAGGCCGGGTTATGCCTCCAAAGGACTGCCGAAAGGAGAGGTCGTTTTGGGCCTGTCAGCTATGGCTATAGTGGGCGCAACAGGTGTGTTACTTACGATATCAAGGATCAACAACATAAGCATTCTGTACGAGACTCGATGGGGTGTTCTCCTCTCATTGAAGATACTAATCTACATCACGATGGTTGCCTCCGCAACGATAGTCGTAACGGTTATAGGGCCAAGACTCAGGCGAGCAAAAAAACACTTAGCACCACCGATGGACGGGGTCTTTGATACAGTGACACTTGCGGCCTTTGACGGCAAGGCAGGCAGGCAGGCCTTTGTGGCATACAAAGAGAAGGTCTATGATGTGAGCAATTCAAGGCTGTGGAAAGAAGGTTCGCACATGAGGCTCCACACCGCCGGTAGCGACCAGACTGGTTCGCTTGCGAAAGCGCCTCACGGTGCAGAGAAGTTAGAGGGGCCAAGATGCGTTGGCTCTTACGATTCTACAAAAAAAGCATTGAAGACACCGGCACAGAAGGCCTTTTACTTTATCGCATACATGAACCTCACGCTCGTATTCTGCGTTATCTTCGTTATCGCTGTATGGAGATGGGGAGGATAAAGAATATTTATTGCAGTGCTGGTTATTCTCGAAAATTGCTAATTCTGAACCTTACTGTAATGTGCGTATTTGTAGGCGTACTACGCAACTTGTAACCTTTCTGCTCCAAGCTCACCGTAAATTCAGCAGTACTTCCTGTGCTACACACTTTTCACATATAACACCGAACACTATTCGGGCGGCACGCTCGCCGTTATCGGTGCCGATATAAGTATAGTCACCATAACTCACAAGCTGGTCCTAGGCGTTGTTGAGAGCAGCAACGGTACCTGAGGAATTGGTGAAGCTCTCCCTGTTGCTGTTGGAGTCGTAGGTGTAACACGCAGCCTGCCCTCACACAAAAGCCCCAAGTCTTTTTATAGGAGATTCAATAATAAAATATCTACCGCTTACTCGCCGAGTTACTTGTAAGGTTGGTTATTATCATCAATTTGAGTTTTACCGGTCGAAAATGGTAGAGTATCTGTAGTCACTATGCGAAACTATACGAGCTAAAAGCTCAGCCTGATAAATAAAAGATCGTTCAAGGAATATATGAGAGCCTCTATAGAGACAAACCGGATGCCTCTTACACGACTCCTCCTTGCCGGAGCCTGTTTTGTAATAGTTGTGGCTGGTATGCGCGCCGCATCCGACATCATCGTACCGCTCATGCTCTCCGCCTTTATCGCCACAATAAGCGCCCAGCCGCTCTTCTGGCTAAAGCGTAAAGGGGTGCCCACACCGCTCGCCATCTTCATTGTAATAGCCGCAATCATATTCATAGGCCTCGGCGTGGGTACGCTTGTAGGTACGTCATTAGATAAATTCGTCCGTGATCTGCCGCTCTACCAGAACAATCTACGTGAGCTACTCGGCGGTTCTCTCGAGTGGTTCAGCGTCATCGGTATCGATATAGGCAGCCGTGGTTTAATGGAGGCCTTCGACCCGGGCGACGCGATGAAACTCGCCTCAGGGTTGCTTACCGGCCTCAGCAGCGCACTCACCAACGGATTCCTGATTTCCTTCACAGTGATATTCATACTGCTCGAAGCCTCCACCTTCCCGGTTAAACTGTACGCCGCTCTCGCGGAACCGGAAAGGTCTATCCACTACTTCGAGAAGTTTATCAACAACGTGCAGCGATACATCGCTATAAAAACATTGATGAGCCTCTTGACCGCATGCATAATAGTCGTATGGCTCTTTATTATAGGCGTGGATTACCCGCTCCTCTGGGGCCTTCTCGCCTTTCTCCTCAACTACGTGCCCAACATAGGCTCTATAATAGCGGCGGTTCCTACCGTGCTGCTCGCCCTCCTGCAACTCGGCCCGGGCTCGGCCCTTCTAACGGGCCTCGGGTACCTGGTCGTAAACATGGTGATCGGCAACATGATCGAGCCGAAGGTCATGGGTAAGGGGCTCGGACTCTCCACTCTTGTCGTCTTCCTCTCTCTCGTCTTCTGGGGCTGGGTCTTCGGGTCTATGGGAATGTTACTCTCCGTGCCTCTGACAATGACCATAAAGATCGCTCTCGACAGCGGAGAGAGCACACGCTGGATATCGGTCCTGCTCGGCTCCGAGGCGGAAGCTATCGCCTCCCAAAACGACCGACAAGATGAAGAGAAAGACAAAGAGAGTTGACCGGGACATATTACTTCTGAACATTCCGGCTGGAGTACCGACCGGAAGACTCAAAGTAATAGAAAGTAGCTTACGGGTTGAACAGAAGTATTTGACAGACAGTGGCAGTTCACCGGTTCTGAATGGAACAGAGCGTGTTACGGTTTTTTTCTATCCACTCACCATTATAAAAAAAGAGCCCGGCGGGCAACTGCCCGCCGGGCTCTTTTCACGAATATTCTACCACACCTATTCTGCCGACTCTGAAGCGAGAGATTTAAGGTACGAGACCACGGCGCTTAACTCGTCATCATTAAGATGCTGTGGCGGCATACCTAGTGCGAAGTTCTTATACTTCTTCGCGGCGCCGTTACGGCCATCCTTGATTGTCGCAGTGATCTCTTCTGCCGTGCTGTCATTGATGTAAGCATTGCCCTTAAAAGCAGGAGCCATTACGGTACCTTTACCGTCAGGACCGTGGCATGCCAGACACTTGGCTTTAAAGATAGCTGAACCATCGGCAGCGAGGGTGGTGCCTGTAAAACCTATGAAGAGCGCAAAGAGTATTACTCCTGTAAATAACTTTTTCATAACAACCTCCATTTAATTGTTGCTCAAGTTCATTCCTCTTTCAATACTACGACACCGTCCGTTATTGACTTGCCGGTGATTATTGCGAGTTCCAGTCCCCTCATGCCGGCCGGTATAGCGCCAAGCGGCCTGAGCCCCATGTCGAGTATCGCCGTTTGCTTCATCTTTACCTCCATGGTAAAGAGACCTAATTCGACGAAGGTTCCAAGGTCGCTGCCGGATATGGACTTCTTGCCGGGTCCTGACCCTGTCCAGCGCCCGAGAACCCTGACAGATTCGGATGACGGCGCACCGGCGTTGCGCAGGCTTATCTTCAGGCTAAGGCCACTCCCTGCTTCTCCACCGGAGATAACTGCCCGGCCTACCTCCCAGGAAGAGCCCTGCGCCGAGGCCGATGAACAGGACAGAAAGAGCATCAGCAGCATAAGCCCCATAATGTGACTCATCGGCCGCCAGTGAACACTTTTCGTTATTTCCCGTAAAGAGAGTTTTCGCATGACATGAACTTGCCATCTCTTGATACCCGTCTGTGTTGTTCTCTTATAAATGACCATCAGGTCCCAATATGTTACGGCTGGTACCCGCATTCTTCTACTTATACTCATTGCAACCTCCATACCAAGTATGTAATATCTATAGTTTTCAAATAGTTATCTTGAAATCACGAAAAACTCAGACCCTTAAGACCCAATAATCCGATTTCGTTTATGAAATTATTTTATTTTTGAAATTGATAACTCTGTTTTTGAGTTTATTGAGCTTCTTCTAAATATGGTGTTTTTTCTTAAGGCGGTGGAGCTTGGTCTGTGTAAGGCCCAGCGTCTCGGCGGCCTCCTTCTGGTTGCTCGCTCTTTCCAGGGCTGCCTTCAGGCATATCGATTCGCAGCTATCTAAAATCTTTTGCCAGCCACCTTCAGAGAGATCCTCCTTGTTGAGTCCGCATAAACCGAGAAGCCTCTCAAAATCACCTGATGTCGATACTTCAGACGATACTTCAGAGCTCTCTTTGTATGAACTCTTACCGTCATCGCGGCCAAGTTTAAAATCAGCCGGACCGAGAACCTTTGACCCTGTAAGGGCTACGGCTCTGGCAGTCAGGTTTTCAAGCTCGCGAATATTACCGGGCCAGGCGTAACCGGAGAGAAGTTTTAGAGCGGACGGAGAGACTCCGAGGACCTCTCTATCGAGTTTTCTGCTATAAAGCTCAATAAAGTGCTGAACAAGAACAGGTATATCATCAAGCCTGTCTCGAAGAGGCGGGCAGGTGAGTTCAACCACCTTGAGCCTGTAATAGAGGTCTTCGCGGAAGTTCCTCTTCTGCGCCTCTTCATGAAGATCCTTGTTGGTTGCGGCGATCACGCGTACGTCGACCGAGATATCCGTCTCGCCACCTATTCTTTTGAATTCGCCTAGTTGCAGAACCCGCAGCAGCTTCGACTGCGCCTCAATCGGTATTTCACCTACCTCATCAAGGAATAACGTGCCGCCGTTGGCCACCTCGAACTTTCCCTTTTCCATTGAGGTAGCGCCTGTATAAGCGCCCTTTTCGTGACCGAAGAGTTCGTTCTCTATCAGCGTAGTCGGCATTGCCGCACAGTTCATGACTACAAACGGGCCCTTTGAACGACTGCCGGCCTCGTGAAGATACCGTGCTATCAACTCCTTGCCGGTTCCGCTCTCACCCGTTATAAGTACCGTCACAGGCAGGGAAGCTACCTGCCGGGCCTGCGCTATCAGAGACCTGAGAGTGCCGTTACTGCCTATGATCTCTCCGGGTTCATGCAGCAGTTTGAGTTCATTCCTCAAGGCTATATTCTCTTCGGCAAGCTGCTCCTTCAATCCGTTTATCTCGGAAAGCTGCCCGGTCAGCTCACTGTTGAGCCGGCTTATTCTCTCGGCCGAGGCGAGGTCCTTCTTGCGAAGCTCACTAATGTCGGAGTTCATATCGTTGAAGGCCTGAGCAAGATGGCTTATCTCGTCATCGCCTCTTACCGCCAGCGGCTCTCCGCGCTCTCCACGCCCTATTCCAAGGGCCTTCTCCTTGATGACGTCGAGCCTTCGGACTATCTTCTCACCATAAAAGAAGACCCCTATACCTGCAACGATAAGGACAGGCACCGTCACGATAATTATCCAGAACAACTCATGTAAAGCCTTCTGGAATATATGCTTTGTTGAGAAGCTTACTACGAGGGCGCCTATCGGATAACCTTTAAACTGCAACAGGCTGACTACGGAAAATTTATCTTTTTGCAGCGTTGCCACTTCGGAAAGGCGTGAGGGCTTAGTGCTGGCAAGGAGCTTGGGGATTGGATATGTCTTGCCGTACTCTTCCGGGATGGAGTGCGCCTTTATGCGTCCACCCGGCAGTATAACGTAGGCTTCGGTTATATGCAGATGTTTACGGCTCTGGAGCTCGTGCAGCAACGCGTCAAGTAATACATCGTCATTAAACTCGATTGCCTGTGAAAAAGAGAGCGCCGCCGCCTGAACCATCTCTTCAGACCCATTGACGGTGTCGGTAAAGACGCGTTTCTGATTGAAGTAGTAGAGAGTTACGCAGATAACAAGCGTTGCAAAGGTTATCGACAGAAAGACCGCGAGCGCCAGTTGTTGTCGTAACCCGAGCTTCTTCACCACAAAACCTGTATAATCAAAAGGGTTAAGCTTAGCTAATCGTAAGTCGACTATTCACTCGATCTCAAATATTATCTCTCAAACAGAACCCGGGCATATCAGCTTCAATCAACAACAGGTAACGCACGAGCTATTCTGAAATAGTCAGGCTGTGCACGACTATTGCGTTTAGCTCAGAGATACCTCGTCAGTAGTGAGTCCCATACCTGTTTCAGGCTGCATTGAATACCTGGCCGAGAAAATTGAAGATTTCATAAAAAATATACTGTATTGCGCGTACAAAGTCTACTGTGGAATAGAGGAATAGGCCTGCACAACATATAACGGTTAGTATAGGCCGCTAATAAACTGCCCGCAGATTATCGCAGCGCAACCATACAGCCATACGTTCTTTTACAAGAAAGTTTCAAGGCCAGACTTTCCTCTTTTACCCTCACAATCTACCCCTGTTCTCCTTGCTCTAACAGCTCAATTATAGAACACCCCCCGGGTCTATTCGTACGGGCTTTGTCGCAGGCCGGGGCGAGGTCCGCAGATATCCACTCGGAGTAGATGTGGCGTGTCTTATCGGAATCCAGTTCATAGGCGCTCTTAAGGTCTAAAAGCGCTAACTCGGCATGGCTCATTCTTGCATGCGCTAAAGCGCGGTTTGTGAGGGAGTCGAAGTGTTCGGGATTAATCTTAAGGGCATGCGTAAGGTCATTTAAACCTTTCTTGTTGAGTCCCGAACGCAGGTAAGCGGTACCACGGTTATTAAAAGCCTGAAAGTGCGTTGGATCGAGTTCTATCGCTAACGTATTGTCGGCGATACTCTCTTCGAGCATTCCTCGTTCGATATATATCAACCCTCGTATATAATAAAGATGCGCCAGGTTGGGGCTCTTCCCGATATTATCGTTTATGAAGACAAGCGGATCCTTCCAAATATTATTTCTCACTTTAAGCACGGCCCCAAGAGGCACGACCGCAAGACAGAGGAGCAAGCACGCTGCGGCAATGGCGACTCTTTGCCGCCCGCCCCTGAATACCTTTAAAGAGAGATAACAGAGCCCGGATGTAAAAGCAATGATAAGGCCGAAACTTGGGAGGTAGAGCCTGTGCTCGAATATGACGTCCTTGATCGGTATGACCGATGATTCGGTTGAAAGCGCCAGAAAGAAAAAGAATATTCCAAAGGCGGCTATCAAGCCGTACGTGTTGATACTCTTGGGCTCTTCACCCGTAGACGGCTTGAGTGATCTCTTGAGGGTAAGTGCGCCTGTAAAGAGTACGAAAAGGAGAAAGAGCAGACTTAAAATCGTGCGCAGGTTGAAAAGCGTGTCGCTTACCGGAAAGTCGTAGTAAAAACGCAGGTTTGACGGATAAAATAGTAACTTTATATAATAAGCAATGACGCTAAACTCGGTAAAGAGGTACGTTGTTTTCGATATGCTGCTGGCTTCGAGCAGTTTTACTCGCGTAACCTCCGACACAAGACCGGTTCCACCCAGAGTACTTGAATCTAAAAGAAGGGAGACAGGTATGATGAGAAGAGTCAGCGCAAGGGGAATATATACGCCCATGCTTCGGCGTATGCCCTTATAAAATATCATATCGTACAGTAAGAGGGCAAAAGGCAGGGTAAAGGCTATCTCCTTTGTCTTCATTGCAAGAAGCGTTGAAACGACGCAGAAGAGATAATAAAGTTTTCCGCCTTTGCTCTCTTCCGACATATCAAGGAGGCGCCCCTTTATGAAGAGGAGCAAGGCCGCAAGGTAGAAGAGTGCGGCAAGTGAAGCAAAACGCTGGCTTAAATACGTTACAGCCTGCGCCTGTACGGGGTGAGCCATAAAAATCAGCGCCGTTACAAATGCAAATGTAGCCTGAACGCTTATTTTGTCTGTATCCGGAGGTTCTGTACCTGCGGGTCCGACCTTTTGCGGCCTTATGAACGAGGCCTTCAAGATGTAGAATATTAGGAGCGAATTCGCAAGGTGAATAAGTAGATTAAAGAGATGGTAGTCAAAAGCATTGAGGCCTCCGACCACATAATTTAAGGCGAAAGAGAGAAAGCCGATAAAGCGCGGGTCCGATAGTGGCGTACCGTCAAGTGTGCGCAAGGCCAAATTATTAAGAATATACATTCTATCATCAAGCGCAAAGCCGGCCTCAAGCGCTCCTGACCAGAGCCAAAAACCGAGGACAACAATCAAGAAAGGAAAAAATTTACATAAACGGTTCATAGGAAAAAGTATAATATATCGAGTGGAGGCGTACAAGTTTATGCTCAGGTAAAAAGAAGTATTAGTGGAGAGTCTTGCCTATCGTCGACTCTATCGAGCGGGACTAACCGCGATCAGGTCGAAACTTGCGTCAAACAGACTGGAGTTACGGCCTCTATTTTTTTATTCCCGACCTACTGTATATCGATGATGCGCGCACCTTGCAGAGAACGCACTGTTTGGGTCCGGGTGAAACCAAAGCGTCACATAACTCCCTTTCTCGCAAACCTGTTCCTGGAAAGAATGAGCACCGATACCGCTGAGAGAGAAAATACTAATAGTATGTAGCAGATATCCCAAATTGGAGATTTAATACTTCTGCCTATTCCAACAAAGAGCTCGACATAGAGATAGTGGACAGCATATATTCCAAGAGTCATCTGCCCGACTTTACTCAACACAGAGCTCTGTAGAACAGGATGGTCCGACAACGATGCCACTGCCACCCCAACCCCCATTATATAAGTACCAAAGACGAAATCTTGCACCGGGGTGGTTCCGAATATTTTCCAGATTACATAGATCTCGGAAAGATGGATCACAGCCCCCGCAACAAAGAGCAGCAAACCGAAGGCCAGCCACCTGGTATCTCTTTTGAATCCCGACAATAGATAACCAGTTACGAAGAGCAATGTGCTGAAAAACGGTCCGTTACGAGTATTAAAATCTATCTCCAAACCGAGCGGGGTTCCGGCATACGCTTTTGCAAGAACTCCTACCGTATAGAGCAGTACGGAGAGTACAACCAGGCTCTTTACCCATTTTTTGTGTATGAAGATTGCGCTTATACAGCAGGCAAAGAGCAACGCTACCATAAACCACAAATGGACTTTCGTGCCCTGCATAACAAGAGCGAGAGGATCCTGAATGAGGCGCGTGATATTCGCGTAAGCGACCATGAACGAGCCGGATGCCCCGTAGTAATAGATTGCGGAAATATTGTAGGGCAGGAGGTAGAAAAGAGACCACGCCAGGAAAATAATCAGTATTCTCTTGGACATCTTTAAAGCGGAAGGTATCGGGCCACTGCCACCTCTGACTTTAACGCCCCAGAAATAACCGGATATAACAAAGAAAAAAGGTACGGCAGACCTGGCTAACTGGTCAACTATTACAAAAACGTAGAGATCTGTCTCCGTAGCGCCCGGAGAGTCAGGGTAAAATGGAGTCGTATGTATTGAAATAATCGCTACAACTTGAAATAATCGCTACAACGGCAAGCAGCCTGAAGATATCGACACTTCGAATACGATTCAAAAAAGACTCCCAGTTGACCCATCCCTGTCTGTTGCTCCACCCCAAGAGCAAAATTTCCGGCTATTTACCCCCCCAGAACTCTACAATCTCTGGCACCGGCTGTCAACACCCTTGGAATTGGCCATTCAGATTCTCACATAACCGGTCCAGGCCGGTCACACAGCCAGAAGTACGCAGGTTCCATAAGCCCGGGTCCGTAAGATCAAAAAGATAACCGTGTTATCGTAACCGTAAAAAAGAACCCCGAGTCCTTTAATAGGGTCGGGGGGGCTTCTTCCCGGAACAGTGTTATGTTACCGTTGAGCCGGCTGTGATCTTTTTCTGTGTCATTAGCAGTTGCACCAGAAGTTGGACCAGCGGTTGTATCGTATAGAGACCGCAATAGGCTGGCTGTCAACTAATCTGTTTCGCGGGCTCTTTGAGGCTCTCTTTTACGGCGTCGAGCAGTTCACCGACACTGTACGGCTTCTGAATAAACCTGTACTTGTGCTCCTTAATTAGAGGCCTCTGCGATTTCTCGTCCATATAACCGCTCGAAAGAAGAATTTTTAGCTCCGGACTAACGCCTAGAAACTCTTCAACAAGCTCTAAACCGGTACCGTCAGGAAGCATTACATCGCTGATCACAAAATGAATATTTTTTTTCTGAGAGTCGAAAAGCGAACGGGCCTCTTGAGCGCTGTCTGCCTCAAGAACTATAAAACCTCTTCGTTGAAGTATCTTTGATACGCCGGCACGAACATTCGGTTCATCCTCAATCAAGAGCGCCATGAGTCCGTCAACTCTCAACAGCTCCTCTTCCCGGGCCTCGATCTCCCTTGCAGCCGCCGCCTCTCTCTCCACAGGGATATAAAGGCTGAACTCCGTGCCCTTGCCCGGAGCGCTCTCCACCTCTACCCAGCCGTCATGCTGTTTCGCTATGCCGTAAACAACCGAAAGAGCGAGTCCGGGGCCCTTGCCTGCGCCCCTGCTCGTAAAGAACGGCTCGAATATATGCGCCGTAACCTCAGAATCCATACCCGCGCCTGTATCAGAGACCGAGAGGCGCACAAAGTCGCCTGGGCGGGCATCGAAACGGGACTTGCACTCTTTTGCCTTGATCTTTACGTTACTCGTCTTTATCGTTAGCCTGCCGCCTGTCTTCATAACCTCTCCGGCATTAACCGAAAGGTTCACCAGGGCCTGCTCAATACTGCCCCTGTCAATACAGACCGGTTTTAACACGGCATCGAGCTCGGTCTCTATCTGAATACCTTCACCGGTAAGGCAAGCAAGCTTCCCCAGCATGTCGGCTACCGTCCTGTTTAGATCGTCGGCTACGAAATGTAGCGTCTCTTTTCTGCTAAAGAGCAGAAGTTGGCGGGTCAGCTCGGAGGCGGCCCTCGATGCCTTTAAGACCTCATCCATACACATATAACCGGGGTGCCCGGAGCCTACCTCGTCCATGGCAGCCTCTGAGTTGAGCCCGATTGTTGTAAGAATATTATTGAAGTCGTGAGCCACGCCCGCAGCGAGCACGCCTATGGCATCCATCTTCCGCGCTTGCTGTAGCTGAAGACCGTGCTGCTTCCGCTCGGCGCTACCCCGGGACGTGCCGGAGGAGCGTAACGGAGCGACCAACTTGCGTAAAGCCTCGAGTTCAAGAATCAGCTCTTTTTTTGTCTTGGAAGAATCACCCATCACATCTTCCCTAAATGAAGAATTGAGGTAACTTGAACCCCTGAACAAGAAAGTCCGCATACCGTACTGATCTATATATTATCATCTCGCATGGTAAGTTTAAAGCTCAAAACTTTTGATTTCAGAAAGAGTGGCGCCGGTTAAGGCTTGGATTATCGAGACCAAAGCAGAGTAACTCCATAAAGACTTCAGGATTTGAGGATTGTCGGTTACCGACAGCTGGAGGCGCAATTGCTAAACAGTTATGATGGCAAAAAGCCTGCACTGCGGGCAATACTGTGTAATGAGGTTGAACTCTATTCTGGAAGAGACTATCGGGGTGTAAGAAGTTTATTATATACCGGCTATAGTATTGAAATAGTGACTACTCTTTTTCAAGGGCCTTTTCAACCGCAGCGAGCAACTCGCTTACGCTGTACGGTTTCTGAATAAAGTCGTATTTACGCTCCTGAATAATAGGCCACTGCGATTTTTCGTCCGTATAACCGCTCGAAAGAAGAACCTTCAGCTCCGGGCTCACGCGCAGAAACTCTTCAACAAGCTCTAAACCGGTGCCGTCAGGAAGGATTACATCGCTGAGCACGAGATCTATACTTCCTTTCTCTCTGTCGAAGATCGAGCACGCTTTCTGTACGTTCTCGGCCTCGAGCACTTCAAAACCGCTACGTACCAATATCTTCATAACTCCGTCCCGGACATTGGGGTCGTCCTCTATGAATAGTACCCTGACACCGTCGCCCATCAGACGCTGCTCAGCCTCTCTCTCTACAGAGACCTTCTTAATAACTTCCTTTTGGACGGGAAAATAGAGACTGAACTCCGTACCCCTGCCGGGTGCGCTCTGCACCTCTACCCAGCCGTTATGCTGCTTCACCATGCTGTAAACGACCGAAAGGCCGAGCCCTGTGCCCTTGCCCGCCAACTTGGTGGTATAAAAGGGCTCAAAGATGTGAGCTTTGGTCTCGTCATCCATACCGGCCCCGGAGTCACAGATCGAAAGGCAGATATACTCGCCGGGACGAGCCCCTATGCGGCCCTCGCACTCTTTCCTGCCGAGCGTCACGTTCCTTGTCTTTATCGTTATGCTGCCTCCCTCCGCCAAAGCGTCTCTTGCGTTTACCGAGAGGTTCATAAGGACCTGTTCCATGCTGCCTTTATCGAAAAATGTCGTTTTAAGAGCTGCATCGAGGTCGGTCTTTATCTGAATATCCTCGCCTATCAGGCGGCCTAGCATCTTGAGCAGACCGGCTACGATAATATTCAAGTCGCCTGTCTCAAAGCTCATAGCCTCTTTTCTGCTAAATAGCAGAAGCTGGCGGGTGAGCTCAGAGGCGGTTCTCGACGCCTTAAAGGTCTCCATCATGCTATTGTAGGCAATATGCCCCGGGCCGACCTCATTCATGGCTATCTCCGAATGAAGTCCAATTGTCGTTAAGATGTTATTGAAGTCGTGAGCGACTCCGGCAGCCAGAATGCCTATGGCTTCCATCTTCTGCGATTGCTGGAACTGGGCCCTGAGTACCTCCTGATCTTGCTCGGTTCTCTTGCGCCCGGAGATATCGTGCGCAATCCCCTCTACGGAAATGACATTGCCTAGGTCGTCGAAGACCGGGGTCTCCTTCACTTCGAGCCAACGGGTTGAGCCGTCCTTATGGTATATCTCCAACTCGTAGGTAGGCTGAACTCTACCCTTGATACTGAGTTCGGTATGCCGGTCAACATCGCTGTTAACACTGTTACTCGTAAGGTATTCAGAGTAATGGGTAAGAAATTCGTGCTGGTCGTAACCGAGTACGCTCTTTATGGACGGGCTGACATATTTGAATACTCCCTCTGTATCGTGTGAGTAGAAGAAGTATTCGTCATTGAGGCTCTCGACCAGACGCCGATACTCTATCTCGCTCTCGTTGAAGCAAGTACCTAGCAGACTGCGTGCCTGATCATCAAGGTTAAAGGTCAACTGTCCCGTTTTCCCTGCAAGCTCCACAGGGTTTCCGGTATCACCTCCCTGATTCTTCTCTTCGTGAACCGGGGGCGCGTCTTTATTATGCTCTCTCTTGTCTCCCACCCGCCTGACTAAGCCTCCATGATGTATTTTACACTACAAATTACCAGATAGCAACTCACTCAAAATATTATTATCCATAATGCTAAAATTATGAAGGCTGCTTGCAAACACTCGACACCAACTAAACAAAAAAAGTATTCAATATCATATACAGAATACCTGTTCGCTGGTTAAATCCCTACCGGTTTCAAGCAACGACCGGACAGATAACTCCGCTACGATTACCGGCGACCTTATCGACTACTGAAATGGATTCAAAACAAACCACAGATAACATTGAATTACAGATATACATGATGAATACGCTATTAATATTCACTTTAAACTTAATACTGCAATATTTTCTTGTGTAGAATATACTGGCAATGTATATTTGGCGAGCAAACAAAAAAACAAGGGGCCGCCAGAGAACTGGCCGGTTTCTTTGAAGAGCACAAAGAAGAGCACAAAGGAGAGGTCGACAAGATAGCTACTGAACTCGGAATAGGGCAGAAGGCGAAAGATAACTACAAAACTGTAACTACCCAGCTCGACAACTTCGAACAGAAGGTCGAGAAGATGTACGACAGCACGCTTTTGAAGATATCCGAACAGGTCAAAAGCAGAAAGCGCATATACGCTGATACTCGGCCTGCTGCTCGCATTCGGCATTAATGCCGACTTTTTGATATCTACACCTCTATCTAGAAATATGCCCCCATAAATAATGATATGATGGCGAGGGCTGTGCTCGCCGTAGATGAACTGGAGCTAAAGATCGGTGAGTATGAGGCGCAAGAGAGTAAAACAGGGGGCCCGATAGGGACGGTAAGCGCAACAGGCTCTGACCTCAAACCGGTCCTCAAAGAGATAGAAGAGGCCGGGCTGAAACTGGGGTGGAGCGCAGATGTCTTCACGGTCCTCAGGTCTGGCAGCCGTACCGATACCTCCTTCAATATTCTGTATAAGGTCCTGGGGCTGATCTTATCCGGTTTTCTTATCAGTTTCGGCGCACTCTTCTGGCATGATCTGCTCTCTGCCGTAATGGGGGTCAGAAAAGTTCTGCAGAATAAAGGTTCCACGCAGTAGAGAGAAGTTATATAAATATAAATGAAAGAGCAGACAACTACTATTACACTAGAAGACGGGGGGTAATGAATGAGCAGAGAGTATATCTACAAATCGGAGCGTTCATGGCCGAATAAGCGTTTTAAGATAGGGGCTATAGTCGGCCATACTACCGCTACGACATGCCGCCTGTGGATAAGAACCGCAAGCACTGGCAGCTACACCCTTATATATTACCCGAAAGTCGAAGCGGGTTCGGCAGAAGACCACTTTAACGGCTTCAAAGCCGTTCCTTACGACATAAGCACGCTGCCGGGAGACGTGGCAAAAACAGTTTTTGAAGTAACCGACTTCAGTAAAGATACCACAAACGTGCTCGAACTCACGGATCTGACTCCCGACACCGAATACAGCTACGCGGTCTACCGCGAAGATGGGCGGGATATAGATGAGTCTGAAAAGGAAGACCGGATAATTCTCGGGCACGACCGTACCCACTCTTTCAAGAGCATGCCGGCTACGGAAGAGCCGTACAGCTTCGCCCTCTTTTCCTGCAACATGCCGTACAAGGTGGATAATAACGATGAGCGCGACCTGCGCCTCTCGAACGAGAAGATGTGGGGCTCGCTGGACGATACGCTAAAACGGCACAAAGACAAAGGGCTCCGCTTTATAATCGGCGGCGGAGACCAGGTCTACTCCGACGGCGTCGATCATAAGGAGATAAACCTGCCGAAGAACCTCAACACAAGAATGAAGAAGGATGAGAACGGAGAGCTTACCCCCACAAAAGATGAGATGGTTCTCTGGTACAGAGATATCTACAGGGGTTACTGGGGCATACGCGGCATAAACCGTATCTTCTCTTCCTACCCCTCTTATATGATCTGGGACGACCACGAGATCTGGGACGGCTGGGGTTCGTACCTGCTCACGTCCGAGGGCGATGAAGATGACGAACTCCACAGACTCTTCCCGGAGTACGAAAAGCAAAAAGATGAATTGAAGGCAAGGGGCCTCAAGCGCGAAGACCTGCTGAAGCTTAAAGACAGAATGTTCGACGCGGCAAAGCAGGTCTACAACGAGTACCAGCACAGCCACAACCCCGGAGACTCCACACGGTACGACTATGACTTCGACCACGGCGAAAAGAGCGCCTTCTACTTTCTTGACGGCAGAGGGGAGCGGGACGTAAACAGGGATAAGAACCGCATACTCGGCGCAGCCCAGCTCGAGCGTCTCAAAAACTGGCTGAAGAGTCCTGAGGTTAAGTCGAAGAAGGTGATCTTCATAGTCTCCGCCGTGCCTGTTCTTCATGTATCCCCAACAATAGCCGGCCTGAGTGAGCTTTCGGTTACGGAGCGGATAGGGCTGCAGGACGACCTCAGGGACTCGTGGGAGAACAGTAAGCATAAAGAGGAGCGCAAAGAGTTTATGGAAACCCTCTTCAAAGCGGCCGATGATAATGACCAGAGGGTCGTAATCTTGAGCGGCGACGTCCATATCGCCGCCGCCTTCAAGATAAGTAACGGCACGAGCGTCATCCACCAGCTCACCTCCAGCGCCATTACGTACAACATCCCTCTCTGGGAGAGTTACCTCTTCTCGGTCTTCGGCGTGCCGGACGACGGAGAGACCGAAGAGGGTTACAGCTTCAAGAGGCTCGCGCTCTACGGAGACAGCAACTACTCGCTCGTCAAGGTAGACTTTACGGATGACAAAGAAGAGATAGAGTTTCAGCTCTACGGAACGCAGTCAGTACTCGCCCCGAGAGACCTTCCAGAAGGCTCGGCGGCGAAGGGCTTGGTAAAGAAGCTCACAGGTTACTTCAGCGAAGAGAAATCGCTCAACCATTCCATTGCCAAAATACCTCTCACTTTCGCCCCCTTCTAACCTCTGCCCATGGGCCTGTTCAAGGCCAATTGAGGGACCGGGGGGCCGGTTTAAAGGCCGGGGCCAGGTTCTGATAAAGTCGGAAGGTTATAAACAGCCGGAAAGTTACAGAGACGGAGAGAGAGAAAAAAGGGAAACCTGAGTTTTCATTAGAATGTGTTTTTATTAAAAGAGGGGGGCACGGAATATTCCGTGCCCCCCTCTTTCACTTTCAACTCGACAATATCTATACTTCAGGCAGGCATACCTCGCCGAACTCTACCGGATAACAGTCATCAAGCTCTTCGGCCTCAGTGAGTTCCGCATGGCTCATGGCCACTATCGGTCAGGAACAGACCACCAGCAAGCTGCGGGCAGAGTGCCTCTGTACTTTGCCATATGCACTCTGCCCGCCTAAATTATACCCTCTACTTGCCTGACTTCTTACTCTTTGCCATCTCGGCAACGCCAAAGGCATCCCTGGCCCATACTGCAAGCTCTTGCCTCTCTTCAAGCACCTCTACGGGAACCTCATAGAAGTTCATCGTATGCCCCTTGTCCTTATAAGGCCTGAACGGCCCCATGCCGGCATCCTCATACACTGCCCTGTTCGATACATCGACCTTGAACCTCAGGGTATCGTTCTCGATAATGGCAAAGAAGAGACCGTCGAGGTAGAGCCCGACCCCGCCGAACATCCGTTTCCATACAACCGTACCTACGGAGTCTAACTGGTCGAGCACAAAATCGAGATACTCGTCACTTACAGCCACAGAAACCTCCAAAGAGCATATAATCGTTGCTTATACTATGACTCCAGTAAGAAAGAAGCGGAACAGTAAAATCATACTAGAGCAGGCCCAAAGAGCGCTTGCCGTTTTTATCACACTTCTAGAATCTCTTTTCCGATCAACCTTAACCAGGCAACAAGTACTGAAATCAGTAAGAGGGAGTGCGCGGCTATAACCGCACCCCCCCTCTGCAATGCCTGATTAAAAGGAGCGCTACCTGCGAACCTGCGTATACTCAAGGCAAGCAATAAATAAAGGGTACGTATCAGGTTTGACCTTCATGTCGAAGCTGAGCCCGGTCGTATAGATACCGTTATTTCGCTCAACCCACCTCACTGTGCACAGAAGCTCTTCGGACTCGATTTTGCTCTCCGGGGTATTTACCTTCAAGGCGAACCGCACTTTATCTGAAGTCTTGAGGTAAACCGAGGTATTCAAACAGGCGCCGTAGTTGGAGATGTTTAGAAGCACCGCTTCTATTGGTTCACCTGTTGCATGGTGCGCCACAAGCACCTCGGCGCTCAGAGTTTTTCTATCGTGACTCCGTTTCTCTTCCACAGGCTACATATCTCTCCCTGAACTTCAACGCGCTAAAACAGCACTAACCCTTTATATCCGTCTCTTCGCTGACCTTTACCAAAGCGGCATCTATCTGCACAAGTATCTCCTTGGCGGTAGCCTTATCCTTCATGATAGTCCCCCTCTTCGCATTCACCTTGACACGCGTGGTGCTCGGGGTTATCTCCTCTATATCAATATAGATAGTGAGCTTGCGCGTTAGCCCGGTTATCTCTACGCCATCCTCTATTTCGGCCATCGGCTCCTCGGCAATCTGCATCTTTGTAAGGGCGTCGTGGACAGATTCAGTTACCATATCTATCGGGTAACTGAAAGTCTTGTAAGCAACGTTTGTAACCGTATAGGCGATGCCTCCGCCGGCACCGGATACCATTACCGGCAATACGCTTACAAGCGTGACAGGCAACGCACCGCAACCGGATACGGCCAGACCGGAACCTAGTATGGCAGCGAAAAGTAATGATCTAAAGCTCTTCAGATCCATAATATAATTCCTCCAGACAGCCATGGTTCCATATCATTTAATGCCATGATTCTACACACTTCTTTAATTATCGGTTGAACGCAAGTATAACATAACAGAAATTCATTGCATAAAGAAAACCGGCCCCCTTATGGGGGCCGGTTTTCAAGACTCTTTCTTCACAGTTGACTAAGTTCAATCGGTCTCGGTTCTGTATGATCTGCGTACCGCAATATAGAGCAGGTACGTAATTATGAGGTAACTGAGATAACCGCCCATCTCCACAAGCGACGGCCTTCCGGTATAACCGAATAGGGAATTGAGCAGAGAGCCCGGGGCACTGCTCTTATCGAGGAGCCAGGAGATGTCATAGATATGCTCGATGACCGGAGAGATCAACCCGGCCTCCTGAAACTCTAGCAGCGCGTGCGAAGTCAGGCCTGCGGCAAAGAGCACCAGCATAGCCGTCGTTACCCTGAAAAAAGTCTTTATGTTTACGGCTCTTGACCCTCTGAAAACAGCGTAACCGAGCATAAGCGCCAGCACAACTCCTAAAAGCGCACCGGCTAGGCTTGCGCCTCCGGCCGAGTTGGCGGCGTTTAGGAAGATTGCGGTCTCAAAACCCTCCCTCAAGACAGCAAAAGAGATAAGGAGCAGTATACCGATTGCGCTGCCAGCGCCTGCGGCGCGAGTAGCCTTTACGACGATCTCTTTAGAGACGTTTCTGGAGGAGAAGATCCAGACGACCATCCATGTAATAAAGAGGACAGCCGTCAGCATCATAACGCCCTCGAAAATCTTCTCTGTCGCACCGGTAAGCCCGCCGAGAAAGGATTCCAGTACGTAAGCGAGCAGCACTGAGAGGGTTACCCCGAACCCGACGCCTAACCAGACCGTTCTGACATACCTTAGCTGATCCGTTCGTTTAAGATACGCCAGCACTATTATGACTACGAGTGCAGCCTCAAAGACCTCCCTGAATGTAATAATAGTGCTTGTCAGCATCTCTGGCTCCTTTCCGCTCTTAAGGGCCTACTTTAAGTTGAAGTATCTAATGAAAAAGCCGCCGATTAGAAACGTCGGCGGCACCAGTAATGGTTCACCTTTGATCTGTGCCCGTCGTGAGCAGTACCGTTATGCCCGCCATGAGCGATAACCGAGTACCAGTATAACGAATTTGACTTTCATTGTCAAGTGAAAATGAAAGTCATTATCACTTATTTAGCCTCCGATTCCCGTACCCCCATTCAGTACCTGCATCAAGAACTTGAAAAAAATAATCTCAATTGAGCAAGACTTAAAGCAGTAAGACTTAAAGCAGTAAGAATAGAGAGTGACCGGTCCGGTCTTTCAGGCAGTGAGTTCGAGAAGTTGGTTCTAGTGTAGAAGGTCGAGAGGTTGGTTATAAGGATGGGTGTAAGAATAAGAGAAGAGCCGCCTGCGCCTGCGCCACATACCATCAAACGTCGCGCCATACAGGCTCAAACAACAGGCATGCACCGGGCATTAAAATAACAAATAGGCTTGACATATATAAATGAATCAACTATAAAAAAGAATAAATTCAAATATGAATAAATTCATTTATGTTAAATAAGATAACCAGGCGGCATGACACCACCGGGACTGAGAGAGAAAAAAAAGAGACGCACAGAGGCCTCTATCGTCGAAGCCGCATTAACCCTCTTCAACGAGCGCGGTTTCCGCGCAGCGACAATGGAGGAGGTTGCCGAGCGCGCAGAGGCCGCCGTCGGCACGCTCTATAACTACTTCGAGTCGAAGAGCCACATACTCGTTGCGGTCCTGCTGAACGAAACAGAGAAGTACACGCAAGAGGCCGCGCTCAAAGCCGCAGGCGTCGAGGGTGGCAGGCTATCGCGCCTAAATGCCTACTCGGACGTCTACCTCTCGCAATACTCGGCGTACGATAAACCGCTCTGGTGCGAGATGCTCTCAGGGCTCTTCAAGGAACCTTCCAGAGCAGCGCTGCTCTTTAACGAGAGCTCTGCCGTACTTATTCCAATAACAGGACTTTTGGGAAAGAATATAAAGGAAGTGACCACGCAAATCAGGCATGAGGCATCAATAATCCACTCGAACATCATGGCCTCGCTACTGCAGTACTTGACGGATGAAGAGATGGGAATTGAGGAAGCACAAAAGAACGCCCGAGAGCTTATCAGGCGCACAACGGTTCAAAGACGAAAATAACAAAATCGATAACCGAATTCATAATTAAATTAATGAGGATCGAAGAGTGGACATAAATAGAAGGAGAGAAGATGAATAGAAAACGGCGACGTTTCGACCCGGCCTACAGGAGCCCGATGACCATGGCCTACGCAAGAAGAATGGTATGCGCGATACTGCTGCTTGCATGCGTCAGTCTATTTCACCAGATGTACGGCCACCTGCACAACTTCTCCAGCCCATATGCGGTTGTGTCGGGATGGACGGTACTTGCGGCATCGATTCTGACGATTTTACCGTGGCGGGCCTATCAGTTACACGGCCGCCGGGGCGGGCTCTACTGGCTGATCCTGATAAGCACTTGCTGGTGGTTCCTCTGCATCGGTATATACGGCGGCCTATGGTCGCAGATACTCTTAAAGGCAGCATACGCTCTCAAAATAGCGACTGCCGGGACAGCCCTGTCTACAACCGGTTCCGGCGACCTGCTATTCAGCCTTACAGGTTTGGCGCAGTTTATCTTCGCTCTGCCTGTAGGAGTCTATACCTGGATGCTGGTACGTGAAGAGCTCATTGCGCGCGCTCCAACAGAGCACTTCAGGTTCATGGAGCTTTCGTAGCTTCAGGCGGTATGAACCACCTGAAGCGCCGCGCACTGGAAAGAACGGAGTCAGAATAGATATTACAACTTATCCATTATCAAAGTTCCGCTCCCTGCAACATCACACCCCTTCCCCACTCCTGCAACCTCTTTGCCCTCGGCCCTGCCCCCCGGTAAGTACCGGGGGCAGGGCTTCCTATGTCACCAACCCTGCCTGTTATGGTATAATACCGAAAAGTACCGGCACAAGGCCAACTGTGCTACCAGTTCGTTAAATGAAAATGGAGGGAAGAGATGGCAGTCTGCTTCTCATGTTCAAAAAAGATTCCCACCGACATACGGCCCGGCAGGGGGGATGAGTGCGGGGGATGCGGGGCGGACCTGAAGGTCTGCCTCAACTGCCGTTTTTACGAGCCCGGCACGTACAACGACTGCGCCGAGCCGAACGCCGAGCGGGTAGTTGAGAAGGAGCGCGCAAACTACTGCGAATACTTTGAGTACTCGACCGGCAACAGGGGCGGTTCCAGCGAAAAGAGAGACCCTTTCTACGAACTGAAGAAACTCTTCAAAGATTGACAAGAAGAAAAGAAGAAACCGTATAGAATGGAAGTGGTTAGATAGGCTTCTTTGGCAGTAAGCGGACCCGCTACCTGCCCCGCCTGCCAAAACTCCGTACCAGCAGCGCCGTTAAACCTCCGAAACCCCGCCCGGAGTCCGACCGGAAGAGGGACTTTAAGTCTATTAAAGCGCAATAGAGGTTGTAACGGAGCCTCTGGCGCATACGCCTTGTTTTTTTTATGACTTTACGCATAGACTGAAATCGACTTTCTTAGTTCTTCTGCCTGATCCTGCTTGTCTACCCTCTCGGTAGTCCGCTTCTCGGCAGGCTGGTCTATTGTGCCGGGACGTACCAACTCCTCCGGCTCGTCGCTCTGCTTTACTGCCCCGGATACAGGGTGCATACTCTCGCCTCCAGGGGCGGTGCTATAAGAAGTCGTAGACTCTGTTTCCCCGGTTTCGGGCTCTTTCCCGGTTTCACTCACTTTTGGGCTCTCCGTTGCCGACTCGCCAGAAGCTGCCCGCTCTGCTGCATCGTCGGTACTGCTGACATACTCGAACTCAAGCTTGCCGGAGTTCACAGGAGCGGGCTCCGTTCCGGTCTTTAACATTAAGGGCGAGGATTTGTCTGCCTTAGGCTCACCCGTATACGACTCGGTCGTGTCGCTACTGCGCTTAACGGCCTCATCCGTCAGGTTTACGACATACGGCTTGCTTTCAGAGGTACGAACATCGCTCTCTTCCGGTTTGTCGTACTGCCGCTCTTCTACCTGTTTCTTATCCTGCTGCTGTTGCGGGTCAAAGGCCGTAACAGCCTTGGTAGCCTGCATACCTTCATTATGTGTAATGCTCATGGCGTCTCCAACTCTTGACATTATATACTATGCTATAGCAGCGCAACTACTGCTCTTAAGTACTATATCGACGAATACGACTAAAAAGTTGAATATTTTATAAGATCAAAACCTACTTTACTATTTTCTGCTTTAATGTCATCATGTTATCAGTTTTTGCGCTATGAAGAGTATAGACGGTATTGCATCTTTGAGCCCGCTATTGCGACTTTTCGCTCCACTCTTTACGCCTCGCGCCGACGCAAAGTAGAGGGCTCGGTCGGCCAAGGTCTTTTAATAGCCTTAAAAGTGCAATAATACGTAAATCTTATAGCTATTTTGCCGAAATAATACTCTGAACCACATACCACCGCCCATACTTACGAAAGGCTAAAAACCGGTATGACAGAACAGAAAAGAAAGCATGGCAACTCCAAGAAGATAGGCAATATCCTGCTCGAATCCGGTTACATAACCGAAGAGCAGCTCGCCAGCGCCGTTTCCGTACAGGCAAAGAACGGGGGCCGTATCGGAGAGATCCTGATTGCCGACGGTTATATCACAGAGACAGACATGGCCCGCACCCTCTCGGTGCAGATCGGCATCCCTTTTACAGACTTCGATACCACGGTAGTAGATCCGGTTGCCATTGAACTGGTAAGCGAAAAACTCGCCGTGAAGCACCGCTCTATTCCCATAAGCATAGAGCGGGGCGTGCTTACCGTGGCAATGGCCGACCCGCTCGACTTTCTCGCTATTCAGGACCTCGGTTTCGTGACCGGCAGGAGCGTGGAACCGACCGTGGCCGTTGGTACTGAAATAAATAAAGCGATTCAGAGGCACTACCACATGTCGGAGCCGGTTCACGAGATACTCGAACAGATTTCCGATGGCCACGTTGAGGTGGTTCCAGACAGCCTCGACATGACCCAGAATGTCGAGTCCGCCATGCGCAAAGGCTCGGCCCCTCCTATAATCCAGATAGTCAACACCATTATATTTAATGCGGTAAGGCACCGTGCAAGCGACATCCATATAGAGCCACGAGCCAAGAACGTAGCGATCCGTTCGAGAATAGACGGAATGCTGCACGATACTATGGAACTGCCTAAATGGGTACAGGGCGCCGTAACCACCCGTATCAAAGTCCTCGCAATGCTCGATATTGCAGAAAAGAGAATACCTCAGGACGGGCGTATTCGGATACGGATAGAAGGCAGAGAGATAGACCTCCGGATCTCGGTCCTTCCGATACAGTACGGCGAATCGATAGTCATCCGCGTGCTCGATCTTCAGAACGACATGCTCGACCTCAGCCAGCTGGGCCTCTCTGCGAAAGATTACCAGCGCCTGCGTTCGGTAATTGAAAAACCGCAGGGCATAGTGCTGGTAACAGGCCCCACGGGAAGCGGCAAGACCTTCAGCCTGTATGCGGTCTTAAACCACATAAAGTCGAATGTAATAAATATCATCTCGCTTGAGGAGCCTATAGAGTACGAACTCGGCGGAGTAAAGCAGGTTGCGATAAACGAGAAGACGGGCCTCAGTTTCTCCTACGGTCTGAGGTCCGTACTGCGCCAGGACCCCGACGTTATTATGATAGGTGAGATGCGCGACGCGGAGACCGCCAATATAGCCATGCAGGCATCACTCACCGGGCACCTCGTCTTCTCCACCCTCCATACCAATACCGCCGTAGCCGCAGTAACGCGCCTGAAGAATATCGGGGTACCGCTCTACCTGATAGCATCCTCTATAAACGGCATTGTAGCCCAGCGCCTTCTGAGAAAACTCTGCGACAACTGTAAAGAGTTCTATAAGCCGGACGCAAACAAACTGAAGCAACTGGGACTTAAAGATAACGAGGCCGAAAAGATTGAGTTCTTTAGGGGGGTTGGCTGCAAGAGCTGCTCCAAGACCGGGTACAAAGGGCGAATAGGCGTCTTCGAGGTCATGACCTGCTCACCGGCAGTACGCGAGGCAATCAGCTCGGACTCCACCGAAACCGAGATACTAACTGCCGCTCTCAACAGCGGAATGCGGTACATGAGCCAGGATGCGCTCGACAAGGCCAAAGCCGGGCTTACGTCTATTGAGGAGGTCCTGAGGGTTCTCTATATCGAAGAGAAGGAGGATATCCATCTCTGCCGCGCCTGCGGGGAGAGTGTGCGGCTCGACTTCCTCAACTGCCCGTACTGCGGCTGCGCGGTTGTCGACCGCTGCCCCAACTGCTCGCGCACCAGAGAGCCGGACTGGAAGTTCTGCCCGTACTGCAGGAAGCAGTAAGAAGAGGACCGAAACGGAACTCCTGCCTGCGCCCGACACTTTTCAGCTCGATAAAGCCGCGACATACTTCTTTTAGAAATAATTAAAGCCCATCGGCCATTGAGGCCGATGGGCTTTGAGATTTATTATCTAAAACTTCTACTTCTTGAACCTTCTCCTGACAAAACCGAGTCCCACAAGGCCGCTTCCGAGAAGAAGCAGGGTTGATGGTTCGGGGACAGATGCGACGCCATAGCGAAGATCATCAATGGCAACGACATCGTTTACCGCTTCGTAGGTGATGCTGGAAATAGAAGCGCCGGCATCAATAAAGCCGAAGAAGAGGGTACCACCGGAAGAACTAGCGCCCGGCATATTGAGTGTTACTGTCGAGCCATCGGTATACGTAAGGGTCTGCGTACCGATCTGCCAGCCGGTGAAGTAAGCACCGAATGAATCGATTGCAGTGGCAAAGGTGAAGGTCTCGGAGCCGGCTCCTGCAGTGCTGCCGCCATACTGCAGGTGGAACATGGAGCCGCCTGCAGTCGTATTGTAACCGCATAAGGCCGCCGAACAACCTGAGACACTGGTAATGTTGGAACTCGACATCGATACGCCAGCAGGAAGCCCGGACTCGAAGTCGATCAGGGAGAGCGAGCCGGCCGCAGCGTCAAAGGAGGCAGCAGCGGAAGTCGCATTTGGTGACGCAGCGAGTGACGAAGAACCCACGTCATAACCCGAATATGTCACAGGTACAGCGAGCGCCGGAGCAGCGGATAGTGCCAACACACCTGCGATGGCAAGCGACGTTATAATACTGAAAAGTCTCATTTTCTGCCTCCTGATATTTATAGATTTTATAACTAATTTAGCAATCTTGATGGTTTTAATCGCTTTACAAGTAAATAATATGCAAATATTGCGCCAAATTATTGAACAATATTCATGTCTATTATAACATGCTAATTTATATATATATATTCCCACACTATTGCTCAGCCATGGTTTCATAAAGAAAATAAAAGTAGTACCAGTGTAAAAAAACTCAACACCTCAACGGTTATTTATCATCGTTAAACAGACAATAATCGAAAAATAACTTGAACATTCACTATGTTAGGGGTTCACAGGCTATGTGTAAGAATTTTCGACACTTAAATTAGATAATGAGTAAAAACAGACATAAAAAATGAATCAACTCACCGTTTTTTCCACATACATAAACACGATATACTTTTTTCAGAAATAAAATAAGCCCGCCGGTCTTAAGACCGGCGGGCTTTAATACATACTCAATTCAAATACTACTTCTTGAACCTTCTCCTAACAAACCCGGGATCTACTCTGCCGCGGCCGAAAAGAAGCAGGGTGGATGCTCGGGGACTGAAGAGGTGACGGTATTTATCATATGGATCAACTCAAGGGTCAGCCCCGGAGGCGCCAGCCCTTTTTCATGTAATCACATTAACAAAGAGAAACTTGAGTCTACACCGACAAAATATCACCCGCGTAGCCGCCAACCCTTTTTAAATAGGTACTCCACGAAAATTGACAGCGAGATCATCATAGCGAATATTACAATAAAACCTATCGTGGCGTTCGACTCCCTGATGCCGATCATCGAGTAGCGGATGCCGTCTATGAAGTAGAAGAAGGGATTGAAGTAGGCGATTACCTGGAGCTTTTCCGGCAGCATATGGATAGAGTAGAAGACGCCGCCTAAAAACGTAAAGGGCATGATGACAAAGGTGTTCATTACGCTTAGTTGCTCGAAGCTCTGCGCCCAGAGCCCGGCGAGCACGCCTAAAAGCGCAAAGACGATCGCAACAGAAACAGTATAGAAGAAGAAGAGCAGAAAGTGCTCTACGGTTGCCGCGCTGAAAAAGAGCGCAATTACAAAAACGCCGCCGCCGACCAGAACAGCGCGCAGCACGCCGCCGACCACAAAGCCGAGAATCATCTCAACGTGCGAAAAGGGCGCAACGAGCACCTCCTCTATATGGCGCACGAAACGCTGGAAGTGCAGCGAAGATGAGGAGTGCGTAAAGGCCGCGGTAATAACGTTCATCATCAGTATTCCGGGCAGCACGAAATCTATATAAGTCGCGCCCGCAATGGTATCTATCCTGCGCCCGACCACCGAGCCGAAGATAAAGATATAGAGCAGAGCCGAAATCCACGGAGTCACGAGCGTCTGCGTGGCAACGCGTACCGTTCGCTCAACCTCGCGCCTTATAAGCGTATAGAGCCCTACCCAGTTTACCATCCCTCACCCTGCGTAATAGAGAGATAGCGCTCTTCGAGATTCTTGCCCTCCGCGACAAACTCGGACTTGTCTCCCTCGGCGACTATCTTTCCCCTGTTTATTATCGCTATGCGGCCGCAGAGCTTCTCGACCTCCTCTATATAGTGGGAGGTTAAGAGAATGGTCTTGCCTTCGGAATTAAGCCCTTCCAAGTAACGCCACAGTTCGTGCCTCAGGTGGACATCGACCCCTGCGGTCGGTTCGTCGAGTATCAGGAACTCGGGGTCGTGAACGAGTGAGCGAGCTATCATAACCCGCCTCTTGAGCCCTCCGGAGAGGTGCCTGAACTGCTTGTCCGCATGCTCTTCCAACTCCATGAGGTGCAGAAGCTGCTCTACCCTCGCCTCACGCTCTTTCTTCCTGAGGCCGAAGTAGCCGCCCATATAATTGAGGGTCTTTCTGACAGGCGCGAAGAAGTCGATATTGAATTCCTGTGGAGCGAGCCCGATGAGCTTTCTCGCTTCCCTGTACTCTTTCTTGACATCGACCCCGAAGACCTCTATCGTACCCGAATCGTGAGTAGCTATTCCGGTTATACAGTTTATCGTAGAGGTCTTTCCGGCGCCGTTTGGGCCTAGAAAGCCGAAGAACTCACCCTTCTCTATCGTAAAGTCTATACCGTCTATGGCAATTTTACCGTCGTAGCTCTTCTTGAGATCGACTATCCTTAACGCCTTCATACCGTATCACCCGGATTTATAAATAAAAAAAAAGCCGCAAAGAGCGACCCCGCTAGACTCTACTACCAGTATACCTTCAATTATGCAATGCTGCTACACTATATTATAACCTGTTTCCTCAAGTATGGAGTATAAAACGATCAGCCGTTTACGGTAAGCACAACTATGGTGAGATCGTCCTTTAACGGCTCGCCGCCGCAAAAATCGCATACGTCTCTCAGTATCTCGTTCTTTACCTCCTCGGCGCCGCTTCCTTCCGAGTCGAGCAGCACCCTCTGGAGCCGGACCTCGCCGTACATCTCACCCTCGGAGTTCATGGCTTCGCGTATTCCGTCTGTATAGAATACAAAGATATCACCCGGAGCGAGTTCTGTCTTGCTGCATTCGTAACCGCCGTTGGCCGTTACTCCTAACGGAAGTCCGCCTGTGGTAACCAGCTTCTCAATCGTCTTGGTATTGGCTCGATAGACCTGGGGCGGGCAGTGCCCCGCGTTAGAGTAGACGAGTTCTCCCGTGACCGAATCGATTATGCAGTAGAAGGCTGTTACGAACTGCCCCATAAGCAGGTTACCGACCAGCAGGTTGTTGACACCCGTAAAGATCTCTTCAGGCCCCGTGGTCTCCACAGGCGCCGTGTGGAGCAGAAGGCGCGTCATAGACATAACTATCGCCGCCGGAGAGCCGTGCCCCGAGACGTCGGCGATTATAAAACCGAGTTTGTCATCATGGAATGGGAAAAAATCGTAATAATCGCCGCCGGCGCACGCGCTCGTTGCATAGTAGACCGCCCAGGAGAGGGCCTCTGTGTCGGGCAGCTCCTTTGGCAGAAACTCCCTCTGTATGCGCCCGACGCTCGTAAGCTCTTCATTTAGCGCTTCGCTGGCCCTATCGGCCTCCACCCTCAGTATCAACGTAAGCACGACGTTTGTAATGGCGTAAGTCAAGAGCATGTTCGACTTCAGGCCCGGCCCCTTGAAGGCATCGGGCTCTTTCGCAAAGAGGATGGTAGAGGCCGTGTTGCCGTTCAGGCCGATGGTTGGCACGACAAGCGCCGTGCGCATAGAGGCGAGCCACGGCAGGGTATCGAAGTCCGCAGGGGTCAGTTCCCCTGTTATATCGGGTAAAAGAAGCGGCTCTTCGGCCTCAGAGACACGCTTTAAGAAATCGCCGCAACCGACCGGCATATTATGGATATCGAGGTTGTACTCGGAATGGGTACCTACATGGTACATACGGAGGAAAAAATAGGTCTTCGACTGGGAGTTGGGGTAGAGTGTTGCCACGCCGTCGGCTAACAGGCCGAACGGCTCAAAGGCGTAACTCAGGAGATCAAGCGGAGAGGTATCCTTGTGCTCGTTTATAACGGCATTATTGAGACGCTTGAACAGGTTGTGTACGCCGAGGGCTTCGGTCCACTCTGCCTCCGTTACTCTTTCAGACTTCATGCACGCGCCTCAATTTAGATACTCTCTTTTTACTGCTTTACCGTCTCTCCTGCCTATGAAGAAGGCAGGTACGGAGTAACTAAAAAAAACCGGCCGCTTAATAGATAAGGGCCGGCCATGAAAGGTTTCTATTAAAGATTGTTTTCGGACTTGCTCTTCAGTTTCGTTATGAGCTTTGCTACCGACTCCTTCTTCAACTCTTGCGCAAACTGGGAGCGGTAATTGCTTACAAGGCTCACACCCTCTACGACTACGTCATAGACCAGCCACTCTCCGCTCTTGTTGCTCAGACGGTAATTTATCGGTATCTTCGTGCCTGTTGAGGTCACCACCTGGGTCTTGACCTCGGCGCTCGTCTTCTTTATGGTCTCTTTCTCGTACAAGACCTCCTCGTCGGTATACTTCTCAAGCTTGCCGATGTAAGAGTTCTCTATCATGGTGCCGAAGACCGCCACGAACTCGACCTTCTCCTCTTTGCTGAGCTTCTTCCAGTTCTTGCCGAGAGATCGGCGGGTCATGGCCTCAAAGCTGAAGCGACTCTGTATGGCGCTGCGAATCTTCTCTCGCCTTATCTTCGCCTTCGGCTCTCCCTTAAGTGATTCGGTTTTGAGTATCTCAATGACACCGTCTATCGCTGTGCGAATCTTCTCGGTCGGCTCTCCGGCCACCGAGAGCACAGGTGAGAGGATTAAAATGACGAGAGCCGCCAGGAGCGCTGTTTTAAAAGAATTATTCATGACCGGTACTCTCCATAAAAGGTTAGTGCGCAAAAAGGTTACTTCGCAACGAGGTTCTCTCTGTACTGGTGGTACGCGTCCCGTATAAACGTATACGGATCGATCGCATCCTTCTTTATATCATCGTAGAAGTCTATGTTGAGAGAGGTCGAGTTGACGGCCTGGTATGCGCGCACTCCGACCTTCTCAATCGTCTCTTCCGGCGGCAGATAAGTCCGCGGGTCGGCAAAGATGTCTACTATAAGCCCGGTTCCGTCGCGAAGGCTCGAAGGGCCGTAAAACGGCAGGTTTATGAAGAAACCGGGGCCAGCCCCCCAATGCCCGAGCGTCTGCCCGAAGTCTTCGTTGTAGAGCGGAAGTCCCCATGTATTGGTTGCAGGGTCTCTAAAACCGGCCACGCCGAAAGTGGTATTTACCGTAAAGCGCGCAAACTCGACAACGCTCTCTTTGAACTTAAGCTGAAGCGCGGAGTTTATTATACGGATCGGCGCGGCGAGGTTTGTGAAGAAATGCTTTACGGCCACCCTGCCCGGCTCCGGCACTACCTTCATATACCCTTTTGCCGTTGGCTTCAGGACCCAGAAGTAGAGTTTGTCGTTGAAGGCGAAGGTCAGCCGGTTAAACCCCTCCAAAGGGTCTGCTATAGGGGTTAAGGTCTCTTCGTCACCGAACTCATCCTCAAAGTCGTCCTCTTCGTATTCACCGTCTCCGAGTGTATCAGAGATGCTGCTATCGGCATACTGAACCCGCTCTTCGATTGAAGCTTTTGTTGTAGTTGCGGCGTTTGCTTTAACGGATATAAAGAGCAGCAGCATCAGAAACGTAATAACAGTGGTTTTTCTCTTCAAGGTTGTACCCTTCTTTTAGTATAACAGATAAAGCACCACTAAGAGCGCAAGGCAAAGCTCTACCTCCCTGTTATATCGTTGAAAGTGGCTTCAGAATCGGGTGAAAATTCAAAGACGTTATTGAGATTGGTCAGCACGAAAACGTCCATTACCGCTTCCTTCATGCCGGCGAGCACGAAGCGGCTTTTGACTTTAGAGGCCCACTGGAGTCCCTCGATCATAGTAGCTATACCGGAAGAGTCCATGTACTTGACACCCGAAAGGTCTACCACGATACCCGAAATATCAGGTTTGAAGTACGGCAGCAGCGCATTTCTGACGTCCGGGGAGGTATGCATATCCACCTCCCCTTCTATCTTGACAAGCACTACGCCCTTATCATCTCTTTCAACCGTTATCTTCATTCTTTCTCGAATATGTACTTGCTGATGAGTTCTTCTATACTTATAGCGCTCTCTGTATCTATCAGGCTGCCGCCGTCTTCAAGGTACTCTTCGGAACCGCCGGGGGTTATCTTGATATATTTCTCCCCTATAACGCCGTTGGTCCTTACCGACGCAATCGCATCGTCCGTTATCGGCACATCCCTGTTGATGCTCATCTCCACAACCGCCAGATCATCTTTGAGACCGATCCCGGAGACCTTGCCTACCTGGACTCCGGCAATCTCTATGGTCGCCCCTTTTCGAAGACCGGTTATCGAGTCGAACGATGCCGTCGCCTTTATGTAACCGGACCCTCCTATGTCTATCTTGCCGAGCGAGATAGATAGGTAAACAAGGGCGGCAATACCTACGATCATAAAGACGCCGACTATCATTTCTGTCTTCTTGGCGAACATAAGCTCCTCCTGACATCCTAGAATCTAAAACAGTACCCCTAAAGCAGTACCGAAGTAATTACGTAATCGATAACAAGTATTGAGAGCGAGGTAACTACAACCGCATTTGTCGTTGCGCTGCTCACTCCCTCGGTGGTCGCCTTGGCGTTGTAACCGATAAAGCAGGCGATCCATGAGATAAGAAAACCGAAAGCGAGAGACTTTATAAGACCACCGTATATATCGGCAAACTCGGTTGCCCTGATCATCTCCCCGAAAAAAGAGCCTTCATTGACGCCGAGCATCAAGACGCCGACGAGAAATCCGCCGAAGATTCCGACCAGGTCGAAAAACGCGGTCAGGATCGGCAGCGAGATAAGCGCCGCTATGACCTTCGGGCTGATGATAAACTTAATAGGCTCCACCGCCATCATCTCAAGGGCCGGCACCTGATCGGTTATCTTCATGATACCTATCTCGGCGGTAATGGCAGAACCTGCCCTGCCGGTAACCATAAGCGCACAGAGAACAGGGCCGAGTTCACGTATTATAGAGAGCGCGACCGCAGACCCGAGAACCCCTTCGGCACCGAACTTGCTGAGCGTATAGTAACCCTGAAGAGCGAGCACCATGCCCGTAAAGAGCGAGGTCACCAGGATGATAAGGAAGCTCTTGGCCCCGATAAACTCTATCTCTTTAATCACCTTCGAAAACCTGTACGGCGGGATGAAAGCCGAGTAGAGGACGTATAGGATGAAGAGAGCGCTTCTACCGAGAATCTGTACGGTACCTAAAGTACCTCTTCCTAGTGCGGCTATAGCTTCCATTAAAAACCTGCCAGTGATTTGTTGAGTTGAACCCTATCCAAAAATCTCTTTAACAAGACCGCTGCGGCTGCGGTAATAAAATCTTAATCTATCAGAATATCTTCTATAAAATCCTTGTCCGTAAGCGTAAACGGAATCGGGCCGTCGGGAGAGCCTGTTATGAACTGGCGAACCTTCGGGTCGGGACTGTTCTTTATTTCCTCCGGCGTTCCCTCTGCAATCAGGTTGCCGTAGAAGAGTATAATCAGCTTGTCCGCAATTCTAAAAGCGCTATCGATATCGTGAGAGACGACGATAGAGGTAACGCCGAGCTTCTTGTTGAGATCGACTATCAGCTTGTCTATGACGCCCGAAGCGATAGGGTCGAGCCCCGAGGTCGGCTCGTCGTAGAAGACCACCTTGGGGTCGAGCACGATTGCGCGCGCAAGGCCCACCCTTTTTGTCATGCCGCCCGAAAGCTGGGACGGCATCATATTCTCAACGCCTCTTAGCCCCACCATCTCGAGTTTTATCTTGATTATAGTCTTTATTACGGAGTCCGAGAGGTTGGTATGCTCTCTTAGAGGAAATGCGATGTTCTCATAAATGTTCAATGAGTTGAAAAGAGCGGAGCCCTGAAAGAGCATGCCCATCTTTTTGCGAAGCTCGTAGAGTTCCTTTCTGGCGAGTTTAGTAATATCCCTGCCGTCGAACATGATCGAGCCTGAGTCCGGGCGCCCGAGCCCCACCATCTGCTTAAGCAGCGTGCTCTTTCCCGAACCGCTTCCACCGAGAAGCACCGTGACCTTCTTTTCCTCGAAGTGGCACGAAACATCATTGGCGGTCGTAATGTGACCGAACTTATTATTTAGACTCTCTACCCTGATCATATCGTCATATCGGACAATGTTTTGCTTAACCTTAGAAAATATTTAGGCCGCTTTCGAGTGCAGATAGAGTCTATATTTATTGTCTGGTGGATACTCTGATAGTAGCCCTGTACCGTGGCTGTTGTCAACAGGCACACCCCCCTAATTCGCGCTGTGACCTGCATCGACCGGGGAAAGAGAGAATGGCTCGGATTGACACCGGCCCGACATTCTCATAGAATAAAAAGAGCCTATTTTGGCTTTATCTTTTGTTCAACCGTGCCGATATATTCTGTAACGGTGTAAAGATGAGTCGCCGTACTCTACTAATCCCGTAGACCGGAAACATTAAATGGCTGAAGAGATCGTACTCAAAATACCGAGCCTCTCAAAGAACCTCCACCTTATCAGGGGCGTAACGGAGAGCCTCGTCACGGAGATGGGCTTTTCCAACAAAGAGCGCTGCCGCACAGTGCTGGCGCTTGATGAAGCGTGCGCAAACATAATCCGGCATAGCTGCGGCGAGAACTCCACAATAGTAATAGATATACGGTTTGTTGTAACGCCTGATGCTCTGACTATATCGCTTCGCGACTTCGGCAAATGCGGCGGAGGACTCGATATAGAAAAGATAGAGCGGGACCTGAACGAAATAAAACCGGGCGGGCTCGGAGTCTGCATAATAAAGAGCGTAATGGATAAAGTGGAGTATACGGCCTCTAAAGAGAGCGGCAACGTACTAGTAATGACAAAGAAGGTCTGCTGAGAAGAATGGTGAGATTAGCAACACAGCAACACAGCAAGCTAATTGATAAAGCAACTCGACACGCCCTGCATTAACCCCGCACCATACTCTCCTCAATGGCTCTTAGCAGATCAGGCACCTCATACGGCTTCTGTAAAAAAGCGAAACCCTTTTTGATAATAGAGTCGAGCTGCGCTTTATTATCGACATGCCCGGAGTAGAAGAGCACAGGGATGCCGGGGTTGACCTCAAAGAGCGGCTCCATCATCTGCAGCCCGTCCCTGCCCGGCATCACAACATCGGTGATAACGAGGTCGAACCGCCCCTTCTCTTTGAAAAAGATCGCAATAGCCTGCTCGGCATCTTCGGCCTGCTCCACGATATAACCATTCTCCATAAGCGCCATAGCGGTTGATCTGCGCACCCACATATCATCCTCGACGAGAAGGATCCTGCGCCCCTGCCCGTCGGACGCAATAAACTCGTTAACAGAGGCCTCTTGCGCACCCCCTACCGGGTCCGTAGTCGCAGGAAGATAGACGGAGAACTTCGATCCTGCACCCGGTTCGCTCGACACATCGACGCAGCCGTTCATCTCTTTCAAAATACCGTAAACCACCGAGAGACCGAGTCCGTTGCCTCCATGACTTTTTGTCGAGAAGAAGGGCTCGAAGATATGCTCAATGACCTCGGGTTCTATACCGATACCGTCATCGTCAACTGTCATGCGAACATAGTCGCCTGGCACTGCTCCTGAAATGCCTGAGGCCTCCTGCTTCGTTAATGTCACATTCTCCGTGCCGAGCCGTATGCAGCCACCCTGCGGCATCGCGTCGCTGCTGTTGATTATCAGGTTAATCAGAACCTGCTCCAGACGCCCCCTGTCGCCTGAGACTTCCCACAATCCATTGCAAAGATCTTCGTTTATACTGATATCCTCATCTATAAGTGAACGGAGCATGCCTAGCAGGTTCTCTATAGTATCGTTGACGCTCAGGGGGCCAACCTCGCAGGGTTTGCGCTGGCTGAAGATAAGGAGTTGCTGTATGAGACCCGTGCACCTGTCGGACGCATTCTCTATAGGCTTAAGATACTCGTACAGCTTGCTGCCCGGAGCCACCTTAGTAAGCGCCAGAGAACTTAGGCTCTTTACGACGGTCATGATATTGTTGAAGTCGTGCGCAATGCCACCTGCCAGAGTTCCTATGGCTTCCATCTTCTGAGATTGCAGGAGTTGAGAGTGGAGTTCGGACTTTTCATACTCTAGCCGCCTGCGCTCCGTTATGTCGCGCACAGTAGCCTGCAGTACCATTTTACCCTCAAGCTGCATCGGAGTGAGCAGCACCTCGGCCTGGAAGGATTCACCGTCGGCTCTCTTATGGGTCCACTCAAAGAAATTCCTGCCCTCTTTAAAGGCCCTTGCGATTTTGGAGTTTGCCGCTTCAATAGAGTCCCGCCCGTCCGGTTGCTCCGGGGGAGACCACTCGCCAGGATGCGTTCCGAGGAACTCTTCGCTCTCTGAACAGCCGAACATTCTGAGCGTGGCGTTATTACAATCTATAAAACCGTTATCACCGAACAGCATTATCGCATCGCTTGAAGACTCGAAAATAGTACGGAACTTCCTAACGGCATCTTCTATTGCCGCCTTGGAGCGCTTCCCCTCTGTTATATCGAGCATCACCCCTACAAGACCGGCTACAGAGCCGTCCGAGCGGGAAAAGATCGCCTTGTGAAAGATAATGTCATGTTCTTTTCCGTCCGTATACCTGACCGGGCACTCATATACCTGCACTCCGGGTTTATCAAAGAGTGCAGAGTCCATCTCAAAGTACTTATCCGCAACCTCCTTTGGTGCAAGGTCATAAACGGTTTTGCCGCAGATATCATCACTACTCAACCCTACAGACTCTTCAAAAGCGGCATTGCAACCGAGGTACCTTCCCTCTGTATCCTTATAGAAAACCGGGCTGGGGATAGTATTTATCAACGTTAGCAAGAAATTTATCTGATCCTTGAGCGCCTCCTCGGTTCTCTTGCGCTCTTCAATCTCACTATACAGCTCCGAGGTACGCTCCTTTACCAGCTCTTCGAGCTGTTCTCGATACCTCTTCAGTTCCTCTTCGGCCTCTTTGCGTGCTGTGATATCACGAATTATCGTCTGTATCGCAGGTTTGCCATCATAGACAAAAAAGACACCTGTTGCCTCGCCCCAGAACTCGGTACCGTCCAGGCGAAGCATCCTGTGCTCGATGGTCCTCTTGCTGTCCCTCCCATTCTGAAAATCTTCGAATGCGCCCCCTATTACCCCCATGACCATCTCTCTGTCGTCGGGGTGGATAAACTCCATGGCATTCCTGCCGACCACCTCCTCGGGACTCTTCGCGCCAAGCACCTCTACCCTCGAAATATTGGTAAAGAGCACCGTGCCTTCGAGGTCGTGTATCAGAATATTGTCAGGGGATTGTTCAACAAGCATGTCATAGCGGGCCTCGCTCTCGGCAAGCCTCGCTTCAACGCGCTTTAACTCTTCTGTTAAAGCGCTACTACTCTCTCTCTCTTCGGCCATCTTCCCTCTGTATAGAACAGGTAACTGCCAACAATACACCTATGAACTGAAGAGTTCTGCACAGGTACGAATTCGATATCAAGTATTAATATACCGTATCGGGACACGGAGTACAACTGCGGGAGGTTATCCGGGGATGAGTACGTATGGCCGTAATCGACCGCTTGAGGCGCACTGCGATACTGCCAATGCTTCGGGTCTGTTGCATCTATTACAACAGGCTGCCGGGACAATGGAGTGTGATGACAACTGAGGTGATATGGAGCGAGGCCTGCAGCCGGTTCTCTGCCTGTTATCAATTAACGCGATTCCTGCCATTCTCTTTGGCTTGATAGAGTGCGCTGTCTGCCTTCTTGATAAGCTCTTTGAAATCTTCGGTGCCCTCTTCTATGGCAGAGACTCCGAGACTTACCGTGACCCCGTCAAAAGAACTCGACGTATCGACGGAAAGGTCAGCCGACTCGATACCATTCCTGACCCTCTCCGCCAGGATAAAGGCGTCGCTCTTGCCTGTCTCAGGCAGAAGGATAACGAACTCCTCCCCCCCATACCTTGCAACAATATCGGAAGACCTGACCGATTGTTTTAGAATCTTTGCGACTCCCCTCAAGACATCATCACCTGTTTGATGACCGTAGGTATCATTAAACTTCTTAAAGTGATCCACATCTACCATTATGAGCGACAACGCCCTCTTATACCTCTTCGACCTGGTGAATTCATCGGCGATACACTCCTTGAAGTGACGGTAGTTGTAGAGCGAGGTCATGCCGTCCGTAATGGCTAGGTTTATTGTCTCCTCAAAGAGCCTGGCATTATCAATAGTCAACGCAAGCTGGGTTGCAATGGTCGTCAGCATTTCGAACGACTGTCTGTCGAAAGGCTCTTCTCTGAGCTTGTACGCGGTCAGTATGCCAATGACCTTTCCCCTGCTTTTAAAGGGCGCTACTATAATGGAACTTGCATCATCATCGAGCCCCTCGGTCGGGACAAACTTCGGATCGCCCGAGGGGTCTGTGACAATTGACGACTCGCCGGTCATTGCCGCCCAGCCATACAGTCCGTCTTGCAGCCTGAACGTTGCCGCTCTGGCCTCACTGGAGAGCCCGACACCTGCGGCGATGGTAATAATGTCGTGCTCCTTATCGACGAGCATAACGGTGATGCGGTGAATCTTGAGTGATTGCTGCACCTCGGTTACTATATGCTCCAGAAGCTTTTCCGCCTCAACGGTAGTTGCAAGAGTTTTGCTAACATTGTACAGGGTATATAGACGCAGGATATTCTGGTCGAGCAGGTAGTTTGACCTCTCGAGCTTGTTGACGTACTCACGGGTCTCGGTACTCTTTTCCTTCAGGGACTTGGCCATTGTATTGAACTCGTTGCCCAGACTCTCTATCTCGTCGCCGGTTTTTATATCGACCCTGTAGTCCAGATCACCTTGCGCTATTATGCTTGCGGCATTCGTAAGTTCATCAAGAGGTCTTGAGACGCTCCTTCTTACCATAAAGATCAGGTAGATCATTCCGCCGAGGAAGATAAAGAATACTACGGCAAAAAGTTTAGTTATCCTGTCACCTATCCGGGAGACATTATTGCTGTGCTCTTCAAGCTCAAGCCTTATCAGTTCGTGGAGCTTCTCGGCCTTCTTTACAAGCAGCGTCCCGTTTGCATCGAGCCCCTTCATCAGCTTTGCACTGCCTTCGTTGCCTACAGGGTCGCTGATAGACAGCAACAGCATCGCCATCTTCTCATGATCGATGATCTCTTTGCGCAACTCATTTCCGATACGGACCTCTTCTTCCGGCCTGTTCTCTTCAGACATGACTTTTTCAAAGAGTTTTGCCATATCGAGCACAATCTCTGCAAAGTGCTCTCTCTCCTTGATATCCCCTGTTATAAGGTAGTCGTTGGGCGGCATCAGGCTTCTCTCGAATAACAGTTGAAGGTCTGCCACCAGCTCCATCCTGTAGGCCAGGTCTATATCCCTGTTATGGATAGAGGAGTAGGAGGTTATGCTGTAATAACTCAACGCCGCCAACAAAATAAAAAAAGCGAGCCCGAGCCCTTGCACAACGATAAGTTTGTAGCGGATGCCCAACTTCATATTGCCAGCCCCTTCAGGTGCTTAAACTGAACAGCAGTACGGTGACAGTGACCCGGCCGGTCACCAAGTCAACCCTCCGCATCTCTTTCAAACTGCCCATGCCGTAATGAACCTATTATTTTTCCGCTAAATACCGAGCTTCATAAAAAAGTAACTGTGCAGGAGCCGCACTCATGTGGTTCCATCCAGCGGTAACACACAGACCTTATTCTATATATTAATTATTGGTTGAAGTATGCATAACATTAAGCATGCAAAAAAGAAGGAGTTACGAGTAAACTCGTAACCCCCTTAAAAAAATATCTGGTGGAGGATACCGGGATCGAACCGGTGACCTGCTGATTGCGAACCAGCCGCTCTCCCAACTGAGCTAACCCCCCATGATAAACCGGACCCGGCTATTTATAAACAGGTAAAAATAAAAGAGGCCGCCTGAGATCAGCCGCCCCTATTGCCCGTATTTATGATTGATGGGATAAAAAAACTAACCGAGCAGTATTTCCCTTATCGTCTGCTTCAACTCCGTGAGGTCGGATGACTTTACGACATATGCGTCGGAGGCCCATGTTCCGAACTCGTGCTTGTAGTGCGGGTAAGCCGTGCAGAGTATCACCGGAAGCTCCTTCCATCGCTCCTTGACCCTGCGCAGGACCTCAACCCCGTCCATGCCAGGCATCTTGATGTCGAGCAGCACAAGATCGACCTCTCCGTCGACCTCTTCCAACTGCTCCATCGCCTCGCTGCCTGAACTGGCAAGCGTTACGTCTACCCCTTCATCCTCAAGCTCCTCCTTGTACAGAAGCCTCAGTCCCTCTTCGTCATCAACCACAAGAATACGTTTGCCCGTTAGATCACTCATATTACCTAACTCCATACCGCTTTCTGGACTAAAGCCGATGTTCCAGTAACCTGAGCCTCCGGTAGGGCGAACAGGCACTGCCTAAAAGAAAAGAGAATATCAAAAAAGATAAGTATAAAAAAAACTAAAGCGCAACCGATGCATGAACCCGCGCCAGGTTACAATATTACAGCTCTGCGGAACAAGCATTATAACTGTACCATAACTTTTTCGTCTTGCTCCTGTTAAAAGAGAAAAAAGATTCCTCAACTCTCACAACACTTTAATCTGACCCTAAACGTGGTCCCGGTCTCACCATTGCTCACAACCTCTATTACGCCTTGATGATGCGCGATAATAGAGTTGCTTATCGGCAGGCCGAGCCCGGTACCTGAATTTTTCGTGGTAAAGAACGGGGTGAAAATAGAGTCTATATCACCCTCTTTTATACCCTTGCCGGAATCGGTAATTTCAATCAGCATATCCTCGACGCCTTCGGGATCCCTGCGCGCCGAGATGGCAAGAGTGCCACCCTGCTCCATCGACTGTATCGCATTGGCAATCAAGTTGTCAAAAGCTATTTTGAGCTGTTCGCGGTCGGCCATTACCGTCAGCGGGCCGTTCTCCAGCTCTGTTAATACCTCTATGCCGAGCCGCTCGAACTCGTCGCCGAAGAGGCTGAGAGTCTCCGAGAGTATGCCCTTTATGTCCTGCCTTTCAACCTCCATATGCTCACCTCCCGTGCACCTGAAGGCTCCATCGGCGATTTTTTCAATCCTCTCTATCTCCGATATCATAAGGTCGACATACGTATTGGCAGGAGAGTCCGGATCCATCTTCCTTTTAAGCCGCTCGGCAAAACCGCCGATGCTTACCAGCGGGTTCTTGATCTCGTGGGCCAGCATGGCGGCCATATCGCCTAGGTAGAGAAACTTCTCAATGCTCTTGATCCGACCTTGGAGTTCGCCCACTTCGGACCTTAACTGCTCGTTCTGCTTTGCCACATCGTGCCACTTCATGGCAGCACAGATTGCGGCCCCTATGACGGCCACCAGAACCCGGGTTTCGTCTTTTAGAATATCCTCTTTCAAAGTACCTGCGGCGCCCCATAAAAGAAGAAAACCCTTTAGGCTCTCCTTAGAGCCCAAAGGGTAGATAATCGAAAAACTTTCGTCTGCCGCCGACAGGGCCAACCTGCCAAGGAGGCCTTCGGGCAAAACTCCCCCGGAGTCTAAGAGTTTTTCAAGCTCAGGTGCGAACTCAACTTCGGTAACCGGCCCCTCGGCAAGGGCTCTGCCGGAATGCGCCCTCAGTTCGAAGCGTTGCCCATAGCCATTAATGGCGTAAACCGAGACCGCGTGGCAACCTGTAGCATCTACCGCAAGGCGCGCTCCCTCGTTGAGATCACTCCCTATGGCACAGCCACACTCTGCAAGCTCAGCCACTTTACGGTTCAGGTCCTTATCCACAAGAAACCCTCTCAGACTACGGCCCGACCCGGACCGCTTTCCAGAAGCGGGGCACCGGTCGCAAAGAGCGCTTTATGCGCAAGACAGGCAGTAAAAACCGGGATATCAGACCTTGGCCTCTCTCAGGAACTTGGCTGACTCTTCCGGCGAAGTCGGGTTGATGTAAAAACCGGAACCCCATTCAAACCCGGCTACCCGCGTCAGTTTCGGCATTATCTCAAAGTGCCAGTGATAATGGTTCATATTCCCATTGCGTATCGGCGCGGTATGGAGAATAAAATTGAAGGGCGGAAAGTTGAGTACCTTGTCCATCCTCCTGAGTATATCGGAGAAGAAGACAGAGAGGTTGTCATAATGGTGCTTCTGGCAATTCTCAAAATTGGACTCATGCTCCTTGGGAAGTATCCAGACCTCAAAGGGGCTCTTGGGGGCATACGGCGTAATCGCTATAAAGTCGGCATTCTCTGCCACGATCCTCGAAGTTTGCATTATCTCCTGCCGTATAATGTCGCAGAAGATACAACGCTCCTTGTACTCATAATACGCCTTTGCGCCAACAAGCTCCTCACTCACACGCTTGGGTATGATCGGCAGGGCGATAATCTGGGAGTGGCTATGTTCGAGCGTTGCTCCGGCTGCCGCGCCGTGGTTCTTGAAGATCAGCACGTAACGAAGCCTCGAGTCCTTCTTGAGGTCTATTATCCTGTCGCGGTACGTCCAGAGTATCTCCTCGAACTGTTCGGTCGGTATCGAGGCGAGGGTATCTTTATGCCCCGGCGACTCTATCACGACCTCGTGCGCACCCACGCCGTTCATCCTGTCGTAGACGCCGTCCCCTACCCTGTCGAGTTCCCCTTCGACCTTTAACGCAGGAAACTTGTTAGGTACCACGCGAACATGCCAGCCACCGGTATTCGGCTTTCCCTCATGCTTTCTGTAAGCCAGAATCTCAGGCGGGGTCTTGTCTTCGTGTCCGGGACAGAAGGGGCAGAAACCGGTCTTTTGAGCCGGTCTCGCCTTTTCAAACTCACTCGGGCGCTTGCCCCGTTCGGTCGATATTATTACCCATCTGCCGATAATGGGGTCTTTTCTCAGTTCAGGCATCTCTCTCCAATCCGTTCTATATTTTTCTGCTTCAAGGGTTGTAATTTACTATAATTTATCAATTTTTTTTGTGCGCAGACAACAGTAACAGATATGCACGGAAAAGGACCGGCCAACAGACCTCTTCATGCTAACCCTATCCGCGAGACTTCTCGTTCTCCTCCTCCTCCTTCTTGCACTCGATACAGGAGGTAGTTACCGGGCGCGCTTCGAGCCTCTTGACAGAGATATCCTCTTCGCAATGGTCGCATATCCCGAAAGATCCGTCCTCGATCCTTCCGAGCGCCTCCTTTATCTTCGATATCAGCTTGCGCTCGCGGTCCTTAACCCTGAGAAGAAAATTTCTATCCGTCTCAAGCGCCGCCCTGTCGGACGGGTCAGGAAAGTTCTCCTCATTGGAATCGCTCATATCACTCACCGTGCGGCCCGCCTCGTTCAGCAGGTCGTTAAGCATTCCGTTCAGGAGGTTCCTGAAATATTCCAGAGTCTCTTTATCCATACTCAAAAGTATAACCGAAAGAATTATGTGTGTACAGCAACTATTTTAACTTCGCTCAACACCGCTGCGCTTGCATATTAGAGGCCAAACCATCCTTATCTATTCGGTATGCCGGCTATACAACTTTAATCTGCCCGGCCCGGCATACTCAGCGCTGCATGCCCAAACGCGCTATTGAACGCATACCGTACGGCTCTTTTGTCTACTCTTTCGTCTATTCCAACTACACGGTTACGGATCCGCTCTTAACCTACTTTTCCAACAGCTCTTCGGCAACATAGGTGCCGCTCCTGCCTCCGCTCTTCTTCAAGAGCCTGATACCGGTAAGCACCATCGCCTTGTCCGCGGCCTTGCAAATATCGTAAATAGTAAGCGCGGCAACCGAGACAGCGGTAAGGGCCTCCATCTCGACACCGGTCTGCGAAGCAATGCGAGCCGTTGCGGTTATCTCAATAGAGGGCGGCTCTTCGATTGTCTCAAAATCGACGTCAACACCCGTTATCCCTAACGGGTGGCAGAGCGGTATTATATCCGCTGTCCGCTTGGCAGCCATAATTCCGGCCAGCCGAGCTACCCCCAGCACATCGCCCTTCTTGACCTCGTTAGAGAGTACGAGATCGAGCGTCTCGCGTTTCATTTCCACAGTGCCTACTGCCGTGGCCTCCCGGGTAGTTACATCTTTAACGCTAACGTCCACCATCTTCGCCTTGCCGGCATCATCAGTATGCGTCAATCCCATACGTTCTCCTCATCGCTACCATCCTGGTTTACACCGTTACCTGCGCCGTTATAGGGGGCAGACGCCCCGGACTCCGGAACCCCGAAAACTTCGACTATATTACCTCGCTCAACCTTTAACAGGAATAGCTCTTTGTCTACCTCCCCGCCCTGCTCTATCGAAATACTGCCTATCGAGCCCTGTACGCCGGAAATTTTCAGAAGGTCGCGCCTGAGGCTATCGCGGTCCATCCACTCGTAACCGTTCTTCGAAATCGCGGCAAGCAGAAGAATAGTTGCGTCATACGCCTGCGACTCTATGACACCGGGCTCGCCCCCGTACATGGCCCTGTACTTCTCTAGGAAACCTGCGGTCGCTTTCCTCCGTGTGCCTGCGAAGAAGCCGTCGGCGAAGACCGCACCCTCCACTCCATTTCCGCCTAGTTCTATAAGCTTCTCAGAGTTCCAGCCGTTGGAGCCGAGCAGCTGAAGCTCTCCGATATTGAAGTACTCAAGGTACGGAACGACCATCGAAACGGTCTGGTAGTAATCCGGCAGATAGAGCGCATCGGCCTCCACCGTTGGGTTGTACTCCTTTATCGTCCGCCTGCCTTTCACCATCTCCTCTTCCTCAATCAGAAAGAGGTCGCGCAGCTCTTCGTTAAGGTCCTTTGAGCCGGGTTTATATGAAGTCTTGTTTATGACCACGCCGCCCAGCCTCTCGACCTCTGCCGCAAAGGCGCGAGCGAGCGTAGAGCCGTAACGGGAACGCGGGTAGATAATAACAAATGTCCTGTTGCCGAGCACGTTGTAGGCGTAAGAGGCGACCAGGGCCGCCTGGCGGGCGGGCAGAAGGGAGTTTCTGAAGACGAACCTGCCTCTGTCGGTAAGCTTGTCCCGTTGAGAGAGAGCGATTATCGGCGTCTGCTTGCTCTGCGCATACTGTGCAGCCTCGTCGGCGGTGGATGAGAGCATAGGGCCTATCAGTGCGCGTACCTTCTCCCTGTTTACAAGCTCTTCGATAGCGGCCTTTGCGCCGCGCGCCTCTGCTCCGGTATCCCTCACATATACATCAACCGGCAGCCCCTCTGACTCAAAGGCCCCGGTGGCAAGCAGAATACCGCGAAGCGCGGCGTTGCCCATCTTCTCATACCTGCCTTCGAGCGGCAGCAGAGCCCCGATAGAGACCCGCTCCTTGCTCTTTGAGCCGCGCTCGTATATCGACTCTATCTCTTCGAGCAACCGGCGCGCAGAGTCCTTGAGCGTGACCGCGGCATCGTGGTTCTTTACCACGTACTCGAGCAGAAGGCGCGCCTCTTTAAGCCTGCTCTCCCTGTAACGGAGATAACCGAGTTCGTAAAAGGCCGCGAACCTCGACTCGGACGCCGGGAAATCCTCTATAAGCCTTGAGTACGTCTTTGCAGCCTTCTTCTCCTCTCCGTTTACCATAAAGAGGCGCGCAAGGCGTAGAAAGGCTTCGTCGGTAGAGGCCCCGAAGAGCAGATCGTCGAGTTCGACATCTATCTCTTCTTCAACAGGTTCCTGCTCTACTTCAATAGGATAGAAGACCACCGGCATCTCATCCTGCTTCGAGTCCCCAACTCCGGCTTCGCCTTCGTCGGGTCCGAGTAGCGGAACCCCGTTATCTTCGGCAGCGTCTATCGAGTCGTTCGGCACTATAATTGCGCCCTCTCCGTACTCGCCTTCAGCGCCATTTTCTTCAGCGCCGTTTTCTTCAACATCCCACCCCTCGTCTAATGAAGCCGGAAAGAGGACCCTCTCGCCAACCGGCTCTTCGCCCGCATCATCCACCCCCTTGAAAAGACCCGGAACAGGAACAGGCCTGAACTCCGGAGCCGGCTCTTCTGTTTGAGATTGAGGTTTCGGCTGGGACTCGCTCTTGTCCTTCTTCTCGAAAAAACCCATAAAAGAGAGCGCATCGCCCGGCAGGCTCAGAGCAAGCAGGAGCAGAAGCAGAACAGACAGGGCCGTAACCGAATGAGAGTTACTTTTCATTCAAAGATTTCCTTTACCTTGGAGAAGAAGTTCCTGTGCAGAGGCGTGCTCTCATCTCCGCTTATCTCGGCAAACTGCTCAAGCAACGCCCTCTGGTCGCGATTTAGTTTCGTAGGCGTCTCTACCCTGATAACGACCTGCTCGTCCCCTCTTCTGCCCGAACGGACGGAGGCTATCCCCTTGTGCTTGAGCCTGAAGACCTTTCCTGACTGCGTGCCGGGCGGAACCTTGAGTTTGATCGGCCCCTCAAGGGTCGGAACCTCAAGCTCTGTGCCGAGCGCGGCAGCCGAGAAGCTGACCGGCACCTCGCAGATCACATCATTTTCCTCGCGCGAGAAGATCGGGTGCTCTTTAACAAAAATAGATACATATAGATCACCCGGAGGGCCGCCTCTGGTACCGAAGTCCCCCTCGGTCATCAGCCTCAGGCGCGAACCAGTATCAACACCGGCCGGAATTTTCACCCCCATCTCCCTCGTGCGCCGCACCTTGCCGTGCCCCCTGCAGTCAGCACAGGCCTCCTCGATGACCACGCCTCTGCCGTTACAGGCGTTGCAGGTACGCGCAATAGAGAGAAAACCTTGCTGAAAGGCGACCTGTCCGCGCCCTCCGCAGGTGCTGCATGTTACGGGTTGAGTGCCGGCACGAGCGCCGCTGCCGCGGCATGTATCGCAGTTGACGGTACGCTCTACATTTATCTTCTTCTCTGTTCCGAAGGCCGCCTCTTCAAAGTCTACCTCAAGCTCGTAATGGAGGTCGCTGCCGCGCTCAGGAGCCGGACGCCTCGGGCCTCCCCCCCCCCCGCCGCCGCCAAAAAAGTCGCTAAAGACCTCGCTGAAGAGGTCCTGAAAATCGGCGCCGTAACCGGAGTCCTGATAACCGCCTCCCGCAGGCCCCGAGACAGAGCCGAAGCGGTCGTACTGCGCGCGCCTTTGCGGGTCCTTCAAGGCGTCGTATGCCTCGTTTATCAGCTTAAAGTTCTCTTCGGTATCTTTGCAGCCGCTGTGCTTGTCCGGATGGTGCTGCTGCGCAAGTTTCCTGTATGCCTTCTTTATCTCAGTATCGCTCGCATCGCGCGACACACCCAAAATCTCGTAAAAATCCTTACTCACTATCTCTTCCTCTTACCTCGTGAGGGGTTATCACCCTCTATAATTTCACGCATCCATCTTCAGCACATAAAAGAACCGAAGTCAAAAACGGGCGGCACGGTCGCCTCTAAACCTATTCGTCATTCGCAACAGAGACCATTGCAGGGCGAATGAGCCGCCCTTTGAGGATATAACCTTTCTGAAACACGGAGACGATGGTGCCGGGTTCGGCGTCCGTCGTATTATCATGGCTTATGGCATGGTGGAACTCGGGGTCGAACTTCTCGCCAACGGCCTTGACCTCGGTAAGGCCGAACTGGGCGAGCACCTTGAAGAGCTGATCGATCGTCATGGAGACGCCTTCGGTTAACGAGGCCAGGTTGTTCGGCTCATCGCCATCGACATGGTCGAGCGCGCGCTGCAGGTTGTCGGTAACCGGCAACACTTCGAGCAACAGCTTCTCGTTGGCATACTTCTTTAACTCAATGCGCTCCTTCTCGGCCCGCTTCTTGTAATTCTCAAGGTCGGCTACTGCGCGCAGGTACTTCTCGTAATTGGACGCGGCCTCCTGAACGGCACGCTCAAGATCGTCGTCCGGCAGACCATCTAAAGCTTCCCCACCCGGCTCTTCAAGGCTCTGCGCCTCATCCTCCAGGCCCGAAGCCTCCTTAAGCTGCTCGTCACTCTCTTCTTCAGTCTTATCCAAATCTTCTATATCGATACTCGCCATAATTGACCTCGTCACTCCATACTATAATTATAAAATGAAACGGTCCGGGGACCGCAGTAATGGTTTCAGCTTTTGTCTTCGCCTCTCTATTTGTCTCTACACGTTCGTCTCTAAAAAAACAAACAGAGCTAAAAAAAGCAGTACGGCCTGAAAGGCCTGAACGCAGCATGAAAAAAGTACCCAAAAAGAGGGCGCTAATTATATAGACTTGCCGAGCAGACCGGCGGTATAAGCAACCAGAGGCACCACGCGGGAGTAGTCCATCCTGAGAGGCCCGATCACTCCGAGCCTGCCGGTCACGGTACAGTCGTCCCCGTCAATACCGCTGGCGAAGTACGGCGCCGTTACAATCGCCAGGTCCTCAAACTCCTCTACGCTCGACTCCGCTCCGAGCGAGATATTGATTGCGCCCTCCTGCGCGTTCTCTTCCATTGCATGCTCCAGTATCTCAAGGAGCAGACTCTTCTCTTCAAAGGCCGCAAAGATCCGCTTCATCCTGTGAATGTTATCACGAAACTCGGGCTGGGCAAGCATCTCAAGCTTGCCCTCAACGTAAAGAGTACCGGTCTGTCCCGCTCCGTCGGCCCCGCTCTCCCCTGCATTAAAGATGGCCGTGCCGAGCGCAAGGGCGCTCTTCATAATCTCATCATAGAGGTTCTTCTCTTTCTTCATCTCCTCTATAAGCCGGCATTTAAGGCCCGGCAGCGTCAACCCCGCACCTATTGCGCTCAAATAGTTAGAGACGTGGTCGAGGTCGAGATTCTCAATGCCGCTCTTAAGCCTTACGACCCGCGTCCTGACCTCTGAGCCGACAAAGACCAGAACAACCATAACGGAGATGGAATCTATTCTAACGAGGCGTATACTCTTTAGCTTAAAGAGCTCGCGATCTGGAAGCATTAACAGGCCCGCGCAGCCGGTAATGCCGGATAGCGCGCGTGTCGTGTCGGTCCACAAGGTCCTGCCCGACCCGAGACAGCTCTTGTGAATAGTATCTTTATCCTCCTCCAGAAGATCGGAGAGTTCGAGCAGGCTATCGAGATAGTAACGAAAGCATTTGAGCGTCGGCACCCTGCCGGCAGAGGTGTGCGGGCTGGTAAGGTAACCGTGCCGCTCAAGTTCCGCCATCGAGTTTCTTATGGTCGCCGGGCTCAGCGAGTAGCGCGCGCTGATGGCGCGCGAACTGACCGGCTCGGCAGTGCGTATATACTCGTTCACCACGGCACGCAAGATTATATCGGCACGCTCGGTAACGGCTGCTCCGGCAGTAAAACTCTTATTTAGACTTCCCATAAAACTCTTGCCTTTTAAGAGCAAATCCATAAAAAGAAGACCTGCGACCTGCCATCTGCCTCAAAAGTATAAATATAGGGCCGAAGAGACCGTAAAACAAGGACAGAATGAAAAAAAGAGCATTGTATAAAGTAACAATGGAGCAGGCTATTGTCAAGAGTATGTAGAGTATACAGGGCGTACCGGGCGCACAAGCCCAAGCGGATATAAAAGAGCGCCGGAACGCAAGGGAGGCGCAAATGCCTGCGAGGCAGTTACCGCCTCAGAAACACCCTAATAAAATATCGATTTTGTTTAAGTCTTTGCCTTGAAAAACCGAAACACATATATATGAATGAATATATTTTCACTTACACATAACACAGGTCGCTTAAAAAAAGCCTTGGAACAGACCCGTATGCACCTGACACCATATATAAGCAACTCTCTTAAATACTCATTTTGAGGTCATGGCTATAACGCTACCCATATACAGACCAGTAATATTGCTCGCCAGAATATATGAATATCGAAACAGGACTCGGAAAAAGAGGCCTAACAGAGGCTTTGCGAGCGGCTCATGCGGCTTTGCCGGCGGCTTTACCATGGTAGAGCTACTGATAGTAGTGGCTATAATAGCAATTCTTGCAACCATTGCCATACCGGTCTACACCAGCAGGGTAGAGGCGGCGAGGGTCGCCAATACCGTTTCGGAGCTGAGTTCGCTAGGGCATGCCATACTGGCCTATCAGGCCACCAACGATAACTTTCCAGCCAACCTCGGCGTTATCAACCAGGCCGGAGCAACCGACCCGTGGGGCAATCCGTACCAGTACCTCGTAATTGCAACGGCAACGCCCGGCGCTGTCAGAAAAGACCAGTTCCTCGTGCCGATCAATTCCGACTTCGACCTCTACAGCATGGGCCCCGATGGCCAGAGCGTGGCCCCGCTCACGGCTGCGAAAAGCCGTGATGATATAATACGAGCCAATGACGGTGGCTACTACGGTGTAGCCGAGGAGTACTGAGCCGTGCACAGGTACCTGAACGAGAATGTAAAACTTCTAAAGAGCAAGGTCTCACACCGTATATTTCTGCTCTTCATCATCTGCGCCCTCATACCCATTGCAGGACTCGCAACCATAAGCCTCACCCAGGTCACCAAACAGATGAGCGAGCAGGGCAGAGAGAGGCTCGCTCGCGAGAGTAAATCCGTCGGCATGCACATCTACGAACACCTCCACTATATCGGCTCCGAACTCCAGATGGTATCCTCAAACCTTAAACACGACTCTAATAAGGTCGACCTGATAGCAGCCATGCAGAAGAACGAACACATTAAAGAGGGTTTTACCGCCCTCCTCCATACAAGCGCCTCAGGTGTTGCCACCGCCATTCTCGGTACCGAGTTCGCCTTGCCCGAAATATCCGGGGCCGAGCTAACGCATATGGCCCTCGGCAAATCCCTTATTCAAGTGGCTCACGCCCCCGGCAAAGAGTCCCGGGTACTAATAAGCAGATTAGTTAACCACGAAGAGCCCGGACGCGGGATCTTGACAGGAGAAATCAGAAACAGCTATCTGTGGGAGGTCACCTCTCCGGGCATGCTCTCTCCGGCCATAGAGGCGCTGATACTGGACGACTCGAACAGGGTACTGACCTCAACGCTCTCCGAAGGGAGTTTTGCCGCACAGATGGAAAAAATAAAGAGGGCCGGAAACTTGAGAGGCACCTTTGAGTGGTACCACAAAAAAGAGAAGTACATATCGAGCTACTGGTCTATCTTCCTCAAGTACGAGTTCTTCCGCCCCGGCTGGAAGGTCGTTCTAAACGAGCCGGAGAGTCACATGCTCGCCCCTATTATAGGCTTCAAGAGGACGTTCCCCTTTATCGTTATTCTCTCTCTGCTATTTGTCGCCCTCATGAGCGTCAACCTCATAAAGAGAAGCCTTGTCCCACTCACCAAACTTCGCGAGGGCACGCGCCGCATCGCCAACAAGGACTTCAGCACATTGGTCGACGTAAAGAGCGGGGACGAGTTCGAGGAACTCGCGCACTCGCTCAACTCCATGGCCGGAAAGCTTAACATGCAGTTCAAGGCTCTGGCGACCATAGCCGAGATCGACCGTGCAATACTGACCTCGCTCAATACCGAAAAAATCATAAATACGGTAATAAACCGCATGTGGGAGATCCTGCCGTCCGATTCCGTAAGCGTCGCCCTCATAGACCCTGTCTCGGACCACACGGCCACGCTCTACCTGCGGGGTACGGAGCATGGCACGAACAGTGGCGCCGGTAATGAAACGAATAAAAACAAGCGCGAAACCCCTCTGACGCTCAAGATTGAAGAGATAAAGTGGCTGAAGTCGATCCACGAAAGCCTGGACATAAGTCCCGGCGACAAGCTGCCGGACTGCCTCGCCCCCCTTGCCGAGCGCGGACTAAAGTCATTTCTGTTAATGCCGATATTGGTAAACGAACGCCTCTCCGGAGTGATAACGGTGGCATGGTTCAAGTCTCACAGGCTCCACTCCGAAGAGACCGGGCAGCTAAGACAGCTTGCGGATCAGGTAACTATCGCGTTATCCAACTCCAGGCTCGTCTCCGAACTGAAAGAGCTGAACTGGGGCACGCTGACGGCTCTTGCGAGAACCGTTGACGCAAAGAGCCCGTGGACCGCTGGCCACTCCGAGCGCGTTACCAATATGGCCGTCGAGATAGGCCGGGAACTCGGCCTAGCACAAAACGAGATAGTCGACCTCCACCGCGCGGCCCTGCTGCACGACATAGGAAAGATCAGCATCTCTCCGGCAATACTCGATAAACCGATGAAGCTGACAGCCAAGGAGTACGCCAAGATGTGCGCGCACCCGGAGACGGGACGGCGGATACTTGAGCCGATAAAGGCATACGCAAAGCTGCTGCCGATGGTCGCCGGGCACCACGAGTCGTATGACGGCACCGGATATCCGGACGGGCTGGCCGGAGATGATATCTGCGTAGGCGCGCGGATTCTGGCGGTTGCCGACGTCTTCGACGCTATCATCTCGGACAGGCCGTACAGGCCTGCCATGGAAATCGGTAAAGTTGTCGACATAATCAAGAACGGGGCCGGCACGAAGTTCGACCCCAGGGTCGTCACGGCCTTCTTGACAGTGCTTCACAAACAGGGGCGCAGGCTGAAGAAGGCATCGTAAATATTACGTGTGGGCTTTGCCCGACATACAGGACTAAATATTATAAAAACGAAAATGTGAGAAGAAGATGGAAATAATTATAGCTGCATTTCTGCTCTGCGCCGGTCTAAGTCTCTTGTTAATTTCCAAGAATCAAAAAGTACTCTGGAAAACGGTTAATATCGAAGGGGTCGTAGACGTAGAGCGAAAGATTAGAATAATAAAAATATCCGGCCACCTGTTGCTTCTCGGCTCGGGGCTCTTCTTTATATTCTCGCTGGCAGCGCTGTAGGGCTGGCAGCTCTCAAAGCAAAAAGCTATCGACACTTTAGCCTAACTCCAGTATAAGAGTCGTATGAAACGGATAAAGAGACATATAACGACCTGCGTAATCGCCGGGCTCGTCGCAATACTGCCAGTAGGCGGGCTTATAATCACCGTCGGGTACCTCGAGTCCGCGATCTCAAGCTCCGGACTCTCGAAGATGCCCTTCTACTTTCCGGGATTCGGCCTGCTCGCTGCGGTCCTTCTTATCTACTTTATTGGGCTCGGCGTCACCACCTTTGTCGGCAGATGGCTCTGGAAGCGAATCGACAGAACGCTGGACAGGCTGCCCGCGCTCGGCTCTCTGTACCAGACGCTTAAACAGATTTTAGGATACGGAGAAGGAGAGGATGCGATCTTCTACGAGACGGTGCTGGTACCGAGCAGGGATACGGACTCGGAAGAGCTCGGCCTCGTGACCAACAGGATACTGAACCCGACAGGCACGAAGCTGGTAATCTTTATACCCGGGGCGCCGAACCCGACATCGGGCCGCCTGATAATACTGGATGAAAAGAGGGTAAAACCGCTCGACATGCCGGTTAACGAGACGCTAAAGGCTCTGGTCTCTATGGGCAAGACCGAGATTGATATCATGAGAAGCACTGCCCGGAGATAAGTGTCGATTAAGAACAAACAAAGGGCTTGCCGGAAAGCGGCTTAAAAGGTCCGTCGCCCATACTTCACAGAACAGAACTGTGAGAGCCCTTCGGAATTAAAGACCGAAGGGCTCTTAAAACTCAATACCAAACTTCATAAAAGTGTAAAAACCCGGAACTCTCGCTCTTCTGCGCCTGCTTTCAACTCTTCAGCTTTTGAACGGATCCGTGTTCCTGAATTCCAGCTTCAGCTCTTTATAGTTGTTGAGCACCTTGTTGGCATACCGGACCGGCGGGTTGGCGCCGCGCCTTAAACGGGCCGATACACGAGTAGGCCCTGCGTTGTATGCGGCTAAAGAGGCACGGGTATCGTTATTAAAGCGCTCTTTGAGCATAGAGAAGTACCGGGTGCCGAGCCTAACATTTGTATGGGGATCGTATAACGTCGGCTCTCCCCTCCAGTCTACATCGAGCATACCCGCAACCCAAATACCGGTAGTCGGCATTATCTGCATAAGCCCTATCGCTCCCTTTCGCGACCGCGCCCTGTTGTAATAGGTGCTCTCCGTCTCTATTATTGCCATCACCAGAAGCGGGTCGACACTGTTCGCTTTGCTCTCTTCGAGTATCACAAGAGCGAGTGAGCGCTCCTCGGCCTGGCTAAGCCCTGTTATGCTCGCTTCGAGCACGCCTGATATATAACTGAGCCTCGACGCCTCGGCGCTCTGTAACAGCCTCGCTTCAAAAGCTGCCGAAGAGCTGAAAAAACCCGGGGCCAAAGCTCCTGAACCTAGCGAAAAACCGAGCATCACCACCAGGCAGAGCACAAGGATAACCGGCAGAAGGTAACGGCGCTTAAAAGATAATGTTGAACCTGAAATACTCAAAACAACTCCATTAACAGTATATCGAAGTACTTTAGCGCTCACTACATCTGCACTCTGAAATAGATAAAACCCCGCACAGGAAAAGAGTACTCCCGAGAGGGGCTACCATAGCCTATTGATAAGTGCAAAAAGCCGACCTCAACTCTTTGTAGCAAATAGTATAGCAAAGGCTATGTATGCTGTCAAGTCAAGCGTCTCAAGAGCTTTTAAAGAAAAAAAGGGGAAACTCACAGAGCCGTACAAGAGCCGTACAATAGAGAAACGAAAAAACTCTATACTCTACACGTGTACAACCGCCATTGCCTGCAACATAGGACTTCAGGCGGACTTCTGACCGCTCGGTACTCCGTCCATAATAAAAATATAGCATAAAAACGGGAGAAGAGAATCGATATAGCGGCAACTATCTGTAAGGCAGAGCAGGAAATCGAACAAGGGGATGTATGCGTGGCGTTCAACCAGACTTCTCTCATAGCAAGGCTTCTCTTAAAGAGGCTCTCTTTAAAACCGGTGCGCGCCCCATTGAGTTTCATCAATTATCTGCTGATTTAATTACAAAATAATGACCGCCAACACATATTTATTGGATTTTCTTAGCAGCAGACTGCCTGTCATGACTATATTACTATCTACTTCTGTTTTAGTTTGCTCAATAACAAAAGGTCGGACCTGCCCCATACAACAAATAATCTTCACGGCATGGCAAAAACACTCAAATAAAGTTACAGTAGTTACAAAATTATCATTTTTTAAGAATAAAAGCTTGACAAGTTATTATTTTTCACATATAAGTAAATTATCTAAACAGCGGTGTGCTCCTTTCAGTCTCACGATGGGTCTTAGAAAGGTTGCAGGCTATAGATTCCACATCAGTTACAAGCAGAGATAAGTAATTAGATATTCCGACCGGTCTCATGGCGGGCTCGGTGGGTCTAAGGCGATGGATGCCGTAGTACTACTATAGTACTGATGAAGGTGCTGGTAGTATCGCAGGCATTTTTGTGTCTAAAAATACTGCGACGACAATAGCGGTACATACAAACATTTTTTGCTTACTCTCGAAAGGAGTACACACATGAAAAGATTTTTAGCCATCGCTCTCGCAGCCTCCCTCGGACTCGTAATGGCCGGTTCAGCTTCTGCAGGTACCTACCAGAAGGCCCCTAACGCATACGCAGTAGGCGACGCCGCAAACGGTATCGGTACTTCGAGGCATAACCTTGGTGGTTTTGGTGAACACGTTGTAAGC
>JAJCZH010000010.1 GCA_029262515.1 Deltaproteobacteria bacterium | reverse complement strand
CCCCGCCTCTTTTCATATCTATTCATAAAATACGATTACTAAAGAACAAGAAAACTTTGAGTACGAGACTACTTCTTCTTTTTCATGAAGATATCGTCAGGCACTCCTTGTCCGACACCCTCGTTTTTGAGTCTCGACAGTTCCTCTTTGACCTCTATTAACAACGCCTTATCCTCGGGCAGATCACGAGTATACTCTTCGTACCTCGCTACCTCGTCAGGGCCGAAGACCTGACCGAACCGCCTGCCACCCTCAAAGACATTGATATACTCCTGCATATTATTATTATTCCTCTCGAGCCACTCTATCTTGCCGCTCAACCTCTCGAACTCGGAAGACCACCACTCCAGAGACTCTCCGCCGTACATCTCAACTCCGCGCGTCTCTCCAGACTGATCGTAGCTCGGCGTATAGATTCTGCCGGACGAGCCGTTTCCGGCAGGCGTGCTCCGCTTTTTGGTAGTAACCTTCTCTACTTCCTGCCGTAAATTACGAGGAACCTTATGGAGATCGTCTGTCACATGGAGTGTGCCGTCAGAGTCGCGCCACTTGTATATCTCGGCCCCTGAAATAGAAGGCAGCAAAAAGACAAGAGAGATAAGCATCAGGCAGATCAGCCGTAGACTTTTAACCATTCCATTACCCCCCTTTGATTATACGCATGACAGAGTCGAGATAAGCCGAAAAAAAAGGCACTTTTATAAGTATACTCCAGCCAAACTTCGTAGTCAAACCACAAGTTTGCGCTACGGTCCTCTTCAGGACCACCGGATTTAAGGAGCATATGTACGGGTCTTAAGACCGTAACCGTCTGTACTCACCTCCACGGCGCCATCCATATCGGTCCTGTATAGTGCGGCCCCAACGCGCGCATATTCATTGAGGGCAACCCGGTGCGGAAAACCGAACGGGTTGTACTGCCCCGAAGAGACAACTACCAGCTCGGGTGAGACCGCAGAAATAAAGGCAGGGCTGGACGAGGTGGAGCTTGCGTGGTGCGGGGCCTTTAAAACGGTTGAGGCCGGGTTGAGGTACTCGCTTCTCGCTACGATTCCTGCCTCGCCCCAGGCTTCGATATCTCCGGTAAAGAGAAAACTGATTTTGTTATATACGGCTCTGAGGACTAACGACCTGTCGTTTAATCGGGCCTGCCCGCCTGCAGGCCCCTTAACCACGGGACTGAGCACTTCAAAAGAGACAGCCCCTGCCTCTGTCCTGCCGACCGTTGCGCCGGCGCCATCAGTGGCGGACGGCACGGAGAGTACAAGCACCTCAGCCCCGTTACCCTTTAGGATTTCTATAAGTTTACTCGCATCTCCAATGCCGTTCCACCAGAATTGGCCCACGTCGAAGTTCTCGGCAATAAACTTGAGCCCTCCCATATGATCGTGCTGCGCGTGGCTGAGAACCATGTAATCTATCCTCTTTATCTTCTTCTTCCACAAGAGCGGCGCCACGACTGCCTCTCCGGGGTCGAAATCCGTATAGTAGAAACCGCCTCCGTCTATAAGCATCACCTCTCCACCCGGAAGCTCCAGTAACGTTGAATCCCCCTGCCCAACGGAGATAAAGGTCACACGCAGCTCTTTGGCATATTGACGCGCCACCTGCGGGTAGACGAAGCTCGCCACCAGACACAGAACCACTATAACCGCAGCATACCTATAGGTTCGTCCCCTGTTAAAACACGTAACCGATACCACAAGCAGGTAGAAGAGAATTATCTCCGGCCACGAAGGCGTCACAGTATGGATAGAGCTCCACGGAACCCCGGCAAACAGCTCGATTGTATAGAGGAGCAGCCCTATTATCATGTCCGCAACCGAAAGGATCAGAACCGCCAGAGTCCCTGACAACCATGAGACCAGAGAGCCTACGAGCAGAAACGGAACCGCTATGCCGGTGATCGCTACCCCGAATAGGTTTGTTAAGAGCGTAACGGTTGAGAGGCGGTTGAAGTGCAGAGCCACAAGGGGCAGCGTGCCTATAGTCGCCGAGCCCGAGACAATAAGGGCCGTCACAGCCCACCTGCCTAACCTGAGGGCCGTACGCCGCACTATTCCCCGCTTTTCAATCAGGCCGGCGATTCCGGAGGCCTGATCTTTGCTCTTATCTCTCAGTACGAAGCGGTTCAGGCGCGGGGCGATAAAGATAATACCCGCAACGGCAGAGAAGCTGAGCTGAAACGAAATCTCGAAGAGCGCAAACGGCTCTATAACAAGTATAACGAGCGCCGCAAGCGAGAGCACGTTAGTGTACTGCCTGCCGCGACCAAGCACAAAGGCAAAAACATAGGCGCCTAACATGATAAGGGCGCGCGTTGTTGAGACGGGAAAACCGGCTACAAGGGCGTAAGCGATCGCAGGAACCACCGAACCTAAAGCCGCCGTTTTTCTTATATTGAACTGAAGCATCAGGTACTCGGAGCGTTTGAGCAGAAAGAGCAGGAGTCCGTATGACAGGAAAGCGACCGTGCCGATATGGAGACCCGAAATGGCGAGAAGGTGCGACGTGCCGGTGCCGGCAAAGGCCTCTTTCATGTCATACGTCAACCCGCTCCTATCTCCGGTCACAAGCGCCTTCATTACCGCAGGGTTACTGAAACCGTGAGTATCGATAAAGGTAGAGAGCCCGACCCTTACGGAATCGATTGAGTCTAACGGACGGCTCCTGCCTTCGGCCACCTTGACGAAGAGGTCCGGGTGGCTGACCGAACCGGTCACATGGATAGAGTCTGCCGCGAGCCGCCTGCTATAATCGTAACCGCCCGGATTAGAGAAGCTGTAAGGCTCTTTCAGCAACCCGTTAACCCTGACCCTGTCCCCTCGCCTTACGCCCTCTATCCTGCCGCGCACATTTAAGCGCACGAGCCCGGTAACCGGGTGCCAATTACCCTGCTTCTTCAGGCGCAGCGCCTCTACCACCACAATAGAACGGCCACGATCGAATTGAGGCCGTCTTTTCACCACAGCCTCAAAGTCAGCGGCCATTGGCGCCTTTCCCGGAGACATCCGGGTCTGCGCCCCGCTCTTCTCTCTTAAAGACTCTACGATGTGAGATTGGTCGAGTACCGGATCGATGACAGGCAATATAAAGAGCGCACCGAGAAAGAGGAACGGCAAAGAGGTCACCAAAGGCGAAAAGCGCCGGAAGCTGCCAAAGAGGAAGAAGAGCAGCAGAGGGAGCAGCGAGATAAAGAAGAATCCTGTTAAAATAGCAACGGATAGGCCAAAGCGCTCACCCGCGATTATGCCGATCATAAATGAGATTGCAACAGGCAGAAGTGGACGCATTTCTCTTTCCGATTCAAAGTGACCCAAGTGACCCAAGTGACCAGAATGACCAGAATGACCAGAATGATCCGAATGATCCGAATGATCCGAATGACCAGATTAAAATATAATACCGCAACCAGACACGAGGCAACGTGCGTTTTATAGGATGGTAATACAATTGAAGTGGAATTCAAAACGAATTAGGTCTATTTTTGAGAAATCGGCAAGGCACGGGCGGGTAGCAGGCGGCATGAAAGCAAAAGCAAGCAAAAAAGAGGGCAGGCACGGAACGGCCTAAGAGACAAAAAAAGACCTGGCAGGAGCCCGGCATGTTATACTGCACCGTACCGGAAATCTGGAATTAATAGAGGTATGAGACGAATATGGTTTTTGAAATTATATTATGGATACTGGCAGTACTGCTGGCGATAGCCGGGATTGCGGGCCTCGTGCTCCCGGCCCTTCCCGGAGCGCCGATCCTATTTCTCGGCCTTCTGGCTGCTGCCTGGGCTGAAGACTTCGTCTTTATCGGCATCGGTACGCTGACGGCGCTCGGTATAATAGCCGTTCTCACCTACTTTGTAGACTTTGCCGCAGGCGCCTTCGGGGCCAAGAAGTTCGGCGCTTCGCGCCGCTCGGTCCTAGGCGCCGTTATCGGCTCTGTAGTGGGTCTCTTCTTCGGACTGCCGGGCCTCATCGTCGGCCCCTTTGCCGGCGCGGTAATTGGAGAACTGACGGTGCGGGCCAATGTGGTAGCCGCCGGGCGCGCAGGCATTGGCGCGACAATAGGGCTCGCAATAGGCACGGCAGCAAAACTCTCGCTCGGTTTTACTATGATCGCGCTCTACTTCTTTATGCGGATAATCAACTCAGGATAAGAAAGCGGAATAAGTAGAAGATCGAAGAGTTAGAAGAATTAATAGAAAGTTGCGGTTCTGTCTTCGTGCTTTCTATACAGAGCACGGGCTCGCCTACTTAAAGGCCTCGCCCATGCCCTTTAAGTCGCCGAGCCCGTAGACCGGGCCGTCCTGGCAGACGTAAGAGCTGTTGATCTGGCAGTGGCCGCACTTGCCCACGCCGCACTTCATCCGTCTTTCTAGCGACAGTTGTATATCCGTTTCAGATAGTCCCATCCTCTTAAGCTTTGCCACTACGAAACGGTACATCACGGGCGGACCGATCACCACGGCCCTTGTGCTGCCCGGAGTCGGCTTTAACGGCCCCATAAGGTCGGTCACAAGGCCGACGCGACCTTTCCAGCCCTTGCTGCCTTTATCCACTATCACCTCTGTCTCCAGGCCCGCCTCTTGCCACTGCTCCGTCTCCTCGGTAAACAGAACCTCCTCAGGGCTCTTAGCCCCGTAGAGAAGTCTCAGAGCGCCGAAACTCTTTCGCTCTTTAAGGACGGCAAGCAGAAGCGAGCGCATGGGGGCAATGCCTATGCCACCGGCGATAAAGATAATATCTAACCCCTTGAAGCCCTCGGTATCGAACCCCGTGCCGTACGGCCCGCGCAGCCATAGAGTATCACCGGGGCCGAGCCGGTGCAGCGCGCCGGTCAGGTTCCCTGCCAGGCGGATGCAGAGCTCAATGCCGAAACCCGGCTCATACGGGGCGCAGACCGAGATGGGCGCCTCGCCGTAACCCGGAAGCCCGACCATGAAGAACTGGCCCGGAGAGTAGACCGGAGCGCCGCCTTTACCGCCCTTAACAGAAACTTTTGACCGGCTCGAAGCGAGGCCATTCGAGAGGCGAAAGAGCCTCTCCGTGGCGCTAATACTCTCAACAGACTCTATGGTGACCGGTACCGGCAGGTACGGAGACTCTATACTGGTTGACTTGCTAGCCACGTGACTCCTTAACCTCCTTGATTATCGCGTTGGTCACTTCCGTTATATTGATATCAACTAGACAGGTACGCGAACACCTTCCGCAACCGACGCAGAAGAGGGAGTCGAACCGCTCGGAGCCGTAGTTGAATTTGCGGTTGAAACGGTGGCGAAGCCTCTCGGCCCGGCTCTTTCTAAAGTTATGGCCGCCTGCGACGAGCGTAAAGTCGTCGAGAGTGCAGCCGTCCCAGACCCTCAAGCGCTCTGCGCTCTTTAGATCGCTCGAAAGCTCGTCAGAGACGTCGAAACAGTAACAGGTCGGGCAGACATGGTTGCAGGCGCCGCAGCCAGTGCAGATAGAGCCTATACTCTGCCAGACCGGGCTCTCATCGGACGCGGCCAGAACCCCGGGCAGCTCTTCCGGCAACGCGTTCAGTCTCGCCTTAAAGGCTCCAAGCTTCAACTCGTAATGCTCTTCGAGTTTCACGATCTCGGCCTTCACGGCCTTGCGCCCCCACGCATACTTCTTTAGAATCTTCGCTCCTGCCTCGGTACCGATTCTTACGAGTACGCCCCTTGTCGGAAGCAGATGAACAAATAGATCGAAACCGCTCTCTGCCCTCTCTGTACCGAGTGAAGCGCAGAAACAGGTCTCGTCAGGCAGGCACTCGACACCGACAATAATGGTAGCGGCCCTGCGCTTCAGGTAATTTACGTCTCTGACACCCGCAGCCATCACCGAGTCCATAAGCGCCATGCCGTTTATATCACACGGCTTGAGTCCTATTATCACCTGGGGCTGCGCCTCTACGACAGGGGTAATCACGACTCCGGGCCCGCTCTCGGTCAGATCGAACTTTAATAGAGTCTCTTTTGATGGAAGAAGGAACTCTCTGGCCGAGAGGTGGGTAGGAGAAAGATCGAACCTCAGTTCAGCGCTGCTGGTAAGAGCGGAAAAGGCCGGTACGCCGTCCGAATCTACGGGGCCATAGGCCCTATACTCCCGGATAAGAGCGCCCAGAAGCGACTTTAACTCTCTTTTTGTTAGAAAGCGTGGAGGGATAGGACTGGTTTCGTTCATAATTATGAAAAACCGTATTATTTAAAGGACGTTAGCAAGTATCTAGTTGTCTTTTGAATATACCTGTGAGTATACCAGAGTACGAAGTCGCTGTCTATACGGCCAAACACCGTAAGATTCACAAGGTAAAGTTCACAAGATATTGGTAAAAAATTCAGAGAATAATACTTGACAAAAATAATAAGGTATAATACATTCTACATAGTGGAGTACCCGGACGGTAGAGGTCTATCAAAGCCTCTATCGCTCTATATTTGCCGCTAGAACGCAACACAGAGATGAGAGGATCGGTTATGCGCCTATCCACAAAAGGACAGTATGCCGTAAGGGCGATGGTTAACCTTGCGTGCCATCCGGGAGACAAACCGGTAACGCTGAGAGATATCTCGGAGGGAGAGGGTATCTCGCTCTCATACCTCGAACAGCTCTTCGTAAAGCTTCGCAAGGGTTCGATAGTGAAGAGCGTACGCGGGCCGGGAGGAGGCTACGTGCTTGCAAAGCCGTCCGGTCAGATTTCCGTCGGCGAGGTGATCTCGGTAGTGGAAGAGCCGTTAAACCCCGTAGCCTGCCTAGACGACGACTCCGAAGGTTGCGAGCGCTCTGCGACCTGCATAACGCAGAAGGTCTGGAAAGGGCTTGCGGACAAGATATCGGAGTTCCTGACCTCTATCTCGATTGAAGATCTCAGCAGCGAGGTCTCAACTCTTAACAAAGATATCAAGACGCAGGAACTGGACGTCTGCCGTACCGTATAAATATAGTACCCGGTATTTGTAGTATTGCCGAAATCAGATATTAGAAAAAACAGTAAGAACCAGTTTCACCAGAAAAAGGAGATCTTGAGTTGGATAAGATATATTTCGACCACAACGCAACAACACCGGTGCTCGATGAAGTCTTCGATGCAATGCTGCCGTACCTCAAAGAGGAGTGGGGAAACCCGTCTAGCATACACTGGGCCGGCCGCGTGCCGAAGAAAGCGGTTGAGGACGCCAGAGAGAAGGTGGCGGCATTTCTGGGCTGTTCGCCTGTTGAGATAATCTTCACAAGTTCCGGCACCGAGAGCGACAACCTCGGCATAAAGGGGCTCGCATATGCCAAAAAGAAGAAAGGCAACCATATTATCACCACAAAGGTAGAGCACCCGGCAGTATTGAAGACCTGTAAATATCTCGAAAAAGAGGGCTTCGAGGTCACCTACCTCAATGTGGACGAAGAGGGTATGATCGACCTCGGAGATCTAAAAGAGAGCATCAGACCGGAGACGATACTTATTACCGTAATGTACGCCAATAACGAGACAGGCGTCATCTTCCCGGTTGAAGAGATCGGCCGTATCGCCAAAGAGCACAAGATCACCTTCCACACCGATGCCGTACAGGCCGCAGGCAAGATACCCATTGACACTAGTAGCCTCGACGTAGACCTGCTTACCATATCGGGGCACAAACTCTATGCGCCCAAGGGCGTCGGCGCGCTATTCGTCAGGCGCGGCACTCGGCTCGTACCGGTAATCCACGGCGGGCACCACGAGAGGAACCGCAGGGGCGGCACAGAAAACGTTGCCGGCATAGTCGGGCTCGGCACGGCATGCGAAATAGCCACGCGCGACATGGAAAAAGAGAGAGCGCACCTCGAAAAGATCACGAAGAGACTCGAGAACGGCATAATCGAGAGAGTGCCCGACATCCATATAAACGGCGGCGGGTCGCCACGACTGATGAACACCTCGAACATCAGCTTTGAGTTCATAGAGGGAGAGTCGATACTGCTCGGCCTCGACATGCACCAGATAGCAGCCTCGAGCGGCAGCGCCTGCACATCAGGCAGCCTCGAACCGACGCACGTGCTTCTGGCCATGGGCAAAACCGCGGAACTCTCGCACGGCTCGATCCGCTTCAGCCTCGGTCGCACAAACACGGTGGACGAGGTAGACCTGCTGATAGACGTACTGCCGCCTATAGTCGAGCGGATGCGCTCCATGTCGCCGCTATACGCAGGAAGTAACGAGCCGGTGGTCTTTAAGCGCTGAAACGCACTCGGCTGCAAACAGAATCCGTTTATATACAAAACGCGTTAGAGTTTGAAATTGGTTTAAAAGAGGATATACTACGGTTTATCAACATTGGATTAAGGTTTGTCGATTGGGTAAAGGCAAATAAAAGGAGAAGATAATGTACAGCGATAAAGTAATGGACCACTTCAATAACCCGCGCAACGTAGGCGAGATAGAGGAGGCCGACGGTACAGGCTCTGTCGGAAACCCGGACTGCGGCGATATAATGAAACTTACGCTCTCTATTGAGGACAACAAGATAAAGGACGTCAAGTTCAAGACTTTCGGCTGCGGCGCGGCCATTGCCACAAGCTCAATGGTAACCGAGCTTGTAATGGGCAAAAATATAGACGAGGCCGAGGACATATCTAACGATACTGTAGCCGAGGCCCTCGACGGGCTGCCCCCGGTCAAGATGCATTGCTCCAACCTCGCGGCAGACGCCCTGCACGCGGCTATAAAGGACTATAAAGAGAAGAACAACTAAAAGCCTGGCAGCGGTGCGGTCCAACAGGGCGGTTTAAAAGTGACTTACAGGCAACCTACGGGCTCTCGAACACTGTTCGAGAGCCCGTTTTTCTATACTTTTTTATATAATTAACGACCACTTCTAGCATATCCGTGCAGCCGGTCTATGAACTTCCTCTGCTTTTCCCTTTTAATCGAAGGCAAACTCGCTTAAAATTATAACTTAAAATTATAAGATGAATCCGGCGCAAAGAGCCGGGGCATAAATTTCGCTCTAACAAAGAATAAAGAGAATGACGGATAAGAAAAAAATAGTTGTCGCCATGAGCGGCGGGGTCGACTCCTCGGTCGCCCTCGGAGTCTTGAATGAAGAGGGCTACGACTGCACTGGCATATCGATGCAGCTCTGGGATTACGCGGCAAAAGAGGAGTCAAGAGAGGACACGCTTGCCGGAACCGGGGCCACCGGCGGCTCCTGCTGCAGCCTCGAAGACATTGCAGTTGCGCGCTCGGTAGCAGATGCGCTCGGGCTACCCTTCTACGTGCTCAATATGGAGGCCCCGTTCGAGCGCGAGGTGGTAGAGTACTTCGTAGAGTCGTACCTAGACGGCAACACGCCCAACCCGTGCATCAAATGCAACGAGGTACTCAAGTTCGACGTGCTCTTGAAGAAGGCCCTCGGCCTCGGAGCCGACGCGCTAGCCACAGGCCACTACGCGCGCATCGAGAAGTGTGGCGACAGGTACAGGCTCTTGAAAGGCATAGACGAAGAGAAAGACCAGTCGTACTTCCTCTTCACCATGACCCAGTTTCAACTCGCCCATATCCGCTTTCCGCTCGGCTCCATGACAAAGGCGGAGACGAGAGAGGCCGCGCGGCGGCTGGGGCTCAAGAACTCCGAGAAAGAGGAAAGCCAGGAGATCTGCTTTATAGAAGAGAGCGGTTACGGAGAGTTCATCAAGGAGCGGACCGGGCGCAACATAAAGGGTGGCGACATCGTAGACCCCGAAGGCGTCGTGATCGGCGCGCATACCGGTTTCTATAACTTCACTATCGGGCAGCGCAAAGGGCTCGGCCTCTCAGACGGCCCGTACTACGTAACAAAGGTCGATGCAACCGAAAACCGCGTTACGGTCTCCAAGGAAGAGGGACTCTACTCTCGGGCGCTGATAGCAACCGGTATAAACTGGATAGACTCCGAGGCTGAAAAAGCCGCGCTCAGCGCAAAAGGGCTTGGAGGCATTAGAGTAAAGATACGGTACCGCCACTCAGGAGCCGAGGCCGTAGCGAGGCTCGAAGAGAGTGGAAGGTTGATAGTAGATTTCAGAGAAGCTCAGAGGGCCGTTGCCGAGGGGCAGGCAATAGTGCTTTACAGGGGTGAAGAGGTGCTCGGCGGCGGCTGGATAACTAAAGCGATAGCGCAGGACTGACATATGGCAGATACAAAGAATAATAAGAAACAGAGTTTAAAAGTCGCGCTGACCACGCTCGGCTGCAAGGCGAACCAGTACGATACCTCGGCGATAGAGGACGCGCTCGTTGACGTTGGGCACTCTCTCGTGCCTTTTACGGAACATGCCGACGCCTATATAATCAATACCTGCACGGTAACCAACAGAACCGACAGCCAGTCGCGCACCCTGATAAGAAGGGTGCGAAAGGAGAATGCCGGGGCAACGGTGATCGTGACGGGCTGCTACGCCACAGTCTCTCCCGAGGAGATCGCAAAGATCGAAGGCGTCGATTACGTAGTAGGCAATACCGGAAAGGACAACCTGGTCGACTATATAAATAAGGGGTATCAGAAGAGAAGAGCGGAGAGACTCGAAAAGGCGGAAGACGAGCCAAAAGCCGCAGGCGCTTCCGGCGGCACTCCTATAACGCTACGCACGCGCAGCGCGTCAAGAAGAACGCGCGCGACGCTAAAGATTCAGGACGGCTGCTCAAAGGCCTGCTCGTACTGCATAATACCGAAGGCGCGCGGCACTTCGAGGAGCGTACCTATAGAGACCGTAGAGTCTGAGATCGAGGCCTTCATCAAAGCCGGTTACAAAGAGGTAGTCCTGACCGGGATCCACCTCGGAGACTATGACGGAGGCAGAATAAAGAGCTCGCAAGAGTGCGCCGACATAACGGCCGTTGCCCGCCTGATAGAGACGAAGGGCTGGGGCTGCCGCTTCCGCTTCAGCTCTCTCGATCCCGACGAGGTCACAGATGCCTTTATTGAGATACTCAAATCGAGCTCAAATATCTGCAACCACGTACACCTGCCGCTCCAGAGCGGCGATGACGCTATATTAAAGAAGATGAACCGGCAGTACCGGCTCTCCCGCTTTACCGACCGGATCGCGAGACTCTCGGAAGTGCCGGGTATCGCAATCGGTACCGACATCATCACAGGTTTTCCCGGTGAGACAGAAGAGGCTTTTGAGCGAACCTACAGAGTGCTCTCGGGCCTGCCTGTCAGCTACCTCCACATCTTCCCGTACTCGGTACGCGTCGGCACGCCTGCGGCGTCCTACCCCGACGCGCTGCACGGTCTAGAAATCAAGCGGAGGGCCGCAAAACTGAAAGAGCTCGATATCAGCAAACGAAGAGCTTTCTACGAGTCCAACCTCAGTACGGTCGCCGAGGTGCTTATAGAGCGGGTAGAGGATGGCGCCGGTCTCGGTAAGACGCGCAACTACATACCCGTTACTGTTAACGGTCATGACCTGGAGGCCAATACCCTCATATCCGTTCTGCTTGAGGAGATATCGGACGGCTCTAAGGGAATGAGTGGCAGAACGGTTTTACCGACAGAGCATACAATTAAAACCGGCCTGAATATAAAGAGCGGGGTCACTTCATGACCGACATAACCGGCTTTAACGCCACCTTGCAGTTCCCCATAAAGGACGCCAAGCTCCTGGAGCGGGTCTTTACCCACCGTTCGATACTCAACGAGCCTTCGCCGCACTCAAGCGTAAAGGCCGAATCTAACGAGCGGCTCGAATTCCTCGGAGACTCGGTTCTCTCGACCGTCATAAGCACTCTGCTCTACGACCGGTTTCCAGAGAGCGACGAGGGGGAGTTGACGCGCCTAAGGGCCCGGCTCGTTAACGGCATATCGCTGGCACGGATCGCAACAAGGATAAAGATGGACCTATACCTGCTGCTCGGCAAGGGAGAGGCCACAAGCGGCGGAAGTTCGAACAGCACCATACTCTCAGGGGCGCTAGAAGCGCTTATCGGCGCGGTCTATATCGATTCCGGTTTTGCTTCGGCCTTCACCTTCACCGAAAGCCTCTTTAACGGATTGATAGACGAGACGCTCTCGGAGCCGGTCCACTTCGATTACAAACCACGGCTTCAGGAACTGGCCCAGACCCTCTATAAAGAACCGCCGACCTACCGGTTACTGAACGAAAGCGGCCCTGCCCACGACAGGCTCTTCGAGGTAGAGGTAATCGTTGGCGTAACGGTCCGGGGTACAGGGACTGCAAAAAAAAAGAAAGAGGCCGAGCAGATAGCGGCACGCGAGGCCCTTGTCATTCTCGGGGGCCTGAGACCAAAGGCTCAGAAAACGGACAAAGAGGAAGAGTAACGCGGCATGGCACGTAAAAAACAGCTCATAATACCGCTCTTCATACCCTTTTCGGGCTGCAGGCACCTCTGCGTCTTCTGTAATCAGGCCGGCATAACCGGTGAGAAAAAAGTTCCGACAGCAACTGAAATAACCGCTAAGATAGAGGCATACCTGGAGACATGGGAAAGAACGGAAAAACGGAACAGGGTTCAGGAAGGAAAAAAGCGCCGGAGGCGCGAAGCCGCCTTCTACGGCGGAAGCTTTACGGCGCTCGACGCAGAGGCGCAAGCCGAGTTGCTGCGCCCTGCCTACGATTTCGTCTTAAGTGGTCGGCTCGATGCGCTGCGAGTCTCCACCAGGCCCGATGCTATCTCGCTCTCTATAGTCGAACTCCTTAAACGGTTCTCGGTCGAGACGATCGAACTCGGCGTTCAGTCGATGGACCCTGCCGTTCTTAGACTCTCGGGGCGGGGCCACACAAAAGAGGATACCGTGGCGGCGTGCAGACTCTTGAAAGAACACGGTTTCACCGTAGGTCTACAGGTAATGCCGGGGCTGCCCGGTGATACGCTCGCTTCAATTGTCGAAACGGCAAAAGAGGTAAGCGGACTCGAACCAGACTTCGTACGAGTCTACCCGACTCTCGTGCTGAAATCGACTCCCCTGGAAAAGAGTTACCAGAGAGGTGAGTACAAGGCATGGCCGCTCGAGCAGATGATTGAAGCGTGTACCGAAATAGCAAAGATCTTTAAAGATGGTGATATACCCGTAATCAGAATGGGCCTTGCACATACCGCCGAACTCGAAAGCAGAGTAATCGCCGGCCCGTACCATCCGGCCCTCAAGGACCTTATTGAGACCAAAATAGGACACGGAGCCTGACTGTACAAGAGACTTGACTAAAGAGTGGCAAGTCCTAAAATAGAGACTTTCAACCTATAGAGACGGAGTGGAATATGAAAATAAGACTTGCGGCCATCTGTGTTGCCGTACTGCTTTTTACCGCTGCACCCCCAACGCTCGCTCTGGGCTCGCAGAGCGCAGACCCCGGCGCAATAGTGGTAGACGTCCTGCTGGTACGTCCGTTAGGGCTGGTCTCCACGACTCTCGGCGCTACGATCTTTATCATTTCACTACCGTTTGCCATACCATCGAGGTCGGTGGCAACGGTAGGCAAAAAGCTCGTTGTTGACCCTATTAAATTCACCTTCACACGCCCGCTCGGCGCTGAGTTCAGTGACTGAACAGGCAGGGCGGCTACTACTGGAGCGTAGTTACTATACGAACAGAGGAGTTGTTCTTGACCGAGCTTAGGAGGACATAACCGACGGCGCCCTTTTCGAGCGAAACCCTGTTGATGACAAGCGGCTGGCTCTTCATAATAAAGGGAGGGTTCTTCGCCTGATTGGTAATCTTCAATTGCGCCCACTGTTCCGTAACCTTGTGTGACGATTTCCCTAACACCACCTCTGAAAATAACTCCCTTACCGGATCATCCGCCGACAGGTCATAGAGAGTAACCGGAACCCCGTTCGGCCACTTCAACAACTCATTATTGTAGAGCTTGCGTAAGTAGGACGGGGTGACCGAGACTATTGAGTTCTCGCTATTTACTATAACTACTACCGGATCCGCGACCGCCGCAAAGACCGCAACAGGAACGAGAAGAGAGAGTACAAAGAGTACCTTTACGGCAAAAGCATTGATCATGACTATGAATCTCCTGTTGTATGCAACTTCAGTATTGTAACGGCCAGGCTTAAGGTTGCCGCGTACCGGTTGTGCAAGAGATACCTCAACAATCCCTGCCTTCCCCGAGAAGACCGGGACTGCCGGGATATTAACAACTGCCGGAACTGATTTTCAGAACCTGAGAGGACTACACCACCTGCGCCCTGGCCTGCTCGCCGGACAGCTGAAACTTCAGGATAAAGGTGGTGCCGACACCCTTGCTGCTTGTCACGTCAATGGTACCGCCGTACTTGGTTACTATTCTATAAACAACAAAGAGCCCGAGCCCGGTGCCGACGCCGACCGGTTTACTGGTAAAGAACGGGTCGAATATCTGGCTGAGCGCCTTCTTATCAATACCTTTGCCCGTATCGCTGATAACGGCCTTGACAAACTCACCGACCTTGAAGCACTTCACATCGAGCGTACCGTCAAGTTCTTCCATTGCATGAATAGCGTTGATTATAAGATTCACGAAGACCTGCTGCAGCTCGCCGTTATTTGCCAGAACAAAACAGTCGGGCTCAAGTTCCTGCACAAGCTCAAAGCCGGTGAAGGAGGCCGAATGGCGCGCCATTTTTATGGAGTTCGCCATTACGGCAGAGAGGTCGACTGTTGAGTTTCCCTCGTTCCTTACCGAGCGCGAATATGCGGAAAGCTCCTTGACTATATTCGAGGCATTGACCGCATACTCCACAATATCATCTGCGTATGACTGAATAAGGTCGGCCTCCTCCTCGTCTTTAATCGCCTCGGCCATGCCGAGTATGCCTGCCAGAGGGTTATTTATCTCATGGGCTATGCCGGAGGCGAGAGTACCGATTCCGGCCAGCTTCTCTGACTGCAAGAGCCTGTAACTGAGCATCTTCTGCTCCGATACATCCTTGCCTATTCCTACGGTTCCGATCATTTTGCCCTTATCATCCACCATGGTCGAGAGCGTTAGGTTTATATATATCTTGCGCCCCGACTTGGATTTCATTACAACCTCGCGGTTGCGCGCCTCCCATATCTCGGTCCCTGCGGACCGCGCCTCCTTTATTATGCAGACCCTTTCGGTCGGTTCGCTATAGAGCGTAAAGATGTCGAGCCCAACGATCTCTTCCTTTCTATACCCCAGCAGCGACTCCGCCTCTTTATTGAACTCGACGATCTTGGCGTCAATATCCGTGGTGACTATTATTACCTTTGAGTTGTCTAGTATCCTCTGGAGATACCCGCGCGTTTCGCTAAGCGTGTCGTAGGTGTCTACCAGGCTCGAAGTGCTGGTCTTGAGCTGACGGTAGATTCTGTTCTTCTCCCGAATTATTACGCCTGCGACCAGGAGCGCACCCAACGGAAATGCGGCAATCAACCCCAGTGTCCAGATAAGCCTCTGCATAAAACCGAGCAGCGCAAAGTCTTCGGTAGTGGCCAGTTTTATCTTGAGCACCCCGAGGAACTCCCCTCTAACAACATCGCAACTCTCGCAGACATCTTCAACGTAGAGTGGTACGTATTGCGTGTAGCTCTTGTTATCGGGGCTGAAAGAGCCGGTACTGTGCCTTGTGCCTATCGACATCTTGAAGTTAACCAGCTCTTCGGCAAGTATCCGCTTCGACTCTCCGTCAACGCCTTTTTCTCCGAAAACCTCACTGCCGTCAGCATTAAAGATCGCGATTTCATCCACCCCGATCATCTCGCTGTAGGAGAGAAGGCGTCTATAATTCTCAACACCGTAATCGCGGCTCATCAACTCAAGCGTAGAGCGGGCTATCAGGCCGGAGGTAAACTCGGTCTTCTGCACCGTCTGAACCATAACCCTGTTCTTAAGCTCTACGGAACTGGAGATAAAAAGAGCAGTCAATACGATCATGCAGATGAGCAACGCAATAACGAGGTAATTGAGCATCGAACGTCTCGTGAAGATCGGCATGATCAGGCTCCGGCTGCGAACGCCCTGCTTACAACTCTTAGCAGGTCATTCTTCAGGAACGGCTTCATCAGGTACTCGAAGACACCATCGGCCCTTACGTTTTCAACAACCTCATGGTCGATAAAGCCGGATACCGCTACAAGCGGAAGGGCGTG
>JAJCZH010000009.1 GCA_029262515.1 Deltaproteobacteria bacterium | reverse complement strand
GTCTCCTTTCCCAGGTAGTGGTCTATCCTGAAAACCTGTTGCTCTCTAAAGTGTTTGAGCACAAGGGAGTTTAGAGAGCGTGCGCTCTCCATATCGACTCCGAACGGTTTTTCTATTATTATTTTAGGAGAGTGGTTGCTCTTGGCGTCGTCGGCCCTGCCGCCGTCGGCATAACCGGAAAGTCCTGCCTGGTGCAGCATCTCTATGATTACAGGGAAGTAGCTAGGCGGGGTTGCCAGATAGAAGAGGTGAAGGCAAGACGAGTTAAGTGAGCAGTCAAGAGACTCAAGAACCTCTGTCAATTTTGTGTATCCGTCGATCTCATCGAACGGGGTAGAGATGAAGCGCACGTCGGAGAATAGGGTATCGACGCCGATGGACTCTTCGGCGCTGTTGAGTTCGGGGTTTTGCTTTTTAAGCGCCTCTATGGCGGATTGGGCATGGTTGCGAAAGTCGGCATCGGAGTAAGCCCGTGTCGCGATACCTACGATATTGAAGGTGCTGGGCAGAAGGTCGAGAAGCTTGAGCTTGTAGAGCGCCGGGATCAGCTTTTTCTTCGTAAGGTCTCCGGTAGCGCCGAAGATGACCATTGTAATGGTCGGGGGCTTTTCGTTGCTCATTTTTTCACCCCGTGGCCGCCGAATTCGTCTCTCAGGCCGGCGATCACCTTTGCTGAGAAGGAGCTGTCGAGCCGGGATTCAAACCGCTGGAGCAGCGAGAGCGTTATTACCGGGCACGGTATGTCCTTGTCCATGGAGTCGAGTATCGTCCAGCGCCCCTCGCCGGAGTCTGCAACAAAGTCCTTTATGTCGTCGAGCTTCGGGTTCTTTTCAAACATATCTTCGCACAGTTCGAGCAACCACGATCTCACCACGCTGCCCTGGTTCCAGAGAGTGGCGATGCTCTTGAGGTCGAGCCCGTACTCCGAGGCCTCCATAAGCGCAAAGCCCTCGGCATACGCCTGCAGCATGCCGTACTCTATACCGTTATGTATCATCTTCACGTAGTGTCCGGCCCCGCTTGCGCCCATATGAGAGTATCCGTTCTCGGGGGCGAGCGTCTTCAGGGCCGGTTCAAGCCTCTCAAACCCTTGACGTTCTCCTCCTATCATCATGCAGTAGCCGTTTGCAAGGCCCCATATTCCGCCGCTCGTGCCGACGTCGAGGTACCCGATCTTCTGCTCTTTCAGAGCCGTGGCGCGCCGGATACTATCTTTATAATTCGAATTTCCACCGTCTACGATTATGTCGCCATCTGAGAGCATGGGAACGAGATCTTCTATCATGGCGTCTACGGGAGGGCCTGCCGGTATCATCAGCCAGACAATTCTCGGGCTTTCGAGTTTGCCTACCAGGTCTTTTATCGATTCGCTGCCGGTTGCGCCGAGCTTTACTGCCGCATCAATCGCAGGGGTGCTTCTGTTGTAGACCACGAGTTCGTGTTCGCCTGAATTCAAGAGTCTTGTAACCATATTGAGCCCCATGCGACCGAGCCCTACGAAGCCTAGTTTCATAATCTCTCCTTTTTATATAAACTTTTATAAACTATAGCAGATTTTCAGCTGCTTTAAGTCTGTAAATAACTCTTTAATCTTTATCGGCAACAAATCGTAAGAGTTTACAAAGGCGGCAGTATTATTTATAATAGTGACTTCTGTTTTTACCAAATGAACCAGAGGGGATATTCTGATTATGAAGCGACTCGAAGTAGTTTTTCTCATGGACCCGCTAGAGCGGATCGATATACATAAAGATACGACCTACGTTATGATGCGCGAGGCCGCGCTGAGGCAGCACAATATCTACCATATGCTGCCCGGAGACCTTTATCTCGATGCCGGGCGTGTTATGGGGCGTATATCGAAGGTCTCTTTTCGCGATGCATGCCAAAGGGAAGGGGAGAAGTGGTTCTGCATGGCAGAGCCCGAAGATGTAGATCTCGCCACCATGGATGTGCTCTTTATGCGCGAAGACCCTCCGTTCGATATGGAGTACCTTTACTCTACATACCTGACCGGTTTCATTGAGCGTGAGGTCTTGGTAGTCAATAGTCCGAGGGGTATCAGGGAGGCGAATGAGAAGCTTTATGCTCTCAATTTTCCGGACGTAATTCCGGAGTATATGGTAACGAGCGATTCTGGCAGGCTCAAGGGTTTCATGAAGTCGGTTGGCGGCATAATGGTGGTAAAGCCTCTCGATTGTTGCGGCGGGTCCGGTATCTTTGTGGTGCACGACGATGACAGGAACATGAACGCGGTGATCGAGACGGTAACCGCGCATGGGACCAAGCAGATTCTCGCCCAGAGGTATATACCTGAAATAAGGGATGGGGACAAGAGGCTGATAGTCCTGCACGGCGAAGCTATAGGAGCGGTGCTCAGGGTACCTTCAGCCGATGAGCACAGGGCCAATATTCATGTCGGGGCAGAGTGTGTGAAGACGGAAGTGACCGCAAGGGACCACAAAATAGTGAGCCTGCTTGCAGACCGGTTCGCGCAGGACGGGATATACTTTGCGGGCCTCGATATAATAGGCGGTTATGTCTCCGAGATAAACGTAACAAGTCCCACAGGAGTCCAGGAGATTAACTCGCTCGACGGTGTGAGGCTTGAAGAGAAGGTGATCGATTTTATAGAGGAGAGGGCGCCTCAGTACTTTTCATTGAGGTAGTCTATAATCTTCCCGGAGTCGTTAATAACGGTCTCGCCGTCCACAAGAACCGGTACCATCAGCTGTCCCGAAACTTCCACAAGTTCGGTTCTATCTTCTCTGTCCAGGGGTACCTCGACCTTTTCATACTCAAGACCTTTTTCGCCGAGTACTCCACGCACCTTGTTGCAGTACGGGCAGCTTTCGAACTGGTACAATTTTAAAGCCATATTTCCTTGCCCTCCATCTATTCCGGCTGTTACGGTTAAACTCCGTTAAACTCTGTTGATTTAAACTTATACCCCGGCGGCCTGTTTGTCAACCGGCTGCCGGGTTAGAACCAGTAGGCGGCTTCAAATTTAACGAAGTCGTCGTCACGAAGTCCAAAGAGCAGGTCGTTTGCCGGAATCTCCGAGAAGATATTAGCCTCAAGGCTTATCCTAAGGTGGTCGCCGTATCTCTTGGATGATTCGAGAAAGATGCTACGTGCGGACGTGTCGATATCCTGAACAATGCCGAAGAGCGCTTCGGTGCCTCCTATGTCGTTTACCGCTATGCGTAGCCCGAACATAAGGTCGTCCTCCAGCGGGGTGGCGGCCCCGTTGCCGCGCGTATCGTGCGACCATTCGCCGAGAATGCCTACATCTACGTGGGTTCCCATTACCGCGCTCATACTGTACTCGAACCCTCCGGTCCATGCCCCGTACGTATCACCCTCGCCGCTTCTCGCTATTGCTTCGAGTTTTAGAAGCCAGTCTTCATGTACCTTCTGAACCGCTATTCCAGCTTGATCTATCAGGATGTAGCGCGGAATAAAGACGGTCTCGCCGTTTGAGTCGGTACCGACGGTAAGCGTAGGCGTGCGCCCGGTTCCTGTAAAGTACGATAGCCCTATGTCATAATCCCCTATTGAACGGCTCCAGCGCATCGCCAGGTCGATGTGCCGCTCTTCGGCGTCGGCCTCGTAACTCGTCTGGTCGGAGTCGACTCTGAGCGCCCCCCTCAGACGGCCTCTTTTACCGATAAAGGTCCGTTCCCTGAACCACGGCAGTATATAGATGTCGAGAGTGCCGAGGTTGTCGTTTGCGGTGGATTCTAACTGTACGCTCATGCTGAACATAGGGGCGCCGAGCTTCTCTTCGCCGTCGGTGGCCTCTACCGCGTCGGTCTGGTTTATTATGTCTACCAGGTGCTGCGACTCGGTTACCCCCCAGAAGATTTTCCTGAGGCCGATGCCGAGTTCGAATCTTTCGTAGACCGATAACATGAAAAGTTCACGTATGTCGAAGTGGGTACGTTCAGGGTCGGCGCTGTCTAGTCTGATAAACGGTGTGAAGGTAACAGAGCGGTCGCCACTCTGCCACTCGTGATAGTACTCCGGCTTAAAGCTAAGCGAGACCGCATGGTTCTTCTGCGCTTCGTAAAGCGGAGCGTGGGCAAAGAGGTTGGCTTCGAAGGCGACGTAGCCAGAGAGCTCTCCGGCGCCGTACGCCTGCTGTGCTGTGCAGAGGCTCAAGAGCGTGCAGAGTGATACAAGTACTGCCCGAAACTGTATGAATGGGTATTTGGCCATATAGCTATTGTTTATCCTTTTAATCCAATATGACAAACGGTATTAAAAATGAAAGAGTTTAGCGTACTCTCTTTAATGCGTTCTTGGTAAAATCTTTGTCCTTGAGCCCGCTTCTGAATTTATAATCTTTCCACTCAAGGCGCGTCGATTTGCCGTTTGTGTGGTTGATCACATTCATCTCATCCGGCTGCCAGTATTTGTCGATGTATAATGTATAACCGCTCATCGTCAGAGTCTTTAAGAGCGCATTCTTTTTGTCGTAGTACTCGACCTTTAGCGTTCTGTACTCTTTTTTGTCCATCCAGACTATCTGGCGCGAGTAACCGGATTTCGGGTGGACAGGGTCGAGTTCGTTTACGAAGCAGTCTTGTCCGGCGTACTCTTCGTCCCTTAGGTACTTGTAGGTGTACTTCTCCACCTCCTGGCTGGAGAGGTCTTCGTAGGCGAATTCGCTGCCCATAAAGGAACCCGATTTGTTCGAAGAACTGATCCGCTTAACCCTTTTTAGCGCCGGCAGGTAGAGCCACTGGTCGTCGTCGCCGGTCTTATGGGAGAGCGTAAGAAATGCCGTGCCCTTTACGTCTTTGGGGTTGTCGAAGATCGAGATCGACTTGTCCCCGTCGTCGGGTACCTCTAAGGTCTTGATCCTGAGGTTCCGTTTGCTCTCTTTGTTGTGCCGGTTCTTAAGCGTCATAAGCATCTCTGCGCTCATGTCCCCGAAGCCGTTGCCCCTTCTGTTCGCCTCAATAGCTATCGCTAGTCCTTTATCTTCCGGGGTTATGGGCTCTGCTTCGGCGGTTTCGTTTGTACTAAAGAGTGCAGCGCCGAATAAGAAGAGCAGGGCGATAAGAGTAATCTTTTTCATTAGATGGTCTCCATTCTGAATAAATCTGGCCTGAATAAGTCAGGTCTGCATGAAAGTCCGGAACAATAAAATTCCAAAAATCGAGTTAACGCCTTCTCTCGAACCACATGAGCATGGGAGGTAGAAAGAAGAGGTCGGAAAAGAGGGCGAAGCTGATTGCAAAGGCCGTAAGCAGCCCCATCGAGAGGTTGACTCTGAAACCGGAGAGGGTGAGTACCAGAAAGCCGGCGGTCAGTACCACCGAAGTTGTGATTATCGCCGTGCCAACAGTCTTGAAGGTATACCTGACCGCATCTTCGGTCTCCATGTTGTGCTCTCTTCTCGCCCTTAAGTACTTGCTCAGAAAGTGCACGGTATCGTCTACGACTATGCCGAGGCTGATTACCGAGACGACCGAGACTGCGAGGCCGACCTGTCCGAAAGTATAACCCCAGAGTCCGAAGGCCATAAAGGCCGGAAAGAGGTTAGGTATGAGACTGATAAGGCCTATTTTGAGAGACCTGAGCGCGAGTATCAGTATGCCGGAGATCAGCACAAGGGCTATTGCCGAGCCCGTGAGCATGCCGTTGATATTACGCTCCGATATATGTGCGAACATGAGTGAAAGACCGGTTGGGTATGAGTAGATTTCAGGAGTGTTCACCTTCATCCACTCTGCCAGTTCGGTCTCTATCCTGCGCATATTTACGGCGCTCATATCTTCTAATGTTATGGTGATGCGCGAGGCCGACTTATCTATGTTCAGCGTGCTGTTGAGGTCGAGCCCGAAGGGCAGCGACATCTCGTAGAGCAGCAGATACTGAGCGATGAGGTTCCGTTCATCGGGAATGGTGTAGTAGGCGGGGTCGTCCGCGTGCATAGTCTTGTTGAGCTTCTTTACTATGTCGGTTATCGCGTTTACATGCACCACGCCTTCCGTTGCGCGCATATGGTTGGCGAGCTTCTCAACCGAATTGAGATAATCGGGTTCGTTGATACCGTTTTCCGAGCCGGCTGGCAGTGATACCTCGATAGCGTCCATGCCCATGAACTTCTGAGAGACGTAGTCTGTCTCGGTGCGGATAGCGTACCTTTCGTCAAAGTACTCGCGGAATTTGTCGTCGAGTTCGAGCCTAAGTACCCCGGTCCCTGTTATGATGATTATGACCGACATGCCTGCAAAGAGCACTCTTCTGTGTCTGACCACGAACTCTCCGAGCCGTTCGGTGAAGGTGTGATTGTTTTCGGCTTTTGTTCGTGCGCGTGCCGAGATCCTTACCGGCAGTATAGCCATTACAGCCGGCAGCAGCAGTACGGAGAAGAGGAAGGCCGCGCCGACCCCTGTTGCAGCCATGTTGCCGAGGTCTCTAAAAGGCGGGGCGTCGGAGAAGTTCATGGAGAGGAAACCGATGGCCGTGGTAACGCTGGTAAGGAAGACCGGCATCAGGTTTATCCGCATCGACTCTACTATCGCTTCGTGCTTGGTGCGTCCGCGCCGCATTTCCTGCAGCATGGTCGTCAGTATATGTACCGAGTCGGCAACAGCGATGGTGAGGATTATTATCGGCGCCATTCCGGTAGGCGCTGTTATGCTTATGCCGTACCAGCCGGCAAGCCCCATTGCAGCGACTGCGGCGAAGACGATTACGATCACAGTGGCTAGCGTGCCGGAAATCGAGCGGATGAAGAGGTAGATACCTACTACGAGCACGCAGAACATGGCAGGAATGAGGCTCGACATATCTTGCTGGCTGACCTCCGAGAAAGCCATGTCGAAAGGGATTGCGCCTGTGGTATAGATGTTGAGGTCCGGGTGCTTCTCCTTGAACTTTTCGATCATCTCGTCGGCGAAGGTGTCTACCTCGACGATTACGTCCTTGTCTTCCGGTTTGAGTATGGTCGTGAACACCGCGGTCATGGTGCCGTCGGGGGAGATTATCCTGTTTACCAGCATCGGTTCATTCAGGGCGATGTCCCTAACGGACTTGAGCTCTTCTGCCCCGTATGCCTCGGCACCGACAGCAAGATCGCCTACAATGAGGTCGTCCTCTTCAACTATCGTGTGCTGGTAGTTGGTAATTGAGTCTACTCTTGAGGAGTACGGCAACTGCCACGAGCTCTCCGTAAGCTCTTCTATCGCGCTTAGAGTCGAGGCCGTAAAGACGTCACCCTCTTTAGGTTCGATCACCACTATTACGTTCGACTCTTTGTTGTAGGTATTTTCGAACTCTTCTAACGCCATGAGCTGCGGGTTGTCGGAGGAGAAGAAGACGCGGTCGTCGCTTTCAAAACCGAGGCGCCCCATGCCGTAACCTGTACCGATAACCGAGGCGAGGCTTACTATTACGACCAGCCACCGGAGGCGTATTATCGTCTCTGCGTATCTCATCTCTTGTCTTTTCTTCGCTTATCCGCCCTGGTTATACCCTTAAGCATCAGGCACGCGACCTTCTCGGCCATAGTTACCATCTCCTCTTCTGTTGAACAATGATTTTTGAACATAAGAAATAGCGGGGTTGCGTGAAAGACGAGTGTGGCTATATGGATTGAGGTCGCGGTCTCTTCAAGGTCTTCAATCACAAATTCGCCGCTCTGTACCCCGGAGGTTAGTATCTTTGAGAGTATGCCTATTTTTTCATTTCGGTGGTTTTCTATAAGTCCGGCACCGTCTGTGCAGATATGTTCGACAAGCTCCATTATCTCCGGGCTGTCGTTGAACTCTTTAAAGTTGTACCGGACGGGAGTCAGTATGTACTCTTGAACTCTTTGTGCAGCCGTTAACTCGGTGTTGTCGGCAACCGTGTTTAAAAGCTCGATCTCCACTTTGAAGTACCTGCTCGCAATGCCGGCACCGATCGCCGATTTGTCGCGGAAGTACCTGTAGAGGTTTGCCGCACTCATTGAACAGTCCGTCGCTATCTCGGCCATAGTGGTCTTTGAGTAACCGTAGTGGCCGAACCTTCTGTTGGCGGCGTTCAGGATCTCTTCTTTAATTTTCTTTCTGTTCTTTTTCATGGCCAAAGGATAGTATCTGAAAACTGAACAGTCAAGTAAATATTCATTAATCAGGAAATAGAATATCTGCTCGGAGAAAAACAGCCGGTTACAGGTGATCGGAAGTTTAAATAAGTGAGAAGTGGGCAGACATACAGGCTATAAGTATATAAGAGAATCTTTGCATGAAATGGCATTTCAAGGGAAACAGTTGAGCGGATTGTCTGTGGTGTGAGGTATCGCAGGTAAAAAAAACCCTGAACGTCGAAACAACTCGGTCTAGACATTCAGGGTTCCTGTTCGTATCGGTATCGGTTACAAAGAGTACTTCTAGGTTACTTTTTCTTCTTTGCAGCCGCCTTCTTTTTTGGTGCCGCTTTCTTTGCGGTTGCCTTCTTAGGTGCGGCCTTCTTCTTAGCAGCCGCTTTTTTTGGTGTCGCTTTCTTTGCAGCTGCCTTCTTTGGTGCTGCCTTCTTTTTGGTTACGGATTTGGTTGCTGCAGATTTTTTAGAAGGAGTCGGTTTTACCGCCGGGCACTTTTCGCTTGCCTTTATAATTTTCTTGTAAGCCGATATCGCAGCCTTCTTGGCCTTGATAATTGCCCTTACCGCAGCCTTGCTGTCTTTGTGTACCATAATCTTGGTGGTCGCGACGAGCTTTGCAAGAACTACCTCTTCACGCTTGAGTATGTCCTTTAGTGCGGTTACGGTTTTAGCCATTTTTGTCTCCTTCTTTATTTTTCACTTCTCTTGTTTTGCATGGTGGCGTTGGCCAAATACTTGTCGTATATAATTATTGTCGGTCTTTCTCACAAGTACTTAAAACTTTTTTTATAAAAAAAACTGAATCGAGTTAAGTGAATTTTTTCATTAATCTGATTTTTGGCCACTGTTTAGAGGTACAAATGAGTTTTAGAATTTTTAAGGCGCTAACCCTATCTGTTTGTAACCGTTTAATGTTGAGAGGTATGGATTCTTTTTATTATTTTCTGGCGGGGAGACTATTTCACAGTAATACGAGTATACCTTTCTTTCAAACTACGTCAAGCGGAGTAACACCAATAGGAGGTACGCATTCAATATGGTGTAGGATTGACGAATAATCTGGCAGATGTAAGTTCGGTAAAAAAAATCTGAATTCAGCCGAACTTGATCTTTAACCCGAGTATGATGGTCGTGAAGAGCAGAGTTATGGTGTTGGCGAATATCAACGGAAGGTTGCTGAGAGAGATTCCATATATGAGCCACAACAGGATTCCGACCTCTAGAAAAAGGTAGGTCAGTAGCGAGATGTCGCGTGTCTCTCGAATCTTTATTATCTTAATTGCCTGCGGAATGAATGAGACTGTGGTGCAAATTGCAGCCGTAAGGCCAATTATGGTTATGAGATCCATTCTGTTACCGTCTGGGTTTGTCTTATGAGTTTGACATGAGACATAAGCAGTGGTGCCGGAGGAGGGGCTCGAACCCTCACGAGATTGCTCTCACGGGATTTTGAATCCCGCGCGTCTACCAGTTCCACCACTCCGGCGCAATCTGTTTTAGTACCATAGCGCACCGTTCCTGTCAATATTGACTCGCCTCTTCCGCTACCGGGTTGTTGTGGTGGATTTTAGCCCTTGCAAGAGAGGGTATCTGTTGACATGGGCTTTGTATTTGATATATTGTGCTCAATGAAAGTCGCAGCATTTATCCCCGCCAGATACGGTTCTTCACGTCTCGAAGGCAAGCCCGTAGCCGACATCGGCGGCAGACCGATGGTCGAGTGGGTATACGAGCGCGCCTGTGCCGCGTCTCTTGTCGACTCCGTAACGGTAGCCACGGACGATAGACGGATATTCGATGCGGTTACGGCCTTTGGCGGCAGTGTCGTCATGACCTCGGGAGCGCATACCTCGGGCACCGACCGTATTGCAGAGGCGGCCCGTACGGTCGATGCCGGTATAGTCGTTAATATTCAGGGCGACGAGCCTCTGATAGAGCCTGATATGATAGATGCGGCGATCGAGCCGTTACTCTCTGACGGCTCCATAGAGCTAGGCACGTTAAAGAGCCGTATTACCGAAGAGGATGAGTACCGGAGCCCGCATGCCGTTAAGGTGGTGACGGACTCCGACGGGTTTGCCCTCTACTTTTCGAGAAGCCCGATACCGTACTCGGTCGGAGGTTTTAAGGGCCTCGACAAGAAGGCCGCAGTCTATAAGCACATAGGGCTCTACGTCTATCGCAAAGAATTTCTGCTCCGCTTTGCCGGGATGGCCCCTGCTGGGTACGAGCTTGCCGAAAGACTTGAACAGCTTCGCGCGCTTGAAAACGGGGTACGTATTAAGGTTGTGGAGACTGAGTTCAATCCGCTCTCGGTCGATACCCCGGAAGATCTTGAAAGAGTTCGCGCCCTGGTTGGTTCAGGGGCCGGTACCGGAGACGGTGGCAAGCAGTAGCTCTTTAGCCGGTTCGGGTAAAGGGTTACGCGGCACATTCACTCATTATTATAAAGATGACGGACATCAGCCGGAGACTAGAAGGACCAACAGGTTATTATGAAAAAGAGTAACGTAGAGAGTACGGCCAAGTTTATATTTGTAACGGGCGGAGTCGTCTCGGCGCTCGGCAAGGGGCTTGCAAGCGCGTCGCTCGGTGCGCTCCTGGAGGCGCGCGGGTTGACGATAACCATTCAGAAGCTCGACCCGTATATAAACGTAGACCCAGGCACGATGAGCCCTTTTCAGCACGGAGAGGTCTTTGTGACCGACGACGGCGCCGAGACGGACCTCGACCTCGGCCACTACGAGCGCTTTACTACCGCGCGCCTTACAAAGGGCAATAATTTTACTACCGGCCAGATCTACGACTCTATTATAAAGAAGGAGAGGCGCGGTGACTACCTTGGCGGTACGGTTCAGGTAGTACCTCATGTTACGGACGAGATAAAGGGCAAGGTTCTCGCAATAGCCGATGGTGTCGATATAGCTATAATAGAGATCGGCGGTACGGTAGGGGATATAGAGAGCCTCCCATTTCTCGAAGCGATACGGCAGTTGCGGTTCGATCTCGGTAGGGAGAACGTTGTTTTCGTTCACCTTACGCTTCTGCCGTACATTGCGACGGCAGGAGAGATAAAGACAAAACCTAGCCAACACAGCGTACAGAAGCTCCGCGAGATAGGTATCCAGCCCGACATACTGATATGCCGTTCCGACAGGCCTGTAGGAACCGACATAAAGAACAAACTCGCGCTCTTTTGCAACGTCGATAAAGATGCGGTCATCTCCGCTGAGGACGTTAAGTCGATCTACATGCTACCGCTTGTCTTCAGGCGCGAGTCCCTGGACGATAAGATTATAAAACTCTTGAATATCTGGACGCGCGCTCCGAAGCTAGATGCATGGGAGAAGCTGGTAAATAAGATCGAGCGGCTCAAGGCCGAGGTGACAATAGGCATAGTCGGTAAGTACGTAGATCTGCACGACTCATACAAGAGCCTTCACGAGGCCCTTATACATGCCGGTATCGCAAATAATTGCCGCGTCCTTTTGGAGTATATAGATTCCGAAGAGGTTGAGAAGAGAGGGGCGCACCATTTCCTGAAGAACGTAGACGGCCTGCTCATTCCTGGCGGTTTCGGCATGCGCGGCGTAGAGGGCAAGATCGCCTCGATAAAGTATGTGCGTGAGAAGAATATACCGTTTTTCGGCATCTGTCTCGGAATGCAGGTAGCTATAATCGAAATAGCAAGAGATCTCTGCTCCTTCTCTGACGCCAACTCCGCAGAGTTCGCCCCCGAAAGCACGCACCCTGTGGTCGATATAATGGACGACCAGAAGTCGGTAGAGGATAAGGGCGGCACCATGCGCCTCGGCGCCTACCCGTGCAAACTTAAGCAGGGCACCAAGGCGTATTCTGTTTACAAGTCGATAGATATCTCCGAGCGGCACAGGCACCGTTATGAGGTCAACAACTCGTACCGCGACGCGCTTGGCAAGGTGGGTGTCGAGTTCTCCGGTCTCTCCCCTGACGGCAACCTGGTCGAGATAATGGAGTACAAACCGCATAAGTGGTTTGTTGCCTGTCAGTTCCATCCCGAGTTCAAGAGCCGTCCGATGAAGCCGCACCCGCTTTTCAAGGGTTTTGTCCGTGCAGTTCTCTCTGGCAAGAAGGGGCCGGCAAGCGGGCCCAGGACCACTGCCAAGAAGGCTGCAAAGAAGAAGAGTACGCCTCTGCCAAAGAGTAAGAAGAACACAAAGAGCCGCACCAAGTAGGAGTCCTGAAATGGCCGACGTAAATATAGCAGATACCGTTACGGTCGGTGCAACCTCTCCGCTCCTCTTTATTCTTGGACCTTGTGTAATAGAGGATGAGAGCAGCACGCTTAAGATCCTCGAAGAGCTGAAAGTGATAACCTCCTGCCTGCCGAGTTCGTTTCTCTTCAAGGCCTCGTACGATAAAGCCAACAGAACATCTATAGAGTCGTTCAGGGGGCCCGGTATTAAGGAGGGGCTCAGGATACTGGAGCGCGCGAAGTCGGAGTTTGGGGTCCCCGTGTTGACTGATGTCCACTGTGCCGCCGATGTTGAAGAGGTTGCGGGCGTTGCGGACGTGATCCAGATCCCGGCATTTCTCTCCCGCCAGACCGATCTTCTGGTTGCAGCCGGAAAATCTGGTTGCGTCGTAAATATAAAGAAGGGGCAATTCATGGCTCCTGCGGATGTGGCCCATTCTGTAGAGAAGGTTCGTTCAACGGGTAATACCGGAGTGCTGCTGACCGAGCGGGGCGTGAGCTTCGGTTACAATAACCTTGTGGTGGACTTCAGGTCAATTCCGTTGATGAGGCGCACAGGCACGCCGGTAATCTTTGACGCCACCCATAGCGTACAGAGGCCTTCGGGCGCTGGCGCTACTTCCGGTGGCGACAGGGAAATGGCCCGCTACCTTGCCCGCGGTGCGGCGGCGGTTGGTGTGGACGGCTTTTTTATGGAGGTTCACCCGGACCCCGAGCGAGCTCTTTGCGACGGGCCTAACTCTGTTGCGCTCTCCGACGTACGTCTTATACTAGAAGAGCTGATTGCCATAGAGGCTGCAACGCCGAAGAGAGATCCGCTTTAGTTTCATGTGAAAGAGTTTCATGTGAAAGAGTTTCATGAGAAAGAGTCTCTTGTGCAACAAAGCTTTTTAATCAACGTTAATATAGAGCCGGGAAATAGAGTAATGAAGAGAGCACCAGAGATAACTGCTGCAAAACGTGTCTTCTCCATCGAGGCCCGCGCGGTGAGGGACCTGGCGAAGAGGATCGACGGCGACTTCTCCCGCGCAGTAGAGATGATGTTCGGGGCAGAGGGCAAGGTGGTTGTTACCGGCATGGGCAAGAGCGGTATCATCTGCCAGAAGATCGCTTCAACTCTCGCTTCAACCGGTACGCCCGCTTTTTTCCTCCATCCGGCAGAGGGCGTGCACGGAGACCTCGGTGTGCTCGGCGCCGGTGACGTTCTTCTTGCCGTCTCCAACTCAGGAGAGACCGAAGAGCTGCTCGCGATAATACAGATCGTAAAGAGGATGGGCCTCGGCATGGTTGCTATGACCGGTGGTGCAAAGTCCACGCTTGCGCGTTATTCGGATGTTACGCTAGACGTGAGCGTAGAAGAGGAGGCGTGTCCTCTCGGCCTCTCACCCACTGCCTCCACCACTGCGACGCTCGCTATGGGAGACGCTCTCGCCGTAGCGTTACTTGAGCGCAGAGGTTTTGGCGCCGAGGATTTTGCGAGCCTCCATCCGGCAGGCAGCCTTGGACGCAGGCTCTTAAAGGTAGAGGAACTTATGCATACGGGCGAAGAGTTGCCAAGGGTTAAGGCAGGTACGCTGATGAGGGACGCGATAATACCGATGACCGAGAAGCGGCTGGGCCTAGTAGGTGTCTTCAAGGGAGAGAGGTTTACGGGTGTTGTTACCGACGGAGACCTGCGCCGCGCGATAGAGCGCGGCGGAGACGTGCTGGCGCAGCGCGTGGAAGAGGTGATGACGTTGAGGCCAAAAAGCATAAAGGGTACGGCGCTCGCGGAGTCGGCCATACGGTTGATGGAAGAGTATTCTATAACCGCGCTCTTTGTTGAAGAGGATGGTAGCAGAAAGGTTGTAGGTGTCGTTCACCTGCACGATCTTTTGAGGGCCGGTATCGTTTGAGTAATTTTTTTCTTCTTTGCCCTAAAGTTTTTCAATGATGTACCGATAAACTTTTGATTGCTGTCATGTCGGCGATTCCGTACTGCTGGCTCTTGGTTGATATGGAATGGCCGGAAAAAGAGCTGGAAATTCGACTGAGGTTGATGGTGAGCACCGGGTTGAGATTAGCCCTCGTTATGGGATGCCGGGGGTGCTGTAAAAAAAAAAATAAAAAACGGGAATAACGCTTGACAGCCACCACTCCGTTGTGTATAAGTAAGGCAACTTTCTTGAGGGGACACGGAGAGTTTGATCGCTCCGGCAGCTTCCCGTCACGTTTTACGAGTAGGGGGCTCGCATGGGCGTGAAGGCAGAAATGGCTGTAAAAAAACTTTACCCGAAATTAAAAATAATACTTGCAATGCTCTGACATGATGTTAGAATCTCCCGAACACATGAATCTACGGGTCTATCATCAGTAGACAAGCACAAGTTGTAGAGAAGAGCAGCAAGACGTAAAAGACGGTTGACTTGAACTGTGACGAACGTCACAGATAGAACGCCGCTACAGGGGTATCCTCTACAATGCTACCCCGGACACCGGGACGAGACAGGTTTTATAAGACGTAGGCATCATCAGGCTCTTTGCAGTATATAAGCAGTAGAAAGACTTAAGACACGCTAATTTTTTTACCATTATCACAACACTAAGGAGGATGTAAGTATGAAGAGATTACTTTTGTCAGTTTTTGCGGCTGCTATTACTGCTGCGATGGTGCTTCCGGTAGCGGCAACTGCTTCTGATGTAACTTTCAGCGGTAGCTACAAGCTGAGGGGCGAGTCCAGGGCTCACGCCACCTTCACCAAGGGCGACAACAACGACCCTGTATGGCACCAGAGAACAAGGCTTACCGCCAACGCTGCTGCAACCGACGACACTACCGTAAAGGTAACAATACAGGACACCAGGGACTGGGGTTCTGCTCAGGCTGGAGCCGGCGGACCTGCTCTTACCGAGAGCGGTTCCTACCACCTCGACGTACATGAGGCTTCCTTGAACCTCAAGAACCTTCTCGGCACCGGCGTAGCTCTTACTGCTGGCCGTCAGGAGATCAACCTCGGCGACCAGAGACTCGTGGGCGCATTCGGATGGAACCAGAATGGACGTAGCTTCGACGCCCTTCGCCTCGACTACGCTGCTGGAGACTCAGCCGACATACTGCTCATCTCTTCCAAGATCAATGAGGTTGGCAACGGTGACAGGGACCAGGATTTCTACGTTGGTCAGGTAACCGTAAAGACCATCCCTAACAACACTCTCGATCTCTACGCAATGCTTCTCAGAGACTCCAGTTCCACTCAGATGGTAACCAACGGCCAGACCTCGGTTACCGGTATCAACGATGTTCAGACGATGTGGACCTACGGTGGTAGGCTCAATGGTAACGTACCTGGCATAGGCGTAACCTACACTGGTGAAGTAGCGCTTCAGACCGGTGAAGTGAAGGGTGCCACCACTCTTGACATCGATGCTCTCGCATACGCCATCAAGCTCGGTTACGCTCTTCCGAACAACTCCAACATGATCAAGTTCGGCTACGAGTACGCCTCTGCTTCCGGTGACGGTAACAGCACTGACAACAAGCTTGAGACCTTCAGTAACCTCTTCCCGACCAACCACGGCCACTTCGGTATCGCCGACAGGCAGGGCTGGAGAAACATGAACGCTCATGGCTTCAAGGCACAGGCTAACGTTAACGATCAGCTCACGGTTAAGGCTGCATACTGGCTGTTCGGTCTTGACGAGAAGACTGATGCCGTATACGGCGCTGGCAACTGGAACACCAGCGCAAGCCTCATAGCTGCTAACGCAACCGGTACTCAGGACAAAGTAGGTAGCGAGTTAGATCTCGTAGCCAACTACAAGATCAACAAGGCAGTAGGTCTGCAGGCTGGATGGGCCCGCTACTTCACTGACGATGTGATCGACACTTCGGTAGGTTCCGCTAATGCCGAAGATCAGGACTTTGCATATCTCCAGCTTCTCGCAAAGTTCTAAGCTGCAATATAAGTTAGCAATAGACGGGCTGACCGGTTTTTCGGTCAGCCCGTTTTTTTTTGTCCCATGTTATTATAAGCCGCTCTTTGCTCAAATTGATAAAGAGGGGCAAGAGGGGCGAGACTACTTTACGCATGCAGGGCTCGACGCCATTTGGAATAAAAACCTTGTAAATGGTTAGCCCTGTAATATAATGGACTTGTCGGTTTTTACTCCCTTTATTACGGCTTCAGTTCTGCTCTATTATGCCGTTATAAACAGGTATCGGTAATACGCTCTCGGTTCTTCTTGCGTACTGCCTGGCAGGTTATTAACACAGTACGCCGGGAATACGGTTTTCCATATTAATTAAGGTACTTATTGGATGAGATTCGGCATCAGGGCTAAGATACTGATCTTCGCAGCCATTGTATGGGCCTTCATCTTCGGTGTCTACTCCGTCTACATCTATTACGAACGTATAGAGCAGACCCGCAGGATGGCGCTGACCACAGTGAATATTCTTGCGCGACAGATAACCGCAGACCGGCGTCTCTATACGTCCACGGTGGTAAAGCGGGCGCTCGATGCCGGTATGGTTGTTAAAGATAACTACCACGATATTGATAATGCCATTCCTCTGCCTTCTACATATCTGCGCGAGGTGACTGAGTCGCTCGGTACGGAAGGCGCCGGTTTTACAATCCAGTTGAAGAGTCTCGCGCCTGTTAACCCATCGAGCACACCGGTTGATTCATTTCAGCGTGAAGCGTTAAGAATCTTCGCTGCCGGAACCGATACGCGCCATTACGTCTTTGAGAAGTTTAACGGTAAAGAGTCCGTCAGGTACATGGTGCCTGATATTGCTACTTCTGAGACTTGTGTCAGCTGTCATAACAGTTTCAGCGCTAAAACCGGCAAGAGTTACAGCATAGGCGACGCCATTGGAGCTTTAGAGGTCGTTATACCGATAGAGTCGGAGATGAGTTCCGCCATGGGCGATATTTGGCGCGCAATCGGTTACGGTTTCGTCATAGTGGTAAGCATGGCTTTCGTCGGGCTCGCTTTTATTCGCCGCATAATAATTACACCAGTAACAAAAGTCGTAGAAGTGACTCGGCGCCTCGCGCTCGGGGACCTTACGGCTGCCGCTGATGTAAACTCCGACGATGAGATAGGCGACCTTGCAGTGCGGACAAATGAGGTTGTGAGTAACCTCCAGACGATTATAGGAGAGATCAGAAGCGCCTCGGACTCTATGCAGAGTGCCTCCGGAACAGTCGACAATAATACGAAGAAGGTGTTAGATGCTTCACGGCACCAGGCCTCTCAGCTAGAGGGTATGGTTACCAGCATGGAGGATGCCAATACCTCGATGGAAGAGATCAGCTCTTTTGCTAACTCATTTACGGAGGCTATTGATAAGGGCAACTCGGCGTTGCTCGAATTTGGCGCTTCAACCATAGACGTGATAGACAATACCGATAGCCTCTCTATCAGTGTTGATGAGACTTCGCGTTCCACAAAAGAGATGACGTTATCCATAAAAGAGGTGAGTGAAAACGTCGAGAATCTCTCCTCGGCGATCGTGCAGGTCAGCTCCTCTATGGAGGATATAAATGCCAGAATAAAAGAGGTGGAGGCGAATGCGTCGGAAGGTGACAGGTTTGCCGATGAGGTGATAAAAGACGCAAGCAGCGGCATGACTGCCGTTGACTCTACTATAGAAGGTATGTTGAGGATTAAGGAGGCTACGACGGAGTCGAGCCGTATAACGAGCAACCTTCACGGCAGGATTAAGGAGATAGGCAAGATTCTCGATGTTATAAGGGATGTTGCCGAAGAGACCAACCTGCTTGCCATCAATGCCGCTATAATAGCCGCTCAATCCGGTGGTGAGGGCAAGAGTTTTAGTGTTGTTGCCAATGAGATAAAGGATCTTGCAGAGCGGACTACGACCTCCGCCAAGGAGGTTACAGAGATAATTCATGCTGTTGACCATGAGAGTGACAGGGCTGCCGCTGCCATGGAACGCGGGGTTCAGAGTGTGGAAGAGGGAGTTAAACTCTCTAACGAAGCAGGAGAGGGGCTCAAGAAGATCGTTAAGAGTGCGCAACGATCTACAACGATTGTCCGAGAGATATCGAGGGCTTCAGCGGATCAGGCCAAGGGTAGCCACATGGTAATAGAGGCAACGGAGAAGATCGCCGAAGTGACGAGAAGGATTGTTGTCGCCTCGCAGGAGCATGCGCGCGGTAGCGAATTGATTAACCGCTCGACCGAGAGGATGAGTGAGACCGTATATAAGGCCAGCAGTTCGGCAAAGTTGCAGTTGAAGGCCGGTAAGGAGGTCACTGCAGCAATGGAAGAGGTGGAGGGGCTGCTGACGCAGATCAGTTCCGTGGTGAATGAGCAGAGTCGTATTATCGTTGCCCTGCTCGGGTCTGCTGCTTCCGTGCACGACGTATCGAATGAGAATATAGAGAAGGCTCTTGAGACGATGAAGGCGGTCGAAGTGATGACAAAACTGAATAACAGGCTTATGGATGGTGTTATGAGGTTCAAACTCGGCAGCTAGGCTCGCAGGTTTTCCACGGGGTAGTAAAGCCCGCTTCAGCCCTTCTCTTTTTTTATTGCATGGTAGCTTTGAATTAAATATAATGAATTCGTTTTCTGCTCTGTTTTTTTAAATAGCGTAGTTTAGGTTGGTATAGTGACCCCCTATTAAGGCGGGGTTTTTTTTATAGATACGGGCAAATTGCCTGAAAGTTAGACCAGAGAAGTGGTGTGAAGTTTCATTATTTGACTTTGATGCTGCCGGGTACTATCTTTATAACCGGTGCTCCACTCTAAGCAGGGCACGGGAGAGATCGTTTTTTGCGAGAGTGGCGGAATTGGCAGACGCGCCAGACTTAGGATCTGGTGGGCAACCGTGGGGGTTCAAGTCCCCCCTCTCGCACCATCTTTTAAGTACTTATATTCTTATAGCACAGCGTAAAGGGGAAGTTTTGATGGCAAAACATAAGCACGATCATGCACATGATCACAAGCATCACGGAAATACGGATATAGAAATAAAGGTCGCTATAGAGGAGATCAGCACGGTCAAAAAGCGCCTGACTATTACGGTACCCAAGGAGACCGTAAAGTCAGAGATAGATTCCGCTTACCGCAATCTCAAGTCCACGGCCTCGATTGCAGGATTTAGAAAGGGCGCAGTGCCGCGCGGCGTGCTGCAGGCAAAGTTCGGCGAGAGTGTTATGGCCGACGTCTCCGGGCGCCTGGTGGAGCTTTCGTACACAAAAGCGGTACGTGATAACAACTTGTCGCCGGCCGGTAACCCCGAAATCGATTTTGAATCGTTGAAAATCGACAGCAATGCGGACCTGACCTATGTTGCGACCTGTGAGGTCTCTCCGGACGTCAAGATAGAGGGCTACAGGGGTATGGAGCTTTCTAAGCAGGAGACCGAGGTTAGCGATGCAGATGTAGAGGATGCGCTCTCCAGACTTGCAGAGTCGAGAGTAGAGTACGTTGAAGTCGACAGAGCGGGGGCGGACAACGACCTTGTTACCGTAGACTTTGAGGCCTCTGTGAACGGCAAACCCGTAGATGATATTAAGGCCGATGATTTTCCGGTAATGATAGGCAGCAATACCCCGCTTCCCGGTTTTGATACTGCGGTAAAGGGAGTAAAGAAGGATACGGTTAAAGAGGTGACCCTTAAGATTCCCGAGACGTACAAGGATAAAGAGCTTGCCGATAAAGACGCGCTCTTCAAGATTACGGTAAAAGCCGTCAAGGAAAAGAGGCTGCCGGATATAGACGACGAGTTTGCCAAGGACCTTAACGAGGAGAGCCTCGAGACCCTTCGCAAGAAGGTGGCCGACGATCTGGTCTCTGTAAAGGCGGAGAGTGAGAAGGAGCGGATAAAGACGGAGATCCTCGATAAACTGATAGAGAAACATCAGTTCGAACTCCCGACCAGCCTTGTGGACAGGTACCATTCGGTCATACTAAATAATATTGTAGACAGTATGAAAGCCGGTAATATGGACCCTGAAGATGCTAATCTCGGGCCCGATGAGTTGAAGGAGAAGTACAGGAGCGAGGCTGAAAGGCGTGTTAGAGAGGATATCGTACTGGACTCTATCTCGGCGTCTGAAAACCTTGAGGTTTCGACTGAGGAGGTCGATAAGGCCGTAAGACATCTGGCAGAGCAGAGGCAGATTCCTTACGAGTCGCTAATGGAGCGCATAGAGCAGGAGGGGTCTCTCGGAGTTATCGAGGACGGTCTTAAGCACGAGGCGGCATTCGACATTATAATAGCAGAGCAGAAGAAGGCTTAGCCCAGGTTTATCCGAGGCGCACAGGTGCTTCAGTTTTTATACATTCGCTGTCACATGGCCGTTCAACGGGTATAGAGTCAATCCAAAGGCAGCTTTACAAGTAACGGAGGTTTTTTTATGCTGGTTCCAATGGTGGTAGAGCAGACAGGCCGTGGAGAGAGGGCGTATGATATCTTTTCGAGGCTCCTTAGAGACAGGATCATTTTTCTCGGCAGCGGTGTGGACGATAATGTTGCAAACCTGATTATTGCCCAGCTGCTCTTTCTTGAGAGTGAGGACCCGGATAAGGACATACATCTGTATGTGAACTCACCGGGCGGAGTCGTAAGCGCCGGGCTAGCAATCTACGATACCATGCAGTATATCAAGCCCGATGTCACTACAATCTGTATAGGTCAGGCCGCCTCGATGGGCGCGGTTCTTCTGGCAGGCGGAGCGGCCGGCAAGAGGTTTGCGCTGCCTAATGCGCGCGTTCTTATTCACCAGCCGCTAGGCGGAGCGCAGGGACAAGCGACCGATATAGATATTCAGGCCAAGGAGATACTGAGAATACGTGAAGAGCTTACCAAGATACTGATGAAGCATACTAATCAGGAAAGAGAGAAGCTCTATGTCGATACTGAGAGGGATTTCTTTATGACCTCGCAGGAGGCAAAAGAGTATGGTATAATTGATTCAGTCATCGAAAAGAGGCTTTTTGTCTCTCCGAGTGACGAAAACAAGGACGAAAAGAAGGATTAGAACGATATTTGCTTCAGAATATACTCTTTTTTGACGATATAATATCAGTCATAATAGTACCGGTTAAGTGGCGACACAAGGCTGTTAAATTCTGATACCAGAGGAAAGTAGCTCAAATGAATAAAAAAGGCAGTAGTTACCTAACCTGCTCATTCTGCAACAAAGGCCAGGATGAGGTTCGTAAACTTGTAGCGGGGCCACTGGTCTACATCTGCGACGAGTGTATAGAGCTGTGCAACGATATTATAGCGGAAGAGTACGAAAAAGAGGAGTTTAAGAAGCACGACCAGAAGATTCCCAAGCCGATGGAGATAAAGACCACGCTCGATGAGTATGTTATCGGCCAGGATCATGCCAAGAAGGTCCTCTCTGTTGCGGTTCATAATCACTATAAACGGATAGAGGCGAAGACGGCAATCGGCAATGTAGAGATACAGAAGTCGAATATTCTCCTTGTCGGCCCTACAGGCTCAGGAAAGACCCTTCTGGCTCAAACGCTCGCAAGGGTTCTCAACGTACCCTTTACCATTGCCGACGCCACAACCCTTACAGAGGCCGGTTATGTCGGTGAGGATGTAGAGAACATAATACTGAGCCTGCTTCAGAATGCCGATTATGATATTGAGCGGGCACAGCGCGGTATTGTCTACATAGATGAAATAGATAAGATATCTCGCAAGAGCGATAGCCCGTCGATCACCAGAGACGTCTCCGGTGAGGGCGTGCAGCAGGCTCTATTGAAGATTATAGAGGGTACGGTTGCAAACGTGCCGCCTAAGGGCGGACGCAAGCACCCGCAGCAGGAGTTCCTGCAGGTAGATACCTCGAATGTACTCTTTATCTGCGGAGGTGCTTTCTCCGGGCTCGACGATATTATAGCCCAGAGGGTCGGAAAGAGGACCGTCGGTTTTAATTCCGAGGTAAAGAAGCATGTCAACGTAGAGAAGGACTCTGCAAAGCTGCTCTATATGGTAGAGCCGCAGGACTTTCTCGGGTACGGCCTGATTCCCGAGTTCATGGGACGTCTTCCTGTTATTGCGACTCTTAATGAGCTCTCTGAACATGACCTCGTAAGGATTCTGACCGAGCCGAAGCATGCTATAATCAAGCAGTACCAGAAGCTCTTTGAGCTGGAGAACGTTAAACTGAAATTTACAGACGGCGCCCGCTCCGCAGTTGCCAGGGAATCCCTGAGCAGGAAGTCCGGGGCGAGGGGGCTGAGGGCTATACTCGAAACGGCTATGCTCGACACGATGTACGAACTGCCGTCGCAGAATAATATAAAAGAGTGTATAATTAACGAAGATGTTATTACCGATAAGGCAAAGCCTATTATCGTTTATGGCAATAGGGCTGAAACTGCCTGATTCGCTCTTCACCGGTACTCAGCCGGGGCTCTTTTATTAACCGGGAATCTTTTTTTGCCGGGGTTCTGTTATCCAGCCGGAGTTGTATCGTATGAGGGCCTGTAACTGGAGGCCGGTAGTTGAGGGGCTGTTGAGTTTATCGGAGTTGGGGAGTTGACCTGTAAGACCGGAGTCTTAAGCTGGTGTCCCGTACTTAACTATACTTTAGGCGGTTACGATTTTCGCTGCAAAACCTATTTTCCACGGTATACTTTGAAGGCGAGGGGGCTTTTACGCCCCTCTTTTTCTATAAATCCTATTGTGTAGTTCTGGTCACGCGAGTGGCGAGTGTTATGATAGGTGTGGACCGTATCTACATGCGATGATAACTGTACAGATGTTTTTATATATAAAAGAAGATGGAGGTGGGAGAGTTGGAGAAGGATAAGCTCATAGTCCCATTAATACCCTTAAGAGATATAATAATCTTTCCGTATATGGTCGTTCCGCTCTTTGTCGGCAGAGAGAAGTCCATAGCCGCTTTAGAGCGTGCAATGGGCGACGACAAGGCGATACTGCTTGCTGCACAGAAGAAGGCGAAGACTGAGGACCCGTCGAGATCCGATATCTACAACGTCGGTACGCTCGGTACGATACTTCAGTTGCTCAGGCTTCCGGACGGAACCGTCAAGGTTTTGGTCGAGGGTAAGCAAAGGGCCGAGATCAAGGAGTATATAGACGATGACGAGTGTTTCATGGTCGAGGCCGAAGAGGTTGACGAGACCGGCGGAGAGACCGTGGAGGCAGAGGCCCTCGTGCGTTCAACCATCAGGTCTTTCGAGTCTTACGTCAAGTTCAACAAGCGGATTCCACCGGAGATGATTGTTTCCGTTACCTCTATCGAGACGCCTGGACGCCTTGCCGATACCATAGCATCTCACCTGACGGTAAAACTCGAAGAGAAGCAGGCGCTTCTCGCTATATCGAACCCCGTTAAGAGGCTTGAGAGGCTCTACTCCATCATGGAGAGCGAGATAGAGATTCTTGAGGTGGAGCAGAAGATACGCTCGAGGGTCAAGAAACAGATGGAGAAGACCCAGAAGGAGTACTACCTGAGCGAGCAGATGAAAGCTATACAGAAAGAGCTTGGCGAGAAGGACGACTTCAAGGGCGAGGTTACCGAGTTTGAAGAGAAGATAAAGGCGAAGAAGATGAGCAAGGAGGCGACAAAGAAGGCCCGGCAGGAGCTGAAGAAGCTCAAGATGATGTCTCCGATGTCTGCCGAGGCGACCGTCTCCAGAAACTTTATAGACTGGATCGTAGGTCTTCCCTGGAACGATGTGACCGAAGAGAGTAAGGATCTCGACGCTGCAGAAGATGTGCTCGATCAGGACCATTACGGCCTCAAACCGGTCAAAGAGCGGATACTCGAGTACCTTGCGGTACGGAGTCTCGTGGATGAGATGAAGGGCCCGATTCTCTGTCTTGTTGGCCCGCCAGGAGTTGGTAAGACCTCTCTGGCTCGCAGCATTGCGCATGCGACAGGCCGGAAGTTTGTTCGTCTCTCTCTCGGAGGGGTAAAGGATGAGGCTGAGATACGCGGCCACCGCAGGACTTATATTGGAAGCATGCCGGGTAAGGTTATTCAGTCGCTCAAAAAGGCCGGCAGCAACAACCCGGTCTTTCTGCTCGACGAAGTGGATAAGATGGGGCACGACTTCCGTGGCGACCCGGCGAGCGCGCTGCTTGAGGTGCTTGATCCAGAGCAGAACCATACCTTTAACGACCATTATCTCGACTGCGACTACGATCTTTCGAAGATAATGTTTTTAACTACCGCTAACTCGGTGCAGGGCATACCGTATCCGCTTCTCGACCGTATGGAGATAATACGTATCCCAGGTTACACCGAGCTTGAGAAGCTCCGTATAGTGGAAAAATTCCTTCTTACCAAGCAGCTCAAGCTGCACGGGCTTACGGAGAAGAATCTCGACCTGAATAAGGGCTCCATGATGACCATAATAAGGCGGTATACCAAGGAGGCCGGAGTCAGAGGCCTTGAGAGGCAGATAGCCGCTATATGCCGCAAGAGCGCCAGGGAGATACTCAAGAATGGTAAGGATACGAGGGTAAAGATCGGCAAGAGAACGCTTGCGAAATTTCTTGGCGTTCCTCAGTACAGCTACGGTACTATAGAGGAGCATGACGAGATAGGAGTGGCAACGGGCCTTGCGTGGACAGAGTACGGGGGAGAGCTGCTCGCCATAGAAGTCGCTCTCGTGCCGGGCAAAGGCAAGCTTATAATTACCGGTAAACTTGGTGACGTTATGCAAGAGTCTGCTCAGGCCGCTATGAGTTACATAAGAAGTCGGGCGGCTGAGTTCGGCCTCGAAAAAGACTTTTACCAGAAGCTAGATATCCATATTCACGTGCCGGAGGGCGCGATACCGAAGGACGGCCCTTCTGCCGGCATAACCATGGCAACGGCTATAGCTTCGGCGCTCCTGAGGATTCCGGTCAAGAAGAGCGTTGCGATGACGGGCGAGATTACGCTTCGCGGCAAGGTCTTCCCGATCGGCGGGCTCAAAGAGAAACTTCTGGCCGCGCACAGGGCCGGGATACCCACCGTGCTGGTGCCGAAGGAGAATGAGAAGGATCTTAAAGAGATACCGGCTCTTATACTCAAGAAGGTGACACCGGTGCTTGTTGCGTATGTTGATGACGTGCTGGTGCGCGCACTCGATGTGAAGGACCGTTCGGAGATATTTGCGGCCCCTTTAGACGATAAAGAGGTTAGGCGCAATCCGAACGATACCGTTGACGGGGCAATAAGACACTAGATGTCAGGTCATTTGGCTTGACAAGTCTACCCAAAGTTGTTACAAAATACAGGGAAGCCCCGCCATGGTGCGGGGTTTCTTTTTCATTTAATACCTGATGTCGGGCGGTTAGCTCAGTTGGGAGAGCGCGGCCCTTACAAGGCTGAGGTCACAGGTTCGAGCCCTGTACCGCCTACCATTTTTAAAGAGTAAAAACTTGTTGCGGGGCCGTAGTTAAGTTGGTTATAACGCTGGCCTGTCAAGCCAGAGGCCGCGGGTTCGAGTCCCGTCGGCCCCGCCATTTTTTTACAACCCGCAGGGGGCCGAGTTTACAATCCGCAGGGAGCCAAATTTTCAATCCGCAGGGAGCCAAATTTTCAACCCGCAGGGAGCCAAATTTTCAACCCGCAGGGAGCCAAATTTTCAACCCGCAGGGAGCCAAATTTTCGGGCTGCAGGGAGCCAAATTTTCGGGCTGCAGGGAGCCAAATTTTCGGGCTGCAGAGGATTAAATCCCCGGGTTCCAACCGTATCGGCAACAGAGTTTGGATAATATTTTACGGGCAGCATCTTTTAAGATGCTGCCCGTTTTTATTTCCGGTTTTTTCTGATCTTCTGATCTTATAAGCTGAATGTGCAGACCGGACTATGGGCAATACTGTTCCTGCTCTGTCGGTTCGTGAACCGTATGGATGCCGGGTTATAGATAAGCCCTTTTTTATTTGTGGTTGGTAGAGTATAGAAACGGGTGGGTATTGGAGCGTAGCGTGCGTCATGGGGGGGTAACTGCCGACTCTTCAGGACTTGGAGACGCGGTTTCTTCCGTGCGTTTTTGAATTGTAGAGGGCTTTGTCTATCTCGTCGATAAACTCACCTTTGGTCTTGATACCGTCTGCTGGCGTATATATTCCGACTCCGACGCTGATGGTGAACTTTATCGAACCGTCTTTATGTTCTACGCCGAGGGATAGAACTCCTGTTCTTAACTTTTCGGCAAAGGTCCCGGCATTATTATTGTGCATATTTGGCAGTAGTATTGCAAATTCGTCTCCACCGATACGTGCGCCCATATCCGACTGTCTGATTGATTGTTGTATGTACTTACCGAATTCAGAGATTACCATATCACCGTACTTATGGCCTCGTGTATCGTTGATCTCTTTCAGGTTGTCTATGTCGAGCAGTATGAGCGTAAACTTGGCCAGGTATCTTTCGGCGCGGCTCATTTCCTTTTCTATCATCTCGTGGAAGAAGCGATGATTGTAGAGTCCTGTAAGAGAGTCCCTGTATGCCAGTTTTTTGTACTCCGTGTTAGACTCCATCAGCTCTGCCGTAAGGTTTTCAGCCTCTTCGTTTGTCTGCTTCATCTTCTGCACCATATGTATGTAAGATGAGCCAACTTTTGCGAGTTCCTCATTTGCTTCCTGAAGTATCTCTGAATACGGTTTCATTTCTCCGGCAGATAGTTCAAACGTGGCCAGCGTTGAAATAGTCTTTTCAGCCACCTCTTCCATATAGGAGTTTATGGTCTCTTCATTCAATTGGTGCTTCCTGTCAAGAATAGCAGTAAGCTCGCAGAGCCGTTTGGCGCTAAGGTCGCTATTGAGTATAGCGCTTGTCAGATCGGCGACCTTTAGTGCCGAGGCGAGGGCAGGATACTTGGGCGGGCAGTCCTTTAGGTTGTGCTGGAAGGCAATCGGCATATATATTTCTTCCGGAAGCCCCCACTCCTTCAGCAGTTCCATGCCCACCTCCTGATGGTCGTAGCCGAAGATCTCCTGTTCCAGCTCTATCTGGGTCTTTTCCGAGTCCTTCTTTTTTTGGAGTACCTCTTTAAAGCTCTCGGGTTTGCAAATATGCATTGCCATTACGCCGATGTCCATGAGCAGCGCTGTGACAAATGCGCCGCTGAGGTTGAGTTTCAGTTTCTGGGAGATTATTTCGGCCGCTACAGCGGAGGTGACCGATCTCTTCCAGAAATACTTGTTATCGAAACCAACGTACGTATCCGTGTTCATATCGTCAATAATGATGAACGAGAGGGCTATATTCTTGATAGCATGGACTCCGAGGAGCCCGACGGCCTTGTCTATGCTCTTGATCGGTGCAATCAGCGAGTAGAGTGGAGAGTTGACTAGGCGTATGGTTTTGACAGTGAGGTTTGGGTCAGTTGAGATAATCTGCACAAGCTCGTTGAGACAGAAGTCCTCTTTCTGGCAGGCCTCTACGATCCTCAGTCCTACTACGGGGAGAGAGGGAATCTTAATGGATGTACCGTCGAGTAGTCTGTTCAGTATACTGTCTGTTACTGCCATGCTCGATACGCCTAATTTTTGTTCAGTATTCGGATTGTTGAAATACGCACCTATCTGTTTCTACGGCGATATACTATAATATATCGCCGTAATTAATGAAATCTTAATGTATGAATCAGAAAAAAAGCCTCTTTGCTTGTACTTTTTTGCTAGTTTGAGGTAGGTATTGAGTTGATTTGTAATGGTTAAGTCGGAGTAGTCGTGATCAGGTTTTCTGTTATTCTTATTTTCCCCCTCCTCCGGATCAGAATCCGGGGGAGGGGAAAGTTCTAGAGGGTCTTTAAGTACTTTACAATCTCTGCGGCGTCCTTTGCCTTAACACCGAGTTTTGGCATTGCAAGGGGAAGTTTTTTATATCTTTTGTCGGCTCCGGCCCTACCGTTAACTATGGTTTCCTGTATAGGTTCTGCCGGTCCCTTTATAAAGTCGGTTCCGGCAAGTTTAGGAGCCATACCCGGAGTACCCTGTCCCTGGGCGCCGTGGCAGACTGAGCATTTCTGTTTAAATAAGGTTGCACCACTTGCAGCCATTGCCGAACTGGAAAGAGCAAAGAGCATTACCGTACCGATTGCTACAATAGCATTACGCATACCACTGCCTCCTTTGACATCCGTTATTAAGAGTTAGTATTGCTGTTGGTCTATAAAAAAAATATTCGGAATTAAAAGTCTAATATATATTCTATCCGTAAGATCAGCTTTGTCAAATATGTGTATGGAAATAATTAGAATATACGCCGCGATGCTTGTGCCCATATTCTATTAAACCTTGACATACTGAGAGGCTGCTGGGATAATGTGTTGAGCTAAGTTGCTGTAAAATCAACTAAACTTATGCCCGAATGGGGGCGTAGAGTACGGTGCCCATGATAGATCTGTTTCATGTCTCAAAGAGCTACGACGGAAGCACAAACGCCCTGGACGACATTACTATAAAGGTGGACAAAGGGGAATTTCTCTTTATTACCGGCCCGAGCGGTGCCGGTAAATCGACCCTTTTGAAGATAATATTCGGTTCGGAGAGCCCTACCGGCGGTCAGATTATAATAGACGGCAGGAATTACTACCGTATTCCTCAAAAAGAGATTCCACCCCTCAGGCGTAGAATCGGTTTTGTTTTTCAGGACTTTAAACTGCTCGCCAACAAGAGCGTATACGAGAACGTCGCACTCGCCTTGAACGTAATGGGTATAGGGCAGAGGGATGTGAGGCGGCGTGTGCTAAGGATACTCTCTTACCTCAAGATACAGCACCGGGCGAACTTCAGTCCCATGAGCCTTTCGGGTGGTGAGCAGCAGAGGGTGGCAATAGCCCGTGCGCTTGTTAAGGAACCGGCTATTATACTCGCCGATGAGCCTACCGGAAACCTCGACCCCGAACTCTCCATAGATACCATTGAGCTCTTCAAGGAGGTCAACAACAAGGGGACTACCGTTATAATCGCAACCCATGACAAGAGCCTTATAGAGCGGTACGCCAAACGGACTGCGCACCTTGAAGCCGGGAGGTTCACGTACTGATGGGTCCGGTCTCAAATTTGATTTATTTTGTAAAAGATGCCTTTAGCTCGCTAAGGAGCAATACTCTTACTGCGCTCTTTACCTCCGTAACGCTCGGTTTTGCGCTCGCTCTCTTCGCTCTCTTCTTAATCCTGTTCATGAACCTCAACCTCGCGCTCGACAATCTCGGCGATAAGACCAATGTCGTTCTCTACTTTAAAAGCCCGACCTCTTCGTCTGAGCTAAAGAGGTTATCTACGCTGGTTAATGCGGTCGAGGGAGTAAGTTCCGCAGAGTACATATCGGCCTCCTCTGCGCTCGGTGAGTTGAAAAATGAGTTCGGCGGGCAAGACCTATTTGAAGGTATAGATAGCGCTATGTTGCCGGCCTCTTTTGAGGTTGCCCTTGAGCCGGAGTACCGGGACCCGGATAGTCTGGCGGATGTGGTAACTGCGTTGAAGCGGCTGAAGTGGGTCGATTCCGTTGAGTACAGCGCAGAGTGGGCCACACGGCTCTCTTCTGTCTTGAAGTTCGTTGAGCTTGCAGCTCTCGTCTTCGGCCTCTTCCTAGCTATTGCGACTCTCTTTATTATTATTAATACGATACGCCTTACCGTATACGCAAGGCGGGATGAGATAGAGGTTATGCGCCTTGTCGGCGCCTCGAACTTCTTTATCAAGGCGCCGTTTTTTATTGAAGGTGTCGTGCAGGGCCTCTGCGGCGGTCTTATTTCTCTTGGCCTTTTGCTCTTATGGCACTGGGTTCTGGCGGCTAATGTACCTGACTATCTCGGTTTTATGCTGGTTATGCCTGTCTCAACCGTAACGCTACTAGTCATGCTGGTGCTCGTCGGGGTGGCCGCAGGGGTTGCCGGGAGCTTCATCTCTATGGCGAAGTTTATGAAGGTATGAAGATAATAACCGTACTATTGGCTCTCGTTCTCTCAATAGCCGCTTTTGATTCGGCCTCTGTTGCTGCGGATTCTTTTACCAAACAGGAGAAGAGGTTAGAAGAGGTTGAGCAGAAGCTCGACAAGGCGAAGGAGAAGGTAAAGAAGTACGAGCGCAAAGAGAGCACCGTGCTCGGAGAGATTCACAGGATCAACCGCACTCTCGACAAGCGCCGGAGGGCGCTTAAAAAGGCGGCGGTCGATATAAAGTCTCTTAAGAAGAGAGTCGTCAAGGCCGATTTAAAGATTAGAAGGATTGAGGCCGAGCGTGATGTACAGAAAAGAAAACTTGCCAAACGCCTGGTCGCAATCTACAAGATGCGCGGAGGCGGAGCGCTTAACGTACTCTTTGCAGTAGATACGACAGAACCTGTTGCGCTTGCCAGGCGTCACAAGTACCTCTCTGTCATAATGGAGTCCGACAGGGTTCTTCTTCAAGAGTACGATGCAAGTTTGAAGAATCTGCAAAGAGAGACTGTCAAGCTCAAAGAGTTACGAAAGAGCAAAGAGAGCGCTCGCCGTACCATGTTGGCGAGCAAGAGTGAGGCCGAGTCGTTAAAGAGGTCGAAGGCTTCGCTTCTGCGCAGGGTCAAGCGGCAGAAGGACCGTTCTCTGAAGGTAGCAAAAGAGCTCGAGACTGCCGCCAAAGAACTCCAGGTTCTGCTCGAAGAGTTGAGAACCGGACGCGGCGGTTACGCCTCTTCCGGTTTCTCCAGAAAACGCGGACTGCTGGCGCGACCGGTAGAGGGGCGCGTAGTAATGAGTTTCGGCAAGGTTCGTCACCCGCGTTTCAGGACTGTTACCTTTAACAACGGTATAGTGATTGATGCCCAGGCGGGCAAGGCAGTAAGGAGCGTTTATGACGGCAAGGTCGTCTTTACCGGTTGGCTCAAGGGCTACGGCCAGCTTATTATCGTAGATAACGGCGGCGGGTTCTACACTCTCTACGCCTACCTTGAGAAAATTTTGAAGGAGCGCGGGGATGTGGTACAAGAGGGTATGGAGATAGGGCTTGTCGGGGATACCGGCCCGAGAGAGTCTCCCGGGCTTTACTTTGAACTCAGGGAACGCGGAGTTCCCAAAGACCCGCTCAGGTGGCTATCGAAGCGTTAAAGAGTGTGGTATATTTAACGCCAGTCTGTTATTGTGAGCAAGGTCGCATACATGGCCTTGTTGCGTATGTATAATAATCGGTAATCGATTCGGCTCTTTCCTGTAGAGGGGGGCATCAACAATATAGTTAGCTTTAAGGAGGCTAGATGATTAAGCGGTTTCTCAATACGAGGGTTTTGAGCGGAGTACTGGTTTTAGCTATCGCTCTGACTGCGGCGCAATGGATACTTTCGCGCCAGGTAGTTGCTGTGCAGAACGAGACCTACAAGTCGCTCAAGATATTTGCCGACGTGCTCGGAATAGTGGAAAAGGATTATACAGAAGAGAAGGGTTCGAAAGAGTTGATCTACAGCGCGTTAAAGGGCATGATTAAGGAACTCGACCCGCACTCCAGTTTTCTGACGCCTGATGATTATAAAGAGATGCAGATAGATACCAAAGGCGTCTTCGGCGGGATAGGCATAGAGATATCGATGAGAGACGGCGTGCTTACCGTCGTGGCTCCTATTGAAGATACCCCTGCTGACAGGGCCGGCATACTGTCCGGAGACAAGATAGTGAAGATTGAGGGTAAGTCGACAAAGGATATGTCCCTGACCGATGCGGTAGGGCTGATGCGCGGCAAGAAAGGCACGGAGTTGCGGATCCATATAATGAGAGAGTCGTTCGATAAGCCGGAATCCTTTACGCTTACCCGTGCGCGTATAAAGATAAAGAGCGTCAAGTTCAAGAGTCTTGATGACGGTTTCGGTTACGTCAGGCTCACGCAGTTTCAGGAGAACAGCTCAAAGGAGATACGCAAGGCGCTGGTGAAGATAACACCCGAGGGAGGGCTCAAGGGCCTTGTGCTCGACCTCAGAAACAACCCTGGCGGCCTGCTTACCGAGGCGGTGGGTGTCTCGGATATCTTCCTGGATTCGGGGATGATAGTATATACCAAGGGCAGGGACGAAGTTGCGAAGATGGAGTTTACCGCTGACTCCGCAGGCACCGAACCCGACTACCCGGTAATAGTGCTCGTCAACGGCGGGTCAGCGAGCGCTTCCGAAATCGTTGCAGGTGCGTTACAGGACCATAAGAGGGCGGTCGTTCTCGGTACCCAGAGTTTCGGCAAGGGTTCGGTTCAGACCATCATTCCTCTTAGCGACGGTTCCGCCGTAAGGCTTACGACTTCAAAGTACTATACGCCTTCTGGCAGATCGATTCAGGCCAAGGGTATTGAGCCGGATATTGTTGTGGAGGCCGGCACGCCGCAGAGGCATATCAAGGAGAAAGATCTTGAAGGGCACCTCGCGGCAGAGGACGGGAGCGACAAGGATAATGGTGTCAAGAAGATTAAGATAAATGAGTCGGCCAAAAGTAACGGGGCCGATAATGGGACAGATAAAGAGGAGAAGGAAGATATTCAGCTTAAACGGGCGGTAGATTACCTAAAGAGTTGGAACATCTTCAAGGGTATGCTCAAAGATGCCAGTTAGAGCGGCAGGGTAGATGGCCCTCCAGAAGAGATGACAAAGAAGCGTCGAAAGAGGAGCTCCAGGCCAAAGTCAGGTGCGAAGGGCCTCCTCACGGTTACCGGAAAAATTTTGATCGCGGCTCTTGCGATCTCGATTTTAACCGCACTCTCTGTCTTGTATGTCGTGCCAGCGCTTCGTGATGTTGTTCCGACGGGCGAAGTCGGTACGGTTGCAAAGCCTCAAGTTCCTGAAGTGGTCGAGAAGTCTGAGGTCTCGGTGGCGCCGCTACGTATTGCGATAGTAATAGACGACTTCGGGTACGATATAAAACGCCTGAGAAGGCTCTTTGAGCTGGATGCTGAATTAGCGGTTGCCGTATTGCCGCACCTGAGGTATTCGAAGGCGAGCGCCGAGGAGGCCCATCAACGCGGGTGGGAGGTGCTTTTGCATCTGCCGATGGAGCCCGAGAACAGTGCCGTGAACAACCCGGGACAAGGCGCGCTCTACACGTCGATGGACAGCGCCGAACTCCAGCAGACCCTCTCTTTTGATCTCGATAACGTGCCGCATGTAACTGGCGTGAATAATCATATGGGTTCTAAGGCTACTGCGGATGAGCGGTTGATGCGAGTAGTTCTTGAAGCCATGGACGAGCGCGGGCTCTTCTTTCTCGATAGCCGCACAAGCGCAAAGTCTGTTGCCGGTAGCCTCGCAGCCAGCATGGGTATCAGAGGCGGGGTGAGAAACATCTTTCTGGACAATACCAGAGATCGGGACTATATAAGGGGACAAGTTGACGAGTTGGTACGTATGGCCAGGCGTACCGGCAGCGCTATTGCCATAGGCCACCCCTATACCGAAACACTCGACGTGCTCGAAGAGATGCTGCCTCAGTTGATAAAGAACGGAGTGGAGGTCGTGCGCCTTTCCGATCTGATAGATACCGACCGTCACGTCGTAGAGACCGTCAGGTAGAGAGTATGTGCAGTGCAAATATTTTGAGTTAATCTTTTAAAAAAATCTTGACACCTTTTGCGTGGCTTGGTACTATGTTATAGAATTTTAACTGGAGAGCATGCTTGTTGCTACGCTTTTAAGATAGGGGCTGTGAGTGATCGATATTAGCGATCATACACAGCCTTTTGCTTTGTGAGCGACAGGGGGTAGAAAACAAGGAGGAGCAGATGGCAAAGGGTACTGTCAAGTGGTTCAACGATACAAAGGGTTTCGGTTTTATTCAGCAGGAGTCCGGTGAAGATGTATTTGTTCATTACTCAGCAATCAGCGGAGAGGGTTTCAAGACGCTTAAAGAGGGAGAGGATGTCGAGTTTGAAATAACTGACGGACCCAAGGGGCCGCAGGCATCCAATGTGACTAAGGCTTAAGTTAATACAGTTAGAGAGTTGTAATTATGAGATTTGTGCCGGAGCATCTTCAATGGCCGGGTCTTTTGAGTCTACTTTTTTAGTATATATGGGTCTTCCGCGTGTTTTTTAACACGCGGAAGACTCTTTTTTTTGCGCCTTTCGTCCTCTTTATTACCTGAAATTCGCTTCTTTTCTTTTTCATTCTTCTATTTTATGCCATGTTTTTGTGCATTGAAGCCTATTCATGCCCGAAGTTATGCCCGTCCCCATATTCCGCCGAGAGCGTCTACTGCTTGTAATTGGGCAGAGATTCTGTTATTATTTTCATTAGTTTAAGTGATATTGTCTATATTTCCGATACTTTTGTTCTGCTCCTTGGCGTAGTCTGTGCCTTGAGTAGTCTGTATAAGTGGTGCCTCTTGGATTTAGATAAATATTTGGAAGAAAAATCCACTCTGGTCAATAAGGCCCTGGAAAAATTGTTAGGTGCAAGGGATACTTACCCGCCTGTGTTGCATCAAGCAGAGCATTACAGCCTCTTTGCCGGCGGCAAGAGATTGAGGCCAGCTCTTCTGCTCGCTTCCGCCGAAGTGGTTGGCGCAGGAACTAATGTTGCAATAAATGCGGCCTGCGCAGTCGAGTGCATTCATACTTACTCTTTGATTCATGATGATCTTCCTGCTCTCGACAATGATGACTTCAGGCGCGGAGTGCCTACTTGCCATAAGAAGTACGGTGTTGCAATGGCCATACTGGCCG
>JAJCZH010000008.1 GCA_029262515.1 Deltaproteobacteria bacterium | reverse complement strand
ATATCAAGGTCGTCAGGATATGTAATACCTACGGTCCCCGCATGCTGGAGCACGACGGGCGAGTCGTCTCCAACTTTATAGTGCAGGCCCTTAAGGGAGCCGATATCACCGTCTACGGAGACGGTTCTCAGACCCGCTCCTTCTGTTATATAGATGACCTTGTGGACGGACTTGTAGCGATGATGGAGTCCGAAGATTTTACCGGGCCTGTCAACCTCGGCAACCCGAACGAGTTTACCGTTATGGAGCTTGCGGAGACGGTACTGAGGCTTACAGGCAGTAAGTCGAAGGTTATCTATAAAGACCTGCCTCAGGATGACCCGGAACAGCGCCAACCCGATATTTCCCTTGCATCTGAAAAGTTGAAATGGGTTCCAACTATAGAGCTTAACGACGGGCTCCAGAGGACCATCAAGTACTTTAGCGGGGCAGTCGGGGCGATTTTATAACTATAGACCGAGGTGTCGGGCCGGCCACTCGCGGCTGTATGCTCTCTCTGTTTAGCTTATAGCTCATATTTTATTTATTCCCCTTTGTAGTCAACTTTTATATATCTGCTATACTGTAATAATGCAGGTAGGGGACTGTCGGTAATTTCTGTAGTTGTTTATGCAATCTTAGTAGTACTGGTTGCTAACCTACGTAAATAGAGGAGTTATGTCATGGCACAGTTGGATCCGATAGCAGAGTTCAGGGAAGATCACCGCCTGGTGCGCGACGGGATACTCGATATAACCGCAGCGCTTAAGGCCAAGGATATGGTAAAAGCTAGAGAAATACTCGGTCAGCTTAATGACCTGACAGGACCGCATTTCAGATACGAAGAAGAGTACCTTTACCCTATGATGAAGGAGTATCTCGGAGAGTATGTAGATCAGTTACTTAGTGAGCATAATAACGTTATCGAGACGGCCAAGGTCTGTGCAGAGCTTCTGTCAAAGGATGAGCTTACTGATGCCGAGAGTGCAGACGCTCAGAAGGCAGCTATGGCCATGTTGATTCATGTCAGCAACTGTGACGGGCTTGCGATCCTTTCCGAGCGCATAGAGCAGGCAGAACTCGATGCGTTGGGAGACCGGTTCATGGAGGCGAGAGAGAAGGGCGTAGGGCTGCTTGAGTGGGCTGAAACAGTAAGGAATAGTGCATGAGCGATGGAAAGAAGGGCTATAGGTACTGTATCTTTCTGCATTCCGGATCGTATGACAGGGTATATCAGGCTATAAGTATCAGTACGGTTGTCCTTGCTATGGGCGGCGAAGTTCATATCTTCTGTAGTTACGGAGGTCTCTTGAGGATGGTGAAAGGGCGTACGGATGATGTTGTTGTTGAGGGAGAGCCCGGGCCGTTTAAAGAGGTGCTGGAGAAGAACCTCGACCGTGGCACGCTCGACCATCTCTCCGAGCTGCTTGAGACTGCGCACCGTTTCGGGAACTTTCATATCTATGCCTGTACGGCCTCTATGGCTGTGCTCAATGTAGCGCGCAACGAGTTGATAGAGCTTGTCGACGCTTCTATGGGGCTTGTCTCTTTTCTCGAACTCGTTAAGGAAGCTGATAAGGTTTTATATATATAATTCTTTTTGCGTCCCGGGCCTCTCAAAACGAGAGGTCCGGGATTTTTTTGTGATAAGGTGATTTATGATATTAACCGGCTCCGTATACGATAGCGATTCTCTTAAAGCCGATACAGGAGTACGTATTCTGGTAACGAGGTACTGGCCGCGCGGCGTGAAAAAGGGGGCTATAGACTTGTGGTTGAAGGAGCTTGGTACGGAGCCCGGTTTAATAACCGAGTGGAAGAGCGGCAGTGTCGATTGGGAAGACTTCTCTAAAAGGTATATCAGCGGACTAAAAAGTGATGAAGCAATAGCAGCGCTCTGTGCGCTTCGTGAAAAAAACAACAAGGCGGGTGGCAGAGTTATCCTGCTCTGTACTTGTAAAAAGCAAGAGCGGTGCCACAGACGGTTGTTGAAAGAGTTGATAGAGAAGTAGAGGTAGACGCAGGGTAAGTGCAGGAGGTTATGGTCGTACGGTAAGGTTTGCGTGAGGCGCTTTTCTGTCTCTTCGGTATTGAGTGATTTTTTAATAACTTCTTAAATCACTTCGTAACGGTAACCTTGTTTCTGCCATTCTCTTTTGAGCTGTACATCGCTTTGTCCGCATCCCTGATCAGCGTATCTCTCACGGCGGTAACGGTAGCCTGTTTCTGGCCGTGTTTCATGGAGACGACTCCGATACTTGCGGTTATCTGGCCCGAGAGCCTGATTGCCTTCTTCTGCCCCCTGAACCTGCGAGTAAGAAAGACGTACTCTTCAATGGTTTTACGCAGGTGTTCGGCATACCTTGTTGCTGCTTTTGTATCCGACCCCGGAAGTATGCAAACGAACTCGTCACCACCGTACCTTGATGTAATTAAGCTAAATCCTTTTAGCCCGCTGCCAAGAATAACACCCACCTCAGAGAGCAGCCGGCTGCCGGCCAGGTGTCCATAGGTATCGTTAACCTCTTTAAAGTGATCGAGGTCGAGAAAGATAAGGCTCAGTTCAGTCTCTTTCTTTATGGCCTTGGTCACTTCGTGAGTAATAGCGTCGTAAAAGTACCTGTCATTGTAGAGTCCTGTCAGGTTGTCCCTTATCGACAGTTCGGCAAAGCGTTTTGCGTCGAGCGAATTTTGAAGCAGCGTTGAGGTATGCTCGGCGAAAATCTTCAAAAGGGTCAGATCGTCATTGTTGTAATTGATCTGGTCGAGCCTGTTGATAAGCTCAATTACTCCTATGGTTATCTTGTTGATCTTGATCGGAGCGCAGATAATGCTCTTTGTCTGGAACTGTGTTTTTTTGTCTATTGCAGAGTAGAAGTTTATATCCTCTCTCGCTTTCTTGCTTATATACGGCTTGCCGGAGGTGTAGACCTTGCCAACGATACCGGTCTCTGCCGGAATGGCCGTGCCGATCAGTTTGGATGAGCCTTTTCCGAAGCAGGAGACGAAATAGAGGTAGTTAGAGCGGTTCTTGCCATGTTTTACCGTAGGGTCATCAAAGAGTATGGAGCCTGACTCTGAAGGAACGAACTGGTTGGCCCATGAGAGTATGTTCTTGAGCATCCCCTTTGTGTCAACCTGTTGGGCGCACATATACTCTCGTTTCTTCCGCTCGAGTATGGTCTCTATAATCGACTTGTTCGCAATATTTATTCTTACTGTAGAGATAACGTGGCTCCTGTTTAATGCTCTTTTATTTATATGGACTCTACTACACCTACACCTGTTATTATCGGACAAAGTTGAAATAAAACTAACTTTATTTTCCGGCACTCTTGTCAGATAAAAGTAACATCCATTATATGTGTCGAGCAAGAGATGCACGGGTCATATGCCCTAACGAGCGTCTCTACCCTGTTCTGTATTTCCGCCTTGGGCCGGTCAAGAAGCGTAAGAACAAAGGCCTTCAGGTCTTCCTCAATAGAGTGCAGATTGGTTGCAGTCGGAATAACACAGTTGGCATCCGTTATAATGCCTCTTTTGTCTATCGTATAGTCGTGGAAGAGCGTGCCACGAGGCGCTTCTACAATGCCGACACCGCGCCCCCAGCTCTTAGGTTTCCTTAGAGGTTCTTTTTTAAGTTCGGTTTTTAAGGCAGTATCTATGAGGCCTAGCGCCTCTTCGCTTAAATGAAAGCACTCGATCAACTGGGCGATGTTATTAAGAAATGGGTTTTCTAGAGGCGGTTTTAAACCGGCCTCTTTAGCTGCTTTTTGCGCGCGCGGGCTAAGAGAGCGGAAGTTATTATTGACTCGCGCCATTGCCCCTACCATGAAGGTGCCTTTCGGGCTTACGGCCTGCTTTGCAGTAGAGTAAGGCACCACGTACTCTTTAATCTTTTTCGTGTACTCTTCTGTCTTTATCGAGTACTTATTGCTCGATGTCGCAATGCCGTCATAGATGCTGTACTCGCCTCGTTTTTTGAGCGCAATTAGCTCTCGAGGTTTCTTGAAATCCGGTATTGGAACCTCCTTGAAGAACTCCAGCATGCCCTGAAGCTTATCGAATGTTCCTGTTATTTCGCTCTTGAGTCTCTTCAGTTCGTCTTGGGCCGGTATGTGGAGCATGCCTCCGGGAGCTAAAGAGATCGGGTGTACGGCGCGTCCGCCGATGACGGTGCAGATTTCATTTGAAACCCTCTTGAGTTCGAGAGCGGTCTTTATTAAGTCCGGATGGCTCTGCATCAGCGGTACTATGGAGTCTACGCCAAAGATGTCTGGCAGGACGAGAAAGAAGAGGTGGAGCAGATGGCTCTGCAGGTTTTCTCCGCAGAAGGCGAGCCTTCTGAGTAGTTTTGTCTGGGGCGTTATTCTGATGCCCATGGCCATTTCTATTGCCTTTAAAGAGGCCGAAGAGTGTGAAGTGGCGCAGATGCCGCAGATACGCGCCATTATATGCTGCGCCTCATCGTACCTTCTACCTCGAAGCATCACTTCAAAGAAGCGGGGAGACTCTACAATCTCCAGCTTAACCTCTTTCACAACCCCTTTTTTTACGTCGATGACAATGTTGCCGTGCCCTTCGACCCTGGTCAGCTCTTTTACCCTTATATTGAGCTCTTTCTTCATTCGGTTCGCCCCGCTTGCCGGTTTTTATTGGCCAAAAGTCTCCCGGAATCTCTTAAACTCTTTGCGCTGCTACCGCACAATCTTTTTCTCTTTTTTGCCTGTCAGGCCTGTCGAGTAGAGCGAGAGAAAACTCAAGGCCTCCTCTTTTTTCATGCCGTGTCTCTGCAGGGTCTCCGTATGGGCTGCAATATTAGGCGCGTCCACAAAACCCCGGCAACCCCAGCAGATTGACCCGTAGGTTACGCAGACGGCGCTGCATCCGGCCCTTGTTACCGGTCCCAGGCACGTTTCGCCCTTTTTAAAGACACAGACGTTCCCGGCTATCTTGCAGTCTGTGCAGACCGGGTAGTTAGGGGCATGAGGTTTGAGCCCTAGAAGAAGGTCGTTGAAGCTTTTCAAGAACTCTTCTTTGGAGATCGGGCAGCCGTGCAAGTGGTGGTCGACCTCGATTATCTCGTCTACCGCGCGTACGCGCTTTGTGTCGAAAGCTTGAGAACCGAGCGCCTCTTTACCGTAGACGCTCTCTTTCAAATCATCTATTTTAAAACGGTTTTTGAGCCTGTTGAGTCCGCCTGTGGAGGAGCATGCCCCGAGGGTTATTACAATCTTGGCCTGTTTTCGAATTTTACGGAGTTTACGAACCTCTTTGGCGGTAGTGGCTGAGCCCTCTATAAAGGCTATATCGTAGTCGGTCGATTTCTCCGACATCGCCTCTCTGAAGTAGACGATATTGACATGCGTGAGTATATCCGGCAATTCATTTTCGCAGCTAAGGACCAAGAGCTGGCAGCCCTCGCAGCTAGTCATGGAGAAGAAGGCTACTTTGTACCTTTTACTGTACGGCATTGCCGTCTCCGATACACTTAAAGAGTGGATAGTAGGTTTGACTATAGTATGACGACTTTGGTATCAGTAGTTACTGAAACAAGATTAACACAATAGTGAGAGTCTGTAAATCTATCGGCCAAGTAATTTTCTTTATATTCGCAGCACAATTTTAGAACAGATTAACCTGGACAAAAAGAGCGGTATATTCTATTTTTTAATTCGGTCTTATTATACTCTATCTATTTGGATGCCACATCAGAGCACAAGCACATATTCTATCTATGCAACGAATCAGGCGAATTTCTTCTATAATTGGCACCGCAGGCCATGTCGATCACGGCAAGAGCACGCTTATTGCCGCACTTACAGGTATGGAAACCGACAGGCTCGCCGAGGAGAAGAGGCGCGGGGTCTCCATTGAACTCGGTTTCGCATATATCGATTTTGAGTATTCCGGAGAGATTCCCGGTTCAGTGGAAAGAGTGTCCTCAGAGGGTGAGGGGGTAGTGCGTGCGGCAATTGTTGATGTGCCCGGGCACGAACGCTTTATTCGCACTATGCTCGCCGGGGCTACCGGCATAGATGTAGCTCTTTTAGTCGTTGCAGCCGATGACGGAGTAATGCCGCAAACGGTTGAACATGTCGATATTCTCAATCTGCTTGGTGTCGCCTCCGGCCTTGTTGTTATCTCCAAATGCGACCTTGTTGAAGAAAAGCGTTTGGACGAGGTAGAGGGCGAGGTGGCGGCACTGCTTGCGGGTACTTCGTTTGAGGACGCCCCAATGGTCAGGTATTCGAGCTTAAGAGGTACTGGTCTCGATGAAATAAAAGATAAACTCGCCTCTTGCGTATTCGACTGCGGTGCTGGAAATGTCGGCGCACGGGCGCGCGCTATCGAGGATGAGTTCTTTCGCCTGCCGATAGACCGGTCTTTTACGATAAAGGGTTTCGGTACGGTTGTTACCGGTACGGTCGCTTCGGGCGGTATAGTAAAAGAGGATGTGGTAGAGACCTTTCCAGGAGGCAGGCCTGTAAAGGCACGCGGTATTCAGAGCCTCGGTATGGATGTGGACAGGGTCGAGCGGGGTGAGAGAGCTGCGCTGAATCTGAGCGGCATAGGTTATAAGGAACTCTCTCGCGGGGAGGTCTTGACCTCAATAGAGCTGGCCGCTTTTACTTTCTTTGGTCAGAAGAGAGAGAAGTTACGGGCCGATGTCTCTGTGGTACTTCTAAAGAATGCCCCTGGAGTAAGGTCTGTAGGAAAGGTAAAGAACAACTCTACCCTTATGCTGCACCACCTAACCGGCACCTCTCTGGTTCGTATTAGATTTTCAGATATAAAGGCTCTTCTTCCGGGAGAAAACGCCTCGGCGCGTCTGCTCTTTACTACTCCGCTTGTGGTTTTAAGAGGTGACTTCTTTGTGCTTCGTGACCCTGCGACTAACCGCACGGTCGGTGGCGGCAGGGTGGCAATACCGTATATGGATAAGGGGTTGATGCCGCACATCTCCTCACTGATAGAGGCTCCGCCCCGTCATGGTACTGCCGGTAGCGTAGATGACATAATTGCGGTACTCGGTGCTCTTTTGCCAGAGGGTGGTCTCGGTTTCGAGGCCGCAGGTCTCTGTGTAATGCTCAATATTAAAGAGCAGTCGTTACAATCCATACTCGAAGGTAGTAGTGATAGGCTGAAAAAAGGCGCTCGGTTTTCTGCTAGTAACGGTTATATATTGAGTCTGTCAGGTGTTGAGTCTGCGCGTGCCCTTATTAAAGAGGCCATTCAAAACTTTCACGCCGCCAATGTTGCGGTAGACGGTATGGACGAGGAGGTTTTACTTCAGCTCCTCTTGCCGGCTCTTTCGCGCGGGTTGGGGTTTGAACGCGCCAGGGTAGTAATAAAATCTATTGCAGAGTCGATGATAACAGGCGAAGAGATTAATCGTGGTCGAACCGGTCTGCTAAGCCTGCCGGGGCATAATAGCAAAGTTACTAGTGCTGATTTTGAGGTTGAGACTGCGCTTCTTGAGCTATTAAGGAAAAACGGTCTCAAGACAACAACAAGAGGTGACCTTTCGGCACTGCCTTTCACTCCGGAGCGTATCGATTCTGTTGTACGGTTTTTACAGAGTACCGGTTCTATTGTCGAGGTGAGGAGGGGAGGTTTCTTTTTGGCAGAGACCGTAAATGGAGCCGAAGAGCATCTGAGGCACTTTCTTTCCATTAACCCGTGTATTGAGGTGAAAGAGTTCAGGGACCTGCTGGGTTGCGGTCGTAAGCTTGCCATTGAGTTACTTGAGTACTTTGACAAAGAGAAGGTAACGCTTAGAAGAGGCGATGAGCGAATTCTCCGGTAGTCGAGTGTTTTTGGCTTCTTTTGTGCTAAGATTATCTAAACAGGACTTCTGAAAGGATTACATGGTAAAGAGTGGAAAGCAGATACGTCTGACCAGTTATGCCAACTGTGCCGGTTGAGCCTCTAAACTCGGCTCAAAGGCCCTGATGCAGGTTCTGCATCAGTTACCTAAGGTTAGGGATAAGGATCTACTGGTCGGTTTTGAAAGTGCCGACGATGCGGCGGTCTATCGTATTTCAGACCGGCTTGCAATGGTTACAACCGTAGATTTTTTTCCTCCTATTGTAGATGACCCTGGCGATTTCGGCGCAATTGCCGCCGCCAATGCGCTAAGTGATGTCTATGCTATGGGCGCAAGGCCTGCGACGGCTATGAATGTGGTTGCATTTCCGCGTGCGCTTGATATTTCGATACTTGGCGAGATAATCTCAGGGGCAATGGCTAAGCTCGACGCAGCAGGTTGTACGCTCGTTGGCGGCCACACGATAGAGGACGATGGCATAAAATACGGTCTGGCAGTTACCGGTTTTATAGACCCGGTAGACCTGATGACAAATAGCGGTGCTACTGTCGGTGATACTCTGGTACTTACCAAGCCCATAGGTACGGGTGTGGTTGCCAATGCGCTTAAAGGCCGGCGTATCAGTCTGGAAGAGGCCGCTCCCGTCATATCTTCGATGACTACGCTTAACAGGTCAGCCTCCGAGGTTGCCGTAAAGCTCGGCGTGAAGGGCTGCACCGATATTACCGGCTACGGACTTCTGGGGCATGCTTATGAGATGGCTTCAGGTTCAGGGGTTAACTTCGTGATTAATGCCGAGGCCGTTCCGTTCTTTGACGGTACCATTGAACTTGCTGCCAACAGGCCTAACAGGCCCGGAGCCATAACCACGACCCGGGAGTACCTGGATGAATCGGTGCAAATATCCGAATCGGTATTGCAAGAGGTTGCTTACCTCCTGTATGACCCGCAGACCTCCGGAGGTCTGCTGCTTTCCGTTCAACAGGCGAAGGTAGACAGGCTTGTTAGAATGTTGCTCGAACATGGCGTTCAGGCTTCTGTTATAGGCTCGGTTGTAGGCAAAGAGCAGGCATGGAGAATAAGGGTAGAGTAATCTCTTGAGTTGAAGGTTTTATACGCTGAAAATAACAGGGTATTATTACGATAACGGAGGGGTTGAATGAAACTGAACAATGTTGATGTCGATAAGTTGAAAAAGGTCGAAGAAGAGATCAGGGCGGACTTAAGCAAGGCAAAGAAGGTTAATAGAATTGAGGGTGATTGGAACTCAGGTGAGGGCAGCCAGTTCTCTGCTACCGTAGGGTTTGAGAATGGCAAGGTTACGCTTGAGAGTGACCAGCCGGGTTTTCTCGGTGGTGGAGGTACGGTGCCAGGCCCCATGGTCTACTGTCTCTTCGGTTCGGCCTCTTGTTATGCTGCAACATTTGCTACTATGGCGGCTCTTGAGGGGGTAGAGCTTAAGCGGTTCAGGTTGATAGCAGAGGCTTCAGTGGACTTTTCCAAAGTACTGGGGCTGAGTGACAACCCTATAGCCGAGGGAGTGAAGTTTACGCTTGAGGTTGAGAGTGATGCAAGTGCGCAAAAGCTTCAGGAACTCGAAGACCTTGCTACTCAAAGGTGTCCGGCGGTCTACTGTCTTACAAACCCGATACCGCTGGAGACCGAGTTGAAGAAAGTGTAGGCCTTGGTAGTTGATTATAAAAAGACAAAACTCTTTTGAGCAGAGTGGAGGAGGCGATCATCCGCCCACAGGGACGTAGATGTTGTCTGAGTCGTAGACGTTTACTGCGCTCTTATTGGGTCCTGAGGAGACGACCGCAACTATGTAGACACCGCCTCCGGTATCATAGTCGAAATCTATCCAGTAATTTGTTCCCCATGGGTCGATAAACTTGCTGGTTCCCGAGTCGAGGTACTGACTCTGTACATACGGTCCGTCCCACCCGTTTGCCGGACTGAATACTGAACCGTTACTGTTGAAAAGCCCCATATCGTCGGCGGTCAGGTCTCCATATTCCGCTCCGTTTGTGGATGGTGTTGCATTGCGCGGGCTGCTGAACGGCAGGTGTCCGCCAGGGAAAAGACTGGTGTCTGAGGCAAGCAGTTTAAGCGACCTCTGCAGCATGGCAAGCTCTGCAATGGCCTTAGACTTATTGAGGTGCTTCGTGTACTGCGGTAGAGCTATGGCCGCAATTATGGATACAATGGCCACAACTACCAGCAACTCGACCAGCGTGAAACCGCTCTCTTTTTTTAACCTTTGTATCATTACCTTTTAATGCCGCCTATAATGTGATCTTGCTCATATTGCCGAGCAAGATGGAAAACCGCACTCTTAAGGAGCGTTGTCGTAATTCTGGCCCCTTATGTATATAACGGCATTTTTGAATTTATTTAAAGGCTTTTTGTCACATCTGTGGGCAGTTGATATATCTGGGGTTTGACTGGATGTATTCTAAAGAATTAACATTACTACAGCCGGGGTTGTTACTATACTTATAAGCGTGCTTGTTGCGATAATTGAGGCAACAAGATCGCTCTGCATGTTGTAACGGTGGCTGATGACAAAATTAATTACGGCGGACGGCATTGCGGAAGAGAGTAGTATGACCTTCTGATTGATCCCCTCAATACCTAGAAGAGTAGTTATTCCGTAGGCGATAGCAAGCCCTCCGGCAATTCTTATAACAGAGCTTGCAATCGATATTCCGGGGTATGAGAGCTTTACGGAGTAGAGCCTGTAACCGAGGCTTATCTGCATTAGAGGTATTGTTGCCGCTCCGAGCATGTCGAATACGGAAAAGATAGGTGATGGAATTTCAATATTTGCAAGGTTAAGTGCTATTGCTATTACTGCGGCATATATAAGCGGCAGCTTGAAAATCTCCTTGAGCCCGCCCTTGCCCTTGGCAATATAGATGCCGAGAGTGTAAACCATTACTCCGATTAGAATATAGTAGAGTACGGCTACGGTAAGCCCGTCGGTACCGAAGGCGAGCAGAGCAAGTGGAAAGGCCATGTTGCCGGAGTTCATGAACATGGTAGGCAGATAAAAGCCCTTTAGGTCTCGTCGTCCTATTGCTCCTAGATAGATGTAACCGATTACTCCTGTACCGATGACCACTGCACCGGCAGAGAGTGCGACAGTGTAGAGGTCAGTCGGGTTAAGGTCTTTTTTCAGAAGTGCGGAGATTACGAGCGCAGGAATAGTAAGGTAGAGCAGTATATCGATTAAGGGATCGAGGCTGATCTTTTTGAACGAGGCAAAGATATAGCCGATGCCTATAATGGCGAAGACGGGAAAGACGATACCGAGTGTTTTTATGAGCACGGGCATTTTTTACGAATGAGGGGCAGCTCGAGTCTACTACTCAGCCTCTACCTCTATAAGGGTCTCATCCGGGTTTACGGTATCTCCAATCTTTACCAGTATCCTCTTAACTATACCGCTTATCGGAGTATGTACTTCGTTCTCCATCTTCATGGCTTCGACGGTAAGCACCACATCGCCGTCAGAGATACTCTGGCCTTTGGTAACTTTTATCGATGTGACCTTGCCCGGTATCGGCGTTGTAACGTCGCCGTCTTTGCGCGCCTTCGGCCTTGATGACTCTGCAACAGAGGAACGCTCAATTTCACCGGCCGTGGTCGGCAATACCTCTGTCAGCGACTCGACAACCACCTCTTCGAGACAGTCGTCTACCATAATGAAGAAAGGTCTCTTGCCTTCGACCTTGTGCCCGGCCCCGGCTACCTTTATATTGTGACTCTCGCCATGCACCGTGACGTTGAATTCGCTGGGAGCGAGGTGGCGTACGCTCTGTAACTCGCCCTCCGGCTTCTCTGTTTGTTCTAGCGGCTCCGGTTCGAGCGTGCCGGCTTCTCGTTGCTCAAAGAATTCGAGGGCGACAACAGGAAAGAGTGCATAGGTCAGAATGTCGTCTATCGATTTGGTCTTGGAACTCAACTCCCTTGTCAGCTTATCGAGTTCAGGCTCTAACAGGTCTGCCGGGCGGCATGTAATCGGGCGCTCATCGCCGATGGCCAGTTTGCGGACCTTTTCATCTATCTCGCCTGGAGGCGAGCCGTACATGTTTTTAAAGTAGCTACGGGTCTCGCTTGTAATGACCTTGTACCTCTCACCCATCAAGACATTGAGCGTGGCCTGCGTGCCGACCACCTGGCTAGACGGCGTGACGAGCGGCGGGTAGCCCATCTCTTTTCTTACTTGCGGTATTTCGTCAAGCACATCAGTCATCTTGTCAAGGGCATTCTGTTCCTTGAGCTGGTTTGCGAGGTTCGAGATCATACCTCCGGGAATTTGCGAGACAAGTATCTTGGTATTTATCGCCGTATGTTCGCTCTCGAACTGCTTGTATTTTTTTCTGACTTCTCTGAAATGGTCGGCAATTTCGTCGAGCAGCGCGAGGTCGAGTCCAGTGTCGTAAGGTGTGTCGCGCAGCGCGGCAACAAGGCTCTCGGTAGGTGGTTGCGACGTGCCTGACGAAAGGCTTGATATGGCCGTATCTATGATCTCGGCTCCGGCTTCAATCGCCTTCATGTAGCTCATGGAGGCGAGCCCGGATGTTCCGTGCGAGTGGATATGGATAGGAACATCGATCGTAGCTTTAAGTTTGGCCACAAGGTCGTAAGCCGCCCACGGGGTCAGAAGCCCGGCCATATCCTTAACGCAAATCGTGTCGGCTCCCATGTTTACAAGCTTTTTCGCCTTCTCAACGAAACCTTCGTGGGTGTGTACGGGGCTTGTGGTATAGCAGATTGTCGCTTCTACCATAGCCTTTGTCTCTTTTGCCGCGCGTATTGCCACCTCCAGGTTCCTGAGGTCGTTAAGGGCGTCAAATATCCTGAAGACGTCTATACCGTTCTTTGCCGCGCGTTCCACAAACTTCTTCACAACGTCGTCGCTATAGTGCCTGTAACCGACAAGGTTCTGTCCGCGCAGAAGCATCTGGAGCCTTGTGTTAGGTATCGCCTTTCTTAACGTCTTAAGTCTTTCCCACGGATCTTCTTTCAAGAAGCGCAGGCAGGCGTCGAATGTAGCCCCGCCCCAGACCTCGAGGCTCCAGTAACCGACCCTGTCGAGCATCTTGGCGGCAGGCAGCATATCTTCCGTCCTCATGCGCGTGGCCAGAAGTGACTGGTGCGAGTCTCTGAGTATGGTATCGGTAATTCGCGCCTTATGTCCCTTTAGCGCATTCTGTGTACTCTTTTCTGACGGCATAGATGAATCGCCTCCGTATGTCTAGATTTTCACTCTGCTTTACAGGCCGTGGTGGGCCGCAATGGCTGCCGCAATTGAAGCGACAAGGTCTGACGGCTCCCACCCTTCCTGGTACTCCATAAGTTCCGGCTTGCGGTCTATGTAACCGGTATCGAACTTTCCGGCCATAAAATCAGGGTCGTGCATTATCATCTCTAAAAACGGTATCGTTGTTTTAATGCCTCTTATTTTAAACTCGTCGAGGCTGCGTTGCATTCTCTTTACTGTTTCGTCCCATGTGCCGCCGCTGACGATCAGTTTGACAATCAACGAGTCGTAGCAGCTTGAGACTACGTAGTCTTTGTATATAGCGCCGTCTATGCGTACGCCTATGCCTCCCGGGGAGTAGTACGACGTTACGCGGCCAAAGCTCGGCATAAAACTCTTTTTAGGATCTTCAGCGCAGATACGGCACTCCATGGCGTAGCCGTTTATTCTGATATCTTCCTGTTTGTAGGCGAGTTCCTTGCCAGCCGCGATCTCTATCTGCTCTTTAAGAAGGTCGATCCCAGTGACCTCCTCAGTGACCGGGTGCTCAACCTGTATCCTCGTGTTCATTTCGAGGAAGTAGAAGTTCCTGTCATTATCTACAAGAAATTCGACCGTGCCTGCGCTTACGTAGTTGGCTGCACGGGCGGCATTTACGGCGGCCTCTCCCATGTGGGCTCTCAGGTCCTCGTCGAGCATCAGCGAGGGGGTTATCTCAACGAGCTTCTGGTGGCGTCTCTGTATGGAGCAGTCTCTTTCGCCGAGGTGGATAATATTGCCGTGCGTGTCGGCCAGAATCTGGAACTCTATGTGGTGAGGTTTGTCGAGGAATTTCTCAAGAAAGACTTCTGAAACCCCGAATGCCGCTGCTGCTTCTTTCTTTGCGGTTTCAAGGGCTGCGATAAGCTCTTTCTGATCGCGAGCCACCCTGAGTCCACGACCGCCTCCGCCTCCTGCTGCCTTAACCATTATGGGGTAACCGATCTCTTCGGCCAGCTTGATCGCTTCATCGGTGTCGGAGATGGCGTGGTCTGTTCCTGGAAGCACCGGCACCCCGGCTTTTATCATCATCTCACGGGCCTGAATCTTATGGCCCATTTCACTTATTGTCTTGGATGACGGGCCGATGAATGTGATGCCCTTCTTCTCGCAAAGCAGTGGAAATTTCGGGTTTTCAGAGAGGAAACCGTAACCGGGGTGGATAGCATCCACACCAACCTTTATCGCGAGATCAACGATACGATGGATATTGAGGTAGCCCTGTATAGGCCCCGGCCCGACCATATACGCTTCGTCCGCTTTCTTGACATGGAGCGAAGTGGTATCCTCTTCGGAATAGATCGCGACGGTTTCGATGTCGAGTTCCATGCAGGCGCGGATTACTCTTGTGGCGATTTCACCTCTATTTGCTACAAGCAGTTTTTTGAACATGATTTCCTTCTTGCCGGTACTCGGCCTTATGGCCTGGAGTCGGAACGCTGTAAGCGAACCTTGAACCGGTTTTTATTTAGCGCCCTGAACTGTTTTGATGACGGGTATTTGGACCCCGGACTCTATCGGTGAACAGATGGCAAGCCTGTATTTTAGTCAGTATTTAGCCAATAAGTCAAGTAAATAAGAGGCTTACCTGCGGTAACCTTCTGTTTTATAGGTCTTTTCGTCTGTTTTTCTTGTTAAGATAGAACCTTAATTATATCTTTTATTAATACATCATGTCGTCTCTGCCGTGAGGGTTCTCAATATAGGTTATGGCAGCATTGAGCCTGCTTATGGCCATCTCTTTACCCATTGCCTCGAGTGTCTCGAAGATGCCCGGGCTTACTGTTCCACCGGTAAGGGCCACGCGGACCGGCTGGGCAACCTTGCCGAGCTTGAGATCCATCTCTTCCATAAGGGCGTTGAAGACAACTTCTATTTCCGTTGTATTGAAGTTGGCGAGTGCGCCGAGTTTATCTCTGAGATATATGAAGATAGGAAGCTTTTCTTCTTTAAGGAATTTGTTCCGCGCCTTCTCTTCATACTCAACACTCTCTTTGAAGTAGAAGAGGGCGCTCTCGGCCATCTCTTTCAGGTCTTTTGCTCTCTCTTTAAGCGTAGATACTATAGCCTCTAATCGCGCGTTAGCTTCGGCTCCATCGACACCGAGCTCTTGCAGGAACGGGAGCAGCAGTGTGGTCAGTTCCGAGTTAGGGCTCTCTTTTATGTAGTGTGCATTGAGCCACAGAAGTTTTTCCGGATTGAAGACCCCGGCGGCCTTGCCGACGTTATCGAATGAAAAGAGTTTTATTAACTCGTCTGTGGAGAATATCTCCTGGTCTCCGTGCGACCATCCGAGGCGCGCGAGGTAGTTTACGAGCGCGTGGGGCAGGAATCCTTCGGCCTTGTAGGCGATTACGGATGTAGCGCCGTGCCGTTTGCTTAAGCGCGCCTTGTCGGCACCGAGTATCATCGGCAGGTGGGCGAAGACCGGTAGTTCAAAACCGAGAGCGTTATAGAGCAGTATCTGTTTCGCCGTATTGCTGATGTGGTCGTCGCCCCGAATAACGTGGCTTATACTCATGGTTGCGTCGTCTACTACGACGCAGAAGTTATAGGTCGGGGTCGAGTCGCTCCTGAGAAGTATCATATCCTCGATCTCGGAGTTCTGTATCTTGATCGAGCCCTTTATCATGTCCTTGAAGATAACAGAGCCCTCCGGTACGCGAAATCGGAGTGCATATGGCGCGTTCGCCATGTCCAATGTATCGGTGCGGCTTTTGCACCTGCCGTCGTATTTTGGGGGTAGACCTTTTATGCGTGCTTCCTCACGACGGGCGGTAAGCTCTTCGGTGGTGCAGTAGCAGCGGTAGAGATGGCCAGAGTTCTGTAGCTTTTCTATTTCGGCTCTATAGATATCGCCTCTTTCGCTCTGGAAGAAGGGCCCTTCGTCGTGGTCGAGTCCGAGCCACTCCATTCCGTCGAGTATAGCCTGAGTTGACTCATCCGTAGAGCGCTCGGCGTCGGTATCTTCGATGCGAAGAATAAATTTTCCCCCATGCTGGCGGGCGTAGAGCCAGCTAAAGAGTGCGGTTCTTGCGCCTCCTATGTGGAGATAACCTGTTGGGCTTGGTGCGAACCTGGTGCGTACGGACACTTTTGTAGACCTCCTGTTGCGTTACTTCACTTCAGTGACTGTGCTTCTGGTTATTGCACTTCATCAGTTCCTGTGCTTCATTGATAAATAGTTTACGGTACTCCGGGCAAAAAGGACCTGGGTGAGTACCGGTTCTTTTACTGTATGATTATTCCGGCGTAGCCTACCACATGGTCGTAGTCTCCGCTAACCTCTCCGGAGGTGGCGTATTCCACGAGTCGGGTTTTACCGGCATTTAGCGAGAGTGCCGCCTCTATCGCTATTGCGGTAGGCAGGACTCCGCACATGGTAATCTTGTTGCTGCCGGTAGTCTCCAAAAGCGCGCGGGAGTCGAGTGCGAGCACCTTCTCGATTGCCAGATGGTCCTTTACTCTTGTACTCTCTTCGCTTTCGTAGTGGTTCATGTCAGAGCTGACAACAATAAGAACATCATGTCCGTACTCTTCTATGCACCCTGCGATTGCGTTTCCGATACGTACGCATTCGTCCGGGTTTGCCGCCATTACGGTTATCGGCACGATCTTTACCGACGGGTTTAAGCGCTGGAGAAACGGCAGCTGAACCTCCAGAGAGTGCTCGGAAATATGCGCGGAGTTATCTACCGTAAGAAGCGGTGTCGAAGAGGCGAGCTTTAAAGCAAGCTCTTCGTTTACCTCAACCGACCCAAAGGGCATATCCCAGGCGCCCTCTGCCATCATAGAGACCCTCTCTCCTATGCCGGTATGGTTCGGCCCTATCAGAATTACGTTCTCGGGTATCTCTACCAAAGAGTAGACGCTGCCGGCTACACCGCCGGAGTAGATGTATCCTGCGTGCGGGGCTACTATCGCTGTTGCCCTTTCTTTTCTTTTATCTTTATCATCCAGGTGGAGAAAGGCATCGATCATGTTGCCCAGTTCTCCGGCGTTCGCAGGGTAGAATTGATCGGCCACGCATGCTTTTCTGATCATCAGGTACCTCCTGTTCGACTCTATTCAATACTTGTGTGCCGGAAGAACAGAGCAGGCCTCCAGCCTGCCTACTGGCAGCTAGGGTGTTTACCGGTTCCAGATATCAGAGCACAAATAGTATTGAGAATCTTACCAGAAGGTACTTTGATTGTAAAGAATCGAAGGATTTGCGGCCTTTGCGGCCCAGAGGGAAGCGGGGTGAAAACCTGGTACCCGTCGGCCTAGAGTCCGGCGCTTTTGAGTTCCGCTTTCATGATGTTAACCGAGGTGAAGAGTCTGGCGTCTATTCCGAGCTCTTTTGCGGCCTCTACGTGTTCCTCCATATCATCGAAGTAGAGGATCGAGGCCGGGGCGAGTCCTGTGGTATCTATTACCGAAGAGAAGATTGCCGGGTCCGGTTTTCTCAACCCCAGCCTGAAAGAGAGGAACTGGGCCTCGAAGCTCTTTTGGAAGAAGGCAAAGTTCTCTTCTATATATGAGTAGTGTATGGTATTGGTATTGGAGAGCACAAAGAGCCGCGTAGAGCCCTGAAGCCCCTGTACGATCTCTGTCACTTCCGGTTTCTCCGCGAAGATGGCGCCCCAGACCGTACTGAAATGCTCAAAAGGGAGCTTGTCAGGCGAAATGTTGAGCCTGGCCAGGACCTCTGCGTAAAAGAGGGATGAGTCCATGCCGAGATCGAAGTCTGTTTCAAGCCCGCTCGCAAAGAGCTGTTTGTAGACCTCTTCAGGCGCGAGTCCGCAGACAGGAGCGAGCTGTCTGCAACTCTTCATGTGGTCGAAGTCTAGCAGCACTCCGCCTATATCTAAAAGCACAGCTTCTGTTTTATGACCTGTTACCATATCTGTTGCCTCAGACCTGATTACTCTCAAGATGTAGCTTGCCTGATTGCGCATGCGTCGATGAGTCTGTACGGCACTACCTATATCCTGTAACATTCTATAATTCAATCTATTTATACTTGCTGTTTCTGGATACGTGAGGCTTTTTATCGTTTTACATTAGTGCTATACTGCATAAGTACTTCATCCGATATATACAATATCTTAATCGGAGGTAAAGGTGGATTATGAGTTTCTCGCTTTCGATCTGGACGGCACGTTGATCGATTCGAGTGGAGATATAACATGGGCTGCCAACAGGGTGCTGAAAACTCTCGGTAGAGAGGGACAGAGTCTGGAGTCGGTCCGTTCCAAGATCGGCTCCGGTGTTCGGGTTCTGCTTGAAAGGCTTATGCCGGACATGTCTCCTCGGGGGATTGAAGAAGCGAGGGTTCTTTTTATCAAGGAGTATAGCGGCCATACCGTAGTGGATACGGTTCTGTATGAAGGCGTCTACGATACATTGGCCCACTTTGAGGCCCTCGGAAAGAGTATGGCAATCGTTACCAATAAACCGGAACTGCTCGCCTATCCGATTTTAGATGAACTAGGTATAGCCAGATTCTTCTCCGTGGTGGTCGGCGGGGATACTTACGGAAGCAGAAAACCGAACCCTGAACCACTGTTAGGGGCCATCGGTTCTATGCGTGCTACTGTCGCTTCTACGGTCTATATAGGAGATAGCGGTATAGATGCCGAAACAGGCAGGTTAGCCGGCACCTACACTGTCGGAGTCAGTTACGGCTTCGGTGGCGTTCTTCATGAGATCGAGTCTGCGGGTTTCGATATTGTTATACCGGCCATTAGCGAGCTCAAGTCTATAGTAGGGTAACGCCACTTTGAGTGATGTAAGTTCTTGTTAGTGCAGATTAAAGGCTTTACAAGATAGCACCTCTATGCTAAATTTAAAGATTGAACTTATATAGCATGCTATATAAGTACGGCAATATTTTTTCACCAGTACGGTATGTTTCGGCAAGTTCGGCTTTTTCTATTGGGGCGGATACGCGCACCTTGGGCCATTATGCAATTGCAGAGACCGAAGGTCTTCCTTTTCGCAAACGAAGAAAGCTTTAAGAGTAGAGCGCCGTGGTAAAAAGGAATAAAAAAGGTGATCGCTTCAAAGAGTTTTTGGTTGAGGCCGAAGATATCCTCAACTCCATGGGGCGCGACCTCTTAAAGCTCGGCAAGGGCGTTAAGGCAGGTCTGATCGACCCTGCCGTGTTGAACTCGATCTTCCGCTCCGCACATACCCTCAAAGGCATCTCCGGCCTGTACGATTTTAAGGATATGGCTGTTCTGAGCCATGCACTCGAAGATACCCTCGATATGTTGCGGCTCGACCGGGTCAACCTAAGCGATGATCTGCTCGGATATATAATGGGCGCCCATGAGATGCTAGTCGGTATAATAGCCTCCAGAGGCACCGAAGACTTTACACTTCCGGTACAAGAGCTTAAGGCTCACCTCGTCGGTTCGTGTCAGGTCAAGAAACCGAAAGACGACCTCAATATAGACAAGAAGATACTTGCCACGCTGACCGAGTATGAGGCCCACAGGCTTAGAGACAACCTCAAACAGTCCAAGAATATCCTGATAGTTGCCGTTAGATTTCCTATTATCAGCTTTGACAAGGGGTATGCGGCTCTGATCGATCTGCTCAAAACCAGCTCCGAAGTTATCGCCACTCTTCCATCCTCCGAGACGGTTCCGGAGATGATATCTTTCGATATCCTCATCGGTACGGTAAATGATGACAACAGCATAAAAGAACTTGCAGGACAAATAGCCGCGGTCGAAGTCAGGCGCATTGCAGGACCGCTTTCCGGTTCGGAGCCGGTATCAATAAAGGGTGTTGAACCGCTTCAGTCGCCGATGGCTCCCGAGACCCTGCGCAGGGTCTCGGACACCGTCAGAGTGGACATAGACAAGCTCGATAGTATAATGAATATAGTCAGTGAACTGGGCGTACTGAAATCCAGTGTGGCGCGCCTGAGCGCTGAGCTTAAGAACGATACCAAGCACTCTTTTTACGGTATTGAGCTTTCAAGAATAGAGACTTACCTTGAGCGTAAGTTCGGTGAGCTTCGTGACTCTGTGCTTGATATAAGGATGGTTCCCATTGGTCAGCTCTTCAACCGTTTTGAAACCTTTATAACCAAACTGGCAAGAGAGACGGGTAAGGAGATCAGGCTCGAAACCACAGGGGGTGATACCGAGATAGATAAGCTTATAGTCGAGGAGCTTGCCGACCCGCTGATGCATATCATAAGGAATATCGTTGATCACGCCCTCGAACATCCCTCAGAGAGGGAGAAGCTCGGCAAACCGCGTTACGGTACTATATCGCTTAAGGCCTTTCAGTCCGGCAACCATGTCGTAATAGATGTTATTGATGACGGCGTCGGTATAGATGAGAAGCTTATAAAGAGAAAAGCGCTCGAAAAGGGTATACTCTCTACCGAGGATGCCACGACGCTTACCAGGCACCAGCTTCTGGAACTGATCTTCAAACCTGGTTTTACAACCAGAGACTCCGTAAGTTCAACCTCGGGCAGAGGAGTCGGCATGGACGTCGTAAAGGAGAACATAACCCGGTTAAGCGGTATTATAGATATTGAGACGTCCAAGGGAGCCGGTACGAAGTTCAGCCTGACGATACCTATAACCCTAGCCATTGTTCAGGCCTTAATAGTTGAAGAGTTTGGAACCCAGTACGCGATTCCGCTCAGCTCGGTCATAGAAATTGCGGAACTGCATAGCTCCACCGTAGATGAGGACCCTGAGTACGTAAAGGTCAATGACAGGGATATTTTGTACATCAGGCTAGGAGAGTTCTTCTACCGTAAAGAGTCGGTACAAAACAGACAGAACGGTGTGCAGAACGATACCTGCTACGGCATCGTTGTTGGCCTCGCCGAGCACAGGCTCTGCATTATAGTGCACAAGCTGCTCGAAGAGCTCGATGTTGTCGTTAAACCTCTTCCGAAGATATTGAGAGTTGACGGTGTGGCCGGCGCAACCGATGTTGGAGATGAAGGAACCATGCTCGTTGCCGATGTTACCGGTATTCTTGAGCTTTTACTTGTTGGACGCACGGCGTACATGTCGGGTGACGAGGCTGTTTAGCAGTCGGTCTGCATGAGGCGAACATTTTTTTGAGGGATTACAGTGTCTAATGAAGAGTTGAGTGGCAGGGACGCAAAGTTTGTTCAGTCGAGTATTGCCCCGACTGAAGAGAACTACCTTCAGAGCCTTGAACACGTTAAGGGCGAAGTCGAAACACTCAGGATAATTTCTTTCTTTTTAAACGGTGATGAGTACGCCTTTGAGGTAGGGGACGCAGTGGAGGTCTTGAAACCGAGGCCTATTACAGAGGTTCCAAGAGTCCCTGATCATATCCTCGGGCTCCTCTCGGTAAGAGGAGAGATGGTCTCTATAATGGATATAAAGAAGCGGCTCAATATCGGTTCGAGCGGCACGAATGAACTTTTGGCCCGGATACTGGTAGCAGGTTATGAGGATGATGAGGATAGGACCGGTTTTCTGGTTGACGGTATGGGCGGAGTGAAGGAGCTGCGCGCCGGCTCCGTGAAACCGACCGACGTACTTGGAGGCCTGTTGAAAGGTATCTGTACTTCCGGTACCGGCAGTACAATTAGGCTGCTCGATCTGGAAAAGCTACTCAACCCGAATAAGGCGGCCTGAGAGAGATGTTCTTACAGGTACTGCTTTTAGAGAGATTTTCAACCTGGAGAAGCGGTAATGGAGAAGATCAGGTCCAAGTACTCGAACCCGGACTTCAGATTCGCACGCTTTAAGCTCGGTGGAATAGATTTCGGCGTTGACATCGGTAACGTAAAGGAGATGCTCCGCTATACTGATATTACAACGGTTCCAGACGTACCTAACTTTATCAAGGGCAGTATCAATCTTCGCGGCATGTCGGTTCCGGTTATAGACCTGAGGCACCGTTTTTCACTGGAAACAGTCTTTAACGACTCAGTACAGATAATGATAGTCGTTATCAATGGTATGGAAACGGGCGGCGCGCATGAAAGTGTCAAGGGAAGCGTGACGGAAAGAGGCATAATTACCGGTCTTATTATAGACGAGATAAACGACATTGCCATGGGCTGCAAGGAGGCGATGATAAAGACGAAGTCCAAACGCACAAGAGTCTGGGACGGATGTGTCGAAGCGGTTGTTGAGACCGGTTCCGGTAGCGTTTATGTTGTTGATCTTAGCAGACTTCTTACCGATGAGGAGCTTGCTGTCTTAAAGTCTCCGTTATTTAGAACGCATACATAAAAAACGGTTCCAGAGATGAAGATACTTGTAGTAGACGATTCAGCCTATAACCGGCAAGTTCTTACCGAGTTGCTCGCTTCGCTCGGTTTTGTTACTTCTGTCAGTAGCGCGGTAGACGGTGTTGATGCATTTAACCAGGTTATGAAGACCGGCCCCGATCTGATAGTGCTTGACCTTGAGATGCCTAATATGGACGGTTTTACCTTTCTCAGATTATTGCGCAGATACCGTTCCACCCCTGTTATTGTCGTAAGCGGCCTGGAGTACGAACCGGATGGTCTTAAGGCTGTAAGTCTAGGGGCCGATGGTTTTGTGCCTAAGCCCTCTATGGCTCCTTCCAAGAGACTCTCTTTAGTGCGAGATGAACTTGTTAAGAGTATCAATGCCGTAGTGAGCGCGTTGCCGCGCACCACTCATAAATTTGGCGGCCACGGCTGTGCTGGACACAAAGGGTTGGCATCAACTGGCCCAGGTGTTGAAGCGATTGTAATCGGAGCCTCAACCGGTGGGCCTAAGGCGGTTTCCAGAATTGTAAGTATGTTACCTGGAGAGCTTCCATTTGCTGTAATAGTTACACTGCATATTCCCGGTTGGGTGACGGAATCTTTTATAAACAGGTTGAGAGAGGCACTTGCAGTGGGTTCGTCTATTGAGGTACGAAGAGCGCGTGACTCAGAGGCCATTAAGAGTGGATGCGTTACTGTGACACCCGGTGGTTACCATATCGGTTTCGAGCGCAGAGGCGCAGACATAGTGACTACTCTTAATAAGGGCACACCTAAAGAGGGTTGCGCGCCGTCAATCGACAGGATGTTTTCAAGCGCAGCGAGCGTATGGGGTAACTCGCTCGTTGGTGTCATAATGACCGGTATGGGTAATGATGGGCAGAAGGGAGTCGTTGATATAAAAGAGCAAGGCGGGTATGTTATCGCTGAGTCTGAGCGTAGTTCGGCTATCTTTTCGATGCCCGAGTCCGCTATCTCCACTGGACGCGTAGACGAGATTCTGACTGCCGGAGAGATAGGCGAGTGGATTTATGAAAACAGAAGCGTCCCTTGTGCCGGTTAGTCGAAAGTATGGACGCAGTGGTGCTAATTTGCTTGAGTAACAGCGCACTTTTATGGTAATTTCTGTCTACAGTAACTCTCATTTTTCGCCCTGTTCGTTATCGGTTTGCAGGGGTTAGCCAGCCTCCTTTGAGTTAGGTGGATAACCGGACTAAAAGTAACCCGGAGTATAAAGCAAGACATGACCTTCATAAAAAATCAGTATAAGTCCGGGTTTACCATTAAAGTACTTATTCTTCTCATTGCCGTTATATTTTCATCCGGTTTTCTGACAGGTTGCAGTTCCTCGAAACACCTGCAAAAGCAGAGGACGGACAGGCAGCTATTCGAAAGCGCGCTTGAGAATCAGATAGGCGAGCGGTTGACAGAGGCTGAGTCTGGTTTTAAGCAACTCATGGACGATTACCCGCTGAGTCCCTATGCGGTAAAGGCTCAGCTAAAGCTGGCAGACCTTTATTATGCGCGCGAAGAGTACGATTCGTCTGCTGCATACTATACTACATTCGTCGCGCTTCATCCATCGCACCCCGATGCCGCTTATGCACTCTTTCAAAAAGGTATGAGCCTCTTTAAAGACGTGCTCAGCGTCGACAGGGACCAGACCTCTACCAGAAAGGCGCTATTCGCTTTCGAAGACCTGAGGCGTGATTATGAAGGCTCGCCTTACCATGAAAAGGCTGCTGAACTTATTACCTTTCTTCGCCGCCGTCTGGCAGAAAGAGAGTTATACATAGCACGGTTCTACTTTAAAGGCAAAAATTATAAGGGAGCGCTTGCCAGGTTTGGCGATCTTTTAAAGCAGTACCCGGAAGCCGGACTAAATCCCGAGGCGCTTTACTATGTAGGTGAGTCTTATAGAAAACTAGGCGAAAATGAAATGGCCAAGCAGACCTATAAGTCTTTGATTCAAGAGTACTCTGATAGCTCGTATGCGGATCAGGCACGCTCTGCGCTCAAAACCCTTATGCCGGGTGAACCGGAAGGATAGGTCGTGTTATGGGATAACTCGGGCATTTAGAGGCTGCTCTGTAATCGTATTTGACCAGAATATAACAGGAGATTTTATGGATAGGGGTTGGCAGCACAATTACGACTGTGGCAGAAAGGCCTTTGAAGAGAAGAGGTATGACCTTGCCCTTCTCTACCTGGAAAAGGTTTCAAGCGAAAAGAATACCTATGCCGACGTCTACAATATGCTCGGGCTTATCTATTACAACAATGGCCGGCTCAGTGATGCTGCCGATGCATTCAGCACCGCCCTTGAAATAAATCCCAACTACACCGAGGCTTCATTGAGTCTGACCGTGGTCTACAACGACCTTGGCCGGTTTGATAAATCGAAGGACGCCTATATGCTTGCGCGCCAGTCGCGCAAGCAGTCCGAGAGTTATCTCGACCCGTACGTAAAGGGACGCCTTGCCAATATGCACGCCTCTTTAGGTATGATCTATAAGGATCTCGGTATCTATAGCCAGGCGGTTGAGGAGTGCAAGAAGGCTCTTGATCTGAGGCCGGATTTTATAGATATAAAAACGGAACTCGGTTCGGCGTATCGTGATATGAAAGACTTTGAAAGTTCTATAAGAGAGCTGACCGAGGCTGTTGAGATCAACCCGGCCTACCCCCATCCGAGGGTGCAACTCGGTCTTACGTATTATACTATGGGTGATAATGAACGTGCGCGTCAGGAGTGGACGAAGGTGTTGGAAGAGCACCCTGAAGATTCAATGGCATCTATGTACATGACGTTGCTCAACGCCCCGTCTAACGGGTAGCCGATGAGTCTCTTTTTTTGTCGGCAGACGAATGGTTAAGTCCGGTTTGAATGCTCGCTCCACTCCTGCCGGCCTGGATTCTCCGCTGGACTCTTCTGTTGATTGTCCGCTCTGTGCGACACCCTCTGCCAGACCTTTTCATAAAGATCGCATGCGAGAGTACTTTCGCTGTGTTTCTTGTACACTCGTTTTTGTTCCGGCCATTTATCATCTTAGCATTCAGGAGCAGAAGAGCCGTTACGACCTCCACAGAAACAGTCCCGAAGACGCCGGTTACCGGACTTTTCTTTCCAGGATTATAGAACCGCTTATTGAACTCGTCGCTCCCGGAGCGGTTGGGCTTGACTTCGGCTCAGGGCCCGGCCCTACGTTATCGATACTTTTTGAAGAGCGCGGTTTCCAGGTTCTTAACTACGATCCATTTTACGCACCCGATCAAATGCTTCTAGACTCTAAGTACGACTTTGTAACTTCTACAGAGACGGTTGAGCACTTTTGCGCCCCGGCTCTAGACTGGGAGCTTCTCTTTTCGCTTGTACGCGATGGCGGAGTCCTCGGAGTGATGACCACATTCTTACCGATTGATCCAGACGCCTTCTGCTCATGGAGATACAAGGACGACCCGACACATGTAACTTTCTACTCGAAGGAGACTTTTTTATGGCTTGCCGGAAGGTTCGGTGTTGGACTTCAGTTTGTCGAGGAGTCGGTGGTTATCTTTAAGGTATAACCGGGTGTAAGGAAAGGGGCGTTAAGGAAGAGGGCGTTAAGGAAGAGGCAGGGGGTTACTGGCTAAGCTCCTCAACTATTTTGATGGTCTCGGCCATCGCTTTATCCAGGTTCTCAGGCTCCGTGCCTCCGGCCTGTGCGAGTTCGGGTTTGCCGCCGCCGCGTCCGCCGACTATCGGGGCCACTCTTTTTATTATATCTCCGGCGCGCAACCTATTCGTAAGATCCTTTGTGACGGCTGCAAGCAAAAAGGCCTTGCCGTCTTTGGCACTGCCAAGCAGTATCAGACCTGAGCCGAGTTTTACCCGAAGGGTATCGGCAATCTGTCGCAGTTCCTTCGGGTCGTCGGCCTCAATTACTTTAGTGATGACCTTTATACCGTTTATCTCTTTTGCCTCGTCAGCCAGCGACCCGGCTTCTGTTGCCTTGCTCCGCCCCTTAAACTCTTCTAACTCCCGTTCAATCTCTTTTTGCCGTTCTATTAGACGTGTTATCTTTACGGGAACGTCTGATGCTGGTACTCGAAGCAGGCGCGCACTCTCCTTGAGTGTCCTCTCGGTCTCTTCTACTTTTTGGAGCGCAACGTGGCCCGTTACCGCCTCAATCCTTCTTATGCCGGCGGCTATAGAGCTTTCGGCCACGATCTTAATGAGGCCGATATCTCCGGTTCTCTTAACATGGGTTCCGCCGCATAATTCCGTGCTGACCCCGGGCACTTGAACCATGCGGACCTCTGATGAGTACTTTTCGCCGAAGAAGGCGAGCGCGCCTCGCTCAATCGCTTCGTCGTACGAGAGGGTATCGGTTGTGACTTCGATGTTATCGAGCACGGCGTTGTTGGCAAACTCTTCTATCTCTTTTAAGTCCTTTGGGGCGGTCGATTCGATGTGGTTGAAGTCGAAGCGGAGGTGCCCGGGAGTAACGAGCGAGCCAGCCTGCTTTACATGTTCGCCGAGGGTGTGTCTGAGAGCGGACTGGAGCAGGTGCGTTGCCGTATGGCTGCGCATGATAGCACGCCTGCGTTCCATATCAGGAAGCAGCTCAATCGTATCATTTACTTTGAGGCTGCCCTCGTTGACCTTGCAGTAGTGTACAGTTATTGTCGGTACTGGCCGTTTTGTCTCTATTACGTCGATTGTAAAACTGGGACCTATAATAGTTCCCGTGTCTCCTGCCTGTCCGCCTGACTCACCGTAGAAAGGCGTCTGGTCGGTTACTACCTGCACTGTTTCGCTGCCTGAACTATCGACCGAGTCGAGCTCTTTACCGTTTTTGATAATGCTCAGTACCTTAGCGCCGACAGCCTCCATATGGTAACCGACGAATGTGGACTCGATTCCGCTCTTTGCCATAGCCTCATACAGTTCGCCCTCATCGGTTCCGGCGCCGAGCTCAGCCATTGCCTTGTCTCTTGCTCTGCGCGCACTCGTGCGTTGAACCTCCATTTCCGTCTCAAAACCCTCTTCATCAACACTGAGCCCGTCTTTCTCGATTATATCCGCGGTCAGATCTACCGGAAAGCCGAAGGTGTCGTAGAGGCGGAAGGCGGTATTGCCCGGCAGTACCGTACTCTTGGTCTTTTTAAGGTTTTCGACCTCTGTCTCCAGAAGCGCCAGCCCGCGTTCGAGTGTCTCAAGAAAACGTTTCTCTTCATTCATCGTGGCGCGCGCAACAAAGTCGTTGGATTCCCTCAGTTCGGTATAGACGCCCCCCATCCGCTCGGTTACGGCGGCGGTGACTTTATAGAGGAAGGGTTCACGTATGCCGAGTAGACGGCCATGGCGCGCAGCGCGGCGGATGATCCTTCGCAGCACGTAACCCCGGTCTACGTTACTCGGCAGGATTCCATCCGTTATCATAAAGGTTATTGCGCGGGCGTGGTCCGCTACCGCCTTAATAGAAAAGTCGGTCTCCGGGTCGGCCCCGTACTTTACTTTCGAGACCTCTTCTATCTTATCGATTATAGGTGTGAAGAGGTCGGTATCGTAGTTGTTGAGTTTGCCCTGCATTACCGCTGAGAGGCGTTCGAGGCCCATGCCGGTATCTATGCACGGGGCCGGAAGAGGCGTTAGGTTGCCATCCTCGTCACGGTTGTACTGCATAAAGACGAGGTTCCAGATTTCGAGGTAGCGGTCGCAGTCGCACCCGGGCGCGCACTGCGGTGAGTCGCAGCCAAGTTCCTCGCCCTGGTCGATAAGTATCTCAGAGCATGGACCGCAAGGGCCGACGTCACCCATGCTCCAGAAGTTGTCTTTCTCTCCGAGACGAATTATGCGCTCTGGCGGCAGGCCGACCTTTTCTTTCCATATTTTTGCTGCATCATCATCATCAGTAAAGACGGTTGCATACAGCTTGTCTGCCTCCAAGCCCATTATATTTACCAGGAAATCCCATGCGTACTCGATTGCCGTCTCTTTAAAGTAGTCGCCGAAGGAGAAGTTTCCGAGCATCTCGAAGAAGGTATGGTGGCGCGCAGTACGTCCGACGTTCTCCAGATCGTTATGCTTGCCGCCGGCTCTCATACACTTTTGGCTGGAGGCAGCGGTGCTGTACTCCCGTTTCTCTTCGGCTAAAAAAACAGGCTTGAACTGGTTCATGCCGGCATTGGTGAAGAGGAGGGTAGGGTCGGCCTGTGGCAGCAGCGATGACGAGTTGACAACAGTATGCCCTTTTGATGCAAAGTAGTTCAGGAAGCTTTTTCTTATGTCGTCGGATTTCATGTTGTAGCCGGTTCCACTGTTATTGTTTCAAGGTTGTTTGTGACCTGCAAGGATCTTCATGGCGGTTCCAGCAGAAAAACCTCTGGAGGCGAGGTGCCTGAAGGCCCGTTCAAACTCTTTTTGAGAGAGGGAAGATGACTCTATACCGCTTTTTCGGAGCCATCTCCGTAAAGCCGCTTCGGCCGTCTGTACCTCTAACTCATCATTTATATCAGCTACGACCTCTTTAATAATCTCTTCGGCTATCTTGCGTCTCTTAAGATCGAGGGCGACTTTGTGCCTGCCCCAGAACTTATTTCTTAAACGCGAGCCAGCAAGTTGAGCGGCGAAGCGCCGATCGTCGAGGTAGCTTGCTTCTATGAGGTAGTTTATGGTTGAGTCGATGTCCTGAGGGTCGTACACGCCCTTGCTCTCAAGCTTCTCTCTCATCTCATACTCCGTACGTTCACGGTAAGAGAGGAACCTCAGGGCCACTGTCAACGGGTCCGGCTGTTTGGCGTCAAAGGCCATATGTCTCTTCTAAAAACGTTCGATGTCTGAATCTTCGCTGGGAGCAGGCTCTTTCTCATCCGACTTTTCAGCGTTCTGTTCGGTATCCTGCCAGCCCATGTCGCTTGTCGAGGTTATACCTTTGACTTTCAGATCGAAGTCATCTGCATTCGAGGCCTGGCTAAGGGCCTCTTCCTTGGTAATGAAACCTTTGTCGAGCAGGGACATGATAGATTGGTCGAAAGTCTGCATGCCGTAGGTTGTATTACCCTTGGCAATGGCGTCCATAATATCCTTTGTCTTGTCCTTATCCTCTATGCATTCGCGAATTCTCGAAGTGGTAACCATAACCTCAACTGCCGGAACGCGGTTGTTTCCGTCCTTGGTAGGTATGAGTCGTTGAGAGATGATACCTTTTAATACTCCGGCGAGTTGTAACCTGATCTGCTTCTGCTGGTATGGGGGAAAGACCGAGACTATGCGGTTGATCGTCTCCATTGCGTCGATGGTGTGGAGTGTAGAGAGTACCAGGTGTCCGGTCTCTGCTGCTGTCAGGGCGATCTCTACCGTCTCAAGGTCGCGCATCTCACCGACCATTATAATGTCAGGGTCCTGGCGTAATGCTCCGCGCAGGGCTTCTGAAAAGTTGTTTGCGTCTACGCCGATTTCGCGCTGGTTGATTATGCAGCGGCGGTCGCGGTGGAGGAACTCTATCGGGTCTTCAATCGAGATAATATGGCCGCTTCTGTTGGAGTTTATCTTATCCATTATTGCGGCAAGAGTGGTCGACTTACCGCTTCCGGTTACGCCTGTTACAAGTATAAGTCCACGCCGTTCCTCGCCGATCTTCTCAATAACCTTCGGCAGGTTCAGCTCCACATAGTCCTGTATCTTTATAGGTATCACCCTGAGCACCACGCCGACGGCTCCGCGTTGCTGGAAGATATTGACCCTGAAACGTCCGAGCCCCGGCACGGAGTAGGCCATGTCTACCTGATGCAGCTCTTTGAAGGTCTCCTTCTGCGCCTCGTTCATCAGCCTGAGGGCCATCTTGGAGACTTCATCCGGAGCTAGCCGTTCGTGGTTTTTTACCGGAACAAGGTTTCCGTTTATCCTCAATATAGGCGGTACTCCGGCCTTAAGGTGGACATCCGATGCCCTGCCTTTGACTGCGATATTGAGTATTGAAGTCAGGTCTATCTCGGCCATAAAGTTAAACTCCTTCGGTTTGTGCAGGTTCCTGAATGCCTATGCCGTGATGCGTGAAAATCTTTCTTTCAAGCTCTTCGGCGGCTTCGGGGTTTTCCTTGAGGAAGGTTCTGGCAGCCTCTTTTCCCTGACCGAGCCTGTCACCATTATACGAGAACCACGACCCGCTCTTTTCTACTATATCGGCTTTTACACCGAGATCAATCAAGTCACCCTCCCAGGAGATACCTTCGTTGAACATGAGGTCGAACTCGGCGTCTTTGAATGGCGGGGCGAGTTTGTTTTTTACAACCTTGACGCGTACCCTGTTGCCAATAACCTCGTCGGCCTGCTTTATCTGCCCGATCCTTCTGATATCGAGCCTGATGGAGGCGTAGAATTTTAGTGCGTTGCCGCCGGTAGTAGTCTCCGGGGAGCCGAAGAAGACCCCTATTTTATGGCGTATCTGGTTGATGAAGATAACGCAGGTGTTAGATTTTCCGATTGTAGAGGTAAGTTTTCTAAGCGCCTGGCTCATGAGCCGGGCCTGGAGGCCCATGTGCGCATCTCCCATGTCGCCTTCGAGTTCAGCGCGCGGCACGAGCGCCGCAACAGAGTCAATCACAATAAGGTCAACGGCCCCGCTTCTGATTAAAACATCAGTGATTTCAAGGGCTTGCTCTCCGGTGTCTGGTTGCGATAGCAGGAGTTCGTCCACACCTACTCCTAGCCTCTTTGCGTACTCCATATCGAGGGCGTGCTCGGCATCGACAAAAGCGACCGTACCTCCGGTCTTCTGTGCCTCTGCCGTTATGTGGAGCGCCAGCGTTGTCTTGCCTGAACTTTCAGGGCCGTATATCTCAACTATCCTGCCCTTTGGTACGCCTCCTATGCCGAGTGCGATGTCGAGTCCGGGAGAACCTGTTGAGATCGACTCTACACTGACAATCGGTTTGTCTTTACCGAGCTGCATTATCGACCCCTTGCCGAACTGCTTCTCTATCTGGCTTATCGCCATATCTATCGCTTTGCTCTTGTCTCCACTGTTATTTTTATTTGAAGCAGCCATCTTTTAATCCCTCCGTTGGGTGGTTTATTATATCTTTTAAGGTGCCGGGCCTTTAAGCTGTACAACGACTATCGGTCTGTGGAGCGCTCCGCCCGGGTTGAGCCTGCTACTGAATAGTACGAAAGAGTCTACTGTAAAGTCTATCTCTTTTTTAATTATCTCATTTGACTTATCTCTGGTCATGCCTGCTAAACGTCTGCCTGCCGCGTGCCTCTCTTTTTTGTCTCTTATTCTACATAGCGTCAGGTGAGGTTTGAAGTCCCTTTTTTCTACTCTTATACCTCTTTTATCCAGTTCGCGGTCGAGTCTCTGTTTCAGTTCCTTAAGTTTTTCGAGACCGATACCTCCGGTACACCTGGTAGCATTATTAAAACCGAGCCATAGAAGCTTTGGGCTCTTCAGGTTAGGAACCCCCTGAAGGCCTCCGACGGTAAGGTCGAACGGGTAGAGTCCTATGGAGACCTCTTCCATAATGCCGGTTACTCTTTCAACCTCTTGTTCTGTTATTTCTCCGAGAAAGTTAAGCGTCAGGTGGAGATTCTCGGTCTTGACCCATGAGGCCTTGAAGTGCTCTGTTCTATTAAACCCGGTCTCTTGCCGACCACCAGTGCCTTTGAGAGAGGCCTGAAGTCCGCTTATTTGCCCTGTTACGGCGGGCGGAAGCGGTATTGCGATAAAGGCTCTTATAGCTCCTCCAGAAAATCTGCCAAGGAGGTGAGCGCGGCGGTCGCGCTCTGCCGTTTTATGGCTCTGCGCGTACCTTTAAAATTGAAGAGGCGTACGAAGTTGGCTTCTTTAATCTCGCCACTCTTTTTTACTTCCGTTCGGATAGTGATTCCGATACAGACCGTTCCAACCGGTTTCTCTTCTGTACCGCCTTCAGGCCCAGCAATACCCGTAAGAGAAATGGCTATGTTTGCTCCTGTTTTTTTTGCGATTCCGGAGGCCATCTCGGCGGCAACCTCCTTAGAGACGGCGCCGTGATTCTTTAAAGTGGTAACCCGTACGCCAAGCAGGCCCTTTTTAAGGTCGTTTGAGTAGGCGATTACGCCGCCTTCGAAGAAGGCGGAACTTCCTGCAATATCGGTTATGCGGCTCGCTACGAGTCCTCCGGTGCAGCTCTCTGCCACAGCAAGTTTTACCCCGTCAAGGTTTGTGAGCAGGCGGGATAATCGTTCTTCTGCCGAGATTGCCGGACCCTTTTTCGTGGCGTTGCCCATTAGAGTACCTGAAGCAGTATGTGTGCGATTATATTGACATAAATGCCGGATGCAACGTCGTCGAGCACTATTCCTGCGCCACCTCCGAGCTCTTTGTCGATCTTTGAGGCCGGCCAGGGTTTCAGAATATCAAATATCCGGAAAAGAAGGAATACAAAAATAACGTTTACCGGAGTGAACGGAACGAGAAAGAAGGCGAAAAGCACGCCGGAGACTTCATCGATGGTAACCCTGCTCGGGTCTTTCTGGTTGAAGATCTTTGCGGCTTCTCCGGCGGTGTAGATAGATAGCAGAAGAACGCCTGTTATTATCAGCGCCTGCGGAACTGGACCGAGTCCTGAGATAAAGTATGCGATAACAACACCCCAGAGCGTGCCGACCGTGCCGGGGGCCTTGGGTACGTAACCTGTATAGGTGGCTGTGGCCAGGAATATTATAATCTTATTTCTCATCTTTACCCATATTAGACTTGGCCATGTTAGGGCTGTCCGTGTCAGAAGCTGTTCGGATAGCGGTTTATATGTGAGGGCTTAGAAAATAAAACGCCGTATCTTTATATTTATCAGCAGGCCTACCGCAATCATCGACGAGATCAGAAAGGAGCCGCCGTAGGAGATAAAGGGCAGTGGCACGCCTACGACAGGCAGAAGCCCGGAGACCATGCCGAGGTTGAAGATCATGTGCCAGAATAGCATTGCTGAGATACCGAGCGCTACGAGAAAGCCGAACTTGTCTTTCGAGTTCTCGGCGCAGTTGAGCCCTCGCAGTATCAGTATTAAAAAGAGCGCAAGCACTATAAGAGAGCCTGCGAGACCCCACTCTTCTGATAGTACCGAGAAGATGAAGTCCGTGTGCTGTTCGGGCAGGAACATCAACTTGCCCTGTGTTCCCATTGTAAAACCTTTGCCGAAGTAACCGCCGGAACCGATCGCGATCTTTGATTGAATCAGATGATAACCGGCTCCGAGAGGGTCTGTCTCCGGCGTGAGAAAACCGGTAATACGGGCCTTCTGGTACCCTTTCAGGCCCATCCACGCTACAGGAATAAATGCGCAGATTAATAGCAGTATGCCGGCGATTATTCTACGGCGCACTTTTATAGTCAGAACAATCGACCAGAAGATCATCCAGGTGATGAGCGCTGTGCCGAGGTCGGGCTCTTTTGCAATGAGCGCAAAGGGAACCAGCATCAAAGCGAAAGGAGGGCCGAGTTCTTTCAAGCCCAGCCCGCGGGGCGGGATGGCCCTGGAGCTGAAGTGCTTGGCTAGTGCGACTATGAGCGCCAGTTTTGCAAGCTCGGAAGGCTGAAATGAGATAAATCCTAAGTCGAGCCACCGGGTGGCGCCTCCCGTGGCCTTTCCGAAGAGCAGCACGGCTATTAAGAGAAGCAACGAGGCGCCGTATATAGGGTAAGCGAAGCGTTCTAGAATTGAGTAGTTGAGAGAGATTGCGAGGATTAAAAATACGGTGCCTATTATCAGCCAGTAGATCTCTTTCATATATATGGTGTTGCTTCCGGTAAAGGTCGCAGAATAGATCGTAGCGAAACCTGAGGCCGCGAGCGCAACAGTCACCATCAAAGTTATCCAGTCGAAGTGGGTCAGTAGCCGTCTGTCTATCATCTAGTGAGTGTCCTCTTTTGTAGCGTTGGCTGTTAAGCCTTCTCCTGCGAGTTTCTCAGAACCGAAAGCTCTTTACAAGCTTTTCGGAGTCTCTATTCTCTCTTTTTGCCGTCTGTTTCGCGTTCGAGGTATGCCTTGAAAATCTTCTGCGCTACGGGCGCGGCTGCAGTTGAGCCGAATCCACCGTGCTCAACGAGAACCACTACGGCTATTTTCGGGTCATCATAAGGTGCGAAACCGGCGAACCACGCATGGTCGCGGAGTTTGTACGGCACGTCTTCAATATCTTCGGGCCTGATCTTGCCGAGCTTCGCTACTTGCGCTGTTCCGGTCTTTCCTGCAATACCGAGCTTCGACCACCTCAGGAAGCGAGCAGTTCCGCCCTCCTCCTCAACCACACCGAGCAAGGCACGCTTTACGAGATTAAGATTTTCCGGTTTAAGCTCAACACGGTCAAGCACTATTGGCCTGATCTTCTTTAAAGTCTCTCCTGTTGGAGAGTGCTCTTCGGTTACAAGATGGGGCCTGTAGAGCGTTCCGTTATTGGCTATTGCCGCATAGGCGTTGAGTAGTTGCAGCGGGGTTGTGAGAATATAACCCTGTCCAACCCCGGCGTTTATGGTTTCGCCTCTATACCATTTTTTATTGAATGTCTTCTTCTTCCATTCAACGCTCGGAACAAGCCCTGCTTTTTCGTTCTGAAGCTTTATTCCGGTCTTTGCGCCCAACCCGAACCTGCCGGAGTAATCCGCAAGCCGGTCTATGCCGAGTTTAAGAGCTACCTGGTAGAAGAACGTGTCCGAGGATTCTACTATAGCCGTGTGGACGTTGATCTCTCCGTGCCCACCTGCTTTCCAGTCGCGGTATTCCCGCCCGCCGAACCAGAAAGAGGGGCCAGCGTGTATTATCGTATCGACTTCGAGTTCACCCTCTTCGAGCGCTGCTACTGCGTGGATCGGCTTGAAGGTTGAGGCCGGTGGGTATTGGCCCTGAATAGCCCTGTTGGTAAGTATGTCCAGGGGGTTCTCAATAAGTTCCTTCCACTGCGTCTGTGATATTCCGGAGCTTAAGAGATTCGGGTCGAATGAAGGGGTGGAGAGCATGGCGAGCACCCGGCCGGTGGAAGGCTCTATTGCGATAGCGGCGCCGGCAACTTCGGACATCGCTTCAAAGGCCGCCATCTGTGTTGGCAGGTCGATTGTAAGGACGAGGTCGTTACCTGGATAAGGTGGCGACCAGTTTACGACCTTGACCTTACGCCCGACCGCATCCACCTCAATCTCTTTGATGCCGCTCTTGCCCTTGAGTACCTGTTCATGGCTCTTCTCCAGCCCGTACCTGCCTATAAGGTCTCCGCTCGTGTAACCCTGCTCTTTAAGCCTCTTCAATTCCCGTTCATTTACCTCTCCGAGGTAACCGAGAACATGGGCGATAGATTCTTCGTAGAGGTACTGTCTCTTTGGCGCAACCTCCAGGAAGACTCCCTCTATCTCGAACTTGTAGCTCTCTATCTTTACGGTCTCTTCCCATGTGAGATCCTCTTTGAGCTTTACTGCCTGAAACTTCGGCCTCGATTTCGCTTTGTCCAGCTTTTTGTTGATACTCTCTTCGTCAAGCTCTATCAGGTTGCTGAGCCGCTCTTTTGTGGCCTTCCAGTCGGTGACGTCTTCGGGAACTATGTAGAGATCGAACCCCGGGCGGTTGTCGGCCAGTTTCGTGCCGTTGCGATCGTAGATAATGCCGCGTGGCGCAACCGATTTGACCGTACGGATACGGTTATTCTCAGAGAGTTCCTTGAAGTGGGCGCCGTGCAGCGCCTGCAAGTACCAGAAGCGTACGGCGAGCCCCGAGAAGAGGATTACCACCAACACGGTTACGTAGAAGATTCTCTGCTTCAGTTCTCTAGGGTCTTTATTGTCGAAGTAGTCGCTCAAGGTCCCGTTACCTCTTAAGCGTCTGAGGGTCGACGGTTCCGGAAATTCGGGTGAGAAGAAGAATTATCGCAGGGGTGAAGGCTCCGGTCACGACAGCCGCAATCAGAATTGAGCCGAGCAGTGGCGCATCGAAGTGAGTCAGATGAAGTACGGTATAGATCAGCAGTCCTTTCAGTACGGTCAAGAGCCCCGCTGCCAGAGCGCGGATAAACGGTGTAGAGAAGGTGACCCTTTTAGAGAGCAGGTAGACTACGATAAAGATAACCATAAGCGCGAATGATGTAGAGCCGAAGACACCGCCGGTAAATGCGTCCTCCAAGTACCCTATGACAAAACCGAGTACCGCGCCCTCAATCGAGGCCCTGTTATATGCGATGAAGAGTACGATAATAAGCGGTAAGTCCGGTATAGGTATGGAGATGAAGATCGTGCTTTTGAGCACAAGGTAGAGCACGGTAATGGGAATGAATATAATAAAGTCTTTCATCTTGCAGGGTAATCTCTCCAGGCGTTGCGGTTTAAGTCAGGTTCTCTCTACTGCGCGGCTTCTATTGCTATTGCGCTGCTCTTTACCAGCAGAACCTCTTCGAGTCTAGAAAAATCAACCCTGGGCAGCACTTCGATCTCTTTGAAGAAGTTGTCTTTACCCTTTTCTACCTTTACGACTTCACCCAGAATAAGCCCTTTGGGAAATAGGCCTGAGAAACCGGAGGTCACTATCTGGTCGCCGAGCAGTACATCATCAAGCTGGAGAACGTACTTGAGCCTTAGCCCGTCTTTGCCGTTGCCCTCAATCACGCCCTTTACTCTGGTCCTCTGTACTATCGCTTCGATATTGGAGCGAAGATCGGTACTCAGAAGCACCATTGAGCTGTGGGGCCCGGTCTCTATCACCTTGCCGACGATGCCGAGCGGCGTAATAACGGCCATGTCCTTTTCAATGCCGTCGTCCACACCCTTGTCTATTGTTACGGTACGCGTCCAGCGGTCCATGTTAAAAGCTAGTATGGAGGCAGTTACCGTCTCAAACGGTTCAGCCTCTTTATACTCCAGTACCTCTTTGAGGCGACTGTTGAGCCCGACCTCCTCCTTGAGCTTGTTGTTTTCGGCCTTGAGCTGTATTACCGTTTCATTTAACGAGTCATTGTCGGACTTGAGGTTGATCAGTATAATATAGTTTCCAAAAACTTCGGTTATTGCGCCGTAGGTCCCTATTATGGCGTTCTGTATGGGAGAGATTGCGATTGAGATGAACTCTTTTACTACAATGCCGCGCTCTGCTCCCCTGTTGTCGGTAAGGGCGAGGTGCAGAGAGAATATAAGAAGCAGGGCAGAGACGAGGATGACCCTGTGCCTCCTGACATAGGTGCGGGTTCTTTTTTTATCTATAAGGTTGTTATTAAGCACTTTGTCTACTCAGGGCTCCGGTCTGCCTAAAAGGTTTGATTAGTTGGGGATGGTCACTTCCTTGATCAGTTTTATTTCATCAAGTACCTTGCCGGCGCCCTTTACCACGCAGGTGAGCGGGTCGTCGGCGATTGTGACCGGTAACTGGGTCTCTTCTCTGATGATGACGTCGAGGTTCTTTATGAGCGCTCCGCCACCTGCGAGCACTATACCTTTATCCACAAGGTCTGCCGCGAGTTCGGGAGGCGTAATTTCGAGTACGTGTTTTATCGCCTCGGTAAGAGCGTTTATCGGTTCGTTGAGGGCCTCGCGTATCTCACCGGCCTCGATCTCAAGCGTGGTCGGTATACCGGTTATCAGGTTTGACCCCTTGATCTCGAAGGTCTTGTCAGAGTCTTGCGGCATCGGGAGTCCGAGTTCTTTCTTTATAGTCTCTGCGACACCGGTGCCTATGGAGAGGTTGTACTTTCTTTTGATGTATTGAACGATCACCTCGTCGAGCTTGTCTCCTCCGATCCTGATCGATTTCGCCTGAACGATTCCGGCTAGTGAGATAACCGCAATCTCAGAGGTGCCGCCTCCGATGTCGACTATCATATTGCCCGATGGTTCGGTGATAGGAAGACCCGCGCCGATTGCGGCGGCCATCGGCTCCTCTATCAGGTAGACCTCTGCGGCTCCGGCTGAGTATGCGGACTCCTTGACTGCCCTTTTCTCCACCTGCGTGATTCCGGAAGGCACTCCGACTATAATCCTCGGTCTTACAAGCAGGCGCCTGTTGTGTACCTTGGTGATGAAGTATTTTAACATCTCTTCGGTTATCTCGAAGTCTGCTATGACACCGTCTTTGAGCGGGCGGATGGCTGCGATATTTCCGGGCGTTTTACCGAGCATCGCTTTGGCCTCTTTACCGACTGCCAGCACCCTTCTGCCACGGCCATCTTTCTTAACTGCAACGACAGACGGCTCGTTAGAGACAATGCCTTTACCTTTAACGTATATAAGAGTGCTTGCCGTGCCGAGGTCTATAGCAAGATCGTTTGAGAAAATTCCGAGTAAGCGGTTGAACATATTATTGTCTAGTCCTTATTGTTTATCGATTAATAGCGCTGGGTTTGTCAGATACTAACAGATCGGGCAGTATTCTTACAAGTGTAAAGTAGCATAAAAAAAGTTGTATTTACATCGAAAATTCATTACCATGGTAGCCCTAAATAGCAAATTGAATCTGTGACAATAGATACAAAGACGGACATTGTACAAATAAGGAGTTCTCATGCTTGAAGGAATAAGAAAAAGAACAAAATCTCTGACCGTGCTCTTTATTTTTGGAGCCATTATTCTCGTATTCGTCTTCTGGGGAGCTACCCCGGGTGGTAAAAAGCTCGATGATCGTATAGTGGCCACGATCGACGGCGACCCCATTATGATAGAAGATTATATGGAACTTTACCAGAGGCAGGTCGATTATTACAAGAATACGTTTAAGGACGCTTTTACAGCAGAGATGGCCGAGCAGATGAACCTCAAGTACCTTACGCTCGATATTTTGATCAACAGGACTATGGCTCTCAGGGCGGCAGAGGAGCTAGACATTAAGGCCACGGTAGAGGAGGTTCAGGCGCAGATTGCCGATATTGGCGCCTTTCAGGTGGATGGTGTCTTTAACAAGGAGCAGTACATAAAAGTTCTCGGTGCAAACCGGATGAAACCCGGGCCGTTCGAAAAGAGCGTAGGGGACGATATCGTCTCTGAAAAGATAAGAGAGAGTATTACGGCTGGTGTGACGGTGAGTGATCAAGAGATAAAGCAGGCCTACCTGTTAGAGTTCAGAGAGGTAGACTTGAAGTTTGTAGGTTTTGATCCGACTTCGTTTAAGGCCGGTGTTTCGGTGACGGATGAAGAGGCCGGCAAGTACATGGAGGCTAATGCGGAACTCTTTATGGTTCCGTTAAAGGTACAGGCTTTTTACGCGCATGCCGATTACGAAAAGATAGAGGACTCGGTGGAAGTTACTGCCGGGGATTTGCAGGATTTTTATGACAGGAACATTCAGCGTTTTCAGAAACCGCCGGAGGTTAAGGCGCGCCATATACTGATTCGTCCGGCTTATGATAACCCTGACCCCGAGGTTGCCAAGACCGAGGCCAGGCGCAAGGCATCGGGGATTTTAAAGAGAATAAAGAAAGGCGAAGGCTTTAAAGGGCTTGCCATAAGGTACTCCGAAGATCCGGGTTCAGCGTCGAAGGGAGGTGACCTCGGATGGTTTGCAAGGGGAGTAATGGTAAAGCAGTTTGAAGAGGCGGCCTTTACGCTCAACAAGAGCGAGGTCAGCGGGCTTGTTGAGACCCCTTTCGGTTTTCATATAATTCAGCTTCTCGATCAGCATGATGCCGGCGTAAAGGAGTTGGCTGAGGTGAAGTCTGAGATCACTTCCGAGCTTCGTTATATGAAGGCGCGTTCGAAGGCCGATGATATTGTTCGCGCTCTCGAAGGGCCTTTTATGGACGCTGTCGACGAGTCGGCGTTGCGCGAGGTTGTCACCTCTCACCCGGAAGTAGAGTGGGGCTCTACGCCGCTCTTCTCATCCGACGACCCTTCTGTTGAGTTGCTCGGCAACGAGACATTGAAAGGGGTTGTCTTCACTATGAATAAGGGCGAAGCGTCTAAGGCCATAGAGACCGATACCGGAATCTATATACTTAGGGTTATAGATCGTGTTGAACCGCATGTTCCGGCTTATGCTGAGATTTCCGATAAAGTACAAGAAGCTTTAGTGGCCACTAAGGCGCGCTATGCCGCTTCTGAAAAGGCCGAAGAGTTTCTTAAGAGGGTGCAAGGCGGGGCTGATTTTGATTCGACTAAGGTAGAGGGAGGTTCCCCCTTTAAGCAGACCGGCCTCTTTGGAAAGGCACAGCAGATCGTGCCTGTTATCGGTGCATCCATTCAAGAGAACCGGGCGCTCTTTGAGCTGACTATGGACTCGCCGCTGTACGGTAACGTTTTAGCGTCCAATGGAAAGTATTACGTGTTAAAGCTCTCGAATCTTAATGACCCGGACCTGGCACGCCTGGAGGAGCCTGAGTTTGTTGGCAGGATGAGTTCCGCATTAAAGGCCGAGAAGGATGATAAGGCCCTTGGGGTGTGGCTCGAAGGGCTCCGCAAAGGTTCGGAGATCCTGGTCTACGACGAGCGCCTGTAGTCTCTGGTTGTAGTCTATGATCGTAGAGCGTTAAGTTGTTTCTTTTAGATATACTCATTGAGAGTTTCTGTACACGTTACTGTGGCAGGGCTTATGGTTGGCTGTTTTTTTCAGGAGAGAAATGAATGCGTTTTTCTACAATGCTTCTACCTACGTTAAAAGAGATTCCGGCCGATGCCGACGTGATAAGCCAGAAGTTAATGGTTCGTTCGGGCATGATTCGCAAAGTCGCAGCAGGTATATACGATCTTCTGCCGCTCGGCGTGCGTGTAATACGTAACGTTGAGAAGATTATCCGCGAGGAGATGAACAGGGCCGGGGCGCAGGAGATACTGATGCCTTCGGTTCTTCCGGCCGAGCTTTGGAGTGAGAGCGGCAGGTGGGAGCAGTACGGTGCGGAGCTACTAAGGATAAAAGACAGGCACGGGCGCGACTTCTGCCTGGGGCCAACGCACGAAGAGGTAGTTACCGATATAGTGCGGCGCGATGTCAACTCTTATAAAGGGCTTCCTTTAAACCTGTATCAGATACAGGGCAAGTTTCGCGATGAGATACGGCCCCGCTTCGGCCTTATGAGAGGCAGGGAGTTTATCATGAAGGACGCCTACTCTTTTCATGCCACCGAAGAGAGCGCCGAGGAAGAGTATCGTAAAATGCACGAGACCTATTCGCGAATATTCGAACGGTGCGGTCTGTCGTTCAGGGCAGTTGAGGCCGATACGGGCAATATCGGCGGTAACTTCTCCCATGAGTTTATGGTCATGGCAGAGACAGGAGAGGACGCGATAACGACTTGCGATACCTGCAAGTACGCCGCTAATCTTGAGCGTGCCGAGATAAAACCGTATGAGGCGAAGAGTTCGGATGGGCATGGCGTTGAAAAAGAAATCGACACGGTCTCTACTCCGGGCATGAAGAGCGTTGAGGAGGTAAGCGAGTTTATCGGTGTTGAGCCTGCAAAGCTTATAAAGACGCTCATCTATAAGACAGATCATGGCTTTGTTGCCGCGCTGGTGAGGGGAGACGCGGAACTGAATGAGGTCAAGCTTAAGCGCGCGATAGGCTGCGAGTACTTAGAGCTTGCCGACGATGAGGCGGTGGTTGAAATAACCGGTGCGCCTGTAGGTTTTGCCGGCCCTGTCGGTTTAAAAGCAAAGCTCTATGCCGATTACGGTCTGCGTGTAATGGCCGATTGCGTGACCGGCGCCAATAAAGAGGATACCCATCTGCTCAACGTCAACCCGGCGCGCGACTTCGAGGCAGAGTACGCGGATATTAGAAGCGCAGTGGAGGGGGATCACTGCCCAAGGTGCTCTGGCAAGCTGCAAGTCTGCCGGGGTATCGAGGTCGGTCATATCTTCAAGCTCGGCACCAAGTACTCCGTGTCTATGAGCGCCAACTTTCTTGATGAGAACGGTAAAGAGCAGCCGATGATAATGGGCTGTTATGGAATCGGAGTCGGCAGGGTGGCGGCGGCGGCAATAGAGCAGAACCACGACAGCGCCGGGATTACATGGCCGGCGCCCCTGTCTCCGTTCGATGTCGAGATACTTCCTATCAAGGTATCGGACATAGAGGTAAGAAAGGCGGCCTTTGCGCTCTATACCGAACTGACGGAAGCCGGGCTCGATTGCCTTATAGACGACCGGGACGAGAGGCCGGGCGTTAAGTTCAAGGATGCCGACCTTATCGGTATACCGCTTCGTATTACCGTAGGAGAGCGGAACCTGAAAGACGGCAAGCTCGAGTTCAAGGAGCGCAGAAGCGGTGAAGAGCGGCTCGTCTCTATTGGAGATGCCGTTGCAGAGGTGCTAAAGAGCGTTAAGGGCGTAAGCGCTTAACGCAGGGTGGTTAGCCAGACTGTTCTTTTACTTTAACGGGTGAAAGCTGAACTTCTGCCCGCCTACCGAGGCCTCGTACATCAACCCGCCCTTTGTTACCGTAAAGATAGCCACCCCGTCGTCGTAGTCGGCATTGGCAGAAGCCCCGGAAGTAGCCGCTACGGCAGAGGCCTGCGCACCGAGCTCGAAGTTGCCGTCGGTAAAGTTGTCTAGCGCTGTTTTATCCCTGAAGAAGATTATCTCGCTGTACGACTGCAGACCGAGTTGAAAACCTATGGTGACCTGTGTCAGGCTCGTGAGGCCTATGAGCTGTTCTTTCTTGTACACCTTGCCTTTGCCGTGCGCTCCGCCGAGACCCATGCCGGCCTTGCCTACCGTAGGAAATACCGCATAACCGTACGCCTTTCGGAAGAAGACCCTCATGCTCGGGTCGCTGTTCTTGAAGTCCGCGATTGTTTGGGCGACCGTACTGTCTGTTACGCCCTGCTTCTCCGCCTTCTCCTTTGCCAGCGGGTTCCAGCCGGCCTGTGCCGGAGCGCCGATTACGAAGAGGGTGGTTAAGGCGACTGTTAGAGTTATAAGCAGGTAGCGCATAGAATTTGATCCCTCCGTAAGTTTTGTGCTCGGCGGAAAGAAAACCAGTATCTGCCGTTCTCGTTCGCTAGAGCTTGGTATTGTAGAGTTTAACATTGCTCCACGGATTTATCAAATACGTGAGACTTGAGTCAATCGCGTTTGGTCTCAAGCCTGTTCTATTCGTTGTCACGTACCTTTGTTCCGTTATCGATCGTATCGTCAGGGTGAGTGATTACGCTCATACCTTCGGTAAGCCCGGAAGCGACCTCTACCGTAAGGCCGCTGCTGTGTCCGAGCGTAACAGGAGTAAGCACGGCTGTTGAATCAGAGTATGTGAAGACGGCGTGTGAGCCGTTGTGTGTAAATGTTGCGCTTGTCGGTATCTGAAGAACCTCTTCGCCTTCCCAGAGTATAAAACTCGCTTCTACTCGGTATCCGTCTCCTAGCCGTTGCCACTCTTCGCGCGCAGACGTTATGTCGGCGATTACCAGCACGCGCTGCTCCTCTACTCCGAGGGCGGATACTTTCGTGAACCCCGCCGGCTCCACCAGTCTGACCACTCCCTTTAACGGGTTGGCTCCGCCCCAGCGTTCAAAGAGCACGGGGGTGCCAGTAGTGATACGCACCGCATTTTCGCTCAACACATCGACCTCAACTTCAAGCGCGCCCGGGTCTCCGAGTTCCATGAGGTCTTCACCTGAGACTACCGTACCTTCGCTCTTATGCAGTATCTTTAGAATACTTCCGTTTACAGGGGCAGATATCTTTACCGGTCCGTTGCTCTTTACCGCAGGTTTTCCACCGGAGTACTTAAGCGCGGTTTTTGCAGCATCAAGTTCATAGTGTGCCACCTTTACCACAAACTCGGCGGATCGTTCGGAGGCTGCGCTTCTGCGCGCATCGGTCACGCTCTTGTCGAGCCGCTCTTCGGTCGTATAACCTTCCGCATGCAGTTTCTTTATACGTTTGAGTTCATTCTGGGTGTAACCGTTTTCAGCCTTGGCTGCTTTTGAATCTTCGCGTGCCGCGCTTAGAGCGGCGCCTGCGGCCTCCACGCGCGCTTTGGCCTTCGCCAGTGTTCTCGGGTCGAGCACCTCGCTCATGCTCGGTTCTATCTCAATGAGAGTCTGACCTTTTTTTACGGAGTCGCCGACGTTCAATCCCGTTCTGAGCACAAAACCGGTTACCGGGGCGCTTAGAACAAAGCGGTCCATTACGCGGGTCTTGCCTTCTTCGTCTACCGTTACCTTTAAAGGAGCACGTAGCACGGTTGCCGTATCAACTGAAATCGGTTTTGGTGAAAAACCGTAGAGCACGGCAGCAACGATTATAAGAGCTCCAATAAGTATGTATACGGTTCTGCGCGACATCATTCTCCTGTTCTTTAATTGACCGAGTTAGTTACTCTCTCGTTTTAAGTGCCGAGACAAGATCGAGTCGGTCCAGTTTTATACGTATTATAATAGCTGAAACAACGGCTGAAAGCAGCACCACCGTTGATGCGAACGAGTATGTGCTTATGTCGATAATAAGGGGCACTCTGTAGAGATCGCTCTCGATGGATTTAGATACCACACCGCAGAGTATTCTGCCTATAAGAAAACCGAACGGGATGGCTATCAGGGTCAGCGCCGCAAGTTCACCTATGAGTATATACGAAATCTCGGCGCGAGTAAATCCCATCACACGCAGACTGGCAAGTTCTCGTGAACGTTCCGAGAGCGCAATGCGTGCGCTGTTGTAGACGACCCCGAATGCGATTGTAGCGGCAAGAAGCGTATTTATTGAAGTGAACATGAGCATCGTTTCGGCCATGGTATCGTAAAAGTTTCTTATGGAGTTGAGTCGGACTATTACCCCTGCCACGCGCGGCATTTCCTTGAGCCTCTTATATATTGAATTGGTGGAACTCTTTTGTGCGGCTATGTGCGCACCAGATATGGAGCTTCCCTCGCGCATCAATCGGTTGAGCGAATCTATATCCATGTAGGCCCAGAGCCCCATATACTGCTTTGTAAGGCCTCCGACTTTTATGTGAAGGGTAGGGCGGCGGCCTTCAAGCACCTCAACCTCAAGGGTGTCTCCGGGGCCAATACCGAGAATTTTGCCTAGGTGATCCGTGAGTACAACGGAATCGCTGGTAAGTTTGATCCGTTTCAGGTCCGTGTCTAATATACGGTGGAGGTTGCCAACCGGGTCCACGCCCTCTATGCTGGTGCGGTAGCTCCGGTGGCCGAACTTTAGCCTTGCCGGAACCGAGCGGTACGGCTCTGCGTACCTTACGCCTTCTAAATTATTGAGTTCAAAGAGCGCGCTCCTTGATGTCGGCTCCGTGAATACGACAGAGAGGTCTTCCTTCTGGCTTCTATTGAACTGTACGTCTACCATATAGTCAATTGCGTCTTTTTGGTACGAGCCTACCATCATTATCGCGCAGGCAAGAGAGATTCCGATAATCGTGAGGAGCGATTTCACCGGCTGCCGCTCTATGTGGCGCAGTATCATGCGCGTCGGTTCGCTTATGCGTCTTTTTAACCCGGCCCGTTCTAAAATGGTCTCCCTGTAGTTTCGAGGCGGTTCCGGGCGCATTGCATCGGCAGGGGCCATGAGTACGGCCTTTCTTACAGCGCTGAGTGTGCCTGTAAGCGCGGCTCCGAAACAGATGAGAATAGCTGTCAATACCGTATCCGTGCCGAGCTGGTATTTCAGGTACGGGAAACGGTAAAAATTCATATAGAGGTTGCTCAGCCCGTCCCCGAGCCATCCCCCTAACAGTATCCCGCCGACTGCGCCGACGATAGTAATGATAGAGACGAGCTTGACGTAATGGAGGCCGACCTCTGTGTTGCCGTAGCCGAACGCTTTGAGTATCGCTATCTGGTTTCTTTGCGTTGTGATGAGCCTCTTGACCACAATATTTAGTAAGAAGGCGGCAACAGAGAGAAAGATTGCCGGGAAGAGCACGCTCATGTTTTCGAGCATCTTAAACTCTTCAGAGAGAACATGGTGAGATACCTGGTCTTTGCGCCCGTGCGCGCCGATTCCGCCGTACGGAGCGAGCAGGTGGTCGAGCCTGTCTATCACATCGGCAAGGGCGGAGTTGCTATCTTTTATATCCGTGTTTAACGAAAGCGTGACGTTGTTGAAGGCGCCTTCCATATCGTAAGCGGCCGAGAGGGCGCTCTTGCCCATCCATAGGATACCGTATCGCTCGAAGTCGGGGAAGATAGCGCCGGGGCTTATTTGAAAGACGAACTCAGGGGAGAGCGCTATGCCGACGATTGCCAGCTCTCTGTACCGGCCGTTGATAACTGTCTTGATCGAGTCTCCGACATGGAGAGAGTGGGCCGTGGCAAAGGTATCCACCACCGCGACCTCGTTGCTGCTGTTTGGGGACGGAGCGCGTCCGGCTTTGAAGTAGAGGGCGTTGAGCAGAGAGGGCGACTCATCCGGCATGGAGATCAACTCGCCGGTGATCGGCTCTTCAAAGCCTTCTATGTCGATCTTTATGGCAGCTATTACGCGTGTCTCAACGCTAGAGACACCGGGTATCTCTATTATCCTTTTCTGTAGCGTCTCTGGAGCTCTTTTTAGTCTGGCAAAGACGTCGGCGAAACGGAACTCTCCGTAGAATGCGTTACGTGTCTCGGTAAGAGAGTCGAGCGTGCTTGTGGACATAATAAAGGTTGCGACCCCGCAGGCAATGATAAGCGCAATTGCCGTTGCCGCTCCTCGCATAGAGCTGAGGTCTCGAAAAATCTTTTTATCGAGTTGATTCATAGATGTATCAGCAGTTTCGTAACAGCGGCCTCTTTACCAGCGGAGCTTCTCGGGGCTCACTTTCTCTTTATTCTCTTTTATATCTATAATCTGTCCGTCGTTGAGCCGGACAATACGGTCGGCCATGCTTGCTATAGTTGCATTGTGGGTAATAAGCGCGGTAGTCGTGCCGAGGGTACGGTTGACCATTTCTATGGCCTCTAAGACGATTGTGCCAGTAACGGAGTCGAGTGAACCTGTCGGTTCATCGCAGAGCAGTACCGCAGGCTTTTTTGCAATGGCGCGGGCTATTGCTACGCGCTGCTGTTCGCCTCCGGAGAGCTGGCTCGGAAAGTGGTCGAGCCGGTTGCCCATGTTGACGATTTCGAGGGCTTCCTCCGGCTTCATGGCGTCGTTAGATATCTCCGTTACTACGGTGACATTCTCTCGTGCGGTCAGGCTCGGAATGAGGTTGTAGAACTGGAAGACGAACCCTATGTGAAAGCGGCGGAACTCGGTCAGTTCGCGTTCGGTTGCGTTACTGAGGTCGCGGCCCCGGTATGTGACCTTGCCGGCGGTAGCGGTATCGAGGCCGCCAAGGATATTGAGCAGTGTGCTCTTTCCCGATCCAGAGGCCCCGAGCAGCACAACGAGTTCTGCGCTGTAGAGGTCCAGGTCTACTCCGCGAAGCGCATTTACCTGCACCTCTCCCATGTCGTAGACTTTTGTAAGTCCGCGTGCGCTAAAGACCGCTTCGACCGGGCTGCCGTTAGGCCTGCTTGTCTCATCGCCTGAAAGTTTCGTCTTATCAGCCACCATTATCATCCGGTGTTAAGGTGCGGTCACTCTTTTTTTAACGCCTCAATACATACCGTCATACTACAGCAGCCGGTATGTATTCGCAAGTAGAGCAGGTTCTGCACGGCCTGAAACGACTATTGTCTTTACGGCTATTTCGTTGACATTGTTGGAAAGACCTTTTATCCTTATTGAGAATAATCACATATAATAAAATGATCGGTAAAACGCTTATGTCTGTTGGTGAACTGAAGGGACGGGTCGCGCTAGTAACAGGGGCTGCAAAGAGGATTGGAAGGTCGATAGCGCTCGGTCTTGCATGTGCTGGCGTTGATGTTATAATCCACTATAACAGCTCCGGAGCAGAGGCCGAAGCCGTTAAAAGCGAGTTGCTCTCTTTCGGGGTCAATGCCGAGGTACTACAGGCGGACTTTTCAGTTGACGGGGAGGCGGAACGGCTCATAGAAGCAGCCTTTAAGCTAGACAACAGGTTAGACCTGTTGGTCAATAGCGCATCTATCTTTCCGGCCAATACTCTCGGAGACATTACGTTAAGCGACCTCAATACAAATATGTTAGTAAATGCATGGGCTCCCTTTGCTCTAAGTCGCTCCTTCGCGGCACGAGTAGAGAGCGGCGGTATCGTCAATCTTCTAGATAGCCGTATAACGGACTTCGATTATTCTCACGCAGCATATCATCTGAGCAAACACCAGCTCGCGCTTCTTACCCGTTTCTCTGCCATGGAGTTCGCGCCGTCTGTCGCCGTTAACGGAGTCGCTCCAGGGCTTGTACTGCCTCCGGTCGGTTATGATGGAAGTGCGGGATCGGGTTATATGGAGAGGGCGGCTGAAGGGCTGCCTCTTAAAAAGCACGGGGCGCCGGAAGATGTGTCAGAGGCCGTACTCTTTTTACTGTCGAGTTCTTTTATTACGGGTCAGATTATTTATGTCGATGGCGGACGCCATGTAAGGGAAGGGATAAATGGATAAGATTTATATCAGGGATTTGATGGTCCGATGTATCGTCGGCATCAATGATGATGAGCGGGTAAACAGGCAGGACGTGCTCTTTAATATCTTGCTTCATGTTGACCTTGAGCGGGCCGGCAAGAGTGATAACTTTGAAGATACCGTTGACTACAGGGCAATCAAGAAAGAGATAGTAGCGATGGTTGAGTCCTCAAGTTTTTTTCTGATTGAGACCCTTGCCGAGCGTGTTTCAGAGTTATGCCTTTCACGCAATGGAGTCTCAAAGGTTTTGGTTACTGTAGACAAACCGGGTGCACTCAGGTTTGCCCGCAGCGTTGCCGTAGAGATTGAGCGGCAAAAACGGTAAGTTGCAGGTAAGGTACGGTAGGTTTAGGATATGGAGAGGGTCTTTGTCGGGGTCGGTTCAAACCTCGATCCCGAAAAGAGTGTGCTCGGCGCGTTGAAGTTGCTCGGGCGTGAGGTCAGGGTTGTTGCGATCTCAACCTTTTATCGTACAGAACCGATAGGCAGGTTGGATACCCCTGAATACGTTAACGGAGTGGTCGAAATAGAGACTGCAATTGCGCCGGGTGAGTTGAAGCATACTGTCTTGCGTAGAGTGGAAGAGAGGCTTGGACGTATCAGAAATGACGACAAGTACTCTCCGAGGACAATAGACCTGGACCTGTTACTGTACGGAGATGCCTTGATTGAAGAAGAGGGCCTCGTTCTGCCAGATACCGACATAACCGTACGCCCGTTTATTCTGATACCCCTTTACGAATTATGCCCCGGACTTGTTCTTCCGGATTCAGGTGTGAAGATTGCCAATCTTGTAAAGGTTATGCTTGAGCAACGGAGTGCGGAAAACGGGGTTGCGCAGCAGTCATCCAGGCCGGCGATACTCAAGATGGAAGCGCTTGAAGTTTTTACCGACACGATTAGAGTAGAGCTTGGCATTTAGGTAAAGTAGAGGGTTTGACAGGATATAAGATAAAGAGTCCGCACGGCGAATGCCGTGCGGCCTCTTTATGCAGTATCTATTGTAACCGGTCATGCAACCTTGTTATGCTTGTGTATCGGAGTTATATTTGAGCTGCCTTTAACGGAGTTCCGGTTTGTGTTGATCTGATTGTTGACCTTGAAGTTGGCTACCAGTTGCTTGAGTTCAGCGGCAAGGCCTCCCATTTCATCCGTTGCGCCCGTTACTCCGCCGATAGCCTCTTCGTTGGCCGTTGCCACCTCCGAGATGGAGTCCATGTTTCTCGATATCTCGTCCGAGGTAGCACTCTGTTCTTCGGTCGAGGTTGCTATCTGGCGAACCATGTCGGTTACATTCTGGATTCCGTCAACGATCCTGGAGAGCGCCTCGCCAGCTTCGTTTGCGAGTCGCACACCGTTGTCGACCTTCTGTATCCCGGCGCCCATTGCGTCTACTGCGGTGCTGGTCTCTGTCTGAATAGAGCCGATCATTCCGCTGATCTCCTTGGTGGCAGTGGTTGTCCGTTCTGCCAGCTTCCTGACTTCATCCGCGACGACCGCAAACCCGCGTCCTTGCTCTCCGGCTCTCGCAGCCTCTATGGCCGCATTGAGTGCAAGCAGGTTGGTCTGATCAGCAATGTCGTTGATTACCGAGACGATAGAGCCGATCTCCTCGGAGCTCCTGCCGAGTTTGCCTATTGTGTCGGCTGTAGAGGTTGTTGAGTCAGAGACCTCCTGCATGGCTGTGATAGCCTGCTGTACGATCTCCCCTCCGTTTGTGGCTATCTCCTGCGCTTCTGTTGAAGACTCCGATACCTGTTGCGCGTTCTTTGCAACCTCTATTACCGTTGCGCTCATCTCTTCCATTGCGGTTGCTACCTGTGCCGTCTGTGTAGACTGCTGCGATGCTCCGTCGGCTATGATCATGGATGTGGCTGAGACGGTGCTCGAGGAGGTGGCAAGACGGTTGGCGGAATCGGTTATGTTGCCGATAACATCCGACATGCTGTCAGCCATTTTGTCTACGGAGTCGCCGAGGCCGGTTACCTCGTCATTGAGCTCGCGCCCAAAGAGGCTGACCTTTACAGCACACCTGTTAGTCAGGTCACCAAGGGCGAATTTTTCAACCGTCTCCTTGATCCGGACAATCGGACGAATAATCATGGAGTTGGCGCTCCACATGAAGAAGCCTGCAATTATTGCTGAAATGAGCACCGAGAGCGCCATGATACCGAGGCCTCTCTTGGCTGATGCGCTGGCATTGTCAATAAACGCCTGTGTCAGCCCGATGGCAGCGTTGACGAGTGCAGGGGTGTGTACCTCCGCGAGTTCAATGGTTGAGGAACTGTATTTGTCGCTTGATACTATTGCCTGCTCAATTGTGGCTTTGCGCGTAGCCCACATCTCTTCAACGTTTTTGACGCCATTTAAGAAGTTGAGTCCTTTGGCGCCAAGGTCTGTTTTACCTTCAGCTGCTCTCTTGAGTTCGAGCAGCGTACCCTCAAATTCACTCGCCGTCTTTCTGATCTCATTTGCGGCAGCCGACTTTTCACCGTATGAAACGAAGTACTGCTCGATCAGGTAGCTAAGCTTAACGGTACGCATCCTCTGTAGCCCGGTCACATTTATAAATTTGGTTACGTCCGGGCTGCCTATTGCCTGCTCGGCGGCAATTACCTTGTTGAGCAGCGCAACAAGCGGGAAGGTAGTCTCTTCTATGATTAATCGCGCTTCATTCTGCGCATCACCGGCTAACATGCTTTTGTCGAGTTCGTCCCTTAAGGTCTTCCAATTGCTCTCTACAGTATTTAGATTAGTGAGCACCACAGGGTCTTTAACGGCTGCAAGAGTATCTGTGCCTCTGCGCAGATCCGCGATTGACTGGTCGTACTCGACCTTCATGTCCTGGAAGACCTGTTCGAGTGACTCATTGCCGGTTAAAATGTGACGGTTGAGAACTTCAGTTATTTCAAGTGCCTTTGCCTGCAACTCTCCAGCAACATCTACCTGAGTATACTTCTTGCCCATTCCGCCAAGAATTAAGAAGATTATAGGTATCTGTATAACAAAGAGGATTACGAGGAATAAATAACTGCCCATGAATCGTGTTTTTACTGATTGTAAGCTCATGTCAAGTACTCCTTTGCAGGCTGCCACACCTTGTGTTAGGTATAACTAGTTTATAAAATCGATTAAGTTTTAAATATCTATTATGGTTATTGATTGAATTTTCTATTTAGTTGAGCAGAAATCTTCGAAATCATTTTCCCTGCGAGCTTGCCAGTACCCCGCTTAGAGCATGATCCGGCATACCAGATATTTTTTCCTCTTTGTGTCTGCTGATTGTAATATTTTATTGCTCTGACAGTTATACTATCGGTTAATAGGCCTATAGACTTTAGGTTTTTTCATCGTAGTCCCTAGTTGTACTCTTGTGTAGTTACTCCATGCAGCCGGATACCGATTTGAATGCTCGACCCTTGAAAGCGTAATAAAACTTTTGGCACGAGAGTGACATGTGTTCGACTTTTTTAGCATCCTCTTGATATATTTAGATATTTGCCTTGACAGTCTCTTTGAATATGGTAAAATTTTGTGCTTATTGTCATTCCGGAACTCACGCACCCGGATACGTTTATGGGTGTGAGCCTCTGGTTGTCTATGAGCTTTTTTTTGCCCATTGCTTCCTGGGTGCGATTGTAGGTGAAGGCAGGTTGGCCTGTAAGGCTACGAGCGGCCTTCAGGTAACGACATTGCAAGAGTAGAGGCGCGTAGCTCAGTGGGAGAGCGCTTCCCTGACACGGAAGAGGTCGGCGGTTCGAAACCGCCCGCGCCTACCATTTTAATTCAGCTCGGGCCGTTAGTTTGTTGTTTTGCAGGTCCTTTTATGTTGGTTGGTATATAGGAACCTCTCTGTTTTGCTTGGCAGTCCGGAGTGGAAATGCCGGTACTGCTCTTTTTTTCTGTTAATAACAGGTAATGAACTGCGATAAGCTCTTTATGTGCAGGAGCAACCTCAGAGCCTGTTCTATTTTTGTTTAAGTACCGGGTATCGAAATGCCGCATGTTATATTCCCTGACGGGTCTGTTGTTGAGTACTCTCAAGGCGAGAGCTTTCTTGAAATAATAAAGACGTTTGACAAGAAGCTTCTCAAAAAGAGTGTTGCTCTTAAGGTAAATGGTGTTGCAAAAGACCTGAGGTCTATTCCCGATGCCACGTTAGAGAGTGTGGAGATAGAGCCGATTCTGCTCGAATCGCCGGAAGGGCTCGATATCTATCGCCACTCTACCGCCCATGTTATGGCCGAGGCCGTAAAGTCGCTTTTCGAAGAGGCCAAGCTGGCTATCGGCCCTACTGTAGATAATGGTTTTTATTACGATTTTGATGTTGAGAAGCCTTTTACACCCGAAGACCTCGACAAGATCGACGCTCGCATGCGTGAGATAATCAAGGGTAACCATGCTTTTGAACCGAAGAGTATGGGTAAGGCTGAGGCGCTTAAGTACTTTAAAGAGGCAGGAGAGGTCTATAAAGAGGAGGTTATAGAAGAACTGACGGACGACACCGTCGGCATCTATACTCAGGGCAATTTTACCGATCTCTGTCGCGGCCCGCATCTGCCGAGTACCGGTTATATTCAGGCTTTTAAGCTCACCGGAGCAGCAGGCGCGTACTGGCGCGGGGATGAGAAGAACAGGATGCTCCAGAGGATCTATGCTACCGCATGGGGCACCAAGGCCGAACTTAAAGAGCACCTGAGGAGGCTCGAAGAAGCGAAAAAGCGCGACCATAGAAAACTCGGGCGCGAACTCGACCTCTTCTCCACGAGCGAAGACATAGGCTCCGGCCTTGTTTTGTGGCACCCTAAAGGTGCAACGGTTCGCGGCATTATAGAGGATTTCTGGAGGAGTGAGCACAGAAGGTCCGGTTATGATATAATCTATACACCTCACCTGGCGCGTGTGGATCTCTGGAAGACGTCCGGGCACTGGGACTTCTATCAGGAGAATCTTTTTTCTCCCATGGATCTGGACGGGCAGGAGTATATCGTAAGGCCGATGAACTGCCCGTTCCATATAGAGATATACAAGTCGCACCTTAGGAGCTACCGCGACCTGCCTATTCGGTATGCCGAGCTCGGCACGGTCTATAGGTACGAACGCTCAGGTGTTCTTCACGGTCTTTTGAGGGTGCGGGGTTTTACGCAGGACGATGCCCACCTCTTTACCACTCCTGGTCAGCTTGAGGGTGAGATAGGCGGTGTGCTCGATTTTACCCTTTACATATTAAAGTCTTTTGGATTTAATGATTTTGATATATACTTAAGTACACGGCCGGAAAAGTATGTCGGTTCCCTGGACGACTGGGCGCGTGCAGAAGGCGCCCTGAAGGGCGCGCTTGAGTCTTCCGGGCTCGATTATATGGTAGACCCCGGCGAAGGCGTCTTTTATGGTCCAAAGATCGATATAAAGATCAAGGACGTAATCGGCAGGTCGTGGCAGTGTTCGACAATACAGGTTGACTTCAACTTGCCTGAACGCTTCAACGTTACTTACAGGGATGAAGATGGAGGCGAGAGTCGTCCGATAATGATACACCGGGCGCTGATGGGTTCGTTAGAACGCTTCTTCGGCTGCCTTGTAGAGCATTACGCCGGCGCGTTTCCTCTGTGGCTCGCACCTGTACAGGTAGTAATCTTAACCGTCACCGATAGAAACAACGACTACGCCGAAGAGGTCTCTAAAAGGCTCAAAGAGGCTGGACTCAGGGTGGAGCTTGATATAAGGAATGAAAAACTCGGCTTCAAGATAAGGGAGTCCGAGTTACAAAAGGTTCCGTACTCTCTGGTCATTGGAGACAAGGAGACAGAGATGGGTTCCGTTTCACCGCGCTCCAAGGAGACCGGTGCAATGGATGCGATGGCAGTGGAAGAATTTATTGAACTTATAGAACAAAAGAGAATACCGCGAGGGGGTGTACTTTCATAGCAAGGAATAACGAAAGAGGTAAAAAGGATCAGGTAAGAATTAATGCATTGATCAGGGTACCTCAGGTTAGGGTTGTTGATGCCGATGGTGAGCAGCTTGGTGTTATGGAGACTGTGGATGCGATCACTGTGGCCGAAGACAAGGGATTGGATCTTGTCGAGGTAGCTGCTACTGCAAAGCCTCCTGTCTGTCGTATTATGGACTATGGCAAGTACAAGTATCAGATGTCGAAGAAGGCACGTGATGCAAAGAAGAAGCAGACGGTCATTCTAGTAAAAGAGATGAAGTTCAGAGTAAAGACCGACGAGCACGACTTTCAGTTCAAGGTGCGTAACATCAAAAGGTTCCTTGATGACGGTAACAAGGTGAAGGTTATCCTTATGTTCAGGGGGCGTGAGATTACCCATACAGAACTCGGAAGAGAGAAGTTGAAGAGAGTAGGGGAAGAGCTTAAGGATGTTGCTACGGTAGAAGTCCACCCTCGGCTTGAAGGCAGAAACATGACGATGATGCTCGCTCCGTTACAGGCAAAGTAAGGCTGGCGGTGCCTGTTTTTGATATATGGGGTCTAATTATGATATTGGGCCTATTTTTGAATCGTAGAACCGAGGTTGTTGGAAGAGTATGAGTTGCCGATTCTTCCAAGGCCGTGTCGGCCTGTCCGGTAGAGATTGCCACCGGGTTATTAAGATAGTTAAAAACAGTAAGTAAATGAGAGGGTAGTACAGATGCCGAAGATAAAGACACACAGGGGTGCGGCCAAGCGTTTTAAGCTTACCGGCACAGGAAAGATAAAGCGCAGGAAATCAGGGCTCAGGCACATACTTACGCCCAAGGGAACCGACCGCAAGCGTACGCTCGGCAAGGGTGTTCTGGTTGATAAGGCCGATGTCAGCAACGTAAGAAAGATGATTCCGTACGCCTAACGGTGCAGTAGGGAGCATGTCTAAAGCAGGGTTCCAGACAGTCCCGTTAGCCGGATATTTTTATACTATAGAAAAAAGTTGTGAAAGGAGCAGTACAAGATGCCAAGAGTAAAGAGGGGCGTACACGCCAACAAGAAGAGAAAAAAAGTTCTGAAGGCCTCCAAGGGTTACAGGGGTGCCAGAGGTAGTCTTTACAGTATAGCCACAGAGGCGGTAGACAGGGCGCTCTGCTACGCATATGCGCACCGTAAGACAAAGAAGCGCGAAATCAGGCGCCTATGGATAGTCCGTATCAATGCCGCCGCAAGGTCTAATGACATAACGTATTCGAGACTTATCAACGGTCTCATTAAAGCCAACGTTTCGCTCGACCGTAAGGTGCTAGCTGACATGGCCGTCAAAGACCCGGCAGGATTCACCCGCGTGGTAAATATAGCTAAGGAAAGCCTTGCCGCATGAGGGAGAGGCTTGAAGAACTCCTGAACGAAGCCCGCGCCGAGATTGAAAAGTCAGGCGTAAAGGGCTCTCTGCTTACGGTCAAGTCGAAGTATTTAGGTAGAAAAGGTGTGTTGCAGGGTCTCTTCAAAGACATCGGTGCGCTTGCCGTTGACGAAAGAAAGAGGGCGGGTGAGTTTATAAATACGGTCAAGACCAGTCTTGAGAGCGAGATAGAGACTCGCCTCGCCAGTATCCACGCCGCAGAGCAGGCCGAGAGGTTAAAGACCGAACGGCTCGATGTTACGCTTCCGGGCCGCGCTCGTTCTCTCGGCTCTATCCACCCTGTCACCCGTGTTCTCTACGAGGTTGAAGATATATTCGCCTCTCTCGGTTTCGGCATTGCCGAAGGGCCCGAGGTCGAGGTCGATTACTACAACTTCGAGGCCTTGAATATTCCGCGCGACCATCCGGCCCGCGACATGCAAGATACCTTCTATATTAATGAAGAGGTCCTCTTGCGGACCCATACGTCACCGGTGCAGATTCGGGTTATGGAAGAGCACCCGCCGCCGCTTCGTATTATCGCTCCTGGCACCGTTTACAGACGCGACTCCGACGTAACCCACACGCCGATGTTCCATCAGGTTGAAGGTTTTATGGTCGATACCAATGTAACCTTCAGCAACTTAAAGGGCGTCCTGACCCACTTTCTCCACTCATTCTTCGGCGAAAATATTGAGGTACGTTTTCGTCCGAGTTTCTTCCCTTTTACCGAGCCTAGCGCAGAGGTCGATATACGTTGCGTTATCTGCAAGGGCAAGAGTGCTGTCTGCAGGGTCTGCAAGGGCAGCGGGTGGCTCGAGGTCCTCGGAAGCGGTATGATCCACCCCGAGGTCTTCAAGTCCGTCAAGTACGACCCGGAGAAGGTCTCCGGTTTTGCTTTTGGACTCGGTATTGAACGCATGGCGATGCTCAAGTACGGCATAGACGATATACGCCTCTTTTTCGATAACGATCTACGTTTTCTCTCACAGTACTGACCGCCGGCCGGTTTTTCTCAACCCGTTGAGTTCGGGAGGTAAGGGAGAGTGACGGTCTCTGTTGCTATCAGGTGATTCGGAGTTCTTGAGTACGAATTCAAACCTATAAAGGTTATTTACTAATGTTATTTAGCTACAACTGGTTGAGTGAGTTTGTAGACGGTCTTGAACCGGTACAGACTCTCGCCGACAGGCTGACGATAACCGGTACCGAGATAGAGACCGTTACTGATCTCTCCGGCGGTATCACAGGCGTCGTAACGGCTGAGGTCGTTACTGTCGAGCCTCATCCTAATGCTGACAAGTTAAGCCTCTGTGACGTTAAGACCGCGGAAGGTGAGCTGAAGATAGTCTGCGGCGCGAAGAACATGGCTCCGGGCGACAAGGTCGTGCTCGCCGTACACGGCGCGCGCCTTCCCGGAGACTTTAAGATAAAGAGATCCAAGATTCGAGGTGTTGAGAGCAACGGCATGATGTGCTCCGAGGTTGAACTCGGAATAGCCAAAGAGTCTGACGGTATAATGATTCTTCCTCCTGATACCCCGGTCGGCCTCGATGCTCTCGACGTTCTTGGTATCCAGGATTTTATACTCGACGCGGGCATTACCCCTAACCGGCCCGATCTTCTCTCCATGCGCGGTCTTGCGCGTGAAGTAGCTGCGGTAACCGACGCTACGTTCACCTGTAAAAGTATAACGGTTGAAGAGAGAGGCGGCAGTGTCGAGAGTCTGGTCAACGTAAGGATTGAAGATGGTGCGCCGTGTGCGCGGTACTCTGCGCGTGTGATAGAGGGAGTTAAAATAAGCCCGACTCCGGATTATATAGTTAAGCGTCTTGAGGTCAACGGGCTTCGCAGCGTCAATAACGTAGTTGACATAACAAACTATGCGCTGCTCGAACTTGGCCAACCCCTTCATGCGTTCGACCTGGACAAAATAGAAGGTTCTAAGATCATCGTACGTCCGGCCAAGAGCGGCGAGACGATTGAGACTATAGACAATACCGTGCGTAATCTGACTGAGGGTATGTGCGTTATTGCCGACGAATCGCGTCCGGTGGCAGTTGCGGGCGTTATGGGCGGTAAGTCGAGCGAAGTGGACGAGACGACTACTCGCGTCCTTATCGAGTCCGCTTACTTTGAGCCGACTTCGGTCCGCCGCACATCGAAAGCCCTGGGTCTTTCGTCCGACTCTTCTTACAGGTTCGAGCGCGGCGTTGATATAGATGCTGTTACCGAGGCGTTGGACCACGCAACGGCGCTTATACTGAAGATTGCCGGCGGTATGGTTGCTACGGGTAGAGTTGATCTCTACCCGGCGAAGTATGAAGCGAAACCGCTTGTTTTCAGGGTAAAGCGCGCAGAACAGTTGCTCGGTATTCCGGTTGACTCTAAAGAGGTTGCCGAAGTCTTTACCAGGCTCGGTATGAGCGTGGTATCCGGCAAGGACAACGGGGCGAGTGTGCTGGAGGTGACGCCGCCTGCTTACAGGAGGGATATTATTATTGAGGAAGACCTGCTTGAGGAGGCTGCGCGTCTGTTCGGTTATGATAATATTCCGACGACTTTGCCGGTGGCCGGACTTATGCCAGGTGGCGCGACTTCGATGCTGGGTATCAAGAGGCGCATAACTGAACTGCTCTCAAGCGCGGGTCTTGCCGAGGCGCTCAACTACAGCTTCGTCTCCAGGGAAGAGTTTGAGGTAACGGGCCCGGTTGGCGCGTTGCCCCTTGAAGTTATGAACCCGCTAAGCGTAGATCAGTCGATCATGCGCAGAAGCCTGATGCCTTCGCTTATGGAGTGCCTTAAGCGTAACTTGCAGGTTAAAAACGATGACGTGGCGCTCTTTGAGGTGGCTCCGGTCTTTGCTCTTAATGCGGTGGAAGAGGACTCTTCGGAGATGCTGCCGGATCAGAGCTGGAAGGTTGCAGGGGTGCTGTATGGCTCCAGATGGGGTATAAGTTGGAATTCTCCCAAGGAGTGGGTTGATTTTTATGATATAAAAGGTATAGTTGAAAGAGTTTTGGATGGAGTAGGCGTGAGAATCCCTATGCGGTTTAAGAGTGTGGGTGAAGACGATGCGCGGCTTTTTCATCCAGGCAAATCGGCCTTAATTAAACTCGGTTCCGCCTCTGCCGGCCTCTTTGGAGAGGTTCACCCGGATATACAGAGCAGGTATGGGCTTTTAAAACCGGCCTATCTCTTTGAATTGGATATAGAGATCCTCTCGGCTGTTGCATCATCTAAGAAGAAGTACCGTCCTCTGGCGCGCTACCCGGGTTCTGTAAGGGATGTGGCATTTATAGTCGACTCAACAGTCGCTTATAGTAAGATTCTCTCATCTATTGAGAAGATAGACACAAAACTTATTGAAAAGGTTGACTTGTTTGATGTATACTGTGGAAACGAAATACCGGAGGGCAGTCGCTCTATTGCTCTGCGTATTACTTACAGGAGCCTCGCAGGAACATTGAAGCAGGCAGAAGTCGATAGTGTGCATTCTAAGGTACAGAGCGATTTGACGTCTCGGTTCGGTGCCGAGATACGGGGACAATAGTCTTGATTAGCAAGACTGATTATCTAATTTGTCAGGGGGGGGTATGACAAAGGCGGATATTGTAGAAATTGTGTATGAAAAAGTTGGTTATTCGAAAAAAGACGTTGCGACCGTGATTGAGAAGATATTTGAGGCCCTGAAGGTAACTCTCGAAGAGGGTGAAAAGGTTAAAATATCAGGTTTCGGCAACTTCAGTGTCCGGCAGAAGCGGGCCCGCAGGGGACGTAATCCGCAGACCGGAGGCGAGATTACTATTGACGAGAGAAAGGTGATGACCTTTAAGGCGAGCCAGCTTCTGAAGAAGTCGATAAACTCAAAAGCGAGCAAACCGGTCTCCGCTGAGCCGCAGGTTTAGCACTTCGTTGGAGGCGGCATGACGGAGCGTTCTCTTTTATAACAACAGGGATGCTCTCTTCGTATCCTTTTCCTTTCACCGCCTGAGCAGCTCCATTAGAAGTAGTTATTTTTTTATCTATAGACTTGAATGTTTAAACAGTGCGCGAGGGTATGTGTGGCGTTAAACCTTTAAACAGACAATCCCGGTCGATTATGGCACAGCAGATCCCTGACAAGTTGTACTTCAAGATCGGTGAGGTGGCCACCCTTACCAGTGTAAAGCCGTATGTCTTGAGATACTGGGAGTCGGAGTTTAAGATAATAAGTCCCAAGAAGTCGCTGACCAGGCAGAGGGTATACAGTCGCGGTGATGTGGACCTTATTCTTGAGATCAAGAGACTGCTGTATAAAGAGAAGTATACGCTTGAGGGAGCCAAGAAACGGATCAGGCAGATTCAGAAAGAGGCTAAGGCAAAGAACCAGCTCGGTATAACCTTTCCTGATGATAAGTACTCGAAGGCGATAAAGTCCATTACAAGAGAGTTGAAGAGTCTCAAGAAGATTCTTGCCGACTGAACTTTTCCGTAACAATTTTATATTTCTTATGTCGGGGCGTAGCGCAGCTTGGTAGCGCACATGCATGGGGTGCATGGGGTCGGAGGTTCGAATCCTCTCGCCCCGACCAGTATTAAAAGAGCGGGAGCACGGTTTTTGCCGTGTTTCCGCTCTTTTACTTTTGTGGTGGATTCGAACCTCCGAGGAGGTTTGGCCATTTTCAGGACAGCAAAATGGAACGTCCGCGCCGACAGGCGTGTAAGCCCGCAGGGTCGAGTCCACGGATGGGCAAGATAATCCTCTCGCCCCGACCAGTATTAGTAGTAAAGACAGGGGGGTAAGGCATAAGCCTTACCCCCTCTGTTGTTGAGAATAGAAGTGGGGTGCAAAGTGGGGTACAGTTCTTGTCGAGTACTTCCTGTAGTTGATAATTGTGAATCTTGCCAATATGTTGTATATTTCTTATGCTACTTTCCAATTGTAAGCGTTTTGGATTATCTTAAAAAGGATTTAGTAAAGATGCCCCTGGAACATATGTTTGACCTAGGATGTAGTTAGAGTTCGTAGTGTAGCCTCCGATAAACTTCAGGAGGTTAGTTGTTCGCTAACTGGTGTAACGTAATTATACACTGTCATACAGAGATATACACTAATAAGACTCCATTGGTTATGTGCGGTCGTTTTTGTATTTTTTTTTGGAGAAAAAGCCAACAGTATAGAGATATCTCAATAATTTTTGGTTTGATAGAGTTGTGATATTCAAGGCACAATATTTCAAGTGGAAATCGGCACATCTAAGAGTATACCGATGCTCTCTTTGTAGGTGTACTAGTGACTCTGTATCAGTTTGACACAGTTTGACAAAGGAGATGAGCAGGGATAAAGTGATTATATGCTTATGATCTATTTAAAGACTCTCTTTGGCACACTCGTGCTCCTCTTCTTTACTGTCGGCACTCTCGGGGCACAGCCGCCGATTATTAGTAATCGTGATATCTATACTCCTATTCAGGGCAGGAGCGGCATGGTGGTAACAGGTGAGAGCACTGCCGCAGATATCGGTCTTGAGGTCTTGAAAAATGGCGGTAACGCTATTGACGCGGCAGTTACCATCGGTTTTGTAATGGCTGTTACGCTACCGCGAGCCGGTAATGTCGGCGGTGGTGGTTTTATGCTTGTCTATTCGGCGAAGACAGAAAAGGTGGTAGCAATAGATTACCGCGAGAGAGCTCCGGCTCTGGCTCGTCGTGATATGTTTCTCGATAAAGCCGGTAATCCCGATAACAGGCTGAGCAGATTCAGCCACCTCTCAGCCGGGGTTCCGGGTACGGTCTCCGGGCTCGCGCTTGCGCTTAAAGAGTTCGGTAGTATCTCACTCGCTGAAGCGCTCGCGCCGGCCATCAAGATTGCTGAAGAGGGGTTTGTGGTTACCCCTGACTTTAGTAACTCGATCAAGTCGAGCGCAAAGAGGCTTGGCAGTTGGCCCTCGACACGGCAGCTCTACTTTCATCCCGACGGCAGCAATTATGAACCGGGCGAACTTTTTATACAGAAGCAGCTTGCAGAGACGTTAAAGACGATTGCCGCTAAGGGTAAGGAGGCCTTCTATGAAGGAAAGATCGCAGAGCTTATTGTCAGCGAGATGGAGTCGAACGGCGGGTTAATTACCAGAGAGGACCTGAGGAGCTATGGACCGGTCTTGCGGCAACCGGTAAAAGGCACATATAGGGGTTATGATATCTACTCCATGTCCCCACCGAGTTCGGGCGGCGTCCATATCGTTCAGATCCTGAATGCTCTCGAAGGTTATGATATCGGCTCACTCGGACATAACTCGGCTCAATCAATCCATTATATGACCGAGGCCATGAAACGGGCTTATGCGGACCGTTCCAAGTATTTGGGAGACCCGGACTTTGTAAGAGTTCCGGTAAACGGATTAATACAAAAAGAGTACGCGGCAAAAATACGCCGCCAGATTGATAGTAAAGTTGCAAGCGATAGTAAAAAAATATCACCCGGAAAGCCTCCAGGTTATGAGAGCAACGAGACTACCCACTTCACCGTGGTTGACTCCGAGGGTAATGCCGTCTCGAACACATACACCATCAACTTCAGTTACGGTTCCGGCATTGCAGTCAAGGGGGCCGGTTTTCTTCTCAATAACGAGATGGACGATTTCAGCTCAAAGCCCGGAGTGCCGAATGCATACGGTCTTATCGGCGGAGTCGCTAACGCGGTAGAGCCCGGAAAGCGTATGTTAAGTTCCATGTCGCCCACCATTGTTCTCAAAGAGAATAGACCCTTCATAGTTACCGGAAGTCCCGGAGGTTCCAGAATTATCACTACGACCCTGCAGGTTATTATGAATGTGATCGATCACGGAATGAATATTCAGGAGGCCGTAAACGCCGTAAGGGTTCACCACCAGTGGCTGCCGGATGTGGTCAGGGTAGAAGAGGGCCTCGGTATCGATACGGTAAAGATACTCGAAGGTATGGGGCATAACGTTGCTGTGAAGGAGAGCATGGGGGCGGCATCGAGCATACTGGTTGATAATGAAGGCGGAATTCTCTACGGCGCCTCCGACCCGAGGCGTGAAGGAAAGGCCTCGGGATATTGATCTAAAGTATGCTTTAAGAGCACTGAGGTACGAAGTGGGAATAGTCGATTTGTTCAAGAGTTTTGCTGCAGATCTTGAGATAACCGTAAGAGACGACAATTGGTTGAGGCTTGAGAAGTATCTCGCAGAGGACGCTACATATGTGAATGTTGGCGGGCCGGATCCTAAGTGTAAAGGGCGCGCTTCTGTTACTACCTACCTAAAAGAAGACGTTTCGAATACTGATCGACGTTTCGATACGCGGACCCTTATCGCGCTCACACCGCCAAAAGTCGATGGAAATAGTTTATCTCGAAGGTGGCGCTGTACGTTTACACTTGCCGAAACGCCGGATCTCGTGATAGAAGGCGAGGCGAGATACCTATTTGAGGGTGACCTTATCAAAGAGAATAGACGAGTGGATGAAGAGGTATGGAAATCATCTGGTAGGTTAATGAACAGCGATCACCCGGCAAGTGATAGTTTGTGCAACAGTATGTTTTTCTTTTTTGGGGGGGGTAAAATAATGAACGAGCATGAAAAAATTAATTACATTGAATTTCCTGCAAAAGATATAAAGGCGACAAAAGCTTTTTTCTCTTCTGTTTTCAGCTGGTCATTTGTGGACTACGGCCCCGATTATGTTGCTTTTGAAGATGAGGGAATAAACGGCGGCTTCTTTAAATCCGACTTGTGTTCTTCAACTGCAAACGGTGCAACTCTTGTGGTCTTCTATAGTAATGAACTCGAGAGTACCGAAAAAAAAATTGAGGGTGCGGGAGGATCTATTATCAGGCACATCTTCCCGTTTCCGGGTGGCCGTCGTTTTCACTTCAGCGATCCGAACGGTAACGAGTATGCAGTCTGGTCAGATACTACCACATAACAACATGTCGACCATTGCTCAAGTCCAAACGTGATCATGCTTGCAGTATTCAACCGATTCTATTACAATGTCGCGGTTGTGCCATATTGATATTGGTAACCAGGTGGCTATCTTCAAACATAAAAAGATAAGTGAGTTCTTAAATGCCTAAAGAGATGGTCGGAGAGTTTTCAGAAGATGAGAAGGACGGTCTTTATCGTGCAATCTATACGCGTCGTGATATTCGAAGTCAGTTTATTGATGAACCGGTTCCGGAAGCCGTGCTTTCGCGAGTTTTGCATGCCGCGCACTATGCGCCTTCGGTCGGTTTTATGCAGCCGTGGAACTTTATTCTAGTCAAAGATAGACACAAGCGCGCACTTGTTCACGACGCCTTTAAACGCGCCAATGCCGAGGCAAAACTTCTCTTCTCTGAGGATAAGAGAGCACAGTATAGCGGTTTTAAACTAGAAGGCATAATGGAGGCTCCGCTCAACATCTGCATTACCTGTGATAAGGAGCGTTTCGGGCCGGTCGTTATCGGGCGGACCGCACAACCTATTATGGATATTTTCAGTTCGGTATGCGCTGTTCAGAACCTGTGGCTGGCCGCAAGGGCCGAAGGGCTGGGAGTGGGGTGGGTAAGTATCGTAAAAACAGAAGAGATCAGAGAAGTTCTCTCTCTTCCGGGTAAGATACTTCCGATAGCGTACCTCTGTGTCGGTTACGTCTCCCATTTCCCAGAAAAACCGGAACTTGAGAGTGCTGGCTGGCTGCCGCGCTTACCGCTCGAAGAGCTTGTCTACTCGGAATCCTGGGGCGAGCAATGCAAGACTTCCTGGCCGGAACTCCACACTGCTATCGCCTCGGAAAAAAAATTCGTTAAGAAGTAGGTTGATAGTACTCTCTGTTCTGCCCTCTCGATTATTGATTTGATACTGCCTGCCGGTAGTTTTTCTTCCTGTTCTCTTGCGTTAATTAATAACCTGCTATAATTTATATAACCACAGAGTCTTTTGTTCTTTACCTATTGCTTGTATAGAAGTAGTGGGGTGGAGAACACACGTATTTAGCGTCGTTTGGAGTAGTTTGTTCAGCAACCATATACCGTGCGGAGGTGTGGCCATGAAGCCTAGATGGTGTACTCTATTAACTCTGGCAGCTCTTTTTATTTTAGATAGACCCGCATACTCCGGTAACCCGGACTTACTGGCTCAGTTCTCGGATGCGCTATATAAGCAAGACGCGCTCAAAATGGAGTCTATCGTGGAGGGTCATAAGGGTGAGATGCCGGATAAGATCGACAAATTGATCGAAACGGCCCTTAAACCGGAACTGACTAAAGAAGAGAGAGAACAGAAGTTTTACATACTCGAACGGCTCGCGACTGTTTACAAAGATATTACCGGAGAGCTGGCTCCACTAAAAATGGTTAAGAAAAGGAGTTTCGAGTCGCGCTTGACTCCGGCTGTTGTCTCAACCGAGGCAGGTGGTCTGCATGTGGTAGAGACAATTTCAACAGAGACAATCAAAAACCTCTTCAGCCCGGACAATATAATCATAAGTAGTGGTGATACCGTAAGGTGGGACAACAAAGACGCAACTACTCATCTGCTCGCGTCCGTCTTGACCTCTGTAGGAGAGGGAGGGCTCTTCTCTGCCAGAGTTGAACCTGGACAGAGTTGGCAGTACAAGTTCAATACTCCGGGAGAGTACTATTACATCTGTTTTATACACAAGATAATGTACGGAAAAGTTCTGGTGAGGGAGTAATGCGCAGCCGGGCTGGCTCTCTCTGTTACTCCCTTTGCAGCATATAAAAGTTAGGGTTAGTATGCTTGCGCATACTAACCCTATTTAGTTACAAAGTGAATGTGAGCAGCAGCCGCGCTACTGTTTGAAGTACTTCTTAGCCGTATCAATAGACTCGAAGTAGAGGGCCTCTCCCCCAACTCCCTCTATTACCGTGGCCGTGGCTTTGTCTATCATATTGCCTGACACTGGGTCTACTGCGCTGCGCAGCGTACTGTCGTTCTTCAACTTCGCCACGCAGCCCTGGCAGCAGCCGTAGTAGGTCTTTCCTTCGTACTCAACCGGTATTTGAGGTTTTCCGAAGACCTTGTCGGTCACCATGCAGACCTCGTTCAGAACCACCGGGGTTATTTCACCCTGTGTCGCAGTTGTAGTTGCAATCGATTGCGTGCCTGACACGAGTACGCCCCCAATCGCGAAACTTAGGATCAGAGTAACTGATAAAAAAATTCTTGCTACTGTTTTGCTTCCATTCATATCCATACTCCTTAGTATCTATTTTAAGGTGCTCTTTTCTTTTTATACTCTGTTATTATACTACAAGGTCACGTACTGGAGTATCACTTTTTTCTTCAACCGTCTCTGTCCATATTCCACTTGTCGGGGTGGTCTGTTATGCTATACTGAGAGCCGGAAATATTATTGTGGATCTTTTTAACAGGCTCTTTTTTTTAAAGATTGAGAAGAGTGAACCAATACGGGGAATATATCTATGAAACCGGACAGACTTATACTCTTTTTCATACTATCTTTGTTTTTTATATCTGCTTCGCCCTCTATTGCGAATGGAGGCAGCAGTGAAAAGACGATTGAAAGAGATATACGGTACGGAATAGGTAAAAGGTTAGAGAAGTTCGACTGGAGTATAAGCGGGGCTGGCGGCAGTCCGAATATTCTCTCCGAGCTGACATGGTCCGATATCTCCGCAATAGAGTTCAAGGCAACAATGACAGTAAAGAAAGAGAAACTCTACTACCGCGGTTCAATCTCATCAGCTCAAATCAATGGGGGAGATAACCGGGACTCCGATTATAATGGAGATAACCGTACCTTGGAGTTCTCCCGCTCCGATAACAGTGGGAATAAGGGCTCGTTGTGGGACTTGTCAGGCGGAGTAGGGCAGATCTACAGAAGAGCCGGTTATGACTACGCCCTGCTGGGCGGGGTATCGGCGCATAATCAGAACTTTAGGATGACCGACGGTTTTCAGACGCTCTGCGTTTCTGGTTCACCGCTCTCCTGTACAGGTTCAACAGGTCCATTTGCTGGGTTGGACTCCAGTTATCAGACTCTCTGGATAGGCCCCTGGGCAGGCATCGATTTTCACCACCTCTCTAAGGACAAAAAGTTGTCGGCCTTCGCTTCTCTTGAGATGCACCTTGCATACTACTACGCGGTTGCCGATTGGAACCTAAGGAACGATTTTAAGCACCCTAAGAGTTTTGAGCATGAGGCTTACGGTTACGGCCTGATTTACAGCATGGGGCTCAATTACGAGGTAAGTAAAACAATCTCTCTGGGTTGGGAGTTCGATTACAAGCGGTGGCAGGCTAGTGATGGCACGGACAGAACTTTTCATTCTTCCGGCGTAATAACTACCCAGCCCCTTAATGAGGTTAACTGGGGTTCTGCTTCACTTCTCGGCTCACTCAAGTATTCGTTCTGAGTCGCAGGGTCGCCTTTTTACTCGTATCAGTAACAGGTAAGTTGTAGCTTATACGTAAGAGAAGGAGTACGGTTATGTACAATGCGGTCTTTAGCAAAGTCACCACCGGGGTTATCTCTGCTTTTTTCATTTCCCTGTTCTTTTTCTCTTCAGTCGAAGGCGCCGTGGCGCTCGATGCAAAGAGCAGAGAGTGTATAGAGTGCCATGTAATGACAACCGACCCGGAGGACTCGTCACGACTCTGCCATACTGATGGGTGCGACCACCCTCTGGGCCTGGATTATGTGACTGCATCTACTGGCAACCCCGGGTTGGCACCGGTCTCGGAACTCGGCCCGTCCGTAAAGCTGGTCGGCAAAGGCGGCAGGCAGATAGGTTGCACGACCTGTCATGTCCCGTACTCAAAGGCCAACCACGAGGAACTGTCGGCAAAAAGGGCGGACGGCGGGCCCGACCCCATGCTTTCGACATCTAACATAGGCAGCTTTCTCTGTCTTGAGTGTCATAGGAAATAAAGTCAGGGAAGTAGAGACTGGAAAGTAGAGTGCCGAGCCTTAACCTATACAGCGGATTACGAATGAAGAGTTTCAGGAAGGAGCTTTTTTTCGATATACCGGCGCGCAGGGGTTTTATAAACATCACCCCGGACGTGGACACCGGTATAGATGAGAGCGGCATTACCGAAGGCCTGGTGCTGGTGAACGCAATGCATATAACCGCCTCTGTCTTTATTAATGATGATGAAAGGGGCCTGCACAGCGATTACGAGCAGTGGCTCGAACGCCTCGCTCCCCACGAGCCGCTTTCACAGTACAGGCATAACCTTACGGGTGAGGATAACGGGGACGCGCATCTAAAGCGCCAGATCATGGGACGCGAGGTGGTGGTTGCCATAACCGGCGGCGCTCTCGATCTTGGCCCGTGGGAACAGATCTTTTACGGCGAGTTCGACGGCAGAAGAAAGAAGAGGGTGCTCGTTAAAATAATCGGCGAGTAAGCCTGTCTCAAACCGCTTAGGTGTACCTGTAAAGTAGACTGCTGCTCTTAAGCGTTGAGATGGAGTGAGTTTGATGCTGGAACTCTCTGTATAAAATCTTTTTTACTAATAGACTATTTATGGAACGATTTACAGGTATCATCGGGCTTGTACTCTTTGTCGCCATAGCCTGGGCCTTTTCTGAGAACAGGAGCAAGATAGACTGGAGGCTCGTTGCCTGGGGCCTTGCGCTCCAGATACTTCTCGCTCTTTTTATTCTCCATACCTCGGTCGGCCATATCATCTTCGATGCGGCCCGCATTGTCATGACCAAGCTGCTCGACTTTACCGACTACGGCTCGCGCTTTCTCTTCGGCTCCCTGGTCTCCGACTTTGAGATCAACGCAATCGTAGCCTTCAAGGTACTGCCTACCATTATCTTCGTCTCCTCGCTCATGGGCGTGCTCTACTACTTGAAGATCATAACCGTAGTGGTGCGCGCCATGGCGCGCGTGATGGAGTATACGATGAAGGTCTCTGGCGCCGAGGCGTTAATGGCCGCCATGTTCGTCTTTATGGGCATAGAGTCTACGACCGCCATCAAGCAGTACCTGAGGCGGATGACGCGCTCCGAGCTCTTTACCGTAATGGTCTGCTTTATGTCTACCATCGCAGGCTCGGTAATGGCCGTATACGTCAGTTTCGGCGCAAGCGCCGGGCATCTGCTTGCGGCCTCCGTAATGAGCGCGCCCGCGGCTATTGCGATCTCCAAGATAATGATACCCGAGACCGAGCTTCCGGTCACGGCCGGGGTCGGGCAGGGGCGCGCTCAAGAGTTAAACGATAGCCTAAAGAGTAGTGACGTCAATATAATTGAGGCGGCGGCGAACGGCGCGGCAGACGGGCTTAAACTAGCCCTCACCATAGGCGCGATGCTTCTGGCCTTTATCGCCCTGATCGGTATGCTCGATTACCTGCTCCGGTTTACCGGAACCTCTTTTGCCGGTATTTCCGGGTACCTTTTTATGCCGGTTGCCTGGGTAATGGGTGTGCCTTGGAACGAGTGCCATCTGGTGGGTGAACTGCTCGGGATAAAGATCGTCTTCAACGAGTTTATCAGTTACCAGAAGATGCAGGGCATGATAGCGTCCGGTGAGCTCTCCGGGCGTGCTGTCGGCATAGCGACCTATGCGCTCTGCAGTTTCGCCAACTTCGGCTCTATTGCAATACTTATAGGCGGTATCGGTTCCGTTGCTCCCGAGAGGAAGAGCCTTGTTGCGAGCCTGAGCCTGAAGGCGCTTCTTGCCGGGCTTCTTGCCGGTTTCATGACCGCGACCATAGCCGGAATTCTACTCTGATACCGTTATTAAATGTCAAAACCTCGGTTCACCCTCTACGAGTATCTCTGTCCGCTGTCCGCTCTTTTTAATAACTGTCATCGTTGGACTGAAGAAGATGAAGTCCTGGTGGAACGGTACGCTTACCTTGCCGCCAAAGCTGGAGTTGTCTCCGAGCGCAATGTGTATAGAACCTAATATCTTCTCGGTCTCCAGGATATTATCGGGTCTTGTGGCTTTTTCGTTCGTACCAATGCCTAGTTCCGCGATGTTGCCGAAGAGCCTGTTTTCGGCAAGTTTCTTTCTCAGCACCTCGGCGTAGTCGTCAACGCCTTCGACCTTGACGGCTATCCCGTCCTCTATGGTCAGCGTAACCGGTGAGTCGAGTTTATGCGTCGGAGCCCATTCCAGAACAAGCCTTCCGTTTGCGCTGCCCTCTACTGGGGCCGTAAAGGCCTCGCCTGCCGGAAGGTTGCCGAAGGTGCCAGGAGCCGTCAGTATGCCGGTGTCGGGCTCAACAGGGCGCCCGTCAATAGAGAAGCGTATAGAGGTCCCGTTCGGCGACTCTATCTCTACACTCCGAGTACCGTCCATCATCTCTACCAGCGAGTCCGTACGCCTCTCCACCTCTTTCCAGTCAGCGGTCATTACGCCTTCAAGCATAGACTCTTCGAAGATCGGCATAGAGGCGTACCTGGTGCCGCACAAACGCGTAAGAAGGTCTCTGAAGCGTGTGTGAGAGCTTGAAAAGTTCGAGAGCGCTACAACTGCCGCCGGCGCTTTGGCGTACTCGGTAACTATCCTTTCGGCCTCTCTATTCTCTTCGTCGGTTGACGACTTGTCGAGAATTTTGGCGAATATACACGCATTTTGAAGCTCTTCGACGACGCGTGTCCCTAAGGCCGCTATCCAGACTTCTCTAGGCGGCTCCTTGCCGTGGCCGCCTAGAGACGGGAACTCAAGGTAGGTGATGTTACAGAGTCCTGAACCGGCGGAGGACACCTCTTGAGCTATTCTCCTTAGAGCCTCTCTTCTTTCCCGCTCCGTTTTCGAGATCGACTCTGTCTTGTTTACCAGGTCGGTAAAGACCAGAACCTCTTCATGAGCCTTAACGTCGAGGTTGACCGTAAATATCCGCTTAAGAACTGAACTCATCGTAACCCCCTTTAGATTTTTTAGTCACAAGTAACCTATATACAACTCTGTGCCTGTTGTCAATCTCTGTACATCTCATGCTTTCATTTCTGGCTCAGAAGTCTTTGGTGTTACAGAAAAAAGAGTGTTCAATATATTGACATATTGTCCGGATTCTTCTATACTGTGTCATAATATAGTCACCAGGGCAGCAACTAACAGTGCACGGGAGGCCGCAATTTGAAGGAACGTTCGCTACTCTTGATCGAAGATGAAGGCCCGATACGGGAAGCGATGACCGTAATGTTGACCATGAACGGTTATATGGTTGTCGCAACACCAAACGGTGAACAGGGCCTGAAAGAACTCGATCTCAGAAGTTTCGACTTTCTTCTCACTGATCTCAGGCTTCCCGGAATGAGCGGAATCGAGGTTATCGAATCCGTAAAGAAGGTCTCCCCTCATACGAACTGCATTATTTTAACCGGCCATGCCAGCTTTGAGACAGCTGTTGAGGCGATGCGGGTCGGAGCCGCAGCCTACCTAAAAAAACCTTTCTCCAAAGATGAACTTCTGCTTGCGCTCGACAAGGCGTATGAAGTGAGTGCGCTCAAGCAGGAGAATTATAAACTCAAGCGAGAGATTATAACGTCTGGATGCACAGCCTCTATTCTCGGCAGCTCTGCGGAGATAGCTGCGGTACGAAAACGGATCGAGAAGGTTGCGGATACAGATTCCACTGCGTTGATTCTGGGCCAGAGCGGAACAGGTAAAGAGCTTGTGGCGCGCGCTCTTCATTACGGAAGTTCGAGGGCGGAGAAACCGTTTGTGCCTATAAATTGCGGCGCAATACCCGAGAACCTCCTGGAGAGTGAACTCTTTGGTTATGAGAAGGGCGCCTTTACCGGCGCAATCGCAACAAAGATCGGAAGGTTTGAAGCGGCGCACAAAGGTACTGTTTTTCTTGATGAAATTGGAGATATGAGTCCGAGCCTTCAGGTCAAGATACTGCGGGTTCTACAGGAAATGGAGTTTGAGAGGCTCGGAGGGCGAAAGACCGTGCATATTGATGTTCGGGTGGTCGCTGCAACCAATCAGGATCTGGAAAAGGCCGTTGAGCAGGGCAGGTTCCGTGAAGACCTCTACTACAGGCTCAACGTGATCCCGATCAACTTGCCGCCGTTAAAAGAGAGAGGAAACGACATTCACGAACTGATAAATACTTTTCTTGCAAAGGTATCGAAGAGAAAGCGCAAGAATGTAAAATCGATATCGGACGAGGCCTTGAGGTGCTGTTACGCATATGAGTGGCCTGGCAATATAAGAGAGCTTGAGAACCTGATAGAGCGGATAGTCGTGCTCAAGGAGAGTGGTACCGCTATTACGCTCGAAGATCTGCCGGACAAGATAAGGGCAGGGTGCAGGGGCGGCGGTGTGGCGGTAAAACCGCGCCTCTCGGTCGATGGTATAGACTTCAATGAAGCTGTTGGCAGTTTTGAGAGGGAGTTGATCCTCGATGCCCTGACGCTTGCGAACGGTGTCAAGAAGAAGGCGGCTATGTACCTTAAACTCAATAGAACTACTCTGATAGAGAAGATGAAACGGATGGGCATGATAGAGAAACCGGGCCGACAGGATGCCGCCGGTTGACGTTTTATTCCAAATCGTCCATGCATAACTTCAACCACAGGTCATAAAATTGACAATTCGGGCCTTTTTCCCGTAGCGGCTCACCGTATTTGACAACATTCCCCTGCTCATACTCCTCAATATTCACTTACTAACATCCCGATATTCTTAGATAATCGTTAAAACCGTATATATGCCAATCAGCCGTCTCATATTGATGGCATGATTATTGCTCTTATTTTATGCAGGGTAAAACGTCTTTTGTTTTTACTTCTATAAAATCTCAGGGTAACAGGACGGCTTTTATGGATATTAAGAAATCGACTGGTCTCTTTTCGGTTCTGCTCATACTTTTATTCATCGCGCTTTCACATGTCGCGCATGCCGATGACAGCGACAGTGTCAGCGAGACCGACAGAATCAGGGTTATAGACATCCGTACCGGCGAACACAAGAAATTTCACAGGCTTGTGCTGGAGCTGTCGGCGCCTGTCGAGTACTCGCTTATGAGAAGGTCCGGGTCAGTAAGTATCAGGATGCGCGGTGTGGATATAGATATTCCGGAGACCAAACGGCCAAAGACCTCTTTGGTGGCTTTAAAGAGCGCGGCAGTCGTGAATACTAAGAGAGGCCCTGCCGCGAGAGTTGATATTACATTTGAAAAGGGGATGAGGGTAGAGCATTATACAGACCCGGAACCCTTTAGAATCATTATAGATATATATAAGAAATCCGCTGGCTGGACAATGCCGAAGGGGTCTGACAGGGCTGTCAAGATACCAACACCTGCCCCTGCAGCTCTTGCGCTTAAGGTCCCTGAAGTTGAGGTTGCCAATGAAAGTGAGGTTACCGAGGTTACCGACGAGGTTACCGATCTAGAAGCGGCTCCAGGTGCGGACGGCCATGAGGACATGAACAAGGGTATGAATAGAGACCAGAAAGTTGAATCAGATGAAGAATCCCGTAAGAGTCTTGAAAGCGAGAGCGCGCAACTTGAGGATGCGGCAGAGCCTGAGCCGAAGGCCAGTTCAGGCAAGACAAAGACCGCTACGCCTGCAATGGTTGAAGTAACCGAACCGGTCAGTTCATCGGTACCGGTACCCGTGAAGAGGGCTTCAAGCCAATCGGTTGTGCGGAAGCCCGATACGGCAGCGAGGGCAGATGAGTCAGATAAGGCGGTAAACGAACCGGAGCCGACCGTAATAAAGAGATTTGAGAGAGTGAAGGCTTCCAACAAGATAAAGCATAAGAACGGGGTGGCGGTTAAGAAGGAAGAGCCCAAAAAGGAAGAGCATGAAAAGAAAGCAGCCATGTCGCACTCGACCCGGACGGTTCACTCTGCAGGACACGACAACCCGGATGAGGCGCAAGAAGCAGAAGTGAATGATGAAGAGCGGAGCAGGGCCGTGGAAGCCAAGGTACGGAGCAGAAGCCGTAGTACGAAAAAAATAAGTATCGGTCTTAAAGGCGCTCTTAAGAGCGATACAGGTCCAACAGGTGGTGGTAACGCCGTGCTCAATATCAAAAAGAGGGTGCGCGAAGAGGCGCTTAGAGAGTTGATAGTCGCAAGACCGAAATCGATGAGCGGTACGCTAGAGTCGTTGGTAGCTTATAACGAGGGCTGGAGGTTTGTCTACAGGCAGAAGGTCAATAAGGTAATCCAGGCCGAGCTCTATAAGTCGAATGTTCTTGAGTGGCAGGTCTTTAAAGGCGAGCTCGGCCTGGCGGCCTTCGACCCCGCTTTGATGGTCAAGGAGGCGCGGGCAATGGCCGCAAGGCTTGCCTCACGGGGCAAAGTCGGCAAGGCCGCCGTCATAGACGTTATGGCGGGTATGATCGAGACAGGCACTGGGGGACTCGAACTCGAAGGACTCTTGAGGGTTTACCCCGATACCGGCCATACTCACCTCGGCTGGCTCTTTCTCGGCGGAGAGTACGAGAAGAACGGCCTCTACCCCGAGGCGCTGGCTCATTACTCGAGAGTGGTGAGCGAAGCGAGTGAGGGAGAGATAAAGAACAGCGCTCAGTTCGCTTACGCCCGGCTTCTTTTTCTGCTCGGCGAGTATACGAAGTCGAAGGTAGCTTTCAGGGATTTACTCTCAACCGGTTATGCGTCTGCCGGCTGGTGGCTCGCCAACGCGCACCATATGAAGGGTGAGACCGATATGGCGCGCGCGCTTTATGAAAAATACGTGCCCGCAGACCTCGACTCCATAGACCCTATAACCATGATGGGTATAGGAGATCTCCGTATAGTCTACGGCGATTACATCGGCGCGTCCGAGATCTTTAAAGCTATTCAAGAGAATTTTTCCGTTGGCGATCTTGCCAAATCGTTTTTGCGCGTTCGCGAAGCCGATGCCCTTGTGGTCAATGGACAGCCGGTAAAGGCTCAGGTTATCTACACCGGAGCGCAAAAGGCCTTTAAGAGGGAGCCTAGCGCTGTCTCGGGGCTCGCACTTGCGGACTCGATGGCGATGATCGAGCAGGGGGACTCGCTCATGAGGGCGGAGAGTCTTTATCGTGAACTTCACAGAGGCCAGTACGATGCTTCCAGGTACGCGCACCTGAATCTGGCCCGTGTTCAGTTACGGCTCAAGCTTTACAGGGATGCGGCAATCGCCCTGAACGAGTTTCTGGAAAAGTACCCGTCGAGCGAGCAGCGCAGCGAGGCCATAGATATCAAGGCTGATGTTATGTACGTATGGATCAATAAACTGTATGAAGAGTCAGATTACTTCGGTATTGTCGATGTCGTCTCGCGTTACGGCGTTGAGGTGCCTTTCGGCAGAAAGGGCAGTATCTACTACAGGATAGGCAAGTCGTACTCCGAACTGTCACTTCTTTCGGATGCGGTAAGCGCCCTTACCGCGGCGTCCGAGATCGGAAAGGATAGCGTTGCCGAGCGCTCTATGCTGGAGCTTGCCAGAGTCTATCTGAAGCAGAAGGACGTGAACGGCGTGCAGAGGCTTGTTGGCAACTTTAACGCCCGCTTCCCAAAGAGCCCCAACAGGAAGGAACTCGACAGCATTCTTTCGAAGGCGGCCTATCTTACCGGCGATTACAAAGCTTACGTGGCAGGTGTCTCTTTAACCGGTGAGCCGGCAATCGATTTCAACAGGGCTGCGGCCCTAGCCCGTCTCAACAGGCATTCCGAGGCCGTAAAGCTCTTTTTAAACGTTGCCGACAGTTACAAAGCTGCCGGAGATGCCGCAGGGCAGAAGAGGGCGCTGCTCGGCGCGGCGGACTCAAGCTTTAAGCTCAAGCAATACTCCGTAGCCGTTGGTCAGTACAATAGCGCGGTAGAGCTTATGGGCAAGGGCAAGTCGCTGGAGAAGCGCTGGGCTCTATATATGATTACGCAGAGTTACTCTAAACTGAAAAAGAGGAATGAGCAGAAAGAGGCGCTCAGCAACGTCGTTGTTGCCAACGGCGTCTTCGGCGACGGGGCAGAGGCTATCTACAAGGACGATTTTAGAAAATAGTTAAGAGGTGGGTATGGCTATAGAACAACAAAAAGAGATGCTGAGCGACGCGTTCGATATCTTCCGGGTCGCTTCGCGTAAGCTGGAGGTGCAGTACTCTACGCTTGAGGATAAGGTAGAGGCACTGAATGCGGAACTGGCTGAAAAGAACAGGGCCATGGAGCGGACCCGGCGTCTTGCGGCAATGGGTGAGATGGCTGCAAGGATAGCGCACGAGATAAGAAATCCGCTTGGGTCGATGGCGATCTTTTCAACGCTGCTTGAGCGCGAACTCGAAGGGGATAATGAAAAGAAGAAGCTGGCGTCGAGTATATCGAGGGGGGTCAAGACGCTCGATAATATTCTCTCAAACATGCTGCTCTTTGCCGCCGCTCCGCGCGCTAAGTGCCGCGAAATCGACTTGAAGGATGTTGTCTCCGACTCAGTTCAGATGGCGCAGGTTAGTGGCAAGGCCAGTTTAGAGGTGGAACATCACGGTGAAACGGAGATTGAAGGTGACGAGGGGCTTTTGAGGCAGTTATGCGTCAATCTTCTGTTAAACGCGGTAGATTCGACAGAGCCGTCCGGCAGTGTGACCGTAACGACCTCGGTCGACTCCAGAGGACCCGGTAATACGGAGATGGTGGAAATAAGGGTCAAGGACCGTGGTACCGGTATCTGCGCCGAAGACCTCGACAGGATATTCGACCCGTTCTTTACCAGGCGCGAGTCCGGCACCGGGCTCGGCCTCGCCATAGTCAACTCCGTGGTAGAGGTCCATAACGGCAGTATCGATGTTCACTCTCAACAGGGAGTCGGCACGGAGTTCGTGGTGCGCCTGCCGAGACAGAGCAGAACTTGCTCTCTTTCCGGAGGTGCCGAATGAACGAGTCTGCGAGTTTGCTGGTTGTAGACGATGAGGCCGATATGAGGCTCGCCATTAAAGAGGCCCTTGTGCGAAAGGGTTACTCTGTGGAGCTTGCTACCAACGGTCTGGAGGCTCTGGAGAAGCTCAAAAAGAGCGAGTACGTCATGGTCATAAGTGATATGGCGATGCCGGGACTCGACGGGCTCAGCCTTTTAAGGGAGATCAAGAGGCTGTCGTCCCATATTCCGGTCCTTCTCATAACCGCATACGGCACTATAGAGAGGGCTGTGGAGGCGGTAAAGGAGGGCGCAGAGGACTTTATCTTAAAACCGTTCGACCTCGACCTGCTTGAGCGGATTGTAGACAAGGCGCTCAGATTACAGGCCGAGTGTTTGAGTTTTGAGACACGGGGTAAAAGCATGCTGACAATCGACCCCATGATGCGCAAAATAGTCTCAATGTCGATGACGGCCGCCTCTTGCGACGCTACGGTCTTAATCTCCGGAGAGAGCGGTACGGGCAAGGAATTGATCGCGCGCTTTATACACGAGAGGAGTGAACGCGCTAACGGGCCTTTTGTTGCCGTTAACTGCGCTTCAATCCCGGACGGGTTGCTCGAAAGCGAGCTGTTCGGCCACGAAAAGGGCTCCTTTACCGGCGCCACCGCTCAGAGGATGGGAAAGTTCGAGCAGGCCGATACCGGCACGATACTGCTGGACGAGATATCGGAGATGGACTTTAAACTTCAGGCCAAGCTGCTTCGCGTCCTTCAGGAGCATGAGGTTGAGAGGCTCGGAGGCAAGGTATCGATAAAACTCGATATACGCATCATAGCCACCACCAACAGAGATTTGAAGCAGGAGGTTAAAGAGGGCCGGTTTCGCGAAGATCTCTTCTACAGGCTAAATATCTTCCCGCTCCGTCTGCCGCCTCTGCGCGAGCGCAAAGGGGATGTGGAGTTTCTTGCAAACCACTTTATGACTCTGTACGGCAAGAAGTACGCAAGGCATATTGAGGGAATTTCTTCCGAAGCCCTGAAGCGCCTACTGGCAATGGAGTGGAGGGGTAATATCCGTGAGCTTGAAAATACGATTGAGCGGGCCGTGCTCTTGAGCCGTGGAAGGTTGTTAGAGCCGGAGCATATCAGCGACGCGGAGAGTCTGGATATGGAAAGTGAAGCGAGTGAGGTCGGTGTTACGGAGGTGTCCGGGGTCAAGAAAATGGACACCGAAGAGGTCAATAATATGACTCTTGCCGAGATGGAGAAGGGTTTGATTATCAAAACCCTCGATACCGTGGAGTGGAACAGAACTCGTGCTGCCGGAATACTCGGAATTTCCGTAAGGACGCTTAGGAATAAGCTGAAGGAATACGGTACTATTTTGCCGGTGTAGGAAATTTTTTCCTCTGCTTCGCTCTTTTTGTCTGTAAAAGTTGCTTACTTTCTTGAATGAACGGTGTTGGAAGACTTGTTGGTACGGATTTTGCTTATTCTATAATATAAGTTCCACTGACAGAAGGTTTAGACAGAAGATTCCAGCGACAGGTTTTTTAATATCCCGGGCGCGCAAAACAAATTAAGAGCTCGCAAACATAATCCTGGGTAAGGGACGGAGGGAGTGACAATGATAAAAGGACTCTTCGGCAGTACGATAAACCTGCTTGCCAATACTCTCGATATACGCGCAGAGAAGCATAAGCATATTGCTTCAAATATAGCAAATATCGAAACACCTGGCTACAATGCCATGGACATCGACTTCGCCAGTGAGTTGAAGAAGGTGAGTGGAAAGGTGAACGGGACAGAGGGAATGTATGTTACAGACTCCATGCATATTACGGGTAGTACGGCTAGAAGCGGTTATACCGCAAAGCCGATAGAAAGGCAGTCCGATTATCCGGGGCTCGATGATAACTCGGTAGGATTAGAGAACGAGATGGTAAAGTTGTCAGACAATACTATGATGTATTCTCTTTCGGTAAAACTTCTTCAGCGCAAGCTGGCCGGATTAATGAACGCAATTAAAGAGGGTAGGTAAAAGATATGTTCAATGTATTTGCGGTAAGCGCTTCGGGGATGGAAGTACAGAGGCTCAGAATGAACGTTATCGCTTCAAACCTCGCCAATGTAGAGACAACACGCACCAACGACGGCGGGCCGTACAGGCGCAAAGACATCGTCTTTAAGGCTGAGGAGAATACGTTCGGAGATTTTTTGACCAGTTCGATGAAGAACAACGAGAATCTCGTAGGTGTTGGTGTTGCCGGCATCATTTCCGACTCCAGGCCGTTAAAGTACGCATATGAGCCTGGACATCCGGATGCCGACAAAACGGGTTACGTAGCGTACCCGAACGTAAATACCGTTGAGGAGATGGTCAATATGATTGCCGCTTCGAGGTCTTATGAAGCCAACTCGAATGTATTCAAGTCTTCGCGTGAGATGGCCGCAAAGGCGATGGAACTGATCAGATAATTTGGTTGAGGCTCCAGGGCCGGAAAGGGTATTGAGATGGTTGAGTCGATAAAGGGCATAGCGGCGGCGCAGATGCAGGAGGTTGCCGCAAAGCATCAGAAAGAGGGGCAGTCTGGTTCGTTTACCGCGCTGCTCCAGGAATCTATCGCCAAGGTCAGTGAAGTGCAGGTCAGCGCCGATAAGGCGATAGAGGGGCTCGCCAAGGGCGAGGCGACAAATGTGCACGAGGCTATGATAGCCGTAGAAGAGGCCAACCTTTCATTTAACATGATGCTTCAGGTGCGTAACAAGCTTCTTGCCGCGTATGAAGAGATCATGAGGATGCAATTATAAATCATGGCAAACAGCGCTAAAGGTTTAGGCTCGATAAAGAGCCTTCTGTTGCTCGGCATACTCTCGGTCTTTGTCTCCGGGTTAGTTGTTTTTCTTCTGTGGGGGTACGGGCCTGCCTATCAGGTTCTTTACTCTGGCCTTTCCGGCAACGATTCGGGCGCCATTATTGACAGGCTCAGGGAACTGGGTGTACCATATAAAGTAGAGGGCAGCGCTATCAGCGTACCGTCCGAAAATGTCTACGAGACCCGTATGGAGCTTGCCGGGCAGGGGTTACCGCAGGGCGACGGTATAGGTTACGAGATATTCGACACCTCGAGCTTCGGCGTTACGCAGTTTGTGCAGAAGATCAACTACAAGAGGGCTCTTCAGGGCGAGCTTTCACGTACCATAACCCAGCTTAATGAGGTGGATTCGGCAAGGGTTCATATGTCTATACCCGATACGGGCTCTTTTTTCGGTGAAGACCGCAGGGCGCGCGCTTCGGTAGTAGTCAAGTTGAGGCCCGGAAAGTCGCTCACCGGCGGGCAGGTTGAGAGCATAGTTCATCTGCTTGCCAACAGCACCGAAAACCTCAATACCACGGACATTACTGTGGTCGATACCCAGGGACGCATGTGGACCCGGTCCAGTAAGGACGGGGACAATGCCTATGGACTAGGCGCCACTCAGGTAGAGTACAGGGTGGGGTTGGAAAAGGATATGGAGCGCAGAATCGAGAGCATGCTCGAAAAGACCATCGGCATGGACAGGGTTGTTGCCCGCGTCTCTGTCGATGTCGAGACGCGCCACGTAGAGAAGACCGAAGAGTTCTTCGATCCTGAAGGTGTCGTGCCGAGAAGCGAGCAGTCGAGCAAGGAGTCTACGACAGGTTCTGTGGCTGGCGGCTCCGGCGTGCCGGGTGTCCTGTCTAATATTCCGGGTGGCACACAGGGTACGGGCATAGGCCAGAGCGCGACTCCGGCCCAGTCGAAAACAGATAGCGAGACGATCAATTACGAGATAAGCAAGACCGTAAGTCACACTATTGAGCCGATAAATACCACGAAGCGGGTGAGTGTTTCCGTACTGGTTGATGGTACGTATGATGTAAGCACGGACGCGGACGGAGTGGAGACAAGAACATATGTCGCTCGTACGGATGAAGAGATTGCCATGTATGTAAGTATGGTTGAGGGCGCGGTGGGTTTCTCGGAGGACCGCGGAGATGAGATTACGGTCGTGAGCACTCCTTTTACCTCTGAGCTTTTTGCCGGTGCGCCCCCAGAAGAGGAGGCGCCGCCGTTAATACCGATGTCTCTGGTACCGGTTCTTATAAAGTACGTCTCGGTCTTTCTGGTGGCTCTTATTACTATCCTCTTTATCTTGAGGCCGCTCGTTAAAAGGCTTCTGGCTGAGGCATCGGGAATTGGTGGTGGCGCCGTGGCTGCCGCTGGAGGCGGAGTTCCGGCACTTGAGGCTGGAGCTGAAGAGTTTGTTGAGGCCGTTCAGAGTGATGAGTCCAAGACTCTCAATATGTTAAAAGACAGCGTGAAGCAGAACCCGGAGCAGGCGGCAATGGTGCTCAAAGGCATGGTCAAGGAGAGGTAAATGGTGGCCGAGGCAAAACTTTCGGGCCTGGAGAGGGTTTCCGTTATTCTTATGTATCTCGGTGAAGAGCTTGCTTCCGATGTCGTCAAGCACTTCTCTGAAGATGAGTTGCAGCTTATCGGCGGCACCATGATCAAGAAAGACTCCGTCTCCATGCAGTCGAGCAAGAAGGTTGTGGATGAGTTTCTCTCTTCAATGGGTAGCGATTCGGTCACCGTGCAGGGAATGACGTATGCGCAGAACCTGATCAACAAGGCGCTCGGCCCGGAAAAGGGCGGGGCGATACTGGAGCAGATAAAGCGGCAGATGGGCGGGTCCGGCCTTGAGTCTTTGAGGTGGATGGACCCGGGTATCGTGGCCAATACACTAAAGAGCGAACACCCGCAGATTGTGGCCCTTATACTCGCCCTTCTCGACTCGGACACGGCCTCTACTATTTTAATGAATATTCCCGAGGAGCGGGTGAGGGGCGAGATTATGTTGAGGGTTGCGACGCTTAAGACGATTCCGCAGGCCGCTGTTGCCGACCTTGAGGATATGCTCAATAATCAGATGTTCAGCGATTCGGCCGGCGCAGGCAGTAATGTCGAGGGGGTAAAGCTCGCCGCCGAGATACTAAACCAGGTAGATGCGGCCAATGAAGAGAAGATAATGGAGGCAATAGAGACATCGAGCGGAGAGCTGGCTGAAGCGATCCAGGCGCAGATGTTCGTCTTTGCCGATCTCGCCGACGTTGACGACAGGGGCATGCAGCAGGTTATTAAAGAACTCTCTACCGAGATTCTCAGCGTATCGCTCAAGGGTGTCGATGACGGTTTGCGCGATAAGTTCTACAAGAATATGAGTGAGCGGGCTGCCGATATGCTGCAGGAGGATATCGAGGCGATGGGTCCGGTACGCGTGAGCGATATAGAGAAGAACCAGCAGGAGATACTGAAGATCGCGCGCAGGCTCGAAGGTGAAGGCAAGCTTGTAAGATCAGGGCGCGGGGGTGATCTGGTTGAGTAGAATATTCAGGCATAATGTGACCGGTAGCGCTAGAACGGAACCTTTTAAGATGAAGGACCTGAGCGGTGTTGTTGTCGGTCAGGTCGTTGACCCGAATGAGGTCAAGGTCGGCAACGAGTATGTTGATCTTGAAAGAAAGGCGTACGAAGAGGGGTTTAGCGTTGGAGAGAAGGCCGGGTTCGAGCTCGGCGCCCAGAAGGCGGCAGTGCTCTTTAACGGCATCAACTCTCTGCTCAACGAACTCTCCGGGTGCAAGGAGACGGTTTTTAAGGCCTGTGAGTCCGAGATGCTCGATCTTGTGCTCGTCATCGCCCGCAAGGTTATTCAAAGAGAGGTGGATGTGAGCAGGGAAATCGTAGTCGACTGCGTCCGCTCGGCAATGAAGATGATCGTGGCCAATCAGGATGTCGTAGTAAAGGTCAATCCTAAAGACCTCGATGTCATGCAAGAGTTTCGTCCTGAACTGTCAAGGTATACAGGCGGTGTGAACGGTTTTGTTATAGAGAGCGATAACAGGATAGAGCGCGGCGGGGCAACGATAGAGAGTAACTTCGGTGAAATCGATGCGACCATAAGCGGTGTTTTGGATGAAATAGAGAGCAGGCTCAGAGATGCTGACTGAGGCAAAAGAAAATTTAAGAAAACAGATAGGGCTTATCGACGATATCAGGCCCTTCAAGATGAACGGCAGGATTACGCGTGTAGTCGGTCTTGTTATGGAAGGGGTAGGGGCCGAAGCGTCGGTCGGGGAACATTGCCTCGTCTACCCGAGGCGGCACGGTGAGCCGATCGACTGTGAAGTGGTCGGTTTTTCCGATGATAAGATACTGCTTATGCCGCTCGGCGAGGTTACCGGTATTGGGCCGGGTTCAAAGGTGGTTGCAAGGGGTACTCGGTATGCCGCTCGTGTTGGAGATGCTCTCTTAGGCCGTACCATCGACGGTCTCGGAAACCCGATAGACGGTTTCGGTTCACTCGATACCACAACAGAGTACCCGCTTCACAGTACCCCGCCAAACCCGTTTACCAGAAAGAGAATTTCAGAGCCGCTCAATGTCGGAATAAGGGCCATTAACGGCCTTCTGACAGTAGGCAAAGGGCAGAGGCTCGGTATCTTCGCGGGCTCAGGAGTAGGCAAATCGGTGCTGCTCGGCATGATGGCCAGGTACACCGAAGCCGATGTAAACGTTATAGCTCTTGTTGGTGAGAGGGGACGAGAGGTAAAGGAGTTTATAGAGAAGGATCTCGGGTCCGAGGGACTTGCGCGTTCGGTCCTTATAATAGCGACATCAGACCAGCCGCCGCTGGTGAGGATGAGAGCGGCCTTCTTTGCAACGGCAGTAGCAGAGTACTTCAGGGATAAGGGTAAAGACGTGCTTTTGATGATGGACTCTGTCAGCCGCTTTGCCATGGCCCAGAGGGAGGTAGGGCTTGCCGTCGGAGAACCGCCTGCCACAAAAGGTTATCCGCCGTCGGTCTTTGCGCTGCTGCCGAAACTCCTGGAGCGCGCAGGAACGAGCGTCGGAGATGGCTCTATTACCGGTTTCTATACTATCCTCGCCGAGGGCGACGACGTTAACGACCCGATTGCGGATGCAACCCGCGCCATACTCGACGGGCACATAGTGCTCTCAAGAGACCTTGCGGCACAGGGCCATTACCCGTCTATAGATATGCTGCAGAGCGCAAGCCGCGTGATGATGGATATAGTCACGCCTGATCACCTGAAGTTTTCCACGTATGTAAAGTCGCAGATAGCGAGTTATCGTAAGGCGTACGACCTTATCAGCATAGGGGCGTATAAGGACGGGAGCGACCCGAAGGTCGACAGAGCTATCGCTTCGCACGACATGATAGACAACTATCTCTGTCAGGATATTTCCGAACGGGCCGATTACGAAGACAGTCTGCAGCGGCTCTTTACAATGACGTTATAAGAGTGACTTTTTAGATTTTTTTATCATTTTTTTTGACGAATTATGACGAATCCGGGCGGTTTTTTGATTATCACGGAGAAGTATCAGGAAGTTTCACGATCTTTTATGACATGGAGTTGCGAAAGGACATGAATAGATTCGTCTTTAAGCTCGAACCGCTGTACGATTACAGGCAGAGGCTTGAAGAGGCCAGCCAAAGAGAGTTCAGCGAAGCTCTCCTGCTTCTCGAAGAGGAGGAGCGGAAGTTGATAGAACTTCAGAATTCCTATATCAAGGGGTGTGAAGATCTCGACAGGCTCAAAGAAGAGGGCGGTCAGGCCGAAGAGCTCGGCATGTACGGCGCTTACTTTTACGGCCTCAAGAAGCATATCTCCGAGCAGCAACAGATAATAGAGAGCGCAAGGCAGCTCTTTGAGGCACGCCGCTCCGAGTTGGAGGAGGCTACCAAGGAGAAGAAGGTAGTTGAGACGCTTAAAGAGAAGTCCTACGATCAGTATGTGAAAGACCTTGATAAGGCCGAGCAAAAGGAGAACGACGACCTTGTTTCGAGCAGATTCAAGAGGGGCCGGGATAATGAAATATAAGATTCTGTTACCGCTCGCGGTGTTAAAGGTAGTTGCATTGGTCCTGTGGTTTTCTACGGGTTACGACTATTTGCCGACACCAATGGTTTATGCCGAGGCGCCTACCCCTTCCATGGAACTCGACAGGCTTGTCCAGAAAGAGCCTAAGATACTGAAGGGCAGCAAAGAGAGGTCGATGATCGAGGCGATAAAGAGACGCGAAGGCGAACTCGACGCCAAGGAGGAGGACTTAAGGCTTACCGAAGAGCGGCTCAACTCCCTGAAGAGTGACCTGAGCGCCAAGATAGCAGAGCTGAACAAGAAGCAGGCGAAGTACGAGTTAGTGGTGCAGCTTGTAGAAGAGGCGCAGTCGGAGAGGGTGAAGAAGACCGTAAAGATCTACGAGTCGATGGCGCCGGCAGAGGCGGCCCCGCGTCTTGAGAAGCTCGATGACAAGATGGCTGTGCAGATACTCTCCAAGATGAACGCGAAGAAGGCCGGAAGGATACTCGGCCTCGTTGAACTCGAAAAAGCAGTTAAACTGACCCATATGCTCAAGATAAAACCGGTTCAATAATTTTTAGAGTAATCTCTCTAAGTACCTGTCATGTTGCCCCCTTCTGTCTAATTCCGGCTGGTTCATACTACTTCCGTTCTAATAATAAAACAGACTACCCGCCACGTCATTAACCGCAGTGACCACCCTGTGCGCTACTTGCATAGCGTAGAGTAGCAATTCAATACACCCACTCTTCTCATAACCGCACCTCTTTATTAACGCAATCGCTTGCCGTAATCACCCTGCTTCCGGATTGTATTGAAGCGGTCCGCATGGGAAATATTATCCCGTGTGCCCGGCAATATCTGCCCCTATATGGCCCCGGCTCTTTTCGTAGGATTTTTGCACAAAACATAACCATTTGAAATGATTGATAAAAATACCAAAAGTCAATTTTGGCACGCCTGTTGCTAATACAGTAGGTAGAGTAGAAGCTTCACCGGTTTTACGGTGTCTCTTTTATCTGTCTGAAAGTAACCATACTTAGTGAGAAAAGGTAGAGAGAAGGATGAGTTTAGAGTTCTCAATATTTCATATGAACGGTTTGGCTTCCCGGGACTCTTCGGCGCCGTCGGCAGCCCAACAGGTTGCTAACAAGAACGGAGCGGCAGGTGAAGGTCCGGCTGATTTCCGTTCAGTGCTCTCTTCGCATCAGTCTTTACATCAGAAAGAGAAGAGTCCCGGAAAAGAGGTCGCAGAGCGCGAGGGCAAGGAGTTTGGGAGAATTAACAGGCCGCAGAACTCCGGGTCGCACGTACCTGTTGGCGCCGGTAACGGCCCGAACGCACAATCGGACTCAAAGAGTCCAATCAAAGGTTCGGCCAAGAGTTCAGAGACTCAAGTCCCAGATTCCGTTATCGCCGGGGCTACCGGCATAGAGAGAGGCGCCGCGGAATTTGATGCCGCTATTGCCGAGAGCGTAATGGACGGCGCAGGTCAAGCTGAGGTTGATTCGCAAACCGGGGTATATCAGGAAGAGTCTTATCATCTTATCGAAGATGAGTACGGCCTTGGTGGCGGTATCGATGCCGGTTTCTTAAAAGAGGAGTTATTTACACTCCGTTCCGTTATCCGAGATACCGCGCAACCGGGTGTTGAGGTAACGAGTGAAGAGTCTGGAGCTACCCTTGAAGTTAATGGGAGTAGCGCAGGTGCAGAAGCTCTTCGGCTTGAAGATGAGCAGAATTTAACCGGGCTCCTGCTCGATAACGGTTACGGAAACGGCGGTGCCGTAATGACGACGCCGTCTTCGGCATTGACCCCAGAGGGCAGTTCCAAGCCTGCTGTCGGCTCTTTTGAAGAGGGATCGGGAGAAGAGGCCGGGCAAGAGACCGCCAGGGGTTCTGATACCGGACTGTTCTTTAATGCTGACGAGAGCCAAGCTTCACACCCTGCGGACCTGCTCCATGACCTTGAGACAGGCTCTCTTGCTTTCGGTTCTGATACAACCGGCACTCAGCCAATCAACAAAGATATAACCAAAGAACTCGGCTTGTTCGAAAGGGCGGAGATTGAAGCGGACTTATTTGAAGAGAGCAAGAGCGCAGCTACTGGCCCTGAGCAGAGTGTCCCCCTTTTAGAGGGTGAGAACCTGCAGGTCCCGGTCGGTCTGCCGGTTGGTTTATATGAAGCGGAGCTTGCTACAGTGGCAGGGCTCGCCTCTTCGGTTCTTAAAGAGGCCGACCCTCTACAGGTTTCATCTTTAGGGAAGGGAGAGACGGGAGCGAGGGGTAAAATGGTCGTCGATATGGAGTTCTCTCATTCTGATGCTCTGAATAAAGTTACTTCTGATATCGGAACTGATAATACCGGTAATGGCGAAGCCGATGCTGGAAAAGCAGAGACAGAAAGTATTGAGCCGGATACCGGCTCTGTTGAAGATAGTACCGAGTCGGTGGAGCCCGGGTCACGGGGCAGCAGGAGAAGCGAGCTGAAGGGTATTGAGAATGCGCTTGAGAGGCTTCGCCAGAGCAGAACGGCTCCGAATACCGAGACCCTTAAGGGTCTTATCGAGAAGGCCGAGGCAGGAGAAGACGGGAGCAATACCAGCGAGGTTTATGCAAAAAATCTTGAAAAGGCTTCAGCCGGCGCGGATGAGGCTCTTGAGTCCGGGTTGAATACTGGTAAAGGACGGCCAATGGCCGGAGGCGGTTTTTTGGGGACCGGGGGTGACGGAGGCGGCAATGAGGCCGGTAGTAATGGTCACAGAGCGCTTGGGCCGCAGGACTTTGCCGCACTGCTCGCAAGGGACGGTGAGATCAGGAGCTTGAGTTTTACCGAGAGCCTGATGGCTACGGAGGCGGGTGTTGAGCCGTCTTCGGGCTTTGAGCATACCGTTAAAGTGTACGAGAAGTTCTCTCAGGCGCTAAAGATGAGTTTTCTCGCCGGGGGCAGGCAGGTCAACCTGCGTCTCTCACCAGAACACCTCGGAACGTTGGAGATTAAATTGACAGGAGATGGCGAGAACGTCAACGCCAGAATTATTGTCGATTCGCGTGCCGTTAAGAACTTGCTCGACTCCGACTCAGCCAAGTTGAGAGAGCTTTTTGCCCAACAGGGCCTCAATATGGACAAGTATTCAGTAGACGTCAGGGAGCAGTCGGTCGGCACGGACGGTAACAAGGGCGCAGAACTCTGGGAGCGCTCAGAGAGTAAGGGCAGGAGAAGAGAGGGCAACAGGGAGCCGGTAACCGAGGCAGGCCATACGGTGATAGGTACTGTTACCGGTGCTGCTTACGGTCTTGACAGGCAAGGCGGTATCGATCTCTTTGCATAAGAGTATAATTGACAGGTAAAAAATATAGAAAGGGAGGGAGGCTATAATGGAGTTAGCCGGAGTAAGCGCGGCAGTCGATCCGAATGCCGACGTTTACAAGACACCAGAAGAAGACGGCGGGCAGGACATGTTTCTGAAGCTTCTTGTTACGCAGCTTCAGAATCAGGATCCGCTCGACCCGATGGACAATACCGAGTTTGTGGCCCAGCTTGCGCAGTTCCGCCAGTTGGAGGCCTTGACTAACGTCGATAACTCGATGTCGGATATGTCGGACAGCGTCGCGGGCATGCAGAACCTCAATTCGGCAAACCTTATAGGCAAGAGCGTAAAGTTGGAGGGTAATGGACTCTACTTTGCAGGTGATCCTGTACTCTTCGGTTACGAACTTCCTGAGGGCGCCGCAAAGGTCTCGATAAAGGTCTACAACAGCAGCTATCAGCTTGTTAAAGAGACAGACCTTAACGGAGCGGGGCGCGGCGAGTACGACTATACATGGGACGGTACCGATTTTAACGGCACGCCACTGCCGCAAGGCCCGTATACCTTCTCGGTACAGGCCGTTGACGCAGAAGGCCTGCCGCTCGAAGCGATACCGCACTCAATAGGGATGGTTACCAGCGTGGTTCTGGAAACCGATGGCGTAACCGTAATGGCAGGCGGCAATGCAACCAGCATGGATAAAATAAGAGAAATATACTAGATAAAAAGGAGGTCACATCATGCAGTCATCACTATTTACCGGAATTAGCGGGATCAACGCCAACCTGTCCGTCCTATCGGTTATAGGTAACAACGTAGCCAACGTCAATACGACCGGTTTTAAGGGTAGTCGGGCAGCTTTTTCGGATATCCTTAGCCAGTCGCTTACGGGTAACAATCAGATCGGACTCGGCGTAAGCCTTTCAAACGTCCAGAAGAGCTTCGCTCAGGGTGCGTTCGAGACAACGGGAAATATTCTCGATATGGCCGTCAGCGGCGACGGTTTCTTCCTTGTCAACGACCCGACCCTCAGTACGACCTACTATACGCGCGCAGGTCAGTTCTCAATCGACAAGAACGGGGCCGTGGTCAATCCCGACGGTTACAAGCTGCAGGGCTACATGGCAGACACCGCGGGTGCTCTTCAGAATGCGGTCACCGACCTCTCGGTAGCCACAGGCTCTATAGCGCCGAACGCCTCATCGGCAATTAACCTTGAGGCGAATCTCGACTCAAACGCGCCAATCACCGGTTTCGTCTTTACCACGGCTACGAATGAAGATATATACTTCAGCATAGACGGCGGTACTGCATGGTTGACGGCGGATCTCATCTCTGGCGGCTCGCTTGTTTCCGGTAATGCCAATACAGGTGCCGCAACCGCGGTTGCGATCAAGGACGCACTCGAGACCGCCAACGGAAATGCCGATACCTATACGGTTGCCTACGACGATCAGACCGGTCTATTCACCATAACTAACGATACCGGCAATACCGGTACTTTAGTGCTCGACTGGTCGAATGCTGCTACCACTTCAGAGGCAGTACTCGGATTTACGGCTGCAAGCTCAGGTAGTATTGCCGCAGGATCGAGTGACGTCAGTAATTCAGCAGCAGGCGTCTTTACTCTTGCCAAGGCCGGAGATACCTCTAACTTTACCACGCCTGTTACGGTCTATGACTCGCTGGGTAATTCCCACGTTCTAACCATGTACTTCAGGAAAGATTCACTCGGAGCCACCGGAAATGTCTGGGAGTGGTTTGCAGTGGTCGGCGCGAATGATTCGACAGCTGGTGTCGAACAGATACAGGCGCAGGGAACGATAACCTTCAACACCAACGGTGCGCTCTACAACGAATCCGCAACCACCTATGCGACCGGAGGTTTCGACTTTACCGGCGGTCCTGTCCAGAACCAGAGTATTACGTTCGACTACGGCACAAGTATCGTTCAGTCGGGCACGGGTAAGGACGGTACCACGCAGTACGGAACCGATTCCGGTATATCGGCTCTTACTCAGGACGGTTATTCTTCGGGTACATTGCGCTCGATAAGTATCGGCCAGGACGGCGTAATTCTCGGCGTCTACTCAAACGGGCGGGACCTTACGATGGGGCAGGTACTGCTTGCCGGTTTTGCCTCTCAGGAGGGGCTCAAATCTTCTGGCAGCAACCTCTTTAGCGAGACCTTCAGCTCGGGCCAGCCGATTGTCGGTTCTCCCGGATCGTCCGGCAGGGGGCTTGTGCAGTCGAATACTCTCGAACTTTCAAACATCGATATAGCCCAGCAGTTCGTAAACATGATTACCGCACAGAGAGGCTTCCAGGCAAGCTCTAGGATCATCACCACAACGGATGAGCTTCTGGCGGAACTGGTTAACCTCAAGAGGTAGTAGCACTCTAAAGTAAGCCTTACAAGGCCCTCTGCCCGGTACTTTCGGGCAGAGGGCCTTCTTTAGTTGAAGTCATAAAAATGACTTTTACGGTTCAAATTCGTGACTTCGTCGATCCTATTTCCCAGTCCTTTTTATAAGGTCCTAAAACCGCTTATATTTCATAATAATTTCAGCATGTTACAAAAAGATAAAATAAGTCGGTAATGGCACGCCTATTGCAAAATATAAGGTATCGTTCGGATTACTGCGCCACCGGTCTCTTGCGGGTGGCGATTATCTATTTTTCATTGAGGAGGTTGAGATGGCGGAAGAGGAAGAGGGAAAGAAGAAAGATGATGCCCCTGCAGCCAAGGGGGGACTCTTGGGTAACAAGAAGGTATTGATCATTATTGTCGCGGCAGTTGTTGTTATCGGTGGCGCCGCAGCCTTCTTTCTGCTTAAGGGCGGAGGGGAAGAACCTGTTGATGACGGCCATGAGGTTAAGACGGAGAAGCACGCACCGGAGAAGAAGAAAAAGGAGTCCGGTGGGCACGGTGGAGGCGATAGTGCTGAGGCGGCTGGTGATGGTCCTGCGGTCTACGGCCTGAAAACCTTTATCGTCAATCTTCAGGACCAGTCCGGCGGCAGGTACCTCAAGTTGACTCTCAACCTTGAGTTGACCTCTCCTGAGTCGAGCGGAGACCTCAAGGTCAATGACCCGAAGATTCGCGACTCTATAATCATTCTGCTCAGTTCCAAGAGTTATTCGGATATAGGGACCGTTGAGGGCAAGTACAAACTGCGTGATGAGATTGTTAACAGGATCAATCAGTTTTTACCTGACAACTCTGTTAAGACGGCGTATTTTACCGAGTTTGTTATTCAGTAATAACCGGTTCTTTACCGGTTACAGGAAGGTTGAAAGTATATGGCAGACCAGATCTTATCTCAGGACGAGGTGGATGCACTTCTGAAAGGGCTCTCCGACGGTGATATCAATACCGAAAAGAAGCCTACCGTTACGAAGATTGACGGGGTAGCGGTCTACGATTTCGAGGATCAGGCGCGCGCTGTGCGCGGCAAGATGCCGAGCCTTGAGATGATAAATGAAAAGTTCTGCCGCTCGGTAAACGAAGGCCTTTTTAACCTCCTAAGGAAAGGGGTTGACGTTACTACCGAGGGCATTGAGACTATGAAGTACTCCGATTTTCTCGAAAATCTAAAGATGCCTTCGAGCCTCAATATATTTCACCTCTCTCCGCTAAGGGGCCAGGCCCTGCTTACCTTCAACTCCGAGTTAGTCTTTATGATAGTGGATACCTACTTCGGCGGAGACGGTACTTTCCATGCGCGAATAGAGGGCAGGGACTTCACCCATGTAGAGCAGTCGGTTGTAAAAAAGGTGGTCGACGTTATTTTTGAAGAGATGGATGCCGTATGGAAACCCGTGCACCCCGTTGAGCACAAGTTCGTACGCTCCGAAACAAACCCCCAGTTTGTCAATCTTGTAGATTCGGGTGAAGTGGTCGTGGTCTACAGCTTTTTAATGGAGGTTGAAAACCGCAGCGACCGCTTCTCCTTCTGTGTACCATACGCGCTTTTTGAGCCAATTCGCGACAAGCTCTACGGGGTTCGCCAGGGAGAAGTAGACGGCATAGATAAGGCGTGGAGCGAGACCTTGAGAGAGCAGCTCGACCTTGTTGAGCTCTCTATTACCGGACGTATAGGGCAGGCGGAGTTGAAACTTTCGGAACTTTTGAGTCTCAAGGCCGGTGATGTCGTTCAGCTCGGTCAAAAGGTTCATGAACCTATAGATGTAATAATAGAGAATGAGGCCAAGTTTGTTGCCAGACCGGGAGTTAGAGATGAATACTACTCGATTCAGATCCTGGCTGTAAAAGAAGAAGGAGGACTTTAGATGGCAGACGAAACGGAAGAGACTAAGGCTGAAGAGACTGAGGCGGAGGCAACCGCCGAGGCTCCTGATGCGGCAACCGAGGCTCCTGAGGCTGCTGAAGAACCGGCTGCCGAGGCTGTAGCAGAGTCGGGAGAGGGGGCTGTAAGCGAGCCTGCCACCGAGGCTGCGACAGAATCTGGAGAGGAGACTGGAAGTGAGCCGGCCGAAGGCACAGAGGGTGAAGCCGACCCATGGGCGGAGGCGATGGCCGAGCAGGAGGCCAGCGAGGTCGAAACGCCGCTGCTTGGCGGCGAGCCTGCTGCGGTAGCCGTGGTGCAGCAGCCCGCTGCGACGTTTGCCGAGTTGAAGGCAGAGGCCGCGGGCAAGGGCATAAGCAACCTCGAACTGATACTCGATATCCCCGTAACTATATCGGTGGAACTCGGCAGGACCAAGCTCTATATAAAAGACCTGCTCAGCCTCGGTCAAGGTGCGGTAATGGAACTTGATAAGCTCGCCGGCGACCCGATGGAAATCTTTGTCAACGGTCACCTTATCGCAAAGGGAGAGACCGTCGTTGTAAACGATAAGTTCGGCATCAAACTGACCGATATCGTAAGCCCGTCTGAAAGGATCACTAACCTGGCATGACAGACTCATACCTCTATATGTTCACCAAGGCGATACTGATGCTGGGGGTCGTAATAGCCGTCATGCTGCTCCTGCTCTGGCTACTTAAGACTTACATGAACAGGGGTGGGGCACGGTTAGGCGCCAAGTACGCCTCTCCTGTCAAGGTGCTTTCTACCTCTTTTCTCGGCCCCAAAAAGAGCATAAGCATCGTTGACGTCGCCGGGGAACTGCTGGTGCTCGGCGTAACCGCAGAGAGCATCACGTGCCTGACTACTCTTGACAGCGCCGAAGCCATAGATGAGATAAAGAAGTACGAAGCGGACCGGCCTAAACCGGTCTTCAAGCTTTTTCGTTAATGTGGAGTCCGGGTGATTTAGAACCTGGATCGATTTTTTTGCCGGTAACGTGTGCCGATGAAGTGTGAACGATGAACAGAAAAACAATAACTTTTTTTATTCTCTTTTGTGTGCTTGCGGTCTCCGGCTCTGCTGTGGCCGCAGAGCCGCTCAGCCTTCCGTCCGTAGACCTCTCCATCGGCGGTTCAGAGGGCCCGGAAGGCGTCACAAAAGCGATACAGATAGTTCTGCTTCTTACGCTTATGACACTCGCACCTGCCTTCATACTGATGATGACCTCTTTTACGCGCCTAATTATCGTCTTCTCGATTCTCCGTCAGGCCATGGGCGTACAGCAGTCTCCACCTAATCAGGTCTTGATCGGGTTGACGCTCTTTATGACCTTCTTCGTTATGTCGCCAGCCTTTATCAAGATTAACGATACGGCTATAAAGCCGTATATGAACGGCGAGATAAGCCAGACAGGCGCTTTTACTAATGCCCTCGATCCGCTCAAGGGTTTTATGCTCAAGAATACGCGAAAGAAGGATTTAACGCTCTTCCAGGAACTGGCCAATAAAGGGACGCCCGAGACGGAAATTACCGATATCGAGCAGGATAAGAGCATGATCTCAATGCTCGCTCTTGTGCCGGCTTTTATTACGAGTGAGTTGAAGACGGCCTTTCAGATCGGGTTTCTGATATATCTGCCGTTTCTGGTAATCGACATGGTGGTTGCGAGCGTACTCATGTCGATGGGCATGATGATGCTGCCACCAGTTATGATTTCATTGCCGTTTAAGCTGATGCTCTTTGTGCTTGCCGACGGGTGGTACCTGCTAGTCGGCTCGTTAGTGCAGAGTTTTCATTGATAACCACAGGCCATAGGAGAGAGGGGTTATGACACCCGAGTTTATTACAATGATAGGCAAGGAGACTATCTTGGTCGTATTGATGGTGGCGGCGCCGATACTCGCAAGCGGCATGATAATCGGTCTTGCAATAAGCCTCTTTCAGGCGGTTACCCAGATTCAGGAGATGACGCTTACCTTTGTGCCGAAAATAGTTGTCGTTATGATTGCGCTCCTGATCTTCGCGCCGTGGATGATGGAGCTGCTCATTACCTTTACCACCGATATGATTACGAGCATACCCGAGTTTGTCAGGTGACGCGGTTTTCTCTCCCGGCGTTATTGCCGGGAGAAACGTATAGAAGGAAGAGACGGTTTGAATCCTTTAGACTATATGCTCTCGAATACGCCGACCTTTCTTTTTACGCTTATAAGGACGAGTTCGATTCTTATGGTCGCCCCTATCTTCGGCGCCATCAATGTGCCCGGGCGTGTCAAGGTGGGCCTTGTGCTCGGCCTTACTATGCTGTTGACTCCGTTGCTGGCGGATGTTCCTATGCCACAAAATATAATTTCGCTTGTGCTCGCAATAGCCTCGGAGGTTATTGTCGGCGCGGCGATTGGATTGGTAATAAAATTTATCTTTACCGGAATAGAGTTCGCAGGGCAATTCGCGTCCTTTGAGATGGGCCTCAGCATGGCGAGTGTCTACGATCCGGTAAGCGCCTCGCAGGTAACGGTCATAGGACGTCTGATGTCGATACTCACGGTCTTGATCTTTCTCAGTTTCGACGGGCACCTTATGATGATAATAGCCCTGCAAAAGAGTTTTGAGTTGATTCCGCCGTACGGTTATAAGCTCACGGCCCCTTTTGCGGACAATCTTCTCAGGTTCTCGGGAGATATTTTTATGGTAGGAGCGAAACTGGCTGCGCCTATTATAGCTATTCTCTCGTTCGTCAATATAGGCAACGGCCTTCTGGCAAAGGTGGTTCCGCAGTTGAACGTTTTTGTCGTCGGCTTCGCGATAATGATCGTAGTCGGTTTTTTGATGCTCTCATTGATGCTTCCGTTCTTTATCGATGCGATTATTACGCTGCTTCACGGGATGTGGAATAACGTTTATACGATTATCGAGGTTATGTAGGTGGCGGATAACGGACAGGACAAAACAGAACTCCCTACTTCGCAAAAGAGGGAGGAGACTCGTCAAAAGGGTAATGTTGCAAGCAGTAAAGAGGTTGCCACATTTGCGGTCTTTTTCGGCGGCATCATGTTGCTCTACTTCTTCTCCGCCTGGTTTGCCGAAGGCATGCTCTCGCTCTTCAAGCAGCCGGCATTTCCTTATGACGTAGAGCTGACCCTTGCAGATACCATCTCGCTGTATCGAAGGCTCTTAAAGGACTTTTTCATACTCAGCCTGCCGGCCTTTGCGATTCCCGTCTTCGGCCTGCTCGCTTACCTTTTGCAGATAGGCATTAACTTTACCGGACAGCCTCTGGTACCGAGTTTTTCAAAGATCAACCCAATTGAAGGCGCAAAAAAGATCTTCTCGGTCAACGCGCTCAATGAGCTTTTCAAGTCGGTACTCAAGGTCGCCGTACTTACCTATGTCGTCTACAGCAGTATTAAGAAAGAGTGGCCGACCTTGCCGCATATGATCGATATGGAGGTCGCAAGCTCCTTTAAACTGATTGCGTCTCTCAGTTTCAAGATAATGATCAAGACCGTATGGGTGCTTGCGGTAATAGCGGTAGTCGATTACATCTATCAGAAGTGGCAGCACGAGAAGAGCATGAAGATGACGAAAGAAGAGGTGAAAGAGGAGAGCCGCAGTTCAGAAGGTGACCCGATGGTCAAGGCCCGGATACGGAGCGCGCAGAGGGAGATGGCGAGAAAGCGGATGATGCAGGATGTGCCCGAAGCCGACGTCGTAGTTACAAACCCGACCCACCTTGCAGTTGCGCTCAAGTACGAAACCGAGAAGGCGGCGAGCCCGATAGTCGTTGCAAAGGGCGCGGGCCTTATCGCCGCGAGGATTAAAGAGATAGCCATAAAGCACAACGTGCCGATTGTCGAGGATAAACCGCTTGCGCGCTCTCTTTTCAAAAACGTTGAAATAGGTAAAGAGATCCCGGTGACACTCTATAAGGCGGTGGCTGAGATTCTCGCTTACGTCTATAAACTGAAGAACAAGAAGGTGGCTGCAAGGGGTTAAGAGTCCTTGCAGTCCGCAAGGCGCCAGGTCCTGAAATGCTTTTAAAATACTTTAAAATGGTGAAGTAATGGCAACTGTTGCAGAGAATCTGTTAAAGCTGAAAAGAGGTTCGGAGTTTATAATTCCGATGGGCGTGGTCGGCATACTCGTGCTGATGATACTGCCTGTTCCGGCCATTGTGCTCGATCTCTTTCTCACCTTCAATATAACGCTTGCGATAGTGATCCTGTTGATCTCCGTGTACCTGAGCAGACCGCTCGACTTCGGGAGCTTCCCGACTATACTGTTAATCGTTACGCTCTTCAGGCTCTCGCTCAACGTCGCCTCAACCCGGCTTATTCTGTTGAACGGAAATGAAGGAATAGGCGCTGCGGGACAGGTTATCCGTTCGTTCGGAAATTTTGTCGTAGGCGGTAATTACGCCGTCGGTTTCATTATCTTCGCCATACTTATTATCATCAACTTTATGGTTATCACAAAGGGTGCCGGGCGTATAGCCGAGGTTGCCGCAAGGTTTACGCTCGATGCGATGCCGGGTAAGCAGATGGCTATTGATGCCGATCTGAATGCCGGGCTAATTGCCGACGACGAGGCGAGAGAGCGCAGAAAAGAGATATCGCTCGAGGCTGACTTCTACGGAGCGATGGACGGAGCTAGTAAGTTCGTGCGCGGTGACGCGATAGCCGGACTCCTTATTACGCTGATAAATATTGTCGGCGGTTTGGGAATCGGCGTGCTACAGATGGGCATGCCGATTGTCGACGCCGCAACCACGTACACTATTCTTACCGTCGGTGACGGCCTTGTAACGCAGATTCCGGCTCTTATAATTTCCACCGCAGCCGGTCTTGTGGTCTCCAATGTAACGAGTGATAAAGACCTGAGTAACACGATAGCCGCGCAGTTCACCATGAGCCCTAAACCGCTCTTCGTTGCCGCGGTAATTCTCTTTCTGTTCGGCCTTATTCCGGGACTTCCGCACCTCGCCTTTATCCTCTTTGCAGCCTTGACCGGCGGCGCAGCCTTCATGATCAAGAGAGGGCAGGAACGCAGGGTTGAAGAGGAAGAGGTCGAAAGGGAGCGCGAAGCTACAGAGGCCGAGGTGGCGCCTGTGGGCGAGGTGGTAGAGGAGATAACCCCGATAGATACGCTCGGGCTTGAGGTCGGTTACAGGATAATCCCGTTAGTCGATCCGGCAGAGGGCGGTGAGTTGCTTGAGAGGATCAAGGCGATTAGGAGGCAGTTTGCTGAAGATATGGGTATCATCGTGCCATCCGTTCATATCAAGGACAACCTCCAGATGAAACCTTCCGAGTACGTTTTCCTGGTAAAGGGTGTTGAGGTTGCCCGCGGGGAGCTGATGGTAGGCCACTCGCTCGCCATCAACCCGGGTGACGCGCAAGATGGCCTTGAGGGCGTGCCAACGGCCGATCCTGCATTCGGGCTGCCATCGATCTGGGTAGACGACTCGAATCAGGAGAAGGCGCATATCATGGGTTATACAGTCGTTAATCACTCCGCAGTAATCGCTACTCATATAACGGAGATTATCAAAAACTACTCCGACGAACTTCTCGGGCGTCAGGATGTGCAGAATATTCTCGACAAGGTCGGCGAGACGCAGCCGAAGGTGGTAGAAGAGCTTGTGCCTGGCATACTGCCTCTCGGCAGCGTGCAGAAGGTTATGCAGAACCTTCTCAAAGAGCGCGTCTCGGTACGCGATATCCAGACGATACTCGAAACTCTTGCGGATTACGGCACCATGACCAAGGATACGGACCTGCTGACCGAGTACGTGAGGATGAACCTTTCGAGACAGATATCGCAGACGTATCAGACGGGTGATGCGACTATAGAGGCGCTCGCGCTTAATCACGACATAGAGGAGATTATCACGAAGTCTATTCAGGAGACTCCGCAAGGCTCCTTTATGACGATAGAGCCGGGGGTGGCTCAGGACATAATCTTCAAGGTAAAGGACGGACTCGAAGAGCTTCTGTCAAGGGGGCACCAGCCGGTTGTGCTCGCCTCCCACCAGACTCGCAGATTCGTTCGTAAACTTCTGGAAAGAACCTTCCCGACCGTTGGTGTGCTCTCGCACGGAGAGATCGCCACTACGGTCAGGGTAGAGACTCTAAAGGTTGTGAGGTTATAGAATGTATATAAAGAGATTTACTGCCAGTACGGTTAGAGAGGCGATGAAGAGTGTTAAGTCCGATCTCGGTAAAGAGGCGCTTATCCTAAACACCAAGAAGATAAGCACTCCAGAAGGCGTCAGTTACGAAGTGGTGGCTGCCGTTGAGCGGGACCCTGTAGGCGGGCAGCGCAGCTCTCAGGAACCGGCACCGGAGAGCAGGACTGGAAAGAGCGCCGGAAGCGACGCCGGTATCGGCCTTAACAGCAGGCGGCCAACAGAGCTGTATGCCGATATGGCCGCTTCGGCTCTCACTCCGGGTTCTCGCTCCTCAGTAGTATCTGCAGGGGGTGCTGCCGACGCTCCGGTCGCTTCGGTCTCTCTTTCAGGGTCTGCCGCCGAGGGTGACGGGGTTAATCGCAGGATAGAGGAGGAGCTGAGCGAGATAAAGGACTTCTGTACGAAGATCATGGCCTCCGTAAAGACACCCGTCTCGGATCTGCTCGGCAGCCTGGAGGCCGAGATGTTAAGTAACGGAATCGACAAGCGGCTCGTCAATAATATTCTGATAAAGACTTGCAGCAGGCTTGCCGATGAGAAGGTATCTGACAGGGGTGAATTTAATAAGGAAATGAAGCGAAGGGTATCGGGTGCGCTAAAGGTTGAAGACCCTATAACCGATGGGAGTGTCGTGGCGTTTGTCGGACCGACGGGCGTAGGCAAGACAACGACCATAGCGAAGCTGGCAGCGATTCATGCCCTGAAGAGAAAAAAGAAGGTTGCGCTCCTGACATTCGATAATTACCGTATCGCCGCTGTGGAACAGATAAAAGTATACGGGAAGCTGATAGGCGCTCCGGTTGATCTTGCAAAGAGTCCGCTGGAGCTTTCCAGGCTGATCCGCTCTCACGCTGATAAGGATATTATACTTATAGATACCGCCGGACGGGACCGCAGCAACAGTGCGCATATAAATGAGCTGCAGGAACTCTCGGCGCTCGATCCGCGCGTGAAGTTCAACCTGGTGCTCAGCGCACAGACCCGCGACACTTCGCTTTACGATAGTGTCAGGAACTTCTCGGCAGTCAATATCGGTTCATTGACATTTACCAAGCTCGACGAGAGTGACGTGTACGGCCCGATCTTCAATACAATGGTGCTGGCCGGAAAATCTCTTGCGTACTTGACCAACGGCCAGCGCGTACCCGAAGACATTGAGATCGCTTCGAGAGAACGGCTGCTTGATATCTTTCTACCGTGTTAAGGAGAAACAGCGATATGGATCAGGCAGCGACATTAAGAGAAAAATCGGCAAAAGTTGGCGCGGGCGGAGGCCGGCCTACGCAGACCAAAGGCACGAGACCGATACAGGTGATAGCCGTAAGCAGCGGCAAGGGTGGAGTAGGCAAGACAAACTCGGTTGTTAACCTGGCCGTTGCGATACAGCAGCAGGGCAAGAAAGTTCTGTTACTCGATGCGGATCTCGGACTCGGTAACATCGACGTGCTTCTCGGCCTGACACCTAAGTTGAACCTCGCCGATCTGCTGAGCGGAGAGAAGAGTCTGGAACAGGTTCTAGTAGACGGGCCAAAGGGGATAAAGATTCTGCCGGCTTCATCCGGTGTTCAGGAACTTACCGAGCTGAGCACCGAGGACAGGCTGCAGCTCTCACAACACCTCGACGGTATGGACATCGATATAGATGTTATGATAATTGATACTGGTGCGGGTATATCCGATAACGTTCTTTTTTTCAATGTTGCGGCACAGGACATAGTAGTGGTAGTCTCACCGGAACCGACTTCTTTGACCGACGCGTATGCGTTGATGAAGGTGCTTTTTAAGAAGCACGGTGAAAGAAGATTTAACTTACTCGTAAATACCGCGAAGACTAAGAAGGAAGGCCTGGAGGTCTACAAGAAGATCAGCCTCGCTGCGGAAAGGTTTTTGAATATCTCTGTTGATTATCTTGGTTGCGTACTTTATGATGACAACGTACAGAAATCCGTGGTTCAGCAGAGAGCGGTAATGGAACTGTATCCACATACCAAAGCGAGCCGCTGCTTCAAGGAAGTGGCCAGAGAGTTAACGCAACTTCCGTCGTACAGTAATGTCAAGGGTGGTGGGCTGCAATTTTTCTGGAGACAGATGCTCACTAAAGATATCGGGTCGATATAACTCAATCGGGGCTCAAAGAGCCGTATGAAGAGGTTATGGTAAATAAAAAGATACCTACAACGAGCGGATACAGCAAGCAGGAGCGTGACAGGCTGGTAGAGGAGAACGTTCACCTGGTAAAGATTATAGCGTATCAGGTTGCGGTAAATCTTCCGCCTCATATAGACGTCAATGATCTGATGAGTTCCGGTACTATCGGGCTGCTGGAGGCGATAGACAGGTTCGACAAGTCCAAGGGTGTTCAGTTCAACACCTACGCATCTATTCGAGTGCGCGGCGCTATCATGGACGAGTTGAGGAGCATGGACTGGATGACGCGTTCCATGAGAGACAAGTCGAATCAGCTGGAACGCGCTTACGATCAGGTGGAAAGAGAGACCGGAAGGCCTGCCGAGCTTGACGAGGTGGCCGATGTTCTTGAAATGAGCACCGACGATGTCAATACCATCTTGAGTGAAGTCTGTTCTCTTAGCGTGCTCAGCTTTGAGGATATGGGGCTCAAGCAGTATGATGACGGAATGAATATTCTGGAGTGTATCAAAGACCCGAATGCCAAGGACCCTCTTCTGGTTGCCAAAGTAAACGAGTTGAAGAGAAAAGTGGCCGAAGTTATCGAGACGCTGCCGGCAAAAGAGAAGATAATAATTTCGCTCTACTATTTCGACGAGCTTACACTCAAGGAGATCGGTAAGGTTTTAGATATCACCGAGTCGAGAGTATGCCAGCTGCATAGCCAGACCATGCACCGCCTTAAAGTCCGCCTCAAGAAGTACGCCTCTATTTAAAGAACAGCAGCAGCCTCTTATACAACTTAAACAAAAATTAAATATCCACCTTTCTAGATATTTGCGTTAAATGATTCAAGAGTTCCGTTTCGCTACCGATAATCAAGTATAGAGGGACAAATGAGTGAATTATCTATAAAGGAAATGTTGCGCTCGAATGATGCTTTTGTTCGGCGTGACGCGTGTGAAGTTCTCGTAGAGAAGGACGGCTCTGAGTATCTTGGCGAGCTTGTTCTGCTGCTCAGCGATGAAGACTTCGGAGTGCGCGAGGCTGCAATAAATACGCTGTCCATCATCGGAGGCAAAGATGTCGCTAAAGCGGTTGTACCGCTTTTAAGTCTAGATGACGCCGGTCAGAGGAATATCGCTATCGAGATACTCGCCCTGCTAGGGCATGATCTCGATGTGATCGACGTAATAATGGACCTGTTTAACGATTCTGATGATGATGTGGTTAAGTTTGCCGTCGATATCATCGCGAAGATGAGTATGGATGAGCGAATCGTCCAACGGATAACACCCCTGATAGAGCATGCCAACCCGAATGTCCGTGGGTCTGTTGCCGTCTGTCTTGGTAATAGCAATGTGCCGGGCATTACAAAGATACTTCTAAAGGCATTGAAAGATCCGGAAGAGTGGGTCAAGTTCTCGGCTATCGAGGGGCTCGGCTCTGCCGGGGATAAAGAAACACTCGGTCCGCTATTTGACTTCATAGAGAACGAAGAAGGCCTTATTCAAGAAGTGGCCTTTGATGCCGTCGGCAAGATAGCCTCTATAGAAGATGCGATCACTCTTATGCCAAAAGTCAAAGGACTGCTGGAGGCCGAAAAGTTCTTGCCGCTTGGTGCGGTGCTTGAACTGATGAAGAAGGCTTTGGCTCCCGGTGCCGTATTTAAACCGGATATGGATTTCAAACAGGTATTCTTCAAATTTTTCTCACTTGCCATAGATAATCCGAGTCTCTCCAGTAAACTGCAGGGGCTAAATGGTATATCTCTGTTGAGACTTCCCGAAGGCCTGAGAAAGGTTTTTGATCTCGCCGACTCATTACCGGAGATAGACGAAGAGCTCATGCCTCAGCTAGTAGAGACCATCGTAAATATAATAGGACAGGGTAGTCTGCCTCCGGAACTTGTTGCCGAGCTCAAAAAGTGCAATAGGAACCTGGTGCCGATAGTAAGGGCTCTGGGCGTGTTAAGGTCTGAAGATGCCATAGGTCTTCTTGAGGGGCTTATAGAAGAGGCCGGCAAGGCCGAGGTTCGCGAGATTGCCACAACGATTGAGTCAATCGCTACGCCGGAGACCGGTCCTGCCATAGAGACACTTCTAAAGCATAACGACGGGCATGCGAGAAAGTGCGCGGCTCGCGCTTATGTGGCGTTAAAGGGCGAGGCCGCCGTGCCGTTGCTCTTTGAGTACCTTAAGGTAGAGAAGTATCGTGACGTTATGGAGGAGATGACAGATCAGCTAGCCATGATTCCGAGCGAGGCCGTAAAAGACGGGTTTGGCGTGTTGATAAGCGAAGGTACCGACGTTCAGAGAATTATGGGAGCACGGGGGCTCGGTATGCTCTCGCATGAGCACGCACTCGAGTGCCTGAGGAAAGCCGCTACGGATAAAGTGGCCGAAGTTCGCAAGGCCGCATACCGGTCTATTGCGATGCTCGGAAGAGAAGATTCGTTTGAGGATGTTCTTGGTGGCCTGACCGACAGCGATGAAGATGTCAGGCTGACTCTTATCAAAGGGCTCTCCGGCTGGTCGATAGACCTTATTATGCCCGCATTACTTCAGGCGTTGAAAGACAGTAATGTCTGGGTCAGGTATCACGCCGTCACCCTGCTTGGGGATGCGCCTAATGTAGAGTCGGTACCAATTCTGCTCGACAGGTTGAAAGAGGATGAACCTCCGGTGCAGGCGGCAGCTGCTTTCTCTCTTGAACGACTTGAGGCTACAGAGGCGATTGATGCCCTTACCGAGATGCTCGAACATTCGGATCAGAACGTAACGGCTGCTGTCGAGCGTGCACTAGAAACGTTGGTAGGTTAATGACTACACTGCTTGGAGTACAGAGTAAACCTAAGCTAGGCCAAGAGGCTTTTGATCAGCTGAGGGAGCTTATTTACGCGAAATGCGGGATAAGTTTCTCGGATTCAAAGAAGTATCTTCTTGAATCACGGCTCGCCAAAAGGGTTGATGCGCGCGGGTTGAAGAACTTTGACGACTATCTCTATTTTCTCAACTATGATGCTCAGAAAGAGAGTGAGATAACCTACCTCTTAAACAATATAGTAACCAACGAGACGAGTTTCTTTCGTGATGCCATACAGCTAAAAGGTTTCGATCAGGGAGTGGTACCTAAAATAATAGAAGCGAAGAAGAAGAGTATGAACCGGCGGTTAAAAATTTGGTCAGCGGCCTCTTCAACTGGCGAAGAGCCGTATACCCTGGCGATGATGCTTCTAGATTTAGGGCTCGCTACCGACGGATGGTCTGTAGAGATTACGGGAAGCGACATTAGTGATAATGTCCTGAGGTCGGCTAAAGCGGCGACCTATGAGCAGTACTCGCTTCGCAACGCCACGCCCCAGCAGCTCTTAAAGTATTTTACGCAGAAAGAAAAGGCGTATACGCTCAAACCGGAAGTGGCCAGGCTGGTACGGTTTAAAAAGATCAACTTGATGAACTCTTTTGAAACCAGACTCGTTAAAGATAACGATGTAATATTTTGCCGCAATGTGTTGATCTATTTTGATGATGCTTCAAAGAAGAAGGCGGTGGGGAATATGTACGACAGCCTTGCCAAGGGAGGTTACCTCTTTATCGGTTTTTCCGAGTCGCTTCATGATATAACGCGGCTCTTTAAACCTGTGAGGTTTTGTGGAACCATGGTCTACCAGAAGATATGAGGTACGTAGATGAATAAGAAGGTACTGATAGTCGATGACTGTGCGACTACCCGAAAGTTGCTCTCTTATATTATAAGAGAGCGAGGGTATGAAATATTTGGTGCCGCAAATGGCATAGAGGCTCTTGAGCTTCTGACCATTAATGATGTGGATCTGGTGGTTACGGATCTCAATATGCCGCAGATGGACGGACTCGAGCTCTGCAAGAGTTTGAGGTCTGATACGGCTTACGACGATACGCCGATCATCATGATAACTACCGAGGCGTCGAGCGTTGATAAGAAGCTCGGCATGGATGCGGGAGTCACCACTTATTTGACCAAGCCGATTTCACCTCAGAGGCTGGTTTACGAAATAGAGAAAGTTATAAGGTAGTGTAGATGCGCAGGTGCAGACTACATTACCTCTATTTTATATTATAGAAAGGATATGTAAATGCTTGATCAGAATATGAAGATACTCGTGGTCGATGACTTCTCAACTATGAGACGTATCATAAGAAACATTTTGAAAGAGCTAGGTTATACAAATGTTGACGAGGCCGATGACGGCAATACAGGTCTTGAGAAACTCAAAGCCGACGATTTTGATTTCGTCGTTACGGACTGGAATATGCCGAACATGCCGGGTATCGATCTTCTCAAAGCGATACGAGCCGATGCCAAGCTAAAAGGACTTCCGGTTCTTATGGTTACCGCCGAAGCGGCTAAAGAGAATATAGTCGAGGCCGTGCAGGCCGGTGTTAGCAACTATATAGTAAAACCTTTTACTGCGGCCAACCTAAAGGAGAGGATCGATCTCATACTTGAGAAACATAAGTAAGCATGGGGGGCCGTACGCCTGGTAAGAGCGAGTGGGTCTAAGAGTAGTAGGGTTGTCTGAACAGGCCTGAAAGGGGTAATAGACAATGGCTGATAATAATTTGCAGAAAACTTTTGAAAAATTCAAAGAAGAACTTTCCGGTCTGGCGCAGTATGTCGATGATGCCAGAAAGGGAATAGACGAGATCGAGTCAACCTTCCAGCTGAGTAGCCAGAAGTTTCCGGAAGCGTCCGGGCAGTTGAGTACCGTTAGCGGTGACCTTGAGAATGCCGCCAATAATATAATGTCGCTACTGGAGAACCTTGTTGATGAGCATGATAAAAGCAAGGCGCTTATAGAAGAGCTTTCCGCACTCGCCGGCACGCTGCCTGATGAGAGTGCAAGCAAGGCGAAAGAGGTAACTGCCAAGCTGGAGGGCGTGAATACCGGTATGAAGACGATTATTATGGATATGTTTGCTAACTCATCATTTCATGACCTTTCCGGTCAGAAGTTAAAGAAGGTTATCTCTACTCTTAGCGGTGTTGAGGCGAAGATACTCGATATGGCATGTAACTTCGGAATTGAGAATAAAGGGGCGGGATCGGAAGAGACGAAGTCGTCCTACGCGGACGGAAAGGGTGATATGTTCAATCAGAGTGAAGTTGATAAGATACTCAATGACCTCAAGCTAGGATAACCTGTCTTGATAAATTCATCATGTGGACCGGGAGAGTACAATGTCATTTCCAATGGATGATATGGAAGAAATTATTAATGATTTTATCGCCGAGGCTCAGGAAGATCTTGAGAACCTGGACCAGAAGTTTGTTCAGCTTGAGAAGACTCCGGGAGATACCGCGCTCCTGAACGATATATTCCGTGCAATGCATACTATTAAAGGCGCCGCTGGTTTTTTGGGTTTTGAAGATATTGTCTCCGTGGCTCATGTAAGCGAGGATATACTCAATAAACTCCGGAAGGAAGAGATGGCGATGACGCCGTCGATCATGGACGCCGTTCTAGCGGCTTCCGATATGATCGGAGTGATGATCCAGAATATTAAAGATCATAATGAGAAGAAAGAGGAGTTCGAACCTGTTATCAAGGTTTTAAAAGAGCAACTCGAAGGGGGCGGCAAGCAGCCAAAAGCCAAGAAGGGTGCCAAGGCGGCAAAACCGGCCAAGGAAGCGAAAACAAAGTCCGCATCGAAAACGAAAATAGTTGAAAAAGAGACGCTCAAGGATAAGAAGGCGGCTGAAAAGAAGGTCAAGCCCAAGGGCAAAAAGAAAGAGGTTCAGGTTGAAGAGCCGGTAGTGGAAGAGAGTGAACCTGTTTGCGAAGTTACCGAGCAGGTTACCGAAACCGCAGAGCCGGCAGCAGAGACTGTAGAGCCGGTTGTCGAGAAACAGGCTGCAGCGCAGCAGGAAGTCTCTCACGTTGAGCAGACCATAAGGGTCGATACCAGCAGGATTGATGCGGTAATGAATATGATCGGCGAACTCGTCCTTTCGAGAAACAGGATGATGGTGCTCGGCACCAAGCTCAGCACCGAGCAGGTCGAGAACCCGTTGGTTGGCAATATGAACGATGCGATCGCGCAGCTCGATCTTGCGACCACCGATCTTCAGCTCTCGGTTATGAAGATGAGAATGCAGCCGATTGCCAAGGTCTTCAACAAGTTTCCTCGCATGGTAAGGGACCTGGCGAGGCAGTCTGGCAAAGAGATAGAATTGGTTATAGAGGGTCAGGAAACCGAACTCGACAAGACTGTTATAGAAGAGCTTGGCGACCCTTTGGTGCATCTTATCCGTAACTCCGTGGACCACGGGGTCGAGAGCCCTGAAGTGAGGGAGGCGGCCGGTAAACCGAGAAGTGGTACTATTACCCTGTCGGCATCACAGGAGGGGCGCCACATAGTTGTCTCGGTCTCCGATGACGGTAAGGGAATCGATGCCAATGCCGTAAAGGCTTCTGCTGCGAGCAAAGGGCTGATGTCTATAGACGATGCCATTCGCATGAGCGATAAAGAGGCTTATAACCTTATCTTCCTTCCCGGTTTTTCAACCGCAAAAGAGGTCAGTAACATCAGTGGACGCGGTGTCGGTATGGATGTCGTAAAGACAAATATGGCCAAGATCAACGGTGTGATATCTGTGGAGTCGGAGGTAGGGGTCGGCAGCAAGATAATCTTCCGCCTACCGCTTACGCTCGCCATAATACAGGTGCTTACCGTGGAGGCTGGAAAAGAGATATACGGCATACCGCTTACTACGGTTATAGAGAACAGGCGCGTAGAGGACTCCGAAATAAAGAGCGTAGAGGGCGGAGAGGTTATACAGATCAGAGACAAGGTCTACCCGGTACTGAGGTTAAGCTCTTTGGTCTCGACATTGGAGACGTCGAGCGAAGAGTCTGACTGCAAGTACATCGTTATTATCGGAGTTGGCGAGCAGTCGCTCGGGCTTATAGTAGACAGGCTTCACGGTCAGGAAGAGATCGTTATGAAGTCTATGGGAGAGTATCTCAAGGGCACCGAAGGTGTAGCCGGGGCCTGTATTACGGGTGACGGAAGAGTAATACTTATTCTCGACGTATCCGGTTTTATCGACTCACTAAACGGCAGATATGCTCACTAACGGATATGTTGAGTGGAGGTTTTTTCTTTGAAGAAAAGGGTTTTGATCGTCGACGATTCGGCTTTTATGCGTAGAATTATTCGTCAGATGATCGAGTCTGACCCGTTTTTTGAGGTGATCGGTACTGCGCGTGACGGGCAGGAGGGTGTGGAGTTGACCCTTGAGCTCAAGCCTGATGTTATAACCATGGATGTCGAAATGCCTCGCATGAACGGACTCGAAGCAACAGACGTGATCATGACGAAGTTACCGACTCCGATTCTAATAGTAAGTTCTCTTACTTCCGAGGGCGCCGAGGCCACGTTAGAGGCGCTGGAGAAGGGAGCGATAGATTACCTTGCGAAGAATCTAGTCTCGTCGGCCCTGGACGTGATGAATATACGCGATGAGCTGATTGAGAAACTGAAGGTAGTGGTCAGGAGCAAGGGGTCGCTTAAGCGACGGTCCGCAACCTCGCGTAAAACATCAAGCGTTATCTCGTCTTCGCCGGCCGTAACGATTTCGGGCAGAAAAACGTTTGCTACACAGAAAATGGCGATTGTCGCCATAGGGGCCTCTACGGGGGGGCCTAAAGCCGTACAGGATGTTCTTTCGAAGTTGCCGGGCGGTCTGGCCACTGCTTTTATAGTCTCTATTCATATGCCGGCAGCTTTTACCGGCGCATTTGCACAGAGGCTCAATTCACTTTCCGAGCTTACGGTCAGAGAGGCTGTTAACGGAGATAAGCTTGAACACGGCGTTGTGCTGGTCTCTCCGGGTGGAAGACAGACGCGGGTAAAGAGGCGCGGAGTTACCAACTTCACTATCGAAATCAGCGATGATCCGCCGGACTCGCTCTACAAGCCGGCTATAGATATTATGATGAGTTCTGTGGCCGAGGCGTACCCGGGCCGTTCTATGGGAGTTATCCTGACCGGTATGGGCCATGACGGCCTTGAGGGGATGACCTTTATCAGAAAGAAGGGTGGAAAAACCCTTGTGCAGAATGAAGAGACATGCACGGTCTACGGAATGCCAAAAGCCGTAATAGAGGCTAAGATTGCGGACAAGATAGCTCCACTAGATCATATTGCCGGTGAAATAGTTAACATGATTTAAGATCCTCACCGGTTCAATCCCGTACGGTTACCATTTTAGGTGATTGTCATGTCGAATAGAATATATGCCGGGAGGAGTTGTTAACTGTAGCCGGTATAGTGGAAAGCAAGAAGCAGAATGGATTTATTAACTATAATAGGTGTTCTGCTCGGTATTGGCGCGATCATAGGTGGAATGCTTCTAGAGGGGGGCACTCTCCACTCTATCTCTCAATTTACTGCGGCGATAATTGTTTTTGGCGGCACATTCGGGGCCGTCTTCGTTACCTATCCGTCCAAAACCGTAATCGCAGCTATCAAGAACGGCCGTTTTGCATTTACAGGCTCTTCTGTGAACCCTGTGTCTATAGTTGATGAGATTACCGGTTTTGCCGTACTTGCCCGCAAGGACGGGCTGCTCTCTTTAGAATCGAAGCTGAAGGCGATAACGAACCCTTTTTATCGCAAAGGGCTCCAGCTCGTAGTAGACGGTACTGAACCTAGAATAACCAGAGAGATCCTCGAAATCGATCTGGAGTACCGTGAGGAGTATAATAACTCTTCAGCCAAGGTCTATGAGTCGGCCGGCGGTTATGCGCCGACCATAGGCATACTCGGTGCCGTGCTAGGCCTTATTCACGTTATGGAAAATCTGGCAGAGCCGGAGAGGCTCGGCGCCGGTATAGCGGTTGCCTTTGTCGCTACTATCTACGGCGTCGGTTCTGCCAACCTTTTCTGGCTACCCATAGCCGGCAAGATAAAACTTAAACTCCGTGAAGAGATGATTGTTAACGAGATGATAATTGAGGGGCTTATATCGCTTTCTGAGGGCGAGATCCCTATACGGTTGAAGGAGAAGCTGACCGGCTTTTTGAAAGAGTCCGAGAGGAGGACAGCGGCCTGAGCGCTAGCCTCGGGCCGAGTCACGTTAACCTATGGCACGAACCAGAAGAAAGAGGGCGCCGGAGCATGAGAATCACGAGAGGTGGCTTGTCTCGTACGCCGATTTCATAACCCTGCTCTTCGCGTTCTTTACGGCCATGTACGCTATCAGTTCCGTTAACGAAGGCAAGTACAAGATCGTCAGCGAATCCCTGTACAGGGCTTTTAGCCCCGTCGATGCGCAACCCATGCATATAGTCGAAGAGTCCGAATTTGTAGAGAAGCCTGCAAGGAGTATGGCAGAAGAATTTCAGAACGCCTTCTCTACCGACTATAAGGAGATCGTCTCTGCGGTCAAGCAGATAGAGACGGACAGCAAGGTTGCGGTGATCTATGAAAAGAACAAGGTCACTATCAGGCTGCCCGACAGCCTGCTCTTTGGCGTAGGGGGCGCAAAGCTTATGGACTCGGGCCTTGAAATGCTTGATGAGGTGGGGCGCATGCTCAAAAGGCTGCCAAACTCGGTGAGGGTAGAGGGACATACCGATAATATACCTATAAAGACCGACTCTTTCCCGTCAAACTGGGAGCTTTCGGGCGACCGGGCGCTCAACATTTTAAAGTATTTTATCTCAGAGCACTCGGTTGAGCCGAGACGCCTCTCTGCGACCGGCTTCGGAGAGTTCAGGCCGGTTTCGAGTAATAATACCGCCAGCGGGCGCGCAAAGAACAGACGGGTTGACATACTGATACTGGGGCAGGGACATGATAGTTAGGCCTCTAGTAGCGGGACATTCTAGAGAAAAATTCAAGTTTTAGCCGGCATTTCCGAACTAATACATAGAGTAAATACATTTTATGTCTCTTGCGATCACGGCAGTTTTGTCTGCTGTAAAACTCTGCTGTTGACTACATACTTGTAATTATAGTAACTACGAAAGACCTCAACAAATGGGAGGCGCTGAAGATGGGTACGAAGACAGATAAGGAACTCGATTCAAGGGAAATTCTGCAGTTGGTAACCTTCAGGCTCGGCAATGAAGAGTACTCGCTAGATATTTTAAGTGTGCAGGAGATCATAAGACATATGGAGTTGACTCGTGTTCCGAAGGCCCCGGAGTTTGTAGATGGAGTTATAAATTTACGCGGCAGGGTTATACCGGTACTCGATCTTAGAAAGAGGTTCGGTTTAAGTGCTGACGAGAATACGGAAGAGACCAGAATAATTGTTGTAGATATTAACGACAAGACCGTCGGCTTTAAAGTGGACGCGGTTTCAGAGGTGCTCAGGCTGCCCGCAGATACAGTAGAACCGCCTCCATCTATCGTTACGGATGTTGACTCCGAGTATATCAGGGGGGTCGGCAAGATAGACGGCAGGTTGATTATTCTGCTCGACGTTACAAAGATACTCAACAGTAATGAGCTGGCCGATATCACACCGGAGGCCTCGGCAGTAGCTTAGTAAACCTATAGCCTGTTTATCAGCCTCTTCCGTGTACGCTTCTTGCGAGCGGGTTTGGCGTGATAGACAGGCTTGTTACATTTCCAGCCCTTTCAGTACACGGGGAGCGTTTCCGATCCAAAAATCCGCAATGATGTAGAAAAATAGATTTGAAGTTTAGAGCAAGTGCCCCTTCCTGAACACTTCACCCTAAGGTCATATGTGCTACTTCAAGTGCCGGTAGTGCACGATTAGGTTATGCCTGGGTACTAGAGGTCTTTCGTATACTAAGAGCGCGCTCTTTGCTGGAAATCATAAAATTCGTGTCAAGAGTATCGCGGACTTTATCTGGCGCTGCGATTATATCGAGCAGTATGGCTCGGTCTCCTCGGGCGTCTGTTCGAGAGTAAAATCGATTTTCCGGATAACTTTACTATCGACGGTTTGGTGCATCTGACCACTTAACTCATGCAGGTTGTATAGAGTTTAAGTGTTAAAGATAGTTCTATAATATAACAACGGTAGGGCTAAAGGAAAACGACAAGTGTGCCGATAATAGTGTAGAGACGAAAATATCAGAGGTTATCCTTTCAAAGGCTGGTTAATGCTCTCGGGTGAGCAATGCAGTTATTTACAGCCCGCGACTGACGGCTATGTTTTACAGGGGGACAATCTTGGTGAGTTTTACAAATAAGGGAGAATCAATATGGAACTGGGTGAAGGGCACAGGCTGAGCGAAGTGATAGAAAAGACTATCGACCTTCCTGTGCTGCCTGCTACCGCGCAGAAGGTTCTGGGACAGATGAATGACCCGGATGTTTCGATTGAAAAGATCAAGAAGCTGATAAGTGCGGATCCTGGTTTGGCAACCAAGATTCTTAAGGTTGCCAATTCTGCTTTTTACGGCGGTTACAGAAACATACAGAACCTGACTCAGGCTATCTTGAGGCTCGGACTCGATGCTGTAAGGAATATAGTCGTTGCAACGTCGATGAAGAATGTCTACAAGAGGTTCGGCCTTGCCGAGAAACTGCTCTGGGAGCAGATGATCGGTTCTGCGCTTGCTGCCAGTATAATAGCTAAAAGCACGCGTGCAGCCGATGCCGAAGATGCCTTTATCGGGGGCCTTCTGCACGACGTCGGAAAGGTTGTCCTGAACAATGAGTTTCAGGAGGACTTTGCAAAGGTCATGGAGCGGGTCTATAATGAACACATTCCGTATTCGGTGGCCGAGAGTGATTACTTCGAGTTTACCCAGAGGCCGGTGGGCGCCAGTCTCGTCAAGAAGTGGGGTTTTCCTGAGAGCATAGAGCTGTTACTGATTAACTTCGATAACGAGGTAGAGCTTGCCAAGGATCACGGACTCAGCAGCCTTGTCGCAATAGTCAAATTGTCTGACAAATTATGTCAAAAATATGGCGTTGGATGGAGGAAAGCGCACGGTGACGAGGTTGAATTTGGGAACTTACCCGAGGTGATCGGTATAGATGAGGATAAGCTGGAGGAAATTTTAGAAAAAGTACAAGAGTTATTCAAGGAAGAAATCGATCTATATTAGATAGTTAGAGAATACATCAATTGATCCTGACCGGACAGAGCCAGCAAGCGCTCTGTCCGGTTTTCTTTTGGGCACGGAGCTTGCACTTAACATTCTCATGACGACCGGGCTCGGACCGGGCAAGTATTCGGTAATGTCGGCAAAAGTGAGGTGCTCTTGTGAATAACTGGGTCTTGATACTTTTCGTGGTAGATGTGGCCTTTATGATAGGTATTCTATTTATGTTCTTCACTTATAAAAAGAGTAACCGGCTCGCCAATGTCGGTCTAGCCGTTGAGGGCGGTGCGCCTGCGCTTGATACCGGATATCCGACTGAGATTGTAGAGAAACTGCAAGAGGAGCTCAGTTTTGCCGAGTCGATAACAAAAAAACTCGACAAGAAGCGCGGTGAACTTGACGAACTCGAAAAGAGCCTCCAGAGCAAGAAGAAAGCGATGGACAGGGTTTTAAAGAGGGCCTCGACCGAAGGAAGGGTACATAAACGCAAGTGGAGTGATACCTACGAGGGTGCGGTCAGCATGCTCGACTCTGGTGCGAGCGTAGATACCGTAATAGAGAAGTTCGACCTTTTAAAGGGTGAGGCAGAGTTGATTACCTCGCTCAGTACTTTACGTAATTGAGTCTTTGAGCCCGTTAAGCCGGTTTTACGGGTCAAGAGGAAAAATAGTCCATAACAGGAGGAAGAAAGTTCCGGTCGGTGTGGGGAGTTGCGGGTCAACCGACGTCCTGATTTTTTACTTATAAGTGTAAGTGTACGATTTAATGGTATAAAAAATATAGCAACATCTTGGCATAATCGTTGCATATACAAATGACTAGTGGATCAGAGTCTTAGTGGAGGTAGTTTTGGATAGATGTATATTTGTTGCATTATCAGGTGCGGTAACTCAGGAAAAGAGGCTCGATATGCTTTCCGAGAACCTGGCAAATATCAATACCCCTGGATTTAAGAAGCGTCAGCTTCTTTTTGAATCGATGGTTGACGAGTCGAACTCCATGCGCCACTTCTCCGAGTCGAAGCAGGTCGTGACCGATATGTCCCAGGGTTTCACGAAGAGGTCGGGCAGGGATCTCGATCTCGCTATACAGGGACAGGGTTTCTTCGAGATTGAGACGCCGGACGGCATCCGTTATACGCGCAACGGGACCTTTATGGTCGATAAAGACGGCAGTCTTGTAACGAGCGAGGGTTACGGCGTGCTCGGCGGAGGCGGGGTAATAAAATTGAAGGGTTCAAACTTTGTCGTAAGCGCGGACGGAGACATCTCCGACAAGGACGGCAGCCTAGGCAAGCTCAATATAATCAACTTCGAGAACCCGGAGATGCTTGTAAGAGAGGGCAATTACTACTCTGCGCCGGGCGAGTGGGTCAAGGAGGCCCCGACGGACGAGATGACGGAGGTACTGCAAGGGCACCTTGAGGTATCTAACGTCAACGCGGTTAAGGCGATGACTACGATGATAGAGTGTATGAGATCTTACGAGTCCCAGAGTAAGATGATACAGACGATAGACGAAATCACGCGCAAGGCGATCGAAGAGGTTGGCAAGGGTTAGTCTTTTCGTGTTTGTTAATACCTTCGTTCTGAAAGCAAAGTAAAAGAGGGGGTTTGAGATGATAAGGGCATTGTGGACGGCTTCGACAGGCATGGAAGCGCAGCAGTTAAATATAGACGTAATATCCCACAACCTTGCAAACGTCAATACCACGGCCTTTAAGAGGTCGAGGGCAGATTATCAGGACCTTCTCTATCAGGAATTGAAGTCCGCCGGAGCGAGTTCGTCAGAGGATACGATAGTTCCTACCGGCATACAGGTCGGTCAGGGAGTAAAGATGGTCTCTACCGCAAAGCTCTTCGATCAGGGTAACTTTCGCCAGACCGGAAACTCTTTCGACCTCGGTATCGAGGGTGAGGGTTTCTTTCAGGTAACGCTTCCGGACGGCACTACCTCATATACCAGAACGGGTGAGCTTAAGGTCGATAGCGACGGCAGGCTCGTCACTTCCGACGGTTATGTCCTGGAGCCCGCCATTACCATTCCTAGCGATTCTTTAACGGTAACGATAAGCGCGGACGGAATATTTTCGGTCACTCAGCCCGGTGCGTCCATCCCTACCCAGGTAGGCAATCTGGAACTCGCCCGCTTTATAAACCCGTCAGGCTTGAAGTCGATAGGTAAAAACCTGCTCTCCTCTACAGCGGCCTCCGGAGACGCGACAACCGGTACTCCCGGCACCGACGGGCTCGGCACCCTGGCTCAGGGTTTTTTAGAAATGTCGAACGTGAGCGTAGTCGAGGAGATGGTAAATATGATCGCCGCGCAGAGAGCTTATGAGATCAACTCGAAAGCTATTCAGGCGGCCGATGAGATGCTCCAGACCGCCAACGGAATGAAGAGGTAGTCGATGTTAAAGAGGATCAAGAAAATAACGGTTAACAGTGTAGTACTGGCACTCTTTTTGCTTCTTCTGCCCGTTGCGTCGATTGCCGACGGAATAGTCGGGCTCGAACTTGAGGTTTCGAGTCAGGTCCATGAAGCCGCGCCGTGGAGTAACGGCGACGTTGAGGTTGACAACATAGATCTTAGGGGTTTCAACTCCGCTCTCGACAGGTACGACTCGGTGCGTGTTACTCTGCCGCGTCCGATTGTACGGGCCGGCAAGGTTACTCTGGCTGTCAGCCTCATCAGAGACGGCGAGGAGTTTAAGAAGTTCTGGGCCTCGGCCCGCGTACGGCTCTTTAAGGATGCGGTAGTTGCGCTCACTCCGCTGCGCAAGGGGCACGAGATTACGATCGACGATATCGAGCTTATAAGGGCCGAGCAGCACGGCTCGCAATCTATTGCAAACTCGTTAGAGGAGGTACTCGGTATGACGGCAAAGAGGCCGATCAACCCGGGCGACATCGTCAAGCGGAGTTACATAATGCCAATGACCCTTGTTAAAAGGGGCGATGTCGTAATCCTTAAGATAGAGAACGAGAAGCTGATGGTGAGGTCTCAGGGCAAGGCATTGCAGAACGGCCACAGGGGCGCGGTTATAAGCGCGCGCACGCTTTCGGGCAAGGAGGTCTTCGGCACGGTAACCGGCCCCGGCGAGATCAAGATCGCTTTCTAGGTGGTGCTCTTTACCGGTTCAGATACTTTAAGCAGGACTCTTTAAAAGAGGTTAAAACAGTCATGGCAGTTTATGGAAAAATTCTAACATTCTTTTTTGCGCTCTTCTTCTTTGCGGGGTGCGCAACCCCGCAGCCGCAGAAGATAGACACAACGGAACTGCCTGTGAAGTCTGGCAGTATTCCAACTACGGTCGGTTCTCTCTGGCCGGGCGAAACGTCTCGCAATACTTTGTTCCAGGACCTGCGCGCCCGTCATATTGGTGACATAGTTACCGTAATGGTCTCGGAGAAGACGAGCGCCGTCAAGGAAGCGACAACTTCAACGGCGAGAAAGAGCGGGCATGACATCGCTTTGGGCGCCAACCTCGGCCTTCCGACCAACTTAGGGGTTAACGACCTTCTAGGCAGCAACTATAAATTGAACCCCAATGTCACTTCGGCCTACGATTCGAGTTTCGACGGAACCGGCAAGACCGAGCGTTCCGGGGAGTTGACCGCGGTTATCTCAACACGAATCGTAAATATACTGGCAAACGGTAACCTCGTCATTGAGGGCAAGAAGGACACGATACTCAACAAAGAGCTGCAGTATCTCGTTTTAAGCGGCATCGTAAGGCCTGAGGATATTTCCGAAGATAATACTATTGCGAGTTACCTGATGTCGGATGCGAGGATAGAGTACTCCGGCAAGGGCGTGCTCGCCGATGAGCAGAAACCTGGCTGGTTAGGGAGGATACTTGATAATGTCTGGCCGTATTAAGATAGCTCTTGTGCTGCTGCTTCCGCTCCTGTTTTTCATCTACGGAGCGGAAGTCGGAGCGGCGCGGGTAAAGGACATTGCCTTTGTCGAAGGCGTAAGGCCAAACCAGCTTACGGGTTACGGCCTTGTGGTCGGGTTGACGGCAACCGGAGACAAGAGCAGCGCAACGTATACCACCCAGAGTATCGCGAACATGCTCAACAGAATGGGCATGAAACTCGACCCTAAAGCCATACGGGTAAAGAATACGGCAACCGTGCTCTTAACGGCCGAGCTGCCGGCCTTTGCCAAGCCGGGCACTAAGATAGACGTGCTGCTCTCTTCTTTAGGTGACGCTTCGAGCCTTATGGGAGGAACCCTGATACTCTCTTCCCTGAAGGGTTCCGACGGCAAGGTCTATGCCGTAGCGCAGGGCCCCATCGCGCTTGCAGGTTACTCTGCCGGGGGCGCGTCGAGCTCGGTTACGAAGAACCACCAGACGGTTGCCAAGATTACCGACGGGGCTATTATAGAGCGCGAGCTTCCGCTCGTAATGAACAATCCGGACAGGTTCAATCTTGTTTTGAGGCACCCTGATTTTACGACCGCAGGCAGGCTTGCAACAGTTATAAATACCAGGTTCGAGGCCGATATAGCCTTTCCAAAGGATGCCGGAAGGATTTCCGTATCGGTCCCCGAGGAGCACAAGAGCAATATCGTAAGTTATATCTCTCTGATCGAGGCCTTGAACGTAAAACCGGATACGGTCTCGAAGGTAGTCGTTAATGAACGGACCGGTACCGTTGTCATGGGAGAAAATATTCGGATCTCCACCGTCGCTATCTCTCATGCGGACTTAAGCATAGAAATAAAGACGCAGTACCTGATATCACAGCCGGCCCCGTTCTCTTCCACAGGAGACACGGTAGTACAGCCTGTCGATACCACGACAGTCGAAGAGGGGGAGTCACGGTTGATAATTCTGCCCGGCAACGCAACGCTAGGGGAGGTGGTCCGCGCGCTCAACTTTTTAGGCGTTACCCCGCGTGAGCTTGTTGCTATTCTTCAGGCAATAAAGGCCGCAGGAGCTCTACAGGCCGAGATGGAAATAATTTAGGGAGCCCGGTGTATGGATACGCTTGGATCACTCGACGCAATAAAAGCGATCAACTTAAATGAGATCAATGAGGTCGAAAAGAGCAAGCTTTTAGATAAGGCCATCGAAGACTTTGAGGCGATCTTTATCAACCAGATGCTAAAGAGCATGCGCAGCACGGTTGACGAGAGTTCGCTCTTTCACGGAGGAAGCGGTGAGAAGATGTATGCCGAGATGATGGATACCGAGATGAGCAAGAGTATTGCGGCAGGTGGCGGAATAGGGCTCAAGGGCCTCTTGAGTACCCATTTCGATAAAGGGTTCGATCATCTGAAGGGTACGTTAGAGGGATTTAATTCTACCACGCGTCCCGTACATGAGCCTCAGAAGCCGGCACTGCTCGAAAGTATCAAGAGCAAGTTCAGCATAGAGAGGTTAGGCAGCGTCAAGATACCCGTAATCGGCACAATAAGTTCGCTCTTCGGCCTCAGGACCGATCCTATAAACGGTGATACCAAGTTCCACCACGGCATCGATATTGCGGCGCCAAAGGGTACGGAAGTATACCCGGCCACTTCGGGCCGCGTTCTCTTTAGCGGTAAAAAGGACGGCTACGGTAATGTCGTTGAGGTGAGCCATACCAACGGTCTTGTCACCAGGTATGCTCATAATAGTGAAAATATGGTGAAAAAAGGCGATTTGGTCGGTGTGAACGACCCGATAGCCCTTGTAGGTTCAACAGGCAGGAGCACTGGAGCGCATCTACATTTTGAGGTTTTGAGCAAAGGCAAAGCTATCGATCCGGGCAGATTAATACGGGCCGATATTTGATAATCTTATAGTAAAGTGGTACGCTTAGACTGGGTGCTCATACTAAAGTTTTTAGCTTTGAACACCGATATCTCATATAGATGTTTTTATAAATTCTAGCAGGAGGTAGAGATGAAAATCGGTGGAAAAGGTAAGGTAGAACAGACGGGTTATGTGAAAAAGGCCCCGAAGAGCGATGCAAGAGGTACCAAGACGAGCCCGCAAAATAGTAAGGGAGAGAGCGATAAAAAAGAGATCTCAACAAAGGCAAGAGATCTTAATGCTATAGCAGAGTTGCTCGATGCCGTACCGGAGATCAGAACCGAGATGGTGATCAGGTTAAAAGAAGAGATAGAGAGAGGCAACTACGACATAGATGCCGAAAAGGTTGCCGAGGGAATGATAGAGAGGGCTTTGGAACACGTGCTCAGCTCAAATAAGGCGGTATAGGTATGATGGTAAGGGCGCTGATAGAACATCTTGAAAAAGAGATTGCGGTCTACAGGAATCTTGTCGAGGTTCAGCAGACCGAGACAGAAAATCTCATTAGTAAAGATTATAGAGGGCTTTATGAGACTATCGGGCGCAAAGAGCACCTGTTGATGAAGGTCTCCTCCATGGATAAGGCGCGTTCCCGGTTGATGGAAGGCGTGGGCAGGGAACTCGGAGTCCAGACCGGTAATATTTCCTGTATTTTAGAGCGGATCAGCGGAACCGAGTTTAACCGGTTAAAGGAATGCCAGGTCTCGGTTCTCTCACTCGTTGATACTATTAAAGAAGTCAACAAAGTAAATGCCCTCTTTGTTGAGGGTTCTATAGAGAATATCAAAAAGACACTCGGGCTTTTAGGCAATTTTATGCCAAAGAGCGTCTACAAGCCCACCGGAGACTTTTATTCCGATACTCTTAAAGGTACGAATTTAAGTGAAGGAGCGTAGAAGATGGCTTCACTGAGCGCAACGATGAACATAGCCAAGACGGCGCTGCTTTCTACCCAGAAGGCTATAAGCGTTACTTCGCATAATATTGCGAATGCCGAGACCGAGGGTTATTCTCGCCAGAGGGTCAGTTTTGCGGCAAAGCATGCGGTCAGTTTCGACGGGCTTCTTTTCGGTACCGGTATTACTATTAACCAGATAGACAGGGTACAGGACGCGTTCAAGCTTATTCAACTGCGCGACGCCTACTCCGATTCGGCGATGTATGATACAAAGGCCGGTAACTTAAAAGAGCTGGAGAGCATTGTCAACGACCTTGACGGTGGTGGTCTCTCATCCAAAATTGATACTTTTTTCAATGCGTTTTACGATGTCACGAATGCCCCGTCTTCATATGCCGAGCGCTCTGTGCTGCTCTCCGCCGCTAATGTCCTGACCAACGGCTTTAATGCAATGGATAGTGACATAAGGGCGACTATTAACGGCATAAATAATCAGGTATCGACCGTTGTAGACCAGTTGAACAGCTTCGCAACGCAGGTGGCGAGCCTTAACCAGCGAATAGCCGAGACGGAAAACGGTACTTCCGTGGCCGGGGACTTAAGAGACCAGCGCGATGTAATCATTAACCAGATCGCCAGTATCGTGGATATAAAGACGCTAGAAGGGGATGTGGGGCAGATCGACATCTTCTTGGGAGGGGGAGAGTACCTGGTTTCCGGTATCAATACCTCTCAGATGACGATGACCCATACAAACGACTACCCTGCGGCATTCGAGCTTACGCTCGGGGGTACCAGCATGAACGCGAACCTCAAGGGCGGCAGCCTCAAGGGGTATGTGGATGCCAGCAACCAGTACCATACGACCTTGGACAAGGTTAATTTGCTCTCCGTTTCAATAGTCAAGGAGGTAAATACCCTCCATCTCGGCGGTTACGGTCTCGACGGCACCACAACAAATGACTTCTTTTCTGCGCCTTCCGTCTATACGCGCGCGGATGCCAACAATACCGGCGGGGCAATAGTCTCTTCAGCTACCGTTACCTCGGTCTCGACTCTTACGCTTAACGATTATGAGGTGCGCTTTTCGAGCCCAACGGCCTATTCTGTCGTAAATACGTCGACAAATACGGTGGCAGCGTCAGGCACGTATAGCTCAGGCGCCGCTATAACCTTCGATGGCCTTAGCGTTACCGTTACCGACAGTACTGCGGCCCCGGCTGCCGGAGACACTTATCTTATCAGCACAAAGACCAATGCTGCCGCCACTATGGGGGTTGCGCTGACCGATACCGATAAGATAGCGGCTTCGTCTACGAGCGCCGGCGTACCGGGCAACAACGTTAACGCGCTCGCTATTGCGGCACTGAAGGATACTGACACGATAGGCTCATCGACCTTCAACGAGTACTATCTCGCCATAGTGACTGATACGGCAATAGCAGTCAGCGAGGCCATCTATAATTCCGATGCTAACGGGTTGATTGTTGAGCAGATGAAGATTGCCAAGGAATCGTCAACAGGCGTATCTATAGATGAAGAGGCGATAATGCTGGTCAGGCTTCAGAGGTCTTACGAGGCGGCGGCAAGGGTTTTAAAGACCGTGGATGATATGTTCGATGAAATACTCAATATACGGTAGCCATCATGGATGATAAGGCGGTGTGTTATGAGAGTAACTCAAACAGTACTTTATGATACTTTTATAAATGATATTCTGAGGCGTCAGGAGTCTCTGCTCAAGACCTCGAGGAAGCTCGCTACCGGCAAAGAGGTTAATGATCCGTCTGACGACCCGATTAAGTCCGATAGAATACTTAGCTCCAGGAGCACGCTTACCTCTTTGGAGCAGTATAAACGTAATGCGGACAGCTCTCTGTCGTATCTCGGCCTCGCCGAAGACGCTCTGGCGAGCGCCAAGAATGCCATTTCCAGACTTCAGGAGATAACCGTCGCCATGGCGAACGGCACGGTGAGCGCCAATGCGCGTTCCAATGCCGCTATAGAGGTGCAGAATCTGTATAACCAGTTGATAGACATCTCCAACACCAAGCTCGACAACGATTACATCTTTTCCGGTTACAAGACCACGACCCAGACCTTCGACTCCCTCGGCACGTATGGAGGAGATACCAACAAGTACAGCGTAAAGGTTTCGCCCAACTCTACTATGAGCATCGGGCTGAACGGCGGGGAGATCTTTGCGGGGGTCGGCGGTGGAACCGACATCTTTACCGGTATAGAGGCCTTGATTACTGCGCTAAACGCCGATGATACTACAAATATACAGGCTGCGGTTACTACGCTCGATGCCTCGTTTACCCAGATTTCTAACAGCGTCTCCGATATAGGCGGTAAGGTTACGAGAATACAGCAGATCGACAGTACCCTCGATAAGCTGGCCCACAGGACAAAGATCGCGATTTCCGGTCTCGAAGATGCCGATATGGCAGAGGTGATCTCGGAGCTTCAGCTCGGTCAGGTGGCGCTCGAAGCAGCTCTGACTTCTGCGAGTAAAATCTTCAACGTCAATATTTTTAACTATATATAAAGGGACCCTATTCAGTCTCACGCTACTGGCTTTAAAGATACTCTTTTCAGTTTGCCAAGGAGGGCAATATGTTAGTTTTGACACGGAAGTCCGGTGAAGCGATCAGAATCGGCGACGATATCAAGATCGTCATCATAGATGTCAGGGAGAACCAGATCAAGCTCGGTATAGAGGCCCCCCAGAGCCTCTCCGTTCATAGAGAAGAGATATACCTGAAGATACAGGAAGAGAATATCAAGGCGGCCGGAGTCTCGCAGGCCGATATAACAGCCACGCTCGGCGACCTAATAAAGAAGAGTAAATGAACTCAACTCAGCAGGCACCTACAGATTTGACGATTGAAACATCCCGTTTCGGTCCGGTAACCGTAACGCAGGACAGGGTAATATGCTTTGTTCACTCTATACCCGGTTTCGAGGGTTTAAAGAGGTTTATTCTGATTAACCATGACGAAGAGGGGGTCTTCAAGTGGCTTCAGTCGGTAGAGAACCCCGATACCGCCTTCTTGCTTACAGACCCCACGCAGTACCTTAAACAGTATGACGTAAACTTCAGAAAGTCGGACCTGAAGGTTCTCGATATCGAAAACCGGGCTAACCTCGTTGTCCTGGTCATGGTCTGCGTCTCTGTCGGCCCTGACGGTAAGCAGCAGGTGAGTCTCAACCTGAAGGGCCCGATACTCTTTAACAGCGAGAGCATGAATGCCATGCAGTCTATTATCGATAATGAAGAGTACAGGGTAAATCACGTCATTTCAGCAAAGTAGCAATCCTGACGAACCCAGTCAAATATTCCACCAGTTAGTCAAAAGAATGACTAGTTGAAGCGCATACTCCTTCCGTAGACAGTATAAAAGCAGAAAAAGCCTTAAAAATAGGATAGTTAGATATTCAGTAATGCTGGCATAATTGTTGCAATAATATGTCAGTATCTGTCCCTATATATGATACGCTATCAATATGTATCTCATGCCGGTTCACTGTGGTATCGAATGGATCGGGACAGAAGATTAAGGCGAAGTGTATAGCTGTTTTCGACTGTATGCAGGAGTCTCTTATGGACTTTACAGGAAAGAGTATACTTATCACCGGCGGGACAGGCTCGCTCGGCAATAAGCTGGTAAAAAAGTTGCTTGCGGAGCACTCTCCTAAAAAGATAATCATATTGAGCAGGGATGAACTTAAGCAGCATGAGATGGCTGTTAAGTTCAAGGATGACTCTCTTCGTTTCTTTATCGGTAACGTCAGGGATAAAGAAAGGCTTTACAGGGCGTTTAACGGAGTAGATTACGTTATTCACGCGGCAGCCCTTAAGCAGGTGCCTGCGGCAGAGTACAACCCTTACGAATTTATCAAGACCAATGTGCTCGGCGCGCAGAATGTGGTCGATGTGGCGGTCGATTGCGGCGTAGAGAAGGTGATTGCTCTGTCTACCGACAAGGCCGCAAACCCGATAAACCTCTACGGCGCGACCAAGCTCTGTTCAGATAAGCTTTTCATAGCCGGTAACTCTTATGCAGGTAGTCAGCCTACGCGTTTCTCGGTAGTTCGTTACGGAAATGTGGTCGGCAGCCGTGGTTCTGTTATTCCACTCTTCAATAAGCTTCGAGTCACGGGTGTCCTGCCGATAACCGACACGGATATGACCAGGTTCTGGATAACTATAGACAAGGGCGCAGACTTCGTGCTCAGAAGCCTCAAGTGCATGAAGGGGGGCGAGATATTCGTGCCTAAGATCCCGAGCGCTAGCATACTCGATGTTGCCAAGGCCATAGCGCCTGAGGCTAGAATCGACGTGGTCGGAATAAGACCGGGCGAAAAGCTGCACGAGATACTTATCTCGAAAGAGAACGGCAGGGAGACTCTAGAGTTTGACGACTACTTCGTCATTCAGCCTATGTTCAGGTGGTGGGACGATGAGAGAAAGGCCGGCGGGGTACCTGTTGCCGACCACTTCTCTTATGCCAGTAATACCAATCCAGACGTGCTCGGTATAGATGAGATAAGGGTTATGATAGACGAGTTCCTGGAGGAAGAAAAGAGTGATATCATACGGCCGGCAAACAGTTGATGAGTATGACATAGAGGCGGTTCTTTCTGTTCTGCGCTCATCTATGATTACGCAGGGTCCGGTGGTCGAGCGGTTTGAAGAGGCCCTTTGCGACTATACCGGAGCCGAGTTCGCAGTCTGTTGTTCCACCGGAACGGCAGCGTTACACCTTGCTGTTCTTGCCGCCGGGCTCGGCCCTTCTGATGCCGTATTGACCTCTCCGATGACCTTCGTAGCCACCGCTAATTGCGCCCTCTTCGTCGGTGCGACCCCTTATTTTGCCGATATAGACCCCGTAACGCATAATATCGACCCTGTTGCTTTAGAGAAGGCGCTCGACGAAAGACCTGAGATCAAGGCTGTTCTGCCGGTCCATTTTGCCGGGCTTCCGGCTGACATGCGCGCCATACGGTCAATTGCGAAGAGTCGCGGCCTGAGAGTTATTGAGGATGCCTGCCATGCGCTTGGAGCCGAGCTGAACGGCATGGACGGTAAGGGTGTTAAGGTCGGAGCATGCGAGTTCTCCGACATGGCGGTCTTCAGCTTCCATCCGGTTAAGTCTATTACGACCGGCGAGGGCGGCGCCGTGACCACGAACGACCCCGAACTTTACAAAAGGCTCAAGAGTTTTAGAAACCACGGCATGTCAAAGGCTGCAGGAGAAGAGCGCCGGTGGTTTTACGAGGTCGAGTTACTCGGTTACAACTACAGGCTCACCGACTTGCAGAGCGCACTCGGAGTCAGCCAGCTAAAGAGATTGGAATCGTTCATAATACGGCGTCTCGAGATCGCATCCGTTTACGACCGTGCTTTTAGCGCCAATCCGCTCCTGAAGATTCCTCCAACGGTAGACGGGTATAAGAGCGCGTACCACCTCTACCCGCTTGAGATCGATTTCGAGGCCTTAGGTATCTCAAGGACTGAGTGGTTTGGACGCATGGAGGCGCGCTCTATTTTGCCGCAGGTTCATTACATACCCGTACATCTGCACAAGTTTTATCGCGAAAAGTTCGGTTACTCTGTTGGCGACTTTCCAAACGCAGAGGCCTTTTACTCTCGCGAGGTCAGCCTGCCGATCTATCCTACGCTTACGGACGCGGAGGTTGACGGAGTTGTGGAGGCGGTTCTGTCTTCTCTTTTGTAACATGCGGGAGTATCATGCGGATTCAAGTTTTTGAGCTTAATATAATCAGGAGGCCGTTATGATGCCACGCTGGGTCTGTAAAGGGTGTTCAAAGCAGTTCAGGGGGTGGGCTATGTACCACCGCTACAAGAACTGCGAACTGCTTCAGTGTCCGGAGTGCAATGGAGAGCTGGAGTTGTTGAGTGATACAAAGGCGGCAAAGCAGATTATAGATATAATAAGCGAACAGGGATCGGCATCGGATAGCGGTGTTTCTGAAACGGAATCGGCCGTGACCCGGACCGATAGAAACGGGAAAGAGTGAATGAAAGAGAAGTTTGAGATAAACGGGCGGAGTATAGGCGCCGGGCAGCCCGTATATGTGATTGCCGAGGCCGGTTCAAACCACGACGGAAGCCTTGATAAGGCTAAAGAGCTTATAAGCGCAGCGCGCAGCACCGGCGCGGACGCCGTTAAGTTCCAGTCCTTTACCGCAGAGGGGCTGTTGAATCCGCTCAGACCAATGGAGAATGCCCAGGACTGGGTGCCGCACCCGGCGTACCCGGTAGTAGAACGGTTAACAGTGCCTGTTGAGTGGCATATTGAGCTTAAAGAGTTTGCCGAGAAGGAAGGTATAGACTTTCTTTCGGCCCCGTTCGATTCCGGCAGGGCGGACCTGTTGAACGAGATAGGCATAGGCGCCTTCAAGATAGCTTCGGGTGAGATAACCAATGAGCCGCTTTTGCGCCGGATAGCGGCTTTCGGAAAACCGGTAATCCTTTCGACAGGGGCGTCGTATATGAGCGAGGTTGAGCGCGCAGTCGAGATCATCTCTGCCGAGGGTAATGACACGGTCGGGCTTCTGCACTGCGTTGTTCTCTACCCGCCTGAGTACGACGAGTGCAATATCCGTTCGATAACGGCTCTGCGCGACAAGTTCTCCTGCCCCGTAGGACTCTCAGACCATACTCCAGGCTCCATGCTGCCAATCGCCTCCGTAACTCTCGGTGCAACGATAATAGAAAAGCATATAACGATAGATAAAAGTTCCGAGGGGCCGGATCATCCGTATGCCATGGAGGTAGTTGAGTTCGCTTCAATGGTTTCCGACATCAGGAACCTTGGGGTTGCGTTAGGCAGCGGAGTGAAAGAACCGTCAAAGGGCGAAATCCCCGAGAGGGTCGGCGCGCGCCGCGCAATCTACGCCGTTACCGATATTAAGAAAGGCACGGTCTTAACCGCAGGGATGTTGAAGGTAGTTCGTCACTGTTACGGTCTCGAACCGAAGGAGCTGGATAACGTAACAGGCCGTGTCGCGAAGGTCGATATTTTAAAGGACAGGCCAGTAACCTCGGAGTCCGTATGAGCGGGCCGGAACCTGCTGCTGAGTGGCACCCGGTAGTTGCTATTGTGCAGGCCCGGATGAGTTCGACTCGCCTGCCGGGCAAGGTTATGATGGAGATCAACGGCAGACCGGTTCTGGCCCATGTGGTCGAGCGGCTCGGAGGTGCGGACAGGATCGACCGAATAGTGATAGCAACCAGCACAGATCCAAGTGACGATATAATAGAGCAGTGGGCAAACACCAATGGTGTGGGAGTCTATAGGGGCAGCTTAGAAGACGTGCTGGACAGGTACTACAATGCGGCAGTTGAGGCTGGCGCCAAAACGGTTGTTCGCATTACGGCGGACTGTCCGTTGATAGACCCGAGAATAGTAGATAGCGTGATAGAGCGGCTGGAAACCGGGGCGCACGAGTATGCGAGCCTCGGAGGTGAATTCCCCGACGGGCTCGATTGCGAGGCATTCACGATCAGTGCGCTAAAGAAGGCTCACAAAGAGGCTAAATTGGCTTCGGAGCATGAACACGTAACGCCGTATATATGGAAGCATCCCGACAGGTTCGACCTCTCTACCGTAACGGTTGAGGGGGCAAGCGCGCAGATGCGCTGGACTGTCGATGACGAGAGGGATTTTCTCTTTGTAACGAAAGTTTTTGAGGCTTTTGTCGCTTTTTCAGATAAGAACGAGCTTTTTTATATGGACGACATTATTGCTTTTCTGGCGGATAAGCCCGAGCTTGAGTCTATCAATTCCGGCACGGTTAGAAATGAGGGTTATGCCAAGTCTTTGAGTGAAGATTATAATATAGAGAATGAGCCCGAGAAATAGCCAATATTATTAAAAATAGCCAAAATCAGAGAGAGATCCATGAATAAAAAATTTCCTGTATCCGAGCAGTTATGGGCAAGGGCTAAAGAGCTTATTCCTGCCGGTACCCAGACCCTGAGCAAGGGCCCCGATCAGTTTGTTCAGGGCGTGACTCCGAAGTTCCTCTTGCGCGGCAAGGGCTCGCATGTCTGGGACGTAGACGGTAACGAGTACATAGACTACCCGATGGCTCTCGGACCTATCCTGCTCGGGTACGACTATCCTTCGGTCTCGGAAGCGGTTATAGAGCAGGTTCGCACGGGTACTACCTTTACGCTCATGCACCCGCTTGAGGTCGAGGTGGCCGAGCTGATAACGGAGCTTGTGCCGTCTGCCGAGATGGTCCGTTACGGAAAGAACGGCGCGGACGTTACGAGCGCGGCTATCAAGGTTGCAAGAGCGTACACGGGCAGGGACTCTATCGCATACTGCGGTTATCACGGCTCTCAAGACTGGTACGCCGTGACGACCCCGCGCAACAAGGGTATCCCCAAACTCTTCGCCTCTTTTATGCATCCGTTTGAATACAATAATATAGAGAGCCTTGAGGCTATTTTTGCCGAGCAGCAGGGAAAGATCGGTGCGGTCATAATGGAGGTGCCCGGAGTCGATCCTGTTCTAAATCCGAAAACGGGAAAGAACTTTCTTCAGGAGGTGTGTGACGTAGCTCATGCGAACGGCGCAATCTTTATACTCGATGAAATCGTCACCGGCTTCAGGTACTCTATCGGCGGAGCGCAGAAACTCTTCGATGTCACCCCTGACCTTACGTGCCTCGGCAAGGGCATGGGCAACGGTTTTCCAATCTCGGCACTTGCGGGATCAAAAGAGGTTATGGGCGAATTGAACGAGGTCTTCTTCTCCATGACCTTTTCCGGTGATACTCTCGGTCTCGCCGCTACAAAGGCGACATTAACCGAGTTGATCGAAAGGCCCGTAGTTGAGTATCTCTGGAAGACCGGTGAAAGGTTGCATGCCGGTATCAGGAAGGCGGCAGAGGCAGCGTGCGTTGACTTAAGGATATCCGGCAACGGGCCTCGCGCAGGAATAGCCGTACTTAACGAGAACGGAGCCGAAGACCTGCTTTTAAAGTCGATCTTCATGGCCGAGACCGTAAAGCGGGGCGTGCTCTTCGGCGGCCCGGTCTTTATCTCTTATTCACATACGGAATCCGATATCGATAGGACTATAGAGGTCTCCGGGGAGGCTATAGGGGTTCTTGCCCAGGCGATAAGAAGCGGCGAGCCAAAGAGCTTTCTCGAAGGCGAGCCCGTCGGCGTGGTCTTTAGAAAGAGGGATTGAGTATTGGAAAAGCCACTTGGAAGAAATGTACTTGGTACAAAAGTGCTCGTTGTCGGTTGCGGTTCTATCGGAAGAAGACATATAAAGAACCTGGCCGGGATCGGAGTACGTCACTTTATCTTTTGTGACCTTGATATAGTTGCTCTTGATAGTGCGGCCGGTGATCTTGAAGGTGCGAGGCTTGAGAAGCCGGAGCTTTTTCTTGATTTCGATGAGGCCGTTGAAGCCGGAGCCGGTGCGGCGATAATAGCCACGCCGTCGAGTCTGCATCTTGAGATGAGCAGGCGCCTTGCGGACAAAGGCGTGCATCTCTTTATAGAAAAACCGCTCTCCAATACGATTGCCGGCACCAAAGAACTCTTAGAGCTTGTGACAGACAAGGGTATCGTCGCAATGGTCGGTATGTGTTACCGCTTTCACCCGGTTTTTCTGCGTCTTAAAAGCCTGCTCGATTCCGGCAGTTTAGGCAGGCTCTTACACACGAATTACTACGGCGGTCATTACCTGCCGGACTGGCACCCCAGAGCCGATTATAGAAAAGAGTATGCGGCAAGAAGCGAGCTTGGCGGCGGGGTTATACTTACGAGCATCCACGGACTCGATAACGTCAGGTGGCTCTTCGGAGATGTTAAGAAGTTCCGCTCTTATGTGGACAGAATAGGTTCGCTCGACCTCGATGTCGAGGACATGGCCTCTGCCATTATGCAGCTCGAAAACGGACAATACGTTACATGGCAGACCGACTTTCTGCAGCGCGCCTCTCAGCACCGTATGGTTGTAGTCGGTGAAACGAGTACCGTACGGTGCGATTTTATTGAAGGTCTTATAGAGATATATCTCGCAACGGAATCGAAGTGGAAAAACGAAGAGATAGATTTTGAAATTAACAGTATGTACGTGTCCGAGATGCGACACTTCCTTAGCTGTATCGAGAGCGGGGCGTTACCGAATACAGGCATTGCGGACGCGATTAAAACACTTGAGCTGGCATTAAATATTAAACGGGACGGCAGCCTGCTGTGAATAGATCAGAGACTCCTTTTAACGGCGTGTCTTTTATAACCGAAGGCGGTTGTAAAGTAGGTATGGGGCACATATCACGCTCAATAACAGTTGCGCGCGCTTTACTGAAGTCAGGGGTTCCGGTTGAGTTCAGGGTCAATAACGACAGTTCCGTCAAGGCTCTCTTGGAGAGGGCAGGGCTGCCTTATGTTACGGGAGATTTTGATAGTAACTGTTCAGCTAAAGAACTGGGTACGGTAATCGTTATAGATACTAAGAGGGATCTGGCCGGCACTGTTGGTAAAATGCAGGCTTCGGGAAAGAGAGTTGTGGTTTTGGATAACAGTAGCGCAAACAGGTTCTCCGACTCCGTGATTATTCCGTCCGCCATTTTCATGGGTTCCGATTTGAAAGAGTCGGGCGGCGAGTTTCCGGCAGGTGGCGCTGATAAGGTTTACGGGGGAAGCGATTACGTAATAGTGGGTGAGAACTTTGTAGAGCTCAGGCGTACTCAAAGCAGGAAAAAGAGGGAGCAAAAAGATGGGCCACTGAAGGTCCTTGTTACAATGGGCGGGGCTGATCCTAACGGGCTGAGCGAGTTGCTGACAGAGGCGCTTGCCGGTCTATATGGTATAGAGGTCGATGTTGTAATCGGGCCTGCCGCAAAACCGTCCGAGAGTATGCGCAAGATTATTTCAGCCCCGCCTCCGTATTTTACCTTTCATTCCGGTATAGACAATCTTGCGCCGTTAGCCGCCGGCGCTGATATCGCCTTTACGGCACTCGGCATAACCGTTTACGAACTGGCCTCTATAGGTGTTCCGTCGATACTTGTCGGCAACTACTTGAAAGATGTGAAAGAGATGGCAGTGCTTGAATCAACCGGCATCTGCCGGAGTCTCGGTTTTTTTGAAGAGCTCAGTATTGAGGCGGTTCAGTCGATTGTAGAATACTTTGCGCAAGAGAGAGATGAGTTGGCCCGGATGGGCGACAGGGCGAAGGTTCTTATAGACGGTGATGGAGCGCACAGGGTGGCCGGAATACTCTGTGAGCTTTTTTATAGCCTAAACGCTCCGGTTATGTTGAACGGGACACGTGGATCTGATAACGGAGTTGGCCATGCATAGAGGGTCTGTTTTAGATAGAGCCGGGCAGTATTCAATAATCGATTGTGACGAGTGCGGTTTTGTTCATATAGATCCGTTACCGACGCCAGAGCAGCTCGACGAGATCTACTCGGGTGAGTACTACAGCGAAGAGAAACCGGAGTTTATCGATAACGTTATAAAAGATATCGAGTGGTGGACTACTGTTTTCGACTCCAGGTACGATTACTTCGAGTCCCGGTTGCCGGCACTGAGCCGGAGTCTGCTCGACGTTGGTTGCGGACCCGGTTATTTCCTGAAACGGGGTGTCGACAGGGGGTGGCAGGTTACAGGTATAGAGCCTTCCGTGCAGGCGGCCGACCATGCCGAAAAGCTTGGCATAGAGGTTATTAACGCATTTCTCGATTCCTCACTCCGGGCTTCTTTTACTAAAGAGGATAGGAGCTTCGACGCGGTTCACCTCTCCGAAGTTCTTGAACATACTCGCGACCCTCTCAGTGTACTTTCTCAGGCGTACTCTCTTTTGAATGACGGCGGCATCATCTGTTGCGTTGTTCCGAACGACTACAGCCCAGTGCAGAAGGTGCTGGTTGAAAAGCTCGGCTACTCTGCATACTGGCTCGCCCCGCCGCACCATATCAATTACTTCTCTTTCGGGTCTCTTGCCGCTTTGATGCGAAAGGCCGGTTTCGAGGTTGTAGAGCAGAGCGCTATGTTCCCGATTGATTTCTTTCTGCTTATGGGAGAAAACTACGTCGGCAACGACAAGCTCGGACGGGACTGCCATACCAAAAGAAAGCAGCTAGAGATCATGCTTGAAGCGCCGGAGTTAAAGAGCTTTAAACAGGAGTTGTGCGGTCTGATGGCTGCGCATGGCATAGGCAGAGAGATGATTATTTATGGCAGGAAGGCTACCTGATGGGTAAGAGATATGGCTAGCAACCTTATACTGTTGCCGGAGTCTTACCCCGTGGCAAAACTTCTTTGCGACTATCTCTTTGAAGAAGGAAGGCTCGATAACGGAGCGGACCTTCTTATACTCAAGAAGCAGTTGCCAGGTTTCGCTTCTCTTGTTGAGGAGTATTCCTTTAACACCCTGCACCTGCTCGATGAAGAGTACTATGGCAGGGTGAGTAAAAGCTCTACAGAGGAATTTATTCGCACCTGTTTAAAAGAGCCGTACGCTACTGCCTGGTTTCCGTTCAATACCTTTAAGGGTAATGCCTTTCTCTTTGGGGCGACCCTTGCTGGTACGGTTAAGGCCGTTAACGCCTCTCTTTATGGCAGCAAAGAGGTTCCCGTAGTAGGGTTCAGCCTCGAAGAGGTTTATGATCGATTAGAGTATAGCGTGCCCTGGAAAGAGAGGGCAACTGAAGTCGAGGATACGAGAGCCGAGGTAGCTACGCGCCTTGCATCCGTCGAGGGCAGTATCGAGGTCTCCGGGGAGAGACCGTCGTTCGGCCTCGTTGAAGGCTTTGCACATGATGTAGAACTCTTTTGTAACTACGCGCTCGCCCTTGAGTACGCGACCGGGTGCAGGGTGCTCGATATCGGAGGCGGACTCGGTTATGGTACTTATCTGATCTCGAAAGTGGCGCGCGAAGTTGTTTATGTAGATAAATCTCCTGAGGCGGTTCAGACTATAGAGAAACTCTGGATGCAGAAGGCTACGAACTTAAGGGCTCTTTGCGCTGATGTTACCGAGCTTGCTTTGACTGAAATTTTTGATACGATCTTTCTTATGGAGGTGCTAGAGCATGTTGAAGAGCCGGAAGAGCTGCTCTCCAAGATCAGGCCGCACCTCAAAGATGGAGGCGTCTTGGTAATTACAACACCTGAGGAAGAGCTCTTCCCTTATGCGGTCTGCCCGCCTGAGCGATGGGGTGAGGAGCCGGACGAGCTTCTCGGTTCCGCATTATGGCCGTGGCATATCCAGCCGCTTGGAGAGTGGGCTTTGTTGCCTATGCTGGAGCGGCTCGGTTTTAAGGTGCTTAGAAAGAGTTACCTTACGTATCATCGCGGCAGAGAACTGGCTCGTGAGCTCCATATTGCCCGCAAACAGAATAATGCACATGAGGTCTTTGAACTGCTCAACAGAAGTACACTTTGGAGTGTAGATGATTTTTGCGTAACTGAGCAGAGGGACCCGGTCTTCTCGGCCTTCTTCTATAATGTTGCAGTTACGCAAGTTTAGATCTTTTTATTTAGGTGAGTTGAAATGAGAAAGAGCCGTGCCTGCCTGTTGGAGGCGAAAGATACGCCGCTTATCATAAAAGAGATAGGCGTTTGCGAGCCTAAAGAGAAAGAGGTGCTTGTACGTCTCAATGGAGCTGGACTCTGCAGGAGCGACCTTAACGCGATCGAGGGGCATACGCGTTACGATATGCCTCTTGTGCTTGGCCATGAAGGTGTCGGCACTGTGGTTGAGACGGGCCCTGGAGTTACCTCGGTAAAGAGCGGCGATCGCGTAATCCTGAGTTGGGCTGCGTACTGTGGCGAATGCCTCTTCTGCAAGAAAGGCGAACCACAGCTCTGCCATACTGTTGCGTGGCCGAGAGGCAAGGGGCTGCTGCCGGACTGGACGACCCGTTTTAGAGACGGCGACAGGGATGTCTATCACTTTAACGGCGTTTCGTCTTTCAGTGAATATACCGTTGTATATGAGACCGGTTGCGTCAAGATCGATGAGTCTATTCCGGATGAGGTTGCGGCTATTATCGGCTGTTCCGTAGTGACCGGAGTAGGGGCGGTCTTGAATACGGCGAGACCTGCCGAAGGTTCTACCTGTCTGGTAGTCGGCGCCGGTTCTGTCGGCATGAGTCTGGTGCAGGCGCTCAGGATCGCCAGGGCCGGACGCATTGTACTCTGTGAGCCCGACACGGAGAAGTGGGAGCTTGCAGAGAATAACGGCGTCACCGATTTTTTTGACGAATTTACGCCTGAGCATGCACGCGGACTGACAGAGGGGTTGGGAGTCGATTACGTCTTCGATACGGTGGCAACGGAGAAGACTATTACGGATTCTATAGCGGCAATAAGGCGAGGTGGTACCGTTGTGCTTGTCGGCACGCCCCACCCGCTTTCGACCGTAACGCTGCCTCCCATAGAGTTTCATGTAGAGAAGAAACTGATAGGCTCGCTATACGGCTCTTCTCATCCCGGTAAGGATATTACGAGGGTCATCAATCTGTACAAAACCGGTGAATTGAACCTAGACGGTTTTGTTAACGGCACATTCCATTTCAATGAGATTAACTCGGCTATTGAGGCACTGAAGATATATGGCGGTAAGTACCATTTAACTTTCGGGTAAGGTTCGATTCTAAGGCGGCACCAGCCGTTTGATCCGGAGCAGACCGGAGCGAAAAGGAGGCGGTAAATGAAGATTTTTTTGGACACGGCCAATATTGATGAGATAAAGACGGCCAAGAAGTGGGGACTTCTCTCAGGCCTGACCACGAATCCGTCTATCATAGCGAAGACCAATATCGATTTTAAGAGTATTGCAACAGAGTTATGCGAACTCGTAAGCCCATTTCCGGTCAGCCTTGAGGTGGTTGCAAGGGACGCCGAGGGTATGATAGCCCAGGCCCGTGTCTTATCGAAGTTATCTCATAATGTAGTTGTGAAACTGCCGACCAACCCCGAGGGTCTTGCCGCGCTTAATGTCTTGAAGGAGGAGGGAATAGAGACGAACCTGACCCTTATCTTCTCTACATCTCAGGCCGTACTCGCCGCCTCTGCGGGGGCTACGTATGTCAGTCCCTTTATAGGAAGGCTTGAGGACAGGGGGTACGACGGGCTCGGTATGACCCGTGACCTGATGACTATTTTTGAGAAGTATAAGTTTACTACAGAGATAATCGCCGCATCTATTCGCGACCCGCACCAGGCGATAGACGTCTGCAAGGCAGGGGCCCATATTATTACGATGCCCTTTGCGGTTCTGGAGAAGATGCTTTTGAATACGATGACCGACACCGACCTCGACCGCTTCCTGAACGACTGGGAGAAGGTTCCGGGCAAGGATGTTGCCTTTATCGAAGGGAGTTTAGATGCAGGGGTATGAGTTCAGGGCCGCGGTTCTCGGTGCACCGGGAACCTTTGAGGTTAAAAATGTTAATATTGCGGCGTTAGAACCGGGTTCTGTGCTCGTGAAGGTGGCGGCATGCGGCATCTGCGGCAGCGACCTCAATATCTACCACAGAGACCCTCCGATACCGATGTTCTGGCCCGGTCATGAGATCAGCGGCACAGTCGCTGAGGTAGGCCTCGGCGTTGAGGATTACAAAGCCGGTGACAGGGTTACTGTCTCTCCTTTACTGCCGTGTGGAGAGTGCGCAGAGTGTTTGTCCGGACGGGAGAATATCTGTTCTGACTGTCTCTTTATAAGTTTTAACCTGCCGGGCGGTTTTGCAGAGTATCTCTTCGTTCCCGAGACCAATATTTTTAAGTTACCTGAGTCTGTCGCTTTCGAGGATGCGGTGCTGTTGGAACCGCTGGCAGATGTGCTGCACGCCTTTGAGCTTGCCGGCGGCATAGAGGGCAGGAACCTGGTCGTTATGGGTTGCGGAACTTTCGGTCTGCTGGTGGTCAGCGCCGCTACTGCGCTCGGCGCCGGCAGCGTGTCGGCTGTAGGTAAGCATGCTTTTCAAAGGCAGTTGGCCCTTTCGCTCGGCGCGTCTTCGGTCTTTGACCCTGAAGACGATCAGCTGGCCAGAAAGGTCTTGGAGTCTCACAACGGGGTAAAGTCCGATATAGTATTTGAGACGGTTGGAGGTTATGCCTCATCCTCTATTACTCAGGCCGTGGAGCTGCTTCTTCCCGGAGGTACTATTATGCTCTCCGGCGTTCATTACTCAACACCGGAGATGAATCTGAAAAACCTCACGGAACGCGAGATCACCGTGAAGGGAACTCAGAGGTATAAACGGGACGATTTCCTTTCTGCCTTGGCGTTATTCGAAAAAGGTGAAATTAATGTTGAAGGCCTTGTGACCGCAAGCTTCAGCCTCGACCATATTTCAGAGGCCTATGAGGCGGCAATGAACAAAGCGACATCAGGAGCGGTAAAAGTGGTGGTCTGTCCGTAAACAGACTCATGCAAAAAGGGCATAGTGAACGACAAAAGAAGTATTCTTCTTATATCCGGCGGTATAGAGGCCGTGCCGATTATAGCTCAGGCTCGTTCTATGGGGTTGCGCGTGCTTGTCTCCGATGGCAACCCTGAGGCTCCGGGTTTCGGCCTGGCCGATGAGGTTATAGTGGCGAGCACCTACGATGCCGAGCTTACCGCGGCCCTTGCTCTTGAGTCAAATACAAAGCAGAGGATCGACGGTGTGCTCGCTGCTGCGGCAGATGTTCCGGTAACCGTCGCAGCAGTGGCCGCAACTCTCGGCCTCGAAGGACCTTCGAAAGAGAGCGCTTTTTTAGCGTCAGATAAACTTGCAATGAAAGAGCGTTTTCAGGAGTGCGCTATTCCGGTCCCGTGGTTCGCACTTGTTAATGACGCAGAGGAGGTTGAGGGTTACCAGAGCAGAAAAGAAAAAAAGTATGTGATAAAACCGGTAGATAGCAGAGGAGCGCGAGGCGTTATCAGGCTTTTGCCGGGGGTTGATCCTGAGTGGGGATTTAAAGAGGCGCTCTTCCATTCACCGACTTCGAGGGTGATGGTTGAAGAGTGGGTAGAGGGAAGGCAGGTAAGCACCGAGAGTATTGTTACGCCGGAAGGAATCGTTACGCCGGGGCTTTCGGATCGGAACTACCAGTACCTCGACCGTTTCGCGCCTTTTGTTATAGAAGATGGAGGAGACCTGCCTGCAGAACTTGGCACGGACGAGTTGGAGTCGATAGATTCTCTGATGATCGACGTGGCTTCGGCCTTCGGGGTTAAGAGAGGCACGGTAAAGGGCGATATAATAGTAACGGAGAACGGGCCGGTGGTTGTGGAGGCGGCCATAAGGCTGAGCGGCGGTTATTTCGCTTCGCATACCATTCCACTAAGCACCGGTGTAAATATAGTCGAGGCGGCTATTCGTTTATCACTCGGCGAGGTCTTCGGGCTCGAGCAATACACTCCTGTCCGCTCCTCAAACGTCTGTCAGAGGTTTCTCTTTCCGAGGCCGGGTACGGTTACTGACGTGAGTATAAACGACTCGATCTACGATGAGGATGCCTTAGCAATGTTGAAGGTTTATTTGAAACCCGGGGACGTGGTGAGCGCTGTAAAGAGCCACCCGTGCCGTTCTGGAATGGTTATAACAACTGGGGCAGATAGAGAAAAGGCCAGAAGCTCTGCCTCTTCCATACTTGACAGAGTAAAAATCACAATAGAAGAAAACCTACACATGGAGGTTTAGGTTATGAAGAAGGTTCTATTGATACAACCGAATATGAACGTGGCTACATCCGGTCAACGGATTATCTACCCGCCGATGGGTATAATGTACATCGCCGCCGTGCTCGAAGAGAAGGGGTATGAAGTTGCCATATACGACTGTCAGACCGAGAGCCTCGATTTTGAGGCGAAGTATGTGGACGGTTATGTAGAGGGCGGCGTACCGATGGAGGAGATAAGGGGACGCATAGTTGACTTTGCCCCGGACTGTATCGGCATAAGTTGCAATTTTGCGGTCATGGCCTCTAATATGGTAGAGACGGCACGGCTTATAAAGAGCATAGACCAATCTATACCGGTGGTCGTCGGAGGAAACCACGTTACGTCGATGGCTGAAGAGGTCATGGAAGAGCCGGAGATCGACTACCTTATACGAGGTGAGGGAGAGTATGCCTTGACATCGCTTCTGGAGGCCCTTGAGGCCGGCACCGGCCTGGAGGATGTGCCGGGCCTGATATGGAGAGATTCCGGAGCCGTAACTATCAATCGCGACAACCCTTACATACACGACCTCGATGCCCTGCCATTTCCGGCATGGCATCTCTTTCCGTTTGAGAAGTATTCCAAGCTATATAAACCGCATACGGTAACGTGGGGGGATGCCAAGGCGATGCCCACGGTCTTGACAAGCCGCGGTTGCGGCGGTACGTGCGTCTTCTGCGCATCTAACAGGACTATGGGGTACAAATTCCGTTCAAGATCGCTCGATAAAGTCTTTGAGGAGATAGATTGGCTCAAGGAGAAGTACGGCATAGATCAGCTCATGGTCATAGACGACAACTTCACCCAGGATAAGAAGAGGGCTAAGAAGTTTTGTGACCGGTATATGGAGCAGAAGGTCGATTTAAAGATACATTTTCTTGTTTTTGCGCTCTGGTGCATGGATGAAGAGCTGATAGACAAGTTCCATGCCATGGGCTGCAAGAGCATGGGCGTGGCAATAGAGTCGGGCGTGCAGGAGGTACTTACGAAGGTTGTCAAGAAGCCGCTCAAACTCAAGCGCGCCATAGAGCTGATAAAGTATATGAGGGTAAAGGGCATACATATTACGGGTTCTTTTGTTATCGGTTTTCCCGGAGAGACGAAGAAGGATATACGAAGAACTCTCTATATGGCTAATTATTCAGGACTTTTCGACTCTCGCGAAATCTACTTTGCTACTCCCGTGCCGGGCTCCGAGTTATATAAAACCTGTGTCGAGCAGGGTTTCCTTTCCGCCGACTTCTCTTACAACACGGTTGAGGTCGTAAAGAGCAATATTAGCACGTTTGACTTTACCCCCAGAGATATAGACGTTATCCTTGAGGCCGACCGGACGCACCACCTTATAAAGTCCGACCCGGCCCATATCTTGAGATATGTCTCCGGGGTGCGGCAGAGAAAGAGTTATATCTTCTTCAAGGTTCTCTTTGAGACATTGAAGATGTTTATCAAGTACGACTTCTTCAAGATGAAAGAGGTCTATCCGTAGACTCTTTCAGAGGTAATGGCGCTGTTATGAGTAAAGAGGCTGTAAAGACCGTTTCTAAGAGCGCGTCCGGTTCAATAGGCACGGCCTGGCGCTGCCCTGTCTGCGGGTCGGGGCAGCAAGAGCCGCTGGTGGAGAAGCTCGGTTATCTCTACGTGCTCTGCACAGGCTGCGGTGTAGCCTCTCTGGACCCGCTTCCTGATGAGGCCCTGCTCGAAGGAATGTACGAGGATTTTCTTGCTCTTGAGTGCGACGGCGTAAAGATGTCGGATCATTTCTCGCCGGAGTACAAAGAGGCTTATTTTAGAGAGAAAGATCTTGATTTTAAAGATCTTTCGTTTACTCCGCCTGCCTCGGTCTCTATGCTCGACGTCGGTTGCGCCGACGGCATCTTTCTGAGGTATATGGACGAGAGACACTCAGTAGAAGGTGAAGGCATAGATGTTTCGCTCACAATGGTGGAGGCGGCTCGCAAAGAGGGTTTCAATTGCTCCAATAGCAAGCTCGAAGAACTGACCGGCCCGTACGGCCTGGTAACCTTATGGGACACGATAGAGCACCTTCCTGACCCAAAGAAGAGCCTGAGAGAGGTTAACAGGCTTCTGGCTGAAACGGGTGACCTTATTATACAGACCCCTTGCATCGGTACAGTCTCTGATGCGTGGGGCGCTGAGTGGATACAGTACCAGCCGCCGTACCATACGTTTCTCTTTACAGAAGAGGGGCTTGTAAGGCTGCTCGAAGAGAGCGGTTTTTCCGTCTCCGGCCTCGTGAGGTTCGGAGCCGGAGTTACTGAGAGCGGTAACTCGCTGAAACCGGTCTTTGACTCCGTTGTAAAGAGCGCGGGAATTGGTGATACGATAGTAGTATGGGCCAAGAAAACAGCTGTTATATATCCATAAAAGATGCTCTATGCCTCAATCTCTTTGTTGGCGCTCAGGTAAAATGCTCACATAAACTCATATATGCTCAGCTCTTTACCTTTGTCTCGTCTTGACCTTGAGAAAAATGGCTAACTATTGGCAGTACCCGGTTAGTGACAAGTGATAAAAAGATATAAATCGAAGAAAACGGCGTACGAGTCGGCTGCCGGAGTGTGAAAGTGCTTAAATTATACGCCATATTTCATTGCAATCTCGCTTTTTCCATGATTCCGTCGGCACATTATCCGAGGATAATAGAGAGGTGCTACCGCCCTCTGCTCGCTATCGCTCGCAGGGTGCCGATCGGCATAGAGATGAGCGCATGCACGCTGAAAGAGGTCAACAGGCTCGATCCGTCTTTCGTGGCTGAGTTAAAAGAGCTGTGGCTGGCTGGCAAGTGCGAGTTCATCGGTTCCGGCTTTTCACAGGCGATCTTTCCGCTTATTCCGGTAGATGTAAACAGGTGGAACCTCGAGGCAGGGGGCAGACTATATGAAGAGCTTTTAGGTAGAAGACCAAAGACCGCCCTTATAAATGAGCAGACTTACTCGAAAGGGTTGGTCGATCTCTATACTGAGGCCGGTTACAAGACGGTTATAATGGATTGGAACAACTGCTTTCAGCACAACCGGTACCCGGAAGAGTACAGTCACTTTCCCCAGAAGGCAGCAGGTTTTAACTCTGAGATAAACGTACTCTGGTCGAATTCCATAGCATTCCAGAAATTTCAACGTACCATCCATTCCGAACTCGCCGTTGAAAAGTACCTTGAGTACCTCTTCGGAGAGTATGAGCAAGGCTCGGATCGCGCTTTTATAATCTACTGTAATGATGCCGAGGTCTTCGATTACAGGCCTGGGCACGATACTGATGCGGACGGCGAGTATGAGCGAATAAGCCAGCTTTTAAGCCGATTGGCAACCGATCATAGAGCTGAACTCCTTGTGCCTGAAGAGCTTGTCGAGAGCTTTTCGGGGCACGCTTCTGCTTTTAAGAGCCTGCAACTCGAATCGGTAGAGATGCCAGTTGTTACTAAAAAGCAGGGCAAATATAACCCCGTACGCTGGGCCGTGGCCGGGCGCGACAGTACGCATATCAATACGGAGTGTTATAAGCTTTACGACTCTATCAGGTCTATTATAGCGGCCGGTAACCTCGTTGAAGACGACCTCCTTATTCGAATGAAAGAGACGCTCGTAGAACTCTGGGCCAGTGATTTTAGAACAAATACTATTGACGAAAAGTTCTTTAACTTTCATAGGTTGCTGGGATGGCTTAAGGTTGAGACTGAAGCTGTTATGGCAGGCTCGGCGCAACTTCCCCGGCACTCGGTTGTCGGAGCAGCAAGCGGCGCGGCCCTTGGCCTCGACCTAGGCGCCGGGATGTTGGTGAGTGGGAGAGAGGATGGGTTGGGTGGTGATGAGAAGGCTGAGATTACTTCAACCGGGAACTTATTAAAGGTTTCGACGGAAACGGTCGTAGCTGAGTTTTTGACCAACAAAGGGCTCGCCATCAAGGGGCTGATTTTTCCGGCTGTGTCGCAAAAGCCGCTTATAGGAACCCTTGATCACGGTTACTATAACGATATGTCTCTTGGGGCCGATTTCTTTAGCGGTCACCTGATCCACCTTACGAAAGATGCCCTCAAGAGCACAGATCTTCTTGCCATAAACCCGGAAGTTGAAGAGAATAGCTCTTCAGTGACCATAAGCGTTAAGGTTACGCTCCAAATGTGTACGCTCTGGAAGACGTACACAATTTCTAAGTATGAGCCGAAGGTGAGGCTCTCATACAGGCTCAAGGTAAACGGGCTGGTGGCAAGCTCTTTAAGGCTCGGTATCTTTACTGCCCTGCCGTCCGGTTTTGAGCGTTCGAGCCTCTGGTGCGAGTCAGTAAACGGCGGCGATATGGCAGAACGCTTCTTTCTCGAGGGACATAACGTCACCCACGACCAGCCGCCGTGCCCAGGCGTGTCGGCCTCGGCCTGCCTCGGGGCGACAGACGGGGTAGTGACAATCGGAGACAGTGAAAAGAGCGTCAGGATCGAGGCTGATAAATCGCGCCTCTATTCGGTGCCCATGGTAAGTTATACCGATGTCGACGACTCCTTCTTTCTCAGAATCTATCATAGCATAGGAGAGCTTGACGATACGGCGTGGTGGGTCTGGCGTGGTTACAATGAGGCTGTCTTTACAATTTCGGCTAAGAGAACTTAAAAAATCAATAAGGTTAAGTGTTTATGAGTGACAGTGAGAATATGGGCCAGGCCGGATGCGCTTCAGGAATCCTGGAAAGGAACATCTCAGCTTTAGAGAAGAAGAGTGCCGAGTTAGCCGGTGACCTGAGGGAGTACGAAGGTGCGGACGTAGAGCTTCTGCGTGCCCGAAACGGGCTGTATACCTTCAAGTACGACGGCCGGTTCTTTCATAGCAGTTACGACCCGCTCAAGGAAGCTACCGGACAGGTGGATGATATTCTGGTGAAAAAGCCGGACTGGGTTGTTCTTTTCGGCCTCGGATGCGGTTATCATATAAAGCTTTTTATTGAGAAGGGGCACGAAAAACTGATCGTCTTCGAGCCTAAGATGGATATACTCCACTCGGTGCTCAGCGCCGTGGATCTAAGTGAAGAGTTGTCCGGCGGCTCGGTCTTCCTCTTTAACGATACCCTAAGCGCAACGCACTGCATACGCGACTATGTGGACGGTATGGACAGCCTGTTGAGTTATCAGCCGGGCCCTTACAGGACGACTTTTCAGAAAGAGTTTTCAGATTTCACCAACAAGGTGCAGAACGCCTATACCACTACACAGGTGGCGATAAAGACTAATATTGACTCGAGGCTCCCGTGGATAGAGAATTATCTCGAAAACTTCAACTATTTTCCCGAGACTCCTTCTATAGACGTGCTGAGGGGAAGGTTTAAAGGCAAACCGATGGTTGTAGTCGGAGCCGGCCCGTCGCTAAATAAAAATGGACACCTGTTAAAAGAGATCAAGGGAAAGGCCGTAATAATTGCGGCTATTACCGCGTATAAACCACTTCTCCGCCTCGGTGTTGTGCCGGACTTCGTCATAGGCGGCGAGAGAATAGATATGCCGGAGTACTTTACAAATTCCGACACCGATAAAGAAGTACATCTTATCTTGGCCGAGGTGGCGAGCCCCAAGCTCTTTGAAAGGAAGATGAAGAGCAAGTTCACTTTCTTCAATGCGTTCAGTAACCTTAGTACTGAGCAGGCCCAGATGTGGGGCTGCCGCTACTTCGCCTCTATAGGCGGCTCGGTTACGACATCCGCCCTCGATATGGGTATTATGTTCGGTTGTGATCCGGTTATCTTTGTGGGTCAGGACCTCGCCTTCGGAGACGGGGAGACGCATGTATCGGGAGGCGTTTACGAGGGGCAGCAACTTACCATAGATAGTAAAAACGGGACGGGCCGGATCGACTGGGATTATGCCGACGGACGTACCGGTAGAGTGGATTATACCATTCTCTGGCTAAAGGGTTTGAACGGCTCACCGGTGGCCAGCAAGTTCGACTGGGTAACATTTCACCAGTGGTTCGAGACCTATATGCATTACATGAAAAAAGAAGATATGTCGCAGAAGGTGATAAATGCCACAGAGGGGGGGGCTTATATCGACGGTATGGAGCATATAAGCCTTGAAGAGGCGATCAAGAGGCATGTTCATGAAGATATATATATCGACACGGTTATAGAGTCTGCTGTAAGTGCCAGGATACCGGTCGATTTCAAGGCTCTTGGGAAATCTCTTGTACAGATGCGCGATGGTTTGGTATATATTAGGAAACAGGCTGTAAAGATATTTAAAGAGGTTGAGAAAATACGCGCTTCGTTTAAGCTTCTGGGGCTTACGCCGGAGCTTGTCAAAAACGTAAAGAAGATAGAGGCGCTGGAAAAGAGCCTCTTTGACATGACCCGCAAGACGCCCTTTCTATGGGAGGCGCTAACGGCCTATACGCATCAGTTGAAAGAGCAGCTCCGTGAAGAGGTGTCGGAGAGCCAGGAAGAGCAATTCAAGGTTGACGTAGAGACTATAGAAAAGACCTATACAGAGGTTGGGGAGATGACGAAAAAGCTGTTGCCTCTCTTCGACTCTGCGATAAATATGGTGGAGTCGAGGGTGGTGGAGCCTAAGTCTTTGCAACAGAGCGAACCGGTGCGGTAATTTGATAAAGTAACGGTTTTGTTTTTAATTGGAGAGCAGGTAACCTAATGACCGATATCTATCTCGATGACTCGAAAGTAGAGTTTGAGGATACGGAACATGATACGACGGTAGAAAAGCTCGTCTTTGTACTCGAAGAGCAGCTTAGGGAGCACAGGCGTTTTATATGCGCATTGAGCCTAGATGGAGATGAGTTTGACTCCTGGCGGGACGATCCTGTCTCTAAGAGGCTTATTTTAGAGTTTAACGAACTTAAGCTGACCTCTGCGACTGTTGAGAGAATTGTCCTTGAGGGTGTCGATGTTTTAGAGAACTATCTAAGGGTGGTACTCGAAAATATAGATAAATGCGTAGACGGTGTCAGGCTCGGCGGCGCTTCCGTTGATGTCTCCGTGGTTGTTATAGTTGACGGTATGACCGAGATCGTAAAGACTATGCACGAACTCTTCAGCGGGGGAAAGAAGTTTGATATCTCGATCTTCCGGCAAGATCCTTCAGCTTACTACAAGTCTATCCTCGACTGCCTTGAGACTGTAAAGGAGGCCAGGGACTCAACAGATAACGTGCTTTTAGCCGATGTGCTCGAATATGAGTTGAAGCCATTAGTTGAGGAAATATTAAAAAGTTTATTTTTTGATAAAAGTTCTTGATTTTTTCTTAAGTTATACTAGAATTATCCGAAGAGAGTAGTAATGGTGGACTGTAATCTGGCCGAAAGGAGGATAATTTTAATTTAGGCTGAACAGGAAACCGGCAAAGTTGTAGATTTGTAAAACTGAATAACCGGCAAGGACGCCGAAAGAACAGACTAAGGAGGGTATATACATGCCATTAGTTATCAACACTAATATCGCATCTCTAGTAGCTCAGCGTAACATCGCCACATCCAACTCACAGTTGAAGGTCAGTGTACAGAGACTTTCATCCGGCCTCAGAGTCAACAATGCCGTTGACGATGCAGCAGGTCTGGCCAGAGCTGATCAGTTAAGATCCCAGTCCAGAATGATCCAGGCATCCATGCGTAACGCAAATGACGGTATCAGCGCCCTTGAAATAAGTGATAAGGCCGCCGAGCAGGTCACCATGATTCTTACAAGAATGGGTGAACTGGCCGCCAGCGCCGCACAGGGTACTCTGGATTCCAACACAAGAAGTTACTACTCAGATGAGTACGACAAACTCGTCAGTGAGATCGAGAGGGTTGCCCAGACCACTGAGTTCGGTGGAAACAAGCTCCTGAACGGTTCCGTAAGTTCGCTTACCATGTTTATCGGGTTTAAGAACTCTTCAAATGACCAGTTGTCTGTTTCGATGATAGCGCTTACCTCTGCAGGCGCGACCGGCTCCATCGGTCTCAGCCTCTCCGCAGGGGCTCTCTCTTCGGTAACCGGAGCACTCGGAGCGATCGATACTATCAGTTCCGCTCTTAAAACCGTCAACGATGCAAGATCTGTTTTCGGTGCGAGTTCCAGTAGGCTCTCAACAACGCTTACCAACCTGCAGGTTACGTTCACTAACTTCCAGGCTGCTGAATCTCGTATCAGAGACGCGGACTTCGCTTTTGAGACCGCTATCTATACAAGAAACCAGATAATGGTTCAGGCCGGTACCTCGGTACTTGCCCAGGCTAATACGCTGCCGAACAATGCGTTGACGTTGCTCAGGTAGTAAGTACGTGTATTCCAAGGGTGCTTTATGGCGGGGACATACGGTCCCCGCCGCACCTAAGGAGGGGTTATGATAATTGATACTTCAATCACCTATAATGTTGTAGCCAGCGAGCCTCCGGAAGAAGCTGTAACCGAAGTTGCAAAAGCCCTACCTGCACAGGCAGTTAAGGACGAAGACAGGCAGAGTGTAACTTCTCAAGAGCCGAAAGAGACCAAGAGCACGGAACCCGTGACAAAAGAGGAGGTAGTGAAAGCTGCGTCCGAGATAGAGCTGCACCTTAAAAGCCTCGCTACAGACTTAAAGTTTGAGGTAGATGCCGTGGAACATGATGTGGTTGTGAAGGTGCTTGATCCTGAGACTAACGAGGTTATAAGGCAGATTCCTTCAGAGGAGATTATTGCTATCAGGGATAAGATCGAAAAGATTCACCAACAGGTAGGTGTGTTGCATGATGTCAGGACCTGATGCAAGCTGGCAATGAGTTATAGATTCTAAGAGTTTACAAAGAGTGCCTGTTTTGGGAGAATAGAGGTTTATTATGGCTATAGCGGCAACAACGGGATTAATGAGCGGAATAGATTACGGGCAGCTGATCGAGCAGCTTGTAAGCCTTCAGCGTCAGCCGATTAATTCTCTCGACAACGATAGAGGTAAGTTAGATGAACTGAGTTCCACATACGATACTCTCGGTACCCATGTGAAGACCTTGAGAGATGCCGCTGAAGCACTGAACGAGAGCAATGACTTCAATGTCTACACCACTTCCTCAACAGACGAGACAGTACTTATAGCCAATTCCGCTTCAACTGCGGGCGCCGGAACTTATGATCTTGTCGTAAGCGCCCTGGCCAAGTCGCATAAGCTCATAGCCACAGGCGTTGCAACTTCCACCTCTACTATTTCGTCGGTAACCGGTACCTTTGTTTTTAAAGTCGGTACGGGAGCGAATCAGACCGTAAACGTTACTGCTACAACCACTCTCGAAGATCTGAGGGATGCCATCAACTCGCTCGATGCCGGTGTTACGGCATCGATTCTTAACGATGGAGACCCGACCAATCCGTACAGGTTAACCTTGAAGAGTGATTCCACCGGAACTGCGAGTGACGTGACCGTAGTTACCAACGATACGGACCTGACTATCTCTACGCTTCAGGCCTCGCAGGATGCGGCCTTTACCGTAGACACGCTCTCCATCACCTCTCAGTCGAATACCGTAACGGACGTTATCGACGGAGTAACGCTCAATCTTCTTTCCGCCGATGCCGCGAAGACCGTTAATGTAACGATAGCGAGAGATGCGGGTTCTGTTCGCGCCAAGGTGCAGGCAATACTCGACGCCTATAATGAGGTAGCTGGTTACATAAGTGACAACAACAGGTTCAACAGCGACACCAAGATCGCTGAGCCGCTCTTTGGCGAGCCGATTTCGAGGAGCATCAGTGAAGATATCAAGCGTGTCATGATGCAGGAGGTTACCGGCCTCAGTTCTTCCATGAACAGGCTGGTTCATGCCGGGGTCAGCATTGATATCAACGGAAAATTTTCAATCGATTCAACTATTTTTGACAATGCATTGTCTACCGATTTTGCCAACCTGAGAGACCTGTTTGTTGAGGACAGTACTGCGTATAAGGGGTTTGCGGGACTGATTCAGGATATCGCAGACGAGATTACCGACTTTTCAGACGGCAGGGTGACGAAGAAGCAGGAAGGTATCGCATCCAGTATAGATACTATTGACACTACCATAAGGAATAAGGAGTTGCAGCTTGCGGCTTATGAGTCGCGCATTAGGGCTGAGTTTACGGCTCTGGAGCTGCTTCTTGCCGGCATGAAACAACAGAGCAATTTTCTTACAGCTCTCATAGGGGGATAGCCAGACATGAATAACGTGCAGAAATATCAGAATGTCCAGGTGTTGACTGCCGACAGAGTTAGACTGGTTGTAATGCTGTACGACGGTATCATTAAGTTCAATACGATTGCGCAGAAGGCGATTGAGGAAGGCAATGTGGAGTCGAGAAATTACAACATAAACAGGTCTTTAGCTATTGTGACCGAGTTGTGCGGCTGCCTCGATATGGAGAGGGGCGGAGAGATTGCGGACAACCTTTTTCATCTGTACCAGTACGGTATTGAGCAGCTCAACAATGCAAATATGAATAACGACAGCAAACCGATCGACGTATTCAGCAGGGTTATTAGTGAGCTGAAGCAGGGCTGGGAGGCGATCTCGGATAACAAGGTCGAAACTCCTGTAGTAAACGTCCTGGAGCAGAGGCGGAGCATAAGTTATGGTGTCTGACCTTGAGAAGGTGAGGTTGCTCTTAGCAGAGGTCTTTGAATTATCAAAGAAACAGTTCAAGTACTTTGAAGAAAACAGGCTGGTAGAGATGCTGGAGTGCCAGAAGGACAGAGCTGTTATCTTTAACGAACTCTCTGCGTTATCTTTAGACAAATATGTAGAAGAGCCGATGGTGAGACAGTTGGTAGATAAGGTTCTCTTGCAGAACAAAGATCTTAACCTCAATATCGAGACCACTATTGAGGAGCACAAGCAGAAGGTGAGCAGTATCCAGAAAGGTAGCGCCGCAATGAGGGCGTACTCCGAGTCCAGGTAGGTCGTTACTTTTCATTCCTTTGCAGAAACCGCATTTGATTCATAATAGTTAACCATAAAGCTATAACACCTTGTACGTATTGCGTCATTTGTTTATCTGTAACATACCAATTTTACAGTGTTAAGTATCGCGTTAGCCATGCCGCCCCCTTCTATTACCATAACAACAAAAAGTAAAAAAAAAGACTAAAGGTATGGCGTGAACTACCGAAGTAAAAAGTAGTATTGTACTACACGTCGGAGATCATGTATGTCCGGGATGACTTAAGGGTAACTTAATTGGAAGGACAGTAGGTGAGATCGAAGCGTAAGGGAGATGTGAAGGCATTAAAACCCTGCAAACCGAGTAAAAACGGAGATAAACAGGCAGGAGTTGCGGATAAAAGCAAGGTTGAGGTAGGAGGGGTTGCAGCTCTATCAAGTGAAGGCAGGAAGAAGCTTGTAATGGGGCGGATAATCTCTAGAATAGCAAGTGACGATACTGTTCTGGAAGCTGCCGCAAAAAGAAGAAAGCGCGGCTCTGGCGGTTGAGGCAAAATAAGGCAGGTATTGATGGCAGCAGAGAAATTTAAAATTCTTATAGTCGATGACGACGTAGACCTGAGGGAGCTTCTTATTGAGGCTGTTAGGAACTGGGACTATGTTGCTGACGTTGCCAAGGACGGCCAGGAGGCGCTCTTGAAGCTCCGCATGGAGAAGTATGACCTTGTGGTCTGCGACCTCATGATGCCGGGCATGGACGGTCTTACGCTTCTTAAGAAGGTCAAGGAGCTCGATAAGGATATTCTCGTTATCATCATAACCGGTTATGCAACTATCGAGACGGCAGTAAAGGCTATTGAGGCCGGTGCTTACGACTACATAGCGAAACCTTTCAGGCTCGATGAGCTAATGATCGTTATCAAGAACGCTTGCGAGCGGCTCAGGTTGACTTTTCAGAACAAGGCTTTGCTCGACGAGCTTAGAGATGCGTATAGTGAAATCGCCATGCTAAAGGATAAGGTGGGCGGTGATGTTTCTGCTTCTACCGGTTCTCCAAATGCTTCCCCACAGGCTAAACCTGCTGCTTCGGCTATAGAAAAGTCCGGAACTGCCGAGGATACCGGTTCAATCGGTATCGATGGTGCGGCCGGCAAGGGTGCTCAAGGCGTTCATCGCCAGAAAGAGTACCTCAAAGAGGCCGACAGGCTTCTTAAAATCAAGTCTCAGGCGAAAGCTTGAAAACAGTCTTAGTTATGCCACTTATAATAGAATAGAGGGAGAACTTCTTTGGAGGCAGCTTCAGTACAGACAGAGCCTTTAAGGGTGATGCTCGTCGATGATGATGATATTGTCAGCGATGCCGTTTCAACGATACTTTCAGCAAGAGGCTGGGTAGTAATAACATTTGATAACGCCGAGTCGGCTATTGAAGAGTTGCGTCTCAGTGCCGACCGGTATGATGTGCTCGTAACCGACATTAATATGCCGGGACTCTCGGGCATCGATTTCCTAAAAGGTGCAAGGGAGGCTTCGCCCCGGATACCGGTAATAATGATAACCGGTTACCCATCTATAGATGTAACCGTAGAGGCGTTGAAGTACGGCGCAAACGATTTTCTAACCAAGCCATTCAGTATCAATGAGCTCGAATCTTCTCTCAGTAAGGTTTTGAGTGAAAAAGAGAGTTCGGGCAGCGATGAAAGAAAGTTAACGGCCATTGCCACCGGTGACGAGTTTACCGTTTTAGAGGCGCCGGATACTTATCATGAAACGGCGAGAAGAAGGCTCGAAGACAAGGTCAAAGAGCTTTCTATTATGCATACCATCAGCGAGTCCGTAGATGACGCAACCGAAAAAGATGATGTCTTTCGCAAGACCATGCATCTCGGTCAGATCATAACCGATGCGGAGCAGGCCTTCATTATGGTTGTGGAGGTTGAGAAGGACGAACTTGTCGTTCGCGCCGTTTCAGGCTTCTCTGACGAAAAGGTGCTTTTAGGTACCAGGTACGGAATCGATATCGAGCCTTTTAAGAGCGTCATCAAGAACAAGTGTTACTCTACGCTTCATATCGAGAGCACCGAAGAGCTCGAACCGCTAATAACCGGTTGCGTGGCCATCAACAAGAGAGTGCTGCTAACGCTTGCGCCGCTGCTCATTAACAGAGAGGTCGTAATGCTGCTCGGCCTTACCGGTAAAGACTCTTCCGCCGGTATCTCTAACGAGTCGCTAGGGCTTCTGCTTAACCTTCTGGCAAAGGCCTCGTTGAAACTTGAGAACATTACGCTTACCGAGAATATTTTCTCCAACGTAATAGGCGCTATCAACTCGCTGATAAACGCCCTCGACGCCAGAGACACCTATACGAAGGACCATTCAAACAGGGTGACTCAGTATGCCCTTGAGATAGCGCGCTCTTATGACAGCACCCAGGAGGTGCTCGATTCTATAAGTTTCGCAGGGCCGCTTCATGACGTAGGCAAGATCGGGGTGCGCGACGACGTGCTTCTGAAGAGGGGTTCTTTTACGCCTACAGAGTGTGTTATGATGAAGTCGCACGTTGTGAGGGGAGAAGAGATACTGAGGCCTCTCAACCTGCTCGATTCCGAAAAGTCGGTAATTCTGTACCATCACGAGAGATGGGACGGCAAGGGGTATCCGAACGGCCTGGCGCGAGAACAGATACCGATAGCAGCAAGGATTTTCAGTGTTGCGGATACGTATGACGCCATGACGTCATCGAGGCCGTACAGGGAGGCGTTGAGCGCCGAAGTGGCTGTCGAAGAGATAGTCGGCTGTAGCGGAACCCAGTTCGACCCGGATGTTGTTGAGGCATTTATTGAAAGCTGTATACATGAGAGCAACCCTTAAGAGGCTATTTAGGTATGGGGCGTTCTACAGAGAACGAAAGAGAAGACCGGGAAAAGCAAGAACGGAGCGGAGCCCAGCGTGAACATGCACGGTGCGACGACCGCATCTCGATCTTCTATTCTCCAATCGACGAAACGAATGGGAACTTTGAATCGAGCGCCGAGAGCATCTTCGACGGTCCCGATGTCGGCTCACAAGAGTCACCGCACCTCTACAAACTCCTTTTCGATATAGATCAGAAGCTCAATATGCTCTTGAAACATATGAGCGATAAAGACGGTTTCGCCTTGCCCGAAGCGACTGACGTTAATATAAGCGGCGGGGGTCTCAGGTTTACCTCCAATGAGAGTTTTGCCGAGGGCGCGTTGCTAAGGGTACAGAGCGTGCTTCCGAACCTTGCGGGCAAGGTAGATCTCAAGTGTCAGGTGGTACGCGCCACACCGCTGGATAACGGTCAGTACGAAGTCGCAGTCAAGTTTGTAGACCTGGACGAGGCCACCCGCGAGGTTATTATCAAGTACATCTTTGCCACCCAGCGAAAGCAACTGAGGAGCGAACGCGCCTCCGGGGTCGGCTCCGGAGAGTAATACCAGAGTAACTTACTGCGCATCCACTCTTCATCCCTTATATCGTTCTTTGCTCTCTCATTCAGTCTCTCTTGATTTTTATTTATCCTAAATAAATTCTGTCACTCGTCTCTATAATGAATTATAATTGCTCTATGTTAAAAGAGAGCAATTCCGTTAAAGATACCGTTCTATACAGGCGCGTACGTCGGTCTGTGGCGCTGCACAAGATGTTTACGCGCGGCAGCGTTGTTCTCGTTGCCGTCTCAGGCGGTGTTGACTCCGTTGCGTTGCTCGCTATTCTGGATGAACTCTCCAAAGAACTCGACCTTACTCTTGTAGTCTGTCATCTCAACCATAACCTTCGCGGCGCCGAGTCTGAACGCGATCTTGATTTCACTGCTTCGCTCGCTTCGAGCCTCGGTCTCAGGTTCGAGTCCGCAAGGCTAGAGCCGGACTTTCTGGCATCAAAAGGCGGCTCCACCCAGGCCTCGGCGCGAGAGGCCCGGTACGGTTTTTTTGAGTCTGTCGCTAATAATACCGGAGCAGAGTCTATTGCGACAGCTCATACGCTCTCGGACGTAAGCGAGACCATGCTCATGCGTTTTATATCCGGGGCAGGCGTTGGCGGCCTTGCGGGTATACCTCCTGTCAGGTTGCCTTACGTCAGACCCCTGCTCGAATCGAGCAGGGAGGAGATAGAGGCCTTTGCCGAGAGTGTCAATCTAGAATTTGTTGTTGATTCTACAAACAGAAGCGACAAGTACTTAAGAAACGATATCAGGCATAACCTGATCGGGCTCTTGAAAGAGCGGTACAACCCGAACCTGCTAGAGAGCCTGGCCCGGTCGGCCCTAAACTTTCGACGCGACGAAGAGTACCTAGCTATGTCGGCTACAGAACTGTTCGACAGAGCAGTGCAGGACTCAGGAGCGCACGAGATAGTCTTGGACCGACTGGTACTTCTGGAAGCACACCCTGCGATCCTTTCCCGTCTGCTCCTAAAGGCGACCGAGTTCTTTGGGGCGCGCGCCGGTTTTTACGCTGTCCATGTAGACGCCATGTGTTCGCTCGTTGAGTCGCCGAACCCTTCGGGTTCGCTCAATCTTCCGGGCGGAGTCCGTATAGCCCGGGATTACGAAGTTATCAGGTTTGTCGATACGGTCCCGAAAAAGCCGCTAGCCTACGACATGGAACTACAGGTGCCGGGCCGTACCATGTTGCCAGGTCCTTCGGACTCTTCCGGCGCCGATTCCGAAAGCTCTTCCGGCGCATCTATAGTCGCAACAGTTGCAACGACTCTAACCGCTCTACCCCTTGAGTATAAAGCCGGTGAGTTGACAGCTTATTTCGATTTTGATGACATAGAGACCTCTTTAGAAGGGCTCAGTGCCCGTACCTTTGTTGCCGGAGACAGAATGAGCCTCTTCGGCATGAGCGGGCATAGAAAGCTTAAAGAGCTTTTTATAGACGCAAAAGTACCGAGGGCTTCAAGAGCCTCTTTGCCTCTTGTGACCGTGAAAGGCGATATCATATGGGCCGTAGGTCTTAGAAGGTCGTCACTCTTTGCTGTAACGCAGAGTACGCGAAGAGTTCTCAAACTGGAGTATCTGAAATAATCTTCAGATGCGGACTGTTTTGCCTATCAATCTCTTGTGATTTATTCGGAAATCTGATAAATTCTGCTATTCTATAGAGCACGGTTTTCAATATAACTTCTGCCGTAGGAGCCCTAGAGTAGATGATCCTGCCATTCAAGTCAATATACCCAAAACTACATGAGACTGTCTTCTGCGTCGACAGCGCCGCTGTTATAGGCGACGTGGAGATAGGTGAAGACTCCTCTATATGGTTCAACGCCGTGGTTAGAGGAGACGTGCACTATATCAGGATAGGCGCAAGAACCAATATCCAGGACAGCTCTACGCTGCATGTCACGCACGATACCCATCCGCTTGTTATAGGCGACAACGTAACCGTAGGCCATAATGTTACGCTTCACGGCTGCACCATACACAACAGGTGTTTAATTGGAATGGGCGCCATTGTGCTCGACGGCGCTACGGTCGGTGCATATTCCATGATCGGGGCCGGCGCGCTTGTTACCGAAGGCATGGAGGTGCCTCCGGGAAGCCTCGTGGTCGGGGTGCCCGGCAAGGTTAAGAGGGAGTTGACCGATGATGAGAAGGCCGGAATACTTCAATCGGCGGCCAATTATATCGGTTATGTCAGCGAGTACAGAGGCGGTTAGCAGGCCTGCGATCCTGTTTTTTATTATCTATTCATATAATGAGGTATCTCTTATAAATGTTTGAAGGACTTAGTTATTTCGATATGTTGCTAAAGGGCGGCATCCCGGTTCTGGTACTCGCCCTCTTCTCGCTCATCTCTATTGCGGTCATGCTGGAGCGTTTCTGGACCTACCGTAACTTCAAGTCAACCCTCGCTCTCTTCTGCGTTCGTCTGAAGAGCAGCGTTAACGATAGCGGCGTGGCGAGCGGCGCTGCTCTGTGCGAGGCAGAGCCTTCTGCGCTCTCCCGCGTCTACCTCTCCGGGTACAACGTAAGGGGCGCCGGAAGAGATGAGGTGCTCCGCTCTATGGAACTTGCCGGTAGGGCCGAACTGGCCGCGCTTGAGAGGTTCGTCGGTATCATCGGCACCATCGGCTCCACTGCTCCGTTTATAGGCCTCTTCGGTACTGTGGTCGGAATCATACACGCCTTCGGCGATATGTCCGGAATCGGGACCGCAGGGCCGGCCGCGGTTGCAGACGGTATTGCAGAGGCGCTGGTCGCAACCGCCGCAGGCTTATTTGTTGCCGTACCGGCTGTTATCGCATACAACTACTTTGTACGCATTGCGGCGAGAAATGCTCTCGAACTGGAGGCTCGCGCCTCCGAGTTCGTGGTCCCGATACTCGGGTCTGATAATGGGGGCGCAGGGCAGTAGCTCTTTACTTAGAGTGTTCGCCCGTTTTAATTACAAGCTTTATGATTTTATAGTTATGCACAGGTATTCAATAATGGTCTGGAACCTAAAAGCACACCTGCGGTGGGCGATCTTAACTCAAACAACAGTAACGTATTCACTTGTAAAGGTATTTGGTAATGGCCTGGAATCTTAAAAGCACCGAGGGGCGTATAATCTCCGAGATTAACATTACCCCGTTGACCGACGTTATGCTCGTGCTGCTCGTCATATTTATGGTCACGACCCCGCTCATAATGAATGAGTCCTTCAAGATAAAGCTGCCGACAGCCTCTACTGGTACTGCGGAAGCAGGCCTGTCTACTACTATCATGGTTGATAAAGCGGGGCGGATAGAGCTTAACGGTGTTATAGTAACCATAGATGAGCTTAAGTCGAGCCTTACCCAAGAGCTAACAAAGAGTACGGACAAGACAGTGCTTTTAAAGGCGGACGGCGAGACGAGACACGAGGTTGTTGTAAATGTCTTGGATATTGCCAAGGAGGCCGGGGCCACCAAGCTCTCTATTGCCACTGAATCCGGTGAATCAGAGGGCAGGCGCTAAAACTCCATGAAACGCGCCTCCATAGATATAGGCACCAATACTCTCAGGCTTCTGATCGCCGAGGTCGGCGTAGACGGCAAGATAGAACCGTTACTCTGTAAAAGGGCTATAACGCGCCTTGGCGGCGGTTATACTGAAAAGGTAGGGATATCCGAAGAGGCGGCAGAGAGGAGCATGAAGGCGCTCTCGCGCTTTGCGGAGGTAATAATCTCAGAAGGTCTCGAAACAGAGAACGCGACAGTCTCTGCTACGAGCGTGATGAGGAGGGCCTGTAATGCAGAGAGTATTGTCAGGAGGGTAAAGGAGCGGACCGGGCTTGAGATAGAGATAATAACCGGTGAGCAAGAGGCCTCGCTCAGTATGCTGGGTGTTACCTCCGTACTCTCTTTAGAGAGCCTGTTGGCTAGAAGGCCTATTCTAACGATCGACATAGGCGGAGGCTCCACGGAGTTTATCGCTTCTTCCGGTTCAATAACGGGGCCTGAGATTAAAGGGGCCTGGAGCCTGGAACTCGGTGTGGTTCATCTTAGCGAGCAGTATCTGCTCTCGGACCCGCCCAAACAGGAAGAACTGGTCAATATGACCGAAGAGATTGAGGGGGTCATAGGGGTCTTAAAGGCGCAGATGAAGGCCGACGGTATCGATCTTGAGAAGTACTACTCAAAGGATGCGATCTTTGTCGGAACGGCGGGTACAGTTACGACGCTTGCGGCAATCGAGATGAAAATGGATGAGTACGACCCGGACAGGATCAACAACTACACGTTGACCGAAGAAGGAATCGAGGTTATATTTGACAGGCTTAAACGCCTTACGCTCAAAGAGCGTGAAAAGATCCCGTCAATAGAAAAAGGCAGGGAAGACCTGATTGTTACAGGAATCGCTATAATCCTTCTGGCGATGCGTGCTTTCGGTTTTAAAGAGCTGGTAGTCAGCGATGCAGGCCTGCTGGAGGGACTGCTACTCGCTTAAGTACCGTATGTAAGTTGTTTGGCCATCAACATCTGGCCGTGAATTGATAAAGAAGACAGGAGTGAAATAGTATGGAAAATCTGAAATCACGCCAGGCTTTGACATTCGATGATGTATTGCTCGAACCTGCTTACTCAAAGATTCTGCCGCGCGATGTAGACGTTTCAACGTTATTAACGGCTGAAATAAGGCTCAATGTACCATTTCTCAGCGCTGCCATGGATACGGTTACCGAGGCGCGCATGGGAATAGCTATGGCTCAGGCCGGCGGCATGGGTGTTATACATAAAAACCTGAGCGTAGCTGATCAGGCCGCAATGGTCGACAGGGTAAAGAAGTACGAGTCCGTTATAATCAAAAACCCGCTTACGTTAAGTCCGGAGCAGAAGATAGGTGATGCGCTCGATATAATGCAGAGAGAGAATATCTCCGGATTTCCGATAGTTAAGAACGGCGTATTGGTAGGCATACTGACCAACAGGGACTTGAGGTTCGAGTTAGATCCAGACCGCCTGATCTCCGAGGTGATGACGCAGGACGTAGTGACCGCGCGCACCAGAACCTCGATAGAGAAGGCGCATGCGATTCTGCATGAGTTCAGGATAGAGAAGCTGCCGATAGTCGATAGCAAGGGACGGTTGAAGGGGCTGATAACCGTAACTGACATCGAAAAGAGGGAGAAGCACCCGAACTCCTGTAAAGACGTACATGGCCGCCTGAGGGTCGGGGCCGCTGTAGGCGTCTCTTTCGACAGGGAGGAGCGCACCTCTGCACTCCTGGAAGCCGGAGCCGACTGTATCTTCTTGGATACCGCGCACGGCCATTCCAAAGGCGTTATAGATGCCGTAAAGTCGACCAAGAAGAACTTTACGTGCCAGCTTGTGGCCGGTAACGTCGCTACGGCAGAGGCTGCCGAGGCCTTGATCAAGGCAGGGGTGGACGGAATAAAGGTTGGTGTCGGGCCGGGTTCTATCTGCACCACGCGCATAGTTACCGGAATAGGCGTGCCGCAGATTACTGCCGTATCGGACGTCGTTAAGGTTGCTCGGAGAAAAGGGGTTCCCGTTATATCGGACGGCGGTATCAAGTTCTCAGGAGACGTTACCAAGGCGATAGCCGCAGGCGCCGACTCCGTAATGATAGGAGGGCTCTTTGCCGGAACCGATGAAAGTCCCGGTGAGACCGTTCTGTTGCAGGGCCGGACATTCAAACTCTATCGCGGTATGGGTTCTATTGAGGCGATGAAAAGAGGCAGTAAAGACAGGTATTTTCAGGATGATGTTGAGAGTGACCTTAAGCTTGTGCCTGAGGGTATAGAGGGGCGCGTGCCGCACAAGGGCCCGCTCGCATCCACCATATACCAGATGATCGGAGGGCTGAAAGCCGGCATGGGGTACTGCGGTTCCAAGACCATAACCGAGCTCCATAAGAAGGCTCGTTTCTTGAGAATTAGCGCCTCTGGACTTAGAGAGAGTCATGTGCATGACGTTACTATAACCAAGGAGCCGCCGAATTATAAGCTCGATTTCTAGGCTTTTTTCGGCACGATTCCCGGAGAATTTTGACGATTTTTAAAGAATTTAAAAGAACTTTAGAGACGGATAGAAGAAAAAAACCGACGAATTAAGAAGATTGGACTCGATAATTTAAGATGGATATACACGCACAGAAGGTTTTAATACTCGACTTCGGTTCCCAGTACACCCAGCTTATAGCCCGTCGCGTTAGAGAGGCGAAGGTCTACTGCGAGATCCACCCGTACAATGTCGGTATCGATTTTATACGCCGCTTCAAAGCGAGCGCCTTTATCCTCTCCGGCGGCCCGTCATCCGTTTTCGACAAGGGCGCACCCAAGATCACCAAAAGCCTCTTCAACCTCGGCGTGCCGGTACTCGGAATCTGTTACGGCATGCAGTTGACCACGAAAGTACTCGGCGGAATAGTCGAGCGTTCGACCAAGAGAGAGTACGGCGGGGCAAAGCTTATAATAGACTCAAAGGGCGATCTCTTTAGCGGTATAAAGTCGAAGTCGATCAAGGTCTGGATGAGCCACGGAGACAGGCTCGAATCTCTTCCCAAAGGTTTTACCTCCATTGCTCACAGCTCAAACTCGAAACATTGCGCCATGCGTAATGCCAAATTGAATATTTACGGCGTACAGTTCCACCCCGAGGTAGTTCATACCCCGGCGGGCACCAAAATCATTTCCAATTTTTTATTCAAAATAGCAAAACTGAAGCCGAACTGGACCATGGAGTCCTTTATCGAGAGCTCTATAGAGACTATCCGCTCTCAAGTCGGTACTTCTCATGTCGTTTGCGGTATCTCAGGCGGGGTGGACTCTTCTGTTGCTGCGTTACTCGTCCACAAGGCTATCGGGCGGCAGCTCACCTGTATCTTCGTTGATAACGGGGTGCTCAGAAAGGACGAGGCCGGGGCGGTTGAGAAGATGCTGCGCAACAACTTCAATATGGACCTTCACTGCATAGACGCCAGAGCCCGCTTCATGAAAAAACTGAATGGCGTGACCGACCCGGAGAGAAAGCGCAAGATCATAGGCAACGAGTTTATTCATGTCTTCGAGGCCGAGGCCAAAAAGCTCAAAGGCGTAAAGTTCCTCGCTCAAGGTACGCTCTACCCCGACGTAATTGAGTCGGTCAGCTTCAAGGGCCCTTCGGCCACCATTAAAAGCCACCATAATGTCGGCGGCCTCTTGGACATTATGAAGCTCAAGTTAGTCGAGCCTTTACGGGAACTCTTTAAGGACGAGGTTCGGCTTCTCGGGCGCGCAATGGGCATGAGCGACGAACTCGTCTCGCGCCAGCCCTTTCCCGGCCCGGGACTCGCTATCCGGATAATCGGAGAAGTCACCGAAGAGCGTTGCTCCATACTTCGCGAGGCCGACGCCATTGTCTTGGAAGAGGTAAAGGCCGCAGGCCTCTACAAGAAGATATGGCAGACATTCGCGGTGCTCTTGCCGGTTAAGACCGTAGGAGTTATGGGCGACGAGCGCACTTATGAAAACACCGTAGCGGTTCGCGCGGTAGAGTCCGTCGATGGCATGACCGCCGACTGGGTGCGCCTGCCGTACGACCTGCTCGAATCGATTTCGACCCGGATAATAAACGAGGTGAGGGGGGTAAACCGAGTCGTCTATGACATAAGCTCCAAACCTCCGGCCACCATAGAGTGGGAATAGGGGCGGACGCCCCGTTTATTGCAGGTACCATTGGGGTTGAGTCGAATTACTGAGCTTGATGGATTTAGTATGTAGTTGACGGCTCCATTTAAAGAGGCAGGGCGGTCGCCCCGTTTATTGCAGGTCATCTGTCTTTGCGAGGAGCGTAAGTGACGAAGCAATCTATAATGAACACGAAATGATTGCTTCGCTGTCGCTCGCAATGAAAGCATTTTTTGTAGGGTGGGCACTGCCCACCGCGTAAAATAGATGCCAAACTATGTGAGAGTAAGAGAAGGAAGCACGTACTTTTTTACGGTTGTTGCTTATGCAAGGCAACCAATACTATGCCTTACGGAGTCGAGGAGGGTTCTAAGGGAGGTTATTACAGAAATAAAGGTGTCGCATCCGTTTGAAATAAAGGCATGGGTCTTATTGCCAGATCATTTGCATTGTATATGGGAACTTCCTGACGGAGATTCCAATTACTCGATACGTTGGGGGTTGATAAAAGCTGGGTATACAAAGCGTATGAAGGATTTTATGGAAGTTACAAAACCGTCTGTATCACGTTTGCGCCACAGGGAGGGTACGGTATGGCAGCGCCGTTTTTGGGAACATCGTATCCGAGACAAAGATGATTACGCGGCTCATTGCGATTACATCCATTATAATCCGGTGAAACACGATTTGGTAAATAGTCCGAAGGATTGGGAGTTTTCGTCCTTCAATAAATTTTGCAAAGAAGGTGTCTACCCGGAAGGATGGGGTAGTGACGGGTGTGAATTCCACGAAGTAGATGGAGGTGAGTAAATACATAATGGTGGGCAGTGCCCACCCTACGTACTGCTGCCCGTTAAGACCGTAGGCGTGATGGGCGACGAGCGTACCTATGAAAACACGGTCGCGGTGCGCGCGGTCGAGTCCGTCGACGGTATGACCGCAGACTGGGTGCGCCTGCCGTACGATCTCTTGGAATCGATTTCCACCAGAATTATAAATGAGGTGAGGGGAGTAAATAGAGTCGTTTACGACATAAGCTCCAAACCTCCGGCCACCATAGAGTGGGAATAGGGGCGAACGCCCCGTTTATTTTAGGTATACCACAGCCGTGTAGGGTGGGCACTGCCCACCATTTGTCACCCTGAACTCGATTCAGGGTCTGGTTTTATTTGTATATGTCTTTAAGATGATGAATCAAAGATGCTGAATCAAGCTCAGCATGACAAGCTGTTAAATAGAAAGATGCTGGGTTGGTGAAGCGTAACCCAACCTATGTGATTAAGCAGTCTGTACTTGTGAATAAAGAACCAGGCAGGTTTCGTTCACCTAATATTCGCTGTCGCGCGGCGCGACCTGAATCAAGTTCAGCATGACATCTTCTCTTTTTTTACTCTACCACCAACGCACAAAGGGGTGACCGGTATGGTTGAAGATCTTAAAGGCAAAGAGACGTGGCGGTTATTCAGGATTCTTAGCGAATTCATTGAGGGTTTTGACGAACTCTCCCATATAGACCCTGCCGTCTCTATCTTCGGCTCGGCCCGCATAAAGAAGACCGACAAGTTTTATATAAAGACGGTCGAGGTCGCGGATCTGCTTGCGAAGGAGGGTTTTGCCATTATTACAGGGGGCGGGCCCGGAATAATGGAGGCCGCCAACAAGGGCGGAAAGAGGCACAAGGGTACTTCCGTGGGGCTCAATATCTCTTTGCCCATGGAGCAGAAGCCGAACAGGTTTCAGAACAAGATACTCAACTTCAGGTACTTCTTCGCCAGAAAGGTCATGTTCGTCAAGTACGCCATGGGTTATGTCTGTATGCCGGGTGGTTTCGGCACGATGGACGAGTTCTTCGAGGCGCTCACGCTTATTCAGACGCACAAGATACACCCGTTTCCGCTTATCCTTTTCGGTACCGACTTCTGGTGTCCGCTGGTAGATTATATGAAGACTACAATGTTAAAGTACAAGACCATCTCCAAGAGCGAGCTCGACCTTATCTACTTAACGGACGACGCCCACGAGGTGCGCGACATTATGGTGGCCCACAGGGACTTTAAGGCGCGTTTAATCGAAGAGGCAAAAAAGAAGAAAGAGCAGCAGCAGTGTTAACAGGCCCGCAGGTAAAGAGTTGTACTGGCCGTTTATCGTATAAAAGAACTAAAGAGAGCGAGGTGCAGATATGACAGGGCATGACGAACACGATCACGAAGAGGAATTTGTAGACCTGAACGTAACCCTTGAGGCGGACCAAGTTGTGATGCTTGAGGAACTCGCCGCAGAGTACAAAGAGAGCCTCAATCAGGCATGGGATCTTAGCGCGGTGCTGAGGGTGGCTGTTGGAGATTTTTTAACCAAACTCGGTAGAATTGCCTGACGCACGTGACTCTATGCAGGACGGAAACGGAAAACCTCTCGGGCTGCCTACTGGAAGTTCTGGCGGAACTTCAGGTGAAGTTTCGGGCGACCTGTTTGGCGGCAAAGTCTCCGGCGGCCGGAGACATCTGCTCGTTCTCGCCCTCTATATAGCTACTGTCGCCGTACTCTACGCACCCGTCTTCTTCGGAGGCAAGAGCCTTGTCGCCCCGTTATTTCAACCCCATGGCACTACTCCGGACGGGGTCTACGCGCAACAGAGGCGCACTCCTGCCAATACTTTCAATGTCGACATAGGCACCTCGGCCTATTACGAAGCGCCGGTTAACAGGCTGGTCGGGCAATTATACTTAAGCGGCCAGTTGCCGCTCTGGAACCCGTATCAGGCGTCCGGCACCCCGCTCGCCGCCCAGTACTCCACGCGCGTCTTCTTCCCTTATCAGATACTCGAAGATATCAGCCCCGTCTCTACATGGGACTACTTTATGCTCGGCAGGCTCGTTATCGCGGGCTTCTTCACCTACCTATTTCTCTATACCGCCCGGCTCTCAGTCGGTTCCTCCTTTCTGGGTGGTCTCTTTTATATGCTCTCGGGTTGTTTTGCCTGGTTTATAAACCTCGAACAGTTTGCCAATACCGCAATGATGCTGCCTGTGTTGATGTACGCGGTGGAGCTGATGGCAGCGGGAGACAGGAGTAAAGGCGGGTGGGCTTCGGTTTTAGGCCGGGATACGGTTGCAGGGGCGGTAGCCGTGGGGTTGATGCTGCTTGCGGGGCAGCCTGAGGTGGCGCTCTACGCCTCGGCTATCGCTTTTCTCTGGTTCTTATTTCGAGTCTTGAGGTTTCGGCAGATGGCAGAGCTCCTGCCCTCATTGGCCAAGTTCGGCCTCGCTTACACCCTCGGTCTCGGATTGGCCGCTCCGCTTCTTGCCCTCTTTATAGAGCTGGTCTATTCGAGCCACCATATACACCCGGCAGGCGGGGCGATAGGCACGCAGAGCCTCGTCAACTTAAGGAGTCTGCTCGCCTACCTGACGCCGGCTGCCACTCTCTTCCCCACAGACCCCGACATGGTAGTCGGCGCCAGCCAGCTTGTAGAGTACAAAAGCGGGTACTTTAGATTCCTGCCTATTAACGGTGTCTGGGATACGCTGGGTGGTTACACAGGTACGGTCTCTCTTATGTTGGCCGGCCTTGGCACGCTCTATGCGCTCGTTCTGCGTTCTGTTCGGTTCAGGGGACCTATTCTCTTCTTCGCTGCCGTGGCTACTGTGCTTCTTTTAAAGAATATCGGTATACCGCCCTTTCTCTGGATAGGTAAGCTTCCGCTCTTCGACCGTGTCTGGTCGCTCAGGTGGGCCGGACCCGTCTTGATCTTCTCCGTCTCAATGGCAGCCGCTTTCGCTTTTGAGGCAATCAGGGGTATTAAAGCAGGGCACGTGACAAAGGTTACGGACGGGCACGGCGCGAAGGGCGTACGATGTGCAAGTACGGGCGGCGCAAACCCTGTTACGCTCCTTATCGCTTTTGGCGCTTTTTTTCTTCTTTCGTATGCTTTACTGGTTCTTCTGCCTGCTTTCGGACTTGTGGCAAACTCAGAGGGGCTCTTCAGTACTGGCATGAGGCCGTTTGTTGTTCCGTCGATACTGTACTCGACCTTATTCGGGTCTCTAGTGCTCTGTTCTGTTCTTCTTTTACTCGGGCTCGGTACAATCAGTACAAAGAGTACTGTCCGTTACTCGGTTACCGCAGGTATTATCGCTTTAACGGCTCTTGAGCTCTGGTGGGCAATACCTCGCGGCTGGGGTGCGGACTCGCTCTCTCTTAAATGGCTGCCAACGGCCATAGGTCTTGTTGCCGTCATGCTCTTTTTTTTAAGGAGACCGAAGGCAGGAGGAGTAGCCGTATTATGTTTTGCCGGGTTATTTCTTTACCTCGACTCAACCTCCACCCAGGGGTTGCCAGAAAGGCAGGACCCGTTTGTTGCCGCCCCTTACGTCCGGTTCCTCAATGAGGCTCCGGGGGACTTTCGTGTCGCAGGCACATACGGCGCGCTATTTCCTAACTTTGCCAGCGCCTTAAAGTTGCAAGACGTCCATTACGTAAACTCTCTGGCAGCTTCACCGTACCATGATTTTAAGAGTGAGTACCTCTATGCCGATATTTACGAAGAGGGTCCGAATTCGGCATTGTGGTTTACCGGAAGGCCCGAGAGGAGTGTTGAGCGTAAAGCGCAGAGCGGAGCCGGCCGGTTTTTTGAGTCTGTCTATACACCTGTTGAGTCGGATATTTTCTACAGGCTGAAGGGCTACTCTATGCTCGGAGTAAAGTATTTTATACTGCCTTCTCCGTCCGGCTCCTCTTCCGGTGACACGGTAACGGCGGAAAATGGCCTGGGGCGTTTCAGAACATCCGAGGGAGCCCCGCTCTTTCCACTGGTATACGGTGCCGAGGTTCAGGTCTTTGAGAACCCGTATGCGCTCGACAGGGCGTACATTGTTTATGATGTAGAGAGAGCCGGCTCTGGTAAAGAGGCGCAGTTCCGTGTTAATTCCGAAGGATTCAATACGAGAGAGAGGGCCGTAATAGAGACAACGGCTCAGGCGCTGCCTGAATGGGTTGATAAAAGAGAGGGCGCCGAAGGGCTCGAAGCAGCCGTAGAGAGAAGAGTTACTATTACAAGTTACAAGGCAAACAGCGTTGAGCTAGAGCTTGCTACCGGGAGACCGGGCCTGCTGGTGCTCAGCGATACCTTCTACCCCGGATGGAAGGTTAAGGTTAATGGAAAGAGTGCCGAACTGCTACGGGTCAACGGTCTTGTACGCGGCGTGATGGTAGAGAGCGGGGAATCGACCGTACTCTTTAAGTACTTGCCTGCGAGTTTTAAAGCGGGCCTTATGCTATGTTCCTTATCTCTTCTCGTTTGCGGGTTTATGCTTGTACGTGTTCATTTTGTCGGCAGGTTTAATGAACAAAAATAAGAGAATAGTTTTGGCTATTAGCAGGGTCGTATGTTATACGGACTAATGAAGAGGCTCCACAGGAGCTTGCACATTACCTGTTGAGCGTTGCTTATATCCCGGAGATATTTTTAAATTCTGTTTTTTTTGAACCCTTTACTGTGAGGTTTTTGTGAGAAACACATATGCCGGACTCTTTTTTACGAGCCTTGCCGCATTGATGCTCGAAATACTCTTGACTCGAATCTTTAGCGTTGCGACCTGGTATTACTTCGCATTCTTTGCAATCTCGGTGGCTATGTTCGGCATCACGGTCGGGGCTCTTACCGTCTACCTCGGCAAGAGCCTCTTTCCGGAAGAGAAATTGACGGAGCGGCTCACGCTCTTTACTATCCTCTTTGCAGTCTCCGTTGATGTAGCCCTGATGTTATTTCTCGCTATCCCGTTCAGTCCGCGTTTAACCGGTGTAGGTGTCTTTGCAACCGGTTTCATCTATCTTGTTATTTCCGCTCCGTTCGCCTTTGCAGGTGTCGTTATCTGCCTCTGCCTTACCCGTTTTCCTGAAAAGATCGGCCTGTTCTACGCGGCCGACCTGATAGGCGCGGCGGTCGGGGCCTTTTTAGTCTTTCCGCTTCTCAATGCCATGGACGCGCCGAGCGCTATCTTCTTTGTCGGAGCGGTTGCGGCTTTCGGCGCTTTGCTCTTTGTTCCGCGTACTTCCGGCGGTACGGCGCAGGAGAGTACTTGCCAGCCCGACCGGTTCAAATGTCTTCGTACCGCCGCTACCGCAGCATTCTTTATCCTTACGGGAGTTATGTTCGTTAATGCTATCTTTCAGCCTGTCAGGGTTGAGTGGGTCAAGTCGAGTTATAATGTACCAGAGGTTGAGACATGGAACGCGTTTTCACGTATAGCGGTCTACCCTTTTAAACTTACGGCCACTCCGTACAGCTGGGGGCTGAGTAAGGCGTACAAGAGAGATAAGGTGATAGGCGAGAGGATGATAGATATCGACGGTGTCTCGGAGACCGTGATGACCCTCTACGACGGTAACCCGAAGTCCGTAGAGCACTTAAAGTACGACGTCACGGCGTTTGCTCACCACCTTCGCGACGATGCGAGTGTCTTTGTTATTGGTGTCGGAGGAGGCAGAGACCTGCTCGCCGCCAAGGTATTCAATCAGAAGCGCGTCGTGGGCGCCGAGATAAATAACCGTACGCTCGAAATGCTGAGCACCCGTTTTGCCGACTTTACCGGCAACCTTTACGACCTGCCCGGCGTCACAATCATTAACGACGAAGCGCGAAGCGCGATAACGCGCATGGACGACAAGTTCGATATTATCCAGGCCTCATGTATCGCAACCTGGTCCGCCACCACTGCCGGTGCCTTTTCGCTTGCAGAGAACTCACTCTATACGCTGGAGGGGTGGAAGATCTTCCTGGATCACCTGACCCCGCGCGGCATGCTCTCCTTCAACAGGTGGTATAGCCCGGACTATCCGGCGCAGTTGATGCGCCTTGCGAGCCTTGCTGCCGTAAGCCTACAGAACGAAGGCATAGAGAAACCGGAGCGGCACATCGCGGTCGTAAGGAGCGAGATTTACGAAGGGCACATGCCTTCAGGCACTATTCTCGTTGCAAAGAACCCCTTTACAGAGGCCGATATCTTACGCATCAGGGAGGCTGCAAAAGAGCTCCGTTTTATAATCGAGTATGACCCGGACCCGAACGGTTACCGCAACCCGCTCTTCGATAAGGTTATAAGTAACGCCGGTGATGAGGACTTTTATGCCTCAACCGCCGTGGACCTGAGCCCATCGACCGATGACCGTCCGTTCTTCTTCTACATGTTGAGGGTTAAGGACCTCTTCAACTGGAAGAACCTCGGGCATATGGAGCAGCAGTTCAACTTGAAGGGTATCTCCATGCTCTTTACGCTCATGATAGTAAGCGTTGTCCTGAGCACTCTCTTTATAATCGCCCCGCTTATCGTGATGCGTAAAAAGGTACCGATGCCTGCCGGAGGCGGTGCGCTCGGCCTGCTCTTCTTCTCCTCTATCGGCCTCGGTTACATACTGGTGGAGATCGGCATGTTACAGAGGTTGATCATCTTTCTCGGCCACCCGATTTACTCCATCACGGTCGTTATCTTCTCTATGCTGCTTGCGAGCGGTGTAGGCGCTATGGTTAGCAACAGATGGACGAAAGGCGGAAGGATAAAGTCGAGCACCATACTGGTTCTGATGCTGGTTCTGATAGCTATGATGGCCTTTGTGGCTTTCTTGCAGCCCTCGATACTTGCCGGCTTCGAGACCGTCGGAATCTTCGGAAGAATCTGTGTAGCGCTGCTCTTTCTCTTGCCGCTCGGTTTCTTTATGGGCCTTCCCTTCCCGTTCGGCATGTCTATAGGTAATGCTGCTTTCAAAGGGCATACACCGTGGTTCTGGGCAGTTAATGGCGCGGCTAGCGTTGTGGCTTCGGTCTTGAGTGTCTGTCTTTCTATTACATGGGGTTTTACGGCTACCATAGGTGCCGGCCTTGTTGCCTATATCTTTGCAACCCTGGTGCTTCTCGCATTCAGGAGTGCTGGTAGCAAAGAGTGGGACCGCTCTTAGGTATAATAACGAGGTTCGCTCTGTACAGTTATGAAGTTATTTTCTCGGTAGTCGGCCACGTCTGGGGAGTGGCTGCGTGCTTTCTGCTCATCATCTCCGTTCTTCTTATCTGGAAGGATAAAGAGAGGTTTGAGCGCTGCCATAAGTCTATGATGTATCTAATGGTCTTAGGCGGGTGGCTCTTTGTGCTGCTCTATCTATCGGGTTACTACTTCAGAAGCGTTCCCGTGAGCGTCCCGCACTCTTTTGTCCCATGGTTTGCGCTTCACGGAACCCTTGCGCTTGTCGCGCTCTTCGGCGCTACTCTTCTGCTCTTAACCCGCAAGACGGACGACAGGCTGCAAAGGACCGGTCTTGTAGCGAACCTCAATGCCCGCCACAGGTTATACGGCAGGGTGGTTGCGCTCCTGTGGTTATTTACCCATATAGGTGGTATCATAAATCTTTATATTCTGGATTAGTGTTTTGCGAAGTACGTCTCCGGCTGGTTGGATCTTTTAGAAATACGTAATTTACTGAAAATGAAATGAAGGATAAGAGAGTAGTTATAACCACAGCCATAATACTGATCATAATCGGATCGGTTATTGTTTCTCAGGTGCTGGAGAAGAGGTATGACGCCAGGTTCACAAGAGTCTTTCTGCCGCCGGTCGATAATCCGCTCTATGAAGCCGAGTGCGCCTCCTGCCACTTTCTCTACTTGCCGGGGCTGCTTCCTGCCGGCTCCTGGACCAGGGTTGTCGATGGTTCACAGAGGCATTTCGGCCATGAGCTCGGTTTGAGCGACAAGGTGAGGGAGGAGTTAAAGGCCTACCTTGTAGCCAATGCTGCGGAAACGACCGGAGCCAAGCGCTCAGGAAGGATACTCGATAGCCTTAAGGGGGCCACTCCCCTGAGGATAACCGAAACGCCGTATATAGATAAGAAGCATAAAGCAATAAAGAAGATAATCTATGGTAGAGAGGCTATTATGAGTTTCTCCAACTGTATCGCTTGCCACAAGACCGCAACGGAAGGGAACTTTAAAGAGGCTAATGTAAAGATACCGAGATAGTTTCCCGCGCGTGACCCTCGATACCTGATTACTTGATGCACCGAAGAGTGTCTTTTCAATGAGATCTTTATTAAGGAGAAGAGGTTCAGGAACCTGTTTAAGCGGGGCCCGGCCCCGATCTCCAGACGTCTATTTGAGTGTTCCAAATATTCCAAGTTTACTCTTTCTGCCCTCGGATGTACTCTCTTGGGCAGTACTCTCTTCTTCTGCATGGTCGTGTTCCACATGGTGGTGGCGTGCTCTTTTCTGCGCTTTCTATGATGATGGTGTCATTCTTTTTTTTCTTTATACTGCCCGGTCTCGTGGTCGGTATCACTGTTTTTGTAACAGAGGTAGGCGCCGATCATATCATGCATAACCCCAGAACGACCTCCCAGAGCATTCGCTCCTGTTAGTAGCTCTGGTCGGTACAGTTACTGTTTTGGTTATAATCGTAACTCTCCTGGTAGGGTGCCCGTACAGTCGAGCATGTTGTTACCGAAAACGCAATCAACAGGAGAAGTATTAAACTGACCGCTTTATATAGTCTCCCTCAATGCGGTTTTTTTTATCCTCCGAATCTGCAGTAGTCTTCTTTACTTTTGAACCTTACTTTACGTCTATGGCCATAACCAGAAACTCGGCGCCGAGTTTTTTGCCGTGGTGCGGCTCAATACCTTTACCGTCATAGTAGTACCACTTAAGCGGCACCATGGAGCCGAGTTCGTTTGGCAGGGCAGGCAGATCGGTTACGCGCAGTCCCGATTTCTTTAAATCCTCCGGGTTGATGAAGTAGAGGATGTCCTCCGTGCTCTTTTCCGGGGTAGGGGAGAAGTGGATCATATTGCGCTTGCCCGTCGGTTCGAGCATGCAGAGCTCTCCGCTCGCATGTTTGAGGTCGATGGTCATCATACCGCTCTTTGGGGTAATGAGATTCGCAATCGCGTTGATCTCTTTTGCCGCAGGCGTACCGCTTAGCCTTAGCACGGGGCCGAACTCATCTGCAATCTCGTCGAGTTTTTCGTCTGCGCTCTCGGCCGAAACCGCATAGACCGGCAATGCCAAAGAGGTAAGCACAAAAGCAGCCAGTACAAAAACTGCGACTACCGTTATTTTTAATTTAATCGACTCTATCATCTTCTATTACTCCTCAGTTGAAACATGTTAAGAACTTATATTTTTCTTCCGCCCGTTTACGGCAGGATTATAAGCCCCGGCCTCTGTGTCTCTTTTTCAGACTCTTTGTTTTTACCTTCGCCGGGACCGACCACGGCAATTATCGCGCTCTTCAGCTTCAGGTACTTCTTGGCAACGCGCAGTACATCTTCAATGGTTACGGCGTCGACCCTGCGAGTGAATTCGTCCTGAAAGTCGTAACCCTGACCGTAGAGTTCGAAGTTGGTCATGGAGCCCGCCTGTTCCGAGACTGCCTGCAGCCCTATTTCATAACCTCCGATTATCGAGTTCTTAGCTCTTGCAAGCTCAGCCTCTGTCACCGGGTCGGTTGAGATGTCTCTCAGCTCCCTGAAGATTTCCTCCATCGCTTGATCTTTCTTCTCGGGGGCTGTTCCGATATATACGGCAAAGACTCCGGGGTCCTTGGCCTCTTTCAAAAAGGCGTGCACGGAGTAGGCGAGGCTCTGTCTGTCGCGCAGGTTAACGAAGAGGCGGCCGCCCTGTCCGGAGAGAATGTCCGAGAGTATTCGCAGGGCGTAACTGTCTTCGTGGCCGATGGACGTGCCGAGAAAGCCGACGACGATATGCGTCTGCGCCTTCTCTTTCTGTTCGCCAACGCTCTTCTTCTCTTTTTCTCTCTTCTCTTCCGGCGGCGCCGGCAGGTCTGAAGTTTCTGTGTTGAAGTCCTTGAAGGCGTCGGCGATCTTGGCGGCAACGTACTCGGTATCAACGTCTCCTACGACCGTAAGGACCATGCGTTCCGGCACGAAGAAGTTCTTGTAGTGGGCTACAAGGTCCTCTCTTTTAAATGCTTCGACGGTCTCGGCGGTACCGATGGTCGGCATGCCGTACGGGTGAGACTCGTAGAGGTTCTTCAAAAAGAGTTTGAAGGTGTACTTCGGCAGCGAGTCCTCTTGCCTCTTTATCGCGGCGAGCACGTCCTTCCTGCGCTTCTCTATCTCTTCGGTCGGGAAGGTCGGCGCTGTCAGAACCTCTTTAAAGAGTCCGAGCCCGGCGTCAAAGTCGCGGGCGAGGAATTTTGCGGAGACTCCGGTCGAGTTCCAGCCGGAAAAGCCGGAGATCCCGCCTGCCAGACCCTCTATCCTTTCGGCAAGCTCATTGTTGTCGTACCGCCTGGTTCCCTTTTTCAGAAGCGCTGCCGTAAAGTTGCCGATACCGTTCTTCTCGCTCGTTTCAAAGCGGAGTCCGCCGGGCGCTGCGGCATAGAAGGCTACTGTCGGGTTGGCGTGCGCCTCCTTTATTATCAGCGTGATACCGTTTGGAAGTATCCGTTTCGTACCCTTTGCGGCCAGTTCTGGGCTCATGCTCTCTATTGTATCTTCGAGAACCCTTGCGTTCTCTTCGCCCATGATGATGGCAGCTCGAATGTCGGGTTCGCCAAAGACGGCGCCGTCCTTTTCAGGCAGGATGACAGATACGTTCATGCCATCGACTCCGAGGTACTTATGCAGAACCTCTCTAACATCGGCTGAAGTTACGCCCCTGATGCCTTCGAGGTACTTCTCCTCGAACTTCAGGTCCCCGAGTGTCGTTTCGTAGTAACCGAGTTTACTTGCGATGCCCTGCATGCTTTCGCGTGAGTAGATGAAACTCGATTCGAGGCCGAGGCGAACCCGTGACAGCTCCTCTTCCGTCGGTCCGGTTCTGCCGAGTTTTATTATCTCTTCACGAACCCTGCTTATAATCTCGCTCAGGTTCTCGGCCTCCGCGACTCCCGTTATAAGAAAGACCCCCGGGTCTTTGAGTGTCATGGCGTACGCCGATATTGAGTGAACTATACCGGAGTCGGTCTTCAGCTCCTTATAGAGGCGCGAGGTCTCGGAGCCGCCGAGCACGCCTTCCAGGACGTCAATCGCATATGTGTCACTATTTTTAATTTCCGGTATGTGAAAGCCGAAAGCAAAGTGCGTCTCTGCCGTCTTCAGGGCCGATACCGAGGTACGAAGCTCTCTCTGTTTCGGCTCCCTGGCGCGCCTGACGCGTTTGACTCTCTTCTTCTTAAAGTTCTTGAACGAGGCTCTGACCTCCTTTAAGACGGCCATAGCCTCTACGTCGCCGGCGATAACTAGCGTCATATTGTTCGGCACGTACCAGCGGGAGAAGAACTCCAGCATCTTTTCTCTCGTCAGCCCGCTTATAACCTCTTCGTATCCGATCACCGGCCGGCCGTACGGGTGTTTGGAGAAGGAGGTGCCGAGTATCGATTTGTAGAGGTTTCTGCCCGGACGGTCTCTGTTCATGCGCAGCTCTTCTAAGACCACCTCAAGCTCCTTTTCCACCTCCTCGGCGTCGAATATAGAGTTCTGGATCGAGTCCGAGATGACGTCGAGGCCGACCATGAAGTGACGTGACGGTACGACGAGGTGGTAGACCGTGTTGTCGAAGCTGGTGTAGGCGTTTATGTCTCCGCCTACGGACTCGATCTCTTTGGCAAGCTCGCCGACCTTCCGTTTTGCGGTGCCCTTGAAGAGCATATGCTCAAACACATGGCTGAGCCCTGCTTCGGCTTCGGTCTCGTACGCCGACCCGACCTGCACCCACATCTGTATTGCCACGACCGGAGCCGAGTCTACCTCCTCCACTATCACGTTCATTCCGTTTGGAAGCCGCTCCTTTACTACCTTGCGCTCGGACGCCAGCGAACCTGGTACACAGAGTATGGAGAAGAAGAGGGTTGAGATGAAAAAGACTGAAATGAGAAGACGCAATGAGTATTTATTAGATGCCATTATGACAAAGACCTCCAGGTTATCAGTTAATATTTTATTATGAAAATGATAGACCAGATTTGGAGTATTTGCAATTATTAAGTATTTGAAATATTAGTCGATACTTATTCGTTCTTTTCGGAATCTTCTTTGGTAGAGGGGGCGCACGTGAGGTCCTTCCAGACAATATTAGGCATGAGCGATTCGTAGACGGTGCCCGGTTCAGTCATCTGTTCTATCGCCTCTGCTCTCTTTCCGGCCATAGGGTGGGTCGAGAGGTAGGAGAGCTGCGACGGCATACCCTCCTTTTCGCCTACCTTTTTGAAGAAGGCGCCTAGCCCTGTCGGGTCGATTTGAGACTCTATAAGCAGTATGGTGCCGAGCCTGTCGGCCTCGGTCTCAAACTCCCTGGAGTAGCGCATGTTGCCTAAGTTCTGCGCCGTTGCAGTTACGGTGTTGACGTCACCGGTCATGAATGAGAAGAGCATGTAGGTCGAGAGTTGCTGGAGCATTCCCTTGGTGCTGTGGCGCCTCAAGACGTGCACCATCTCGTGCGCGATAACCCCGGCGAGCTCTTCGGGCGTATCCGTAGACTCGATTAGCCCGCGAAAGAGAATTATTCGCCCTCCGGGCAGGGCAAATGCGTTTTTGATTGGCGCGTCGATTATCTTTATCTTGAAGTCGTAGGGCGACTCGCCAACGGCAGTCTCGAGCCGGGCCAGTATCTTCTCTACCGCGCCGGTAAGCTCCTGGTTGTCGTACTCGTCATATCCGTAGAGAAAGCTCTTTTCAGTGGTAGAGCCTAACCGCTCTTCGAGTGTTGGGGGAATTATATCGGCTATGAAGTTTGCAGCGGTTGGAATTAATTTGAAGTAGATGAGGGCGGTAGCGCTGAGGCCGATTATGAGGATTATCGGCAGCCAGAGCGCAAGCCTTCCGCCTCTAAGCGGCCCTTTGGTGCCGCCGAACTTTATTTTTGAGGTCTTGACAGAGTCGAGTATCGAGCGGTCGGTTACGGTTACAGCCTCTTTGCCGTGCTCTAACCTGAGGGGTTCATTGGGGTAGAAGCCCTGTGTCTGCTTAAGCTCTTCATACGGCCAGTGTGACGCAATAACCCCGTCTCTTGTTATCTCCAGCGCGTCAAAGCCGAGCCTGAGAGTAACCGCGTGGGCCTCGGCTGAGTCTCCGTCGTACTGCTTTGCCTGCCAGCAGGCTCTGTGCGGACTAGATGGCAAAGTCCATGTCGAGCCCGGTTGCCAGGCTCTCTCCGGTGGCCCCGGCCTGCTGCGCGCTCTGCTCGACCTCTTTAAAGTCTATGTCGCCCTCGATCTTGAGATGCTTAAAGTTGAAGTCGAGTTTGCGTTTTTGCACCCATGCCATGCCGAGTCCGAGCGTAAAGATGATCAAGAGCATATTGACTATCTGGTATTTGAAAATATCCGTGCCGGTAGCGGTAAACCTGAAGCTGAGCCCCTTGTAGGTTGTGTGCGCCCAGTTGTACCGCGCGAGTTCGGCGCTAAGCCGGAAACTGTAGAGACCGAAGGTAAGAAGAGTAAGCAGAGAGCCGACTATTATGGTCTTTTTTATGTCCTTGGTCTCTCCGTTGTAGTCGAACGGTGTGGCGCCGTACCAGGTATTGCTCCTCCAGAATAACTGCCTGTCGATATAGAATGTCGGGTAGTAAAAGCCGAGCGTTATAATCGTCTTTAATATACCGACTATATAGAGCTTGATTGCATCGTTGATACTTCCCCTGAAAGAGAACTGGATACCTCGCAAGTTTGAGCGGCTCATGCGGTAGCGCGTGGTGAGCGTTAGAGCGATAGGCAGAAGGACAATAGATACCGGTGTTGCCAGCAGGATGAGCGCCGGGTGGATCATACTTGAGAGCAGGTTGGGAGGGACGAACAGGACAAAGAGGATGGCCGAAGCGCGAACCTTGCCCATAAAGAGCTCCCTGCCGGTACCGGTGTACTTGAAGCGCTCATTCATGAAAGAACTTCCGGAGTATAGGTACCTGCGTACCTTTGCCTTGCCCCAGAAGTGGTAGATGCCGAGCGTGGCTATAGAAAGCAGCATATTTACTAAGTAGATACCGAAGAGCGTGCGGCCTGTGCCGTGAAAGCTGAGGTTGCGCGGGCCATTGTCGGTACTGTCGCTGTCGGTTGTGCTGTTGCCTGTCTTGCCGCCTTCGGTACCGGAAACCGGGTCTGTACGCTGCTCCTTGGGGCTCTTCTTCGGGACACCCGGAGTTTCATTCAAGAGCACTGACCTGTTATCCACAACAGAAGAGTTCTCTAAAGGTGTATTCGGAGGATTTTCAGCAGTATCCGTCCTCTTTTTGGATGTTTTGTCATGTGAGTTCTCAGGTAAACCCGTCTGCGAGCCAACTGTGGTATCAACCGGTGTAGTAACGGACGGTGCGGTATCAGGTGAGTTATTCATCAATATCTCACTCTTTAGACCGTCTTCGCCTGTCTCATTAACGGAATCGTGGCACTCTCCTGAGCAGTTTCCGCAGCATTCGTCCTTTTCGTTCTCATCCGAACCGTGTGAACCTGCAAGAGCCTCTTGTGGAGCTTGCGCCTCTGCCGTCTCCTCTTTTTCATCTCTGCTCTCCGTATGTATGATATCGGTCTCGTTGTTTACAATTTTAAGGTGCCTGCCGGCAGGCCTGTTGTTGTCAGCGGCTGTAGAGTCGTATATAGCTCTGGTCTCTTCGCTAAAGAGCATGGCTCCGTAGTTCGAGGCCTGCTTTACGTCGGTAAAGCGGCTTACAGGGAAACGAGTAGCGCATTTAGGGCATGTGGCTATAAATTTTTTGGCTACAGGTACTTTCGACTCGTCTACGGACTTTGAGAAAGTGCATTTAGGACAGGCAATATTCATCGATACGCTCCACTTCAATATGGGTAGGAATTGTTTTATTTGCGGTATTGGGAACGTGTATGCGCTCCCGTATTTTACTTATCGGCAGGCACGGTTATAACTTGATATTTCAGGTTACACTTTGGGCGGGCGAGTCTATTTTGGTTGCTCGGCAGAAAGCAGTGCAGAAAGGTAGAGCGGCGCTAAAACACTATAAATACAGTGGGTTAGGTGGCCAATCGTCAGTTGGAATTGAGGGTTCTGTCAGGCTGTATGGGAAGTTTTATATCTATGTGGCCGGCGATGGTCTCTACGCGTTCGCCTTCAATCAAGAGCTGTACGTCGCGTATCTCCGGCCATCCGAGGCCGACGGTGTTGACTATAGAGAAGATGGTCTGGATCTCTGCGGCAGTGCCTCCGCCGTGCCTATTAACGACCTCGGAGCTTAAGTCCACTATTGCGGTGGAGCCCTTAACCGTAACACCTTTAAGGCGCGTACCTTCGGGCACAGCCCGTTCGGCCCGTTTCTGGCCCTTTTTGGGGCCGTCAAGTAGCGCCTCGATTGCCTCGGCAATCTCCTTGTTCAGATTACTCTCTTTTATCGTGTGGTTTACTCCGTGCAGGCTCTCTCCGTCTCTGTTGCCGAAGTACAGAGTAACCTCTTTAGTCGGTACGACAGGAGCCGGGGGCGGGCTACGGTCGGGTTCAGGCCCTAAGTAGATCACTACTGCGGTACCGATTATGAGGCCGAAAGAGGCGATGTTGGCGACGAGCCACCACCCGCCGAGCTTACGTTTCTTTTCACCTTTCGTAACTTTCCTTTTTTGCCATTTTTTTGCCGGTTTTGCCGTCGGTTTAGAGCTCTTTTTATTAGCCATGTTCTATACTTTCGAGATGCGCCAAAGAAGTGCTGCCGAGTCGAACGCCGAGAAAACGGGCACCGACCTTTGTAAAGCTCTCCGGGCTGTCGGTTGCATAAAAGGCGTGGGTTCCGGCCTCTTCCTCGCTGCACTCTTGCCCGTTCTCTTTAAGTAAAGAGGCGACCTCCAGGGCCGTAGCCGTTGCAGAGTCGATTAGGCGGACCCCGGGGCCCATAACCGAGGATATAACCTCTTTTAAGAGCGGGTAGTGGGTGCAGCCGAGTACCAGCGTATCTATGTTCGCCTCTTTAAAGCCCTTGAGGTACTCCCTGGCTACTCTTTCGGCTATATCGGTCCCGTTCCATCCCTCCTCTACAAGAGGAACGAAAAGCGGGCAGGCGATGTTAAAGGTCTGCGCTTCAGGAGATAATTCTACTATGGCGCGGGTATAGGCATTCGAGCGTATAGTCGCCTCGGTGCCGATTATGCCTATGCGGCCGCTCTTTGACGCCTCAACCGCTGCGCGCGCTCCAGGTTCTATGACGCCGACTACCGGCAGGTCGAGAACCTTTTGCAGTACGTCCTGCGCATTGGCGCTTGCGGTATTGCACGCAATGACGATAAGCTTCACTTTATGGCTCTTTAAAAAGGCGGCGTCTTCCAGGGCGTAGCGGACTACGGTCTCTTTGGACTTTATACCGTACGGCACGCGCGCGGTATCACCCAGGTAGACGGTATCTTCCGCCGGCAGGATACGGGCTATTTCGGACAGAACGGTAAGCCCGCCGAGGCCGGAATCGAATATGCCGATAGGATTATTCTTCATGAAGTACAATTTTTAACTGAAACCGGCTTCACATGCAATCAAAAAATAGATAAGATTGAATTAAGCCGGGTATTTCTCCGGTAAATAGAGTTGGAACAGATGGGTAGCGGTGCTCTGGCAGTGCTCTGGAGGAGTTCTTATGGATGACAAGGATCTTATGGATAACAGGCAGATAGCGGCAATCTTCCATACTGTTGCTGATATTCTGGAGGTGGGGGGGGATAATAAGTACAGGATCCGTTCTTACAGGACAGGCGCCGACGCCATAGAGGATTTGGGGGTTGAGCTCAGCACAATTTTAGAAGAGAGCGGAGTGCCGGGCCTGATAGAACTGCCCGGTATCGGCAAGGGCATAGCCGAGAAGGTGGAAGAGCTGCTGACTACAGGCAGTTGCGCCTTTGTAGAGGAGCTTCTGGGCCGTACCCCGCCCGGTATCCTCGATATACTGCGTCTTTCTGGTATGGGGCCGAAAAAGACGGGCGCGCTCTACAGGGAACTAGGCATCGACTCTATTGAGGCTCTTGAGGCCGCGGCCAGAGTCGGCGGGTTGCAGACTCTGGCCGGTTTTGGCGAGAAGACCGAACAGAAGATACTAAAAGCCATAAAATCGATGAAGTCTTTTGCGGGCCGCCACCGCATCTCTATAGGAAGAAAGTACGCGGCAAGGCTGATGCAGTACCTTCAGGCGCTGCCGGAAGTAAGCCGGGTAGAGGCCGCAGGAAGCCTGAGGCGGTGGAGAGAGAATATAGGCGATATCGACATCCTCGCAATCAGTTCAGGCCCTGAGAGCGAGTCTGAGGCTATATCCGAGGCTATAATGGCTGCCTTTGTCACTTACCCCGGCGTTAGCGATGTTGTGATGAAGGGGCATACAAGGAGCACGGTTCTGCTTGAAAACGGCCTTCAGGTAGATTTGCGGGTTCTAGGGTCCGACGACTTCGGTTCTGCGCTGCAGCACTTTACCGGCTCAAAGGCGCATAATGTCGCAATAAGGGAGCGGGCAAAGAGACTCGGCCTGAAGGTGAGCGAGTACGGGGTCTTCAATATAAAGAGCGGCAAGCGGGTGGCCGGGGCCGCTGAAGCTGATGTCTACGAGGCGCTCGGCCTCAGTTTTATTGCTCCCGAACTGAGAGAAGACAGGGGAGAGATAGAGGCCGCAAAAGAGGGCCGGCTGCCGGAGCTCATAGGACCGGGTGATATCAGAGGCGACCTCCATTGCCATACGGTCGCGAGCGACGGGGCGCATACGTATGAGCAGATGGCAGAGGCGGTTATGGCTCTCGGGTATGAGTACCTCGCTATCACCGACCATTCGAGAAGCCTCGGTATCGCTCACGGGCTCGATTCAGAACGGCTATTGAAACAGGTAGAGGAAATAGATAGTTATAATGAAAAGCTGAGAAAGAGAGGCAAGAGTTTCAGGCTCCTTAAAGGCAGTGAAGTCGATATTCTCTCCGACGGTTCGCTCGACCACCCGGATGAACTTCTTGGGCGGCTCGACATAGTCGTCGCGGCAATCCACTCCGGTTTCAATATGGAAAAAGCGGGTATGACGGCACGGGTGATCAAGGCGATAGAGTCCGGGCGAGTAAATATAATCGCGCATCCTACGGGACGGCTGATAGGTATGAGAGAGCCTTTTGCCATTGATATGGAGGCAGTCTTAAAGGCCGCAAAAGAGCACGGCGTCGCCATGGAGGTCAACTCGTACCCGGAGAGGCTCGACCTCAATGACGTGCACCTGAGGCTCGCCAAAGAGTTAGGCGTCAAAGTCGCTATCTCAACCGACGCCCATGCAACCGACCAGTTCGCCAATATAGAGTACGGCATTCATACCGCGCGCAGGGGCTGGATAGAGCCGGTTGACGTAATAAACAGCCTGCCGCTCGAAGGACTGCTCGAATTTCTGGGGCGTTAAGGTTAAAAGAAGGAAGAAAGGGAGACTCAGAAGACTGCATCTCAGGTGTATTACTCTATATCTCTTAAATCGTTTTATCTTAAAAAGTAGAAGTGTCGTGCTACTCTTCCACCACAGTATCAGCCTGAATCACATGAGAAGGCACAAAAAATAGAAGCTTTAGATAAGAATTATCTAAGCCCGTCGGCTTTTATGGCCGATGGGCTTTTTTTGTTTTTTATTCATTAGATAATTGTCGGGCGGTATGCTTAAACAAAACTGTGCCTTTAAGATTACAGCATTTCGAGCTCAGTTAAGTTTGCTACCAGTGACGTGACCAGAGACGTTATACGTTTATTCGAAGGCTCCCCAAGAGATGTCTCTGATAAAACGGACCAGAAGATTTCTTCGGTCTTCGCGTCATAGAGGTTGGTTTCCAGAACGATAAATTTTTCGACAATAGTATATCCGGGTATGGTAACTATATCGAAACTCCGCCTGTAGTAGTTATGCAGGTTATGGTGGTGATGCGGACCGAAGTACGGCCCTCTATCAACTATCTCTACCCGGGGCGGAATGTATGTTTCTACTGTTTTCCGCTCAACCAGCCTGCTGACCAGTACGGTGTCTATATTTAATTCCTTCGCTTTTAACCTGATTTCTTCTTTTTCCAGTTTCTTATTCGATGGAAGAACCCGGAAAGCGGCAACGGCGTTGATTCCTTTCGCCTTGAACTGGCTGACGAACTCATCCTCGAATGACCTCTTTATATACTGTTTGTTTGTGACTCCGATTATAAGAACGCTTCTGATCTTGTTTAGATGGGCTTCATCCTTCCAGACATGTACCAGGGAGGTCGATGCGCATGAAGAGAGCAGTAATGCTATTACCGTAAAAAAGATGAAGATAACCGGTTTTCTATTCATTCTGTACCTTTCAGGCTACCTGCCCCTGTACTTGACCTCTTAGCCAATAACAATTGACCGGTGGGCGAGGCGCTCTACTGCTAATGTCCTGTAGTAACGCGAGCTATGTTCTTAAGTAATTGTACTCCCGCTTTTACTCTTTAGTCAACCTGCTAGTGTTATAGAATACCGGTTCAATTATAATAGAGCGGTATTGGTTATAGGTATGCGCGGTATTGAAAGCAGGTTTTACAACTTATAGAGAGCGGACGTTTGCAGGTTAGAAGGGGTGAGGGGGGCACAAGTCTGAAATTCTAGGTCATCTCCAAAGAATATATTTGAACCTCTTTTTTCTCTTTCGGTGACAGATCTTCGGATAACCTCTTCATAATGATAATAAACTCATTACATAAAGACAAGTTATCAACTATAGATACACCAATGCAGACTTGACTCAAACTTTTGCCTATGCCTTTATAATTATTTATGATTAGCGTTTGAAGTGTTGGCCTGTCAGGTCTGCGCTGCGGATTTTCGCTTATTACTTGCTTTTCTCCCCTACGGTTATAGAGAATCCGGCTTTCTTTTTTGACTTATACATCAACATGTCGGCCTCTTTTATAAGTGTATCGGGTACGTCCAGTTTTTTAAGATCAGCCTGGGCTATGCCAACACTCAGAGTAACTTTCTTCTGTTTTTTTGAGAAATCGGCAAAGAGGCGCTTACAAGTTTTTTCAGCCTTGGCAGTATCGGAGTTGCTTAAAATAATGCAGAACTCGTCTCCGCCGTAGCGACAGGCGAAGTCATCTTCCCTTACCGTTTTCCTAATGCTGTCGGCTATGCTCATTAGTATCTCATCGCCTTTCTTATGACCCAGAGTGTCGTTGATACCCTTGAACTTATCAATATCAAAATAGACGAGAGTTAACCCGGTCTCCATCCTGTTTGCGCGTAAGATCTCTCTGCGGAGCATGTCGTGAAGAGCCCTGAAGTTATACAGGCCTGTAAGCTCGTCCCTTTGTGTCATCTCTTTCAGTTCCTCAGTGCGCTCAGCCACCTTCTCTTCCAGGCTGGCGGCATGTTCCACCGCCTTCTTTCTCTCCATATCTACTTCATTTATGAGGCTTCGTATATATGTGTCTACCACAAGCTCGGTATCAAAACTGAGGAGTTTTTCCGTGGCGCAGACAGCGGTCTCTGCCTTTTTGCCTGAGAGGTTCTTTTTTATCGTGGAGCAGAGGATATCTTTTAGAAAATTCACAGCCGAGAGGTAGTACTTGGGTTCAACGCCGATACGTTTATGTACTAGCCCGATACGGAGCCTGCTATTAACATACTCAAGGTCATAAAAGCCTCCAAAGAGCTCAAGAATATATTTCCTGAGCGTAAGTCTGAGTCTTGCCAGCGTGTCGGAATCGCCTACAATAATAACCATCTCATCGAAGGAGGTGAGCTTGGCGTAAAAGTTGTCTGTTATCTCTTCTATCTCGTCGTTAATAAAGGATTTACAACTCTTGATGGCCTGTATGTCATCTTTACCGAAGCCCAAAAGAGCCTTACGGAGTTCGATTTCGGTATCGTTAATAGACATTAGCTCAAGAAGCGACTGGTCGGTCAGTTTCATTTAACAAAACCCCTAAGTGAATAGTTAGTCTTTGTTGCATAAAATACGGGAAGGAGTATCAAATTAGTAGTCTCTTTCCGTATGGCTTTATCCCTCTATACTTGTGGGTTTAGCACAAAAAGGAAGAAGAACCGAGGGGAGCAATGAAACAATTAATCTATTTTACCATAACTGTCAATTGCGGACTACAGCAGTATCTTTAATTTTGCAGAGTGCTTGCTCTGGAAGGGCGTTGGTGGATAAGTACAAAGGCCTCAATACCTGTCAAACGGTTTAAAGTTATAGAAATACAAAGACTCCCATCTGGTAAGTCCATACGGGAGTCTTTGATATAAACTATAAACGCGTAGAGTGCGTCAGGCCTGTCCGGCCTGCGCTTCGGAGTTCTCTTCGGTCGGCTCGCTGCTCGGTACACGGCGGCCGAAGATCGGTTCTACCTTGATCTTCACTATTCTGTTCGCTTCTATATCGACCACGGTATACCGCTTGTCCTTATAGGTGACAAACTCACCGCCGCGCGGAATGCGCTGCAGTTGCGCGAGCATAAAGCCGGCGAGCGTATGGTACTCTTCGTCCTCTTTGTCGCCGATGATTATGCCGCAGTCTTCAAGGTCGCGTATCGAGGCCGAGGCGTCTATAACCATGGTGCCGTCGTCGAGTTTCTCTATGATCCCCTCTTTGCCGACGTCGTATTCGTCTTCGATCTCGCCGACGATCTCTTCGAGAATATCCTCGATAGTTACCACTCCGTCGATGTCGCCGTGCTCGTCCACGACTATAGCCATGTGGACCTTGCGCTTTTGCAGCTCCCTCAGGAGCCTGCTTATCATGATGGAGTTAGGTATGAAGTACGGTTTTCTCATCAGGTCGCACAGTACGACCTCTTCGCCGCGTTCGAGGGCGCGGAAGACGTCCTTGTTGAAGAGCACTCCTATAATGGTCTCCGGGGTCTCCCTGTAGAGCGGGTAGCGGGAAAAACCGGTCTCGGTTATGTAACGGAGCGCCTCTTTAGGCGGCATGTTGATGTCTATAGCCGATACGTCGGGTTTTGCCACCATTACCTCTTTGACCGTCGTATCCGAGAACTCGAAGATGCCGTGCAGCAGCTCGGCTTCCGTCTCCTCGAAGACCCCGGTCTCTTCGCCCTCTTTTATGTAGTACTTCAACTCCTCTTCGGAGACGAATGACTTTTTTGCCGCATCCTTAATCCCGAATACCTTGAGCACCGTCTTGGTTGAGGTGGTCAGTACTTTAATGATTATAAATGAGACACGCGAGAGCAGGGATATCGGACGCGCGGAGATGCAGGCGAGCTTTTCGGCATACCTGAGAGCGACCGATTTCGGAACGAGTTCTCCTATAACCAGAGAGACGTAGGCTATGACTACCACGACCGCGCCGATTGAGAGAAGCTCGGCAACCGACTGGATTGGTTGAAATGGAATTTTGCTGAATAGGGGGTTTATATGCTGTGCCGCGGCCACACCGCCTATTACGGAGGCGAGGGTTGAGACAACCGTTACCCCTATTTGAACTGTGGCCAGAAAATGCTCGGGTTTTTCTTTCATCTCGGCAACGAGTATTGCGGAGCGGTTGCCTTTGCTCGCTAGCTTGTCGATCTCGCTCCGTTTAGCCGAGATTATGGCTATTTCGGCGCTCGAAAAGAAGCCGTTCAGGATAATAAGAAAAAGGATTGCAAGAGCCTCGAATAAAAGGCTTTCCAAAATTGTGGGACCTCCGTGCTAATGTTAACTTTTGCAGAGCCGCCCCTAAGTGGAACGGAATAAAAAAAACTCGTCTCTGCTGAGCCCGATTATAACATGAATAGGACTCTCATCACAACAGGTAACAGGATAACCGGTTGTTTTATATAGTTAAAGCTGAACCGTTATCACCGTTTGACCTTAAATGCGCTGTGACCGAGGAAACGGGCAGAGCTGCCGAGTTCCTCTTCAATCCGTAAGAGCTGGTTATACTTGGCGGTTCTGTCGGTCCTTGAGGCCGAGCCGGTCTTTATCTGCCCCGAGTTTGTCGCAACGGTTATATCGGCAATGGTCGTATCTTCGGTTTCGCCGCTTCTGTGCGAGATTACTGAGGTATAACCGGCCCTGTGGGCAGTTTCGACTGCAGAGAGGGTCTCGGTAAGGGTTCCTATCTGGTTAACCTTTACGAGTATCGAGTTGCCGACCCCGGAGTTTATGCCGCGCACCAACCGTTCAGTGTTGGTCACGAAGAGGTCGTCACCGACAAGCTGCACTTTTGTTCCGAGCCGTTCGGTAAGCAGACCCCAGCCCTTCCAGTCCTGCTCGTCGAGCCCGTCCTCTATTGATATAATCGGGTACTTGTTTACAAGCTCTTCGAGGTAGTCGATCATCTGTGCGGCACTCTTCTTCTTGCCGTCGAGATGGTACTTGCCGTTTTTATAGAACTCGCTCGAGGCGCAGTCGAGCGCGATCAGTATCTGGGTAGCGGGCCTGTAACCCGCCTTTTTTATTGCGCTCAAGATAAGCTCCAGCGCCTCGGCATTGCTTCCGAGCTCAGGGGCGAAACCGCCTTCGTCGCCGACTGCTGTAGAGAGCCCCTTTTTGCCAAGTATCGATTTAAGGCTGTGGAATATCTCGACACCCGCCCTCAAGGCCTCCTTGAAGGTCTTGAAACCGGCCGGCACGATCATGAATTCCTGAATATCGAGAGAGTTGTTGGCATGCGCTCCGCCGTTTATTATATTCATCATAGGTACCGGCAGAACGCTTGCGCTGGTGCCGCCGATATAACGGTAGAGCGGCTGCAAGGAGGCCTCGGCAGCGGCGCGGGCCACGGCCAGAGAGACTCCTAAAATGGCGTTGGCCCCGAGTTTGCTCTTGTTCGGAGTACCGTCGAGCGCGATCATCACTGAGTCGATGAGCACCTGCTCGCGAGCATCAAGGCCGACTATCGCTTTTGCGATCTTGGTCTGTACGTTTTTAACCGCAGTCTCTACTCCTTTACCGAGGTACCTCTTTTTTGTAGAGTCTCTAAGCTCGGCAGCCTCGAACTTTCCGGTAGAGGCTCCTGAAGGCACTGCCGCGCGCCCCTTAAAGCCGCCGCTCGTAAGCACTTCTACCTCTACAGTGGGGTTGCCTCTTGAGTCGAGTATCTCGATTGCCGTAACGCTGACAATGGTAGTCATTTTGCCTCCAATAGATCTCTTGTTATATTAATATGTTCTGTACGGTATCTACTCTTTCAATACTGTCGAGTCGTTATTATACTTTATACTTTAGGTCCGGCAAAATGCAAGTTAAATCCCCTCTCTTTCCGTTTCCGTTTATGCTCTTTCAAGCGACTCTGTACAGCCGGCTTATTTTACTCTCTCCCTTTTTATTGTAAAGCGCACGGTTATGGATATAATATGTTCAGGACATGATCTTTTTAAGTTCTGCTTTCTGCTTTTTTACTGAGGAGGTTCTTTTGAGAGAGTATGATATTCTGGTAATAGGTTCGGGCCCGGGCGGAGAGAAGGCGGCTATACAGGGCGCAAAGCTCGGCAAGAAGGTCGCCATTATCGAGCGCCTTGCCACTATCGGAGGGGCAGGCATCAATACCGGTACGCTGCCCTCCAAGACGCTCAGGGAGACCGCGCTCTATCTGGCGGATCTCAGGCAGCGCTCCGTCTTCGGTATCCAGGTTCCCTTGGGCCGAGACCTCAGGCTCGGGAAGTTGATGTATAAAAAGACCGAGGTCATAAAGAAGCAGACCGATGTCATCGTCGATCAGCTCTCGCGTAACAATGTTGATATCATCTTCGGTACCGCCTCATTTAAAGACGCCAATACCCTTATAGTCACTACGAGCGACGGGGCGCGCGACGAGTACTCCGGTTCTGTTATTATCATCTCGACCGGAACCAGCCCTGCTCGCCCCGACGACGTGCCATTCGACTCAGGCCACATCTATGATAGCGATACGATTCTGGAACTCGACCGAATTCCGGCGACCCTTACGGTAATAGGCGCAGGGGTAATAGGCTGCGAGTACGCCTGCATTTTTGCCTCTTTAGGCGTGAAGGTAACGCTTGTAGAGAAGAGGGGACGGCTGCTCGGTTTTGCCGACGAGGAGATAGTGACGAGCCTGATGTACTGGATGCGCCATACCGATATTACGGTCAAACTGAACGAAGAGGTGGTGAATATTGCGGTGGAGGGCCCCGGCAGGGTCAGAACAAGGCTCAAGAGCGGCAAGAGCATCATGTCGGAGAAACTGCTCTACACGATGGGAAGAACAGCCAATGTGGAAGAGCTTAACCTCGATACTATCGGCGTAAAACTCGGCAAGAGGAGTTTAATTGAGGTAGACGGCAGTTTTGTGACCTCTGTGCCGAATGTCTATGCCGTTGGAGACGTTATCGGCTTTCCGTCCCTTGCCGCCACTTCGCGCGAGCAGGGGCGCCGCGCCGTCTGTAGCGCTTTTGAGAAAGAGGGCGTCACGTGCGACAATGTCGGCCTCATGCCCTTCGGCATCTATACCATTCCGGAGATATCCATGGTCGGGGAGACCGAGGAGGGGTTGACAGAGAAGGGCGTGCCGTACGAGGTCGGTACCGCCTTCTTCGATGAAGTCGCAAGGAGCCTTATAAGCGGCGATAAGTACGGTATGCTGAAGCTCATCTTCAACAGCGAAGACCTGAGACTGCTCGGTGTACATATAATAGGAGAGAAGGCCTCGGAGCTGATCCACGTAGGTCAGGCGGTCATGAACTACGGAGGCAAGGTCGATTACTTTAAAGACATAGTATTTAACCATCCTACTATCTCTGAGGCGTATAAAGTAGCGGCACTTAACGGCCTCAATAAACTCTGATTAATTTGCATAAGACCGATAACGAACCTTTCAGCCCGGTTGATATATTTATATTATGAAAACCAGCATAAACTTTTATTCTCAATATACTGTTTTAGTTATATTTTTTGCTTTAGCTTTTCTGTCTGCCGCTCTTTCGCCCGCAGCTTGTGCAGAGGATATAATCGGCCCGTCAGAACCTGTTTTAAAGAGAGTTGAGGTTGAGGTCGGGGTTCCTGAAAAGTACCGTGGCGTATCGGTAGGCAAGCTCACCGTGCCAAAGGGACTCTCTGTCTCGGTTTTTGCCGCAGGGCTCGGAAGCCCCAGAATGGCGGCCTTCGGCCCTGACGGTTTTCTATACGTTACGTTGCCTAAGCGCAATATGGTGGTGGTCTTGCCTGATCTAGATGGCAACGGAGTGGCGGACTCGGTCATAGGGTTCGCCCGCAGGCTCAAACGGCCTCACGGGCTCGCTTTTACCTCGGAGGGATTGATTGTTGCGGAGAGCGGGCGCCTGACCCTTTTAAAAGACAGTGACGGCAATCTTCAGGCCGAGAGCCGCGAGGTGCTCAGTGAACTTATTCCTGAAGGCGGAGGGCACTGGACGCGCAGCGTTGTGCTCGGCCCCGATAACGGTCTCTATGTTTCGGTAGGGTCATCCTGCAACGTCTGCATAGAGAAGGATAACGGCAGGGCAGCGGTGCTCCGTTTTTCGTTAGACGGAGAGGGTGAAACCGAGGCTGGCGTGCTTTATGCGCGGGGTCTGCGCAATAGCGTTGGGCTCGCTTTCCACCCCTATACGGGCGAACTCTGGGGGGTTGATAATGGTCGTGACAACCTCGGCGATGATCTGCCGCCCGAAGAGCTGAACAGGATTATGCTCGATAACGATTACGGCTGGCCGTACTGTTATGGAGACAAAAAGGTAGACCCGGATTTCGGCTCCATGATGCGTTGTGCCGATACCACCTCTCCGATGGTGGAGATGCAGGCCCACTCCGCACCTCTGGGCATTACATTCGGTTTCGGGCTCGATCTTGTGTCCCAACCGGGTTTCAATTTCGAAGATATGCTTTTAGTAGCTTTTCACGGCTCCTGGAACAGGAGCGTACGTACCGGATACAAGCTGATTGGTATTCCTTTTAAGGACGGTACCCCATCAGGCGCTACGATAGATATAGTTACCGGATGGCTCGCCGGCGGAGGCGGAGTTTGGGGCAGGCCTGTAGCGCCTGTTGTGGGCCCTGACGGCGCGCTCTACCTGACCGACGATTATGCCGGGGTTGTTTACAGGATATCGAAAGAGCAATGAGTCTGCCGGTTTCTTTAAAGTGAACAAGAGAGTTAACAAGAGTGAACAGAAGATCCATTCCTGTTTGTTATCGTAATAGATTTTTTCAACTATCGGCGCTAATAATGGTAAAATATAAGTATGAATCACAACTTACCCTGTCAAATACTGCCTGATTCATATCTGTTTTTACCTTAAGGGGTCTTGTATGAAAGACGAGGCTAAGACAAAACTTCAACTCATTGAAGAGCTCCATATGTTGCGCAGCAAGCTCTCGGAGCCGGGCAATCAGGACCCGAGACGCGCCTTTAATGAACTCCGTCATCTGATCGACCACCTGCCGATCCTTGTCTCTTATGTCGATACCAACGAGCAATACCGCTTTAACAACAGAGTCTATGCGGACTGGTTCGGCAAAAACCCGGAAGAGTTACTGGGCAGGAGTATTTCTGAGGTTGTGGGCCCCGATGCCTATAAGGTTGTTAAGGTCTATATAGACAGAGCGCTCTCTGGTGAGTTAACCAGGTTTGAGGCACCTGTTCCTTACAAGAAAGGAAGCCGTTATGTCGCTGCCACCTATGTGCCGGATGTAGAAGAGGGGGGTCGGGTTAAGGGCTTCTTTGTACTTGTTATTGACATTACCGATAACATGAGGCACCAGGAGGCGCTTACCGAGAGTGAACGTAAGTTCCGCAACCTCTTTGAGAACTCTAATGATGCGATATTTATACATGATCTGGAGGGTAGGGTACTTAATGTTAACAGGAGAACCCTCGAGCTGTTCGGTTATGACAGTGATGCTATCTTGTCACTCAGTGTCCCGGAGTTACATCCGCAAGAGGCTCTGGAGAAATCGAAGTGGGCCTTTGAAAAAATACTTGAAGACGGGCATCTGAACTTTGTTACTGACTTTATAAAGAAAAACGGCAAAATTTTTACTGCCGAGGTCTCTTTAAACCTTGTTGAAATAGGCGGTGAGAAGGCCGTACAGGGTATCGTACGCGATATTACCAAGCGCAAGAAGGATGAAGAGGCGCTCATTGAGAGCGAGGCAGCCTTGAAGAAATCTCAGTTGATCTCCGGTGTCGGCAGTTATACGTTGTATCTCGATACGCATAAGGTTGTATGGTCAGACCAGATGTACCGTATCTTCGGTTTTGCTCCTGGCGCGGTGACGCCTACAGCCGAGCTTGTGAGAAACATGCTCCACCCGGATGATCTGGAGAGGTGGAACGAGTTGAATGAGCTGTCCTCAAAAAGTCACGGAGCGTACGATACCGTATACCGCATTGTAACCGGTAACGCCGAGGAGCGCATTATACACTCTATCGGGGAGATGGAGTATGACGAGGTCGGAAGGGCCGTAAAGATTGTCGGAACCGCGCAGGATATAACGGAGCAGAAGAGGGCAGAGGAGAAGCTGAGGGAATTGGATAAACTTCAGTCCGTAGGGGTTCTCGCAGGCGGTATCGCCCATGACTTCAATAACCTCATGGCAGCGCTTATAGGCAATATAGGGCTTGCGCAGATGTATCTCGACCCCTCTCACGAAGCTTACGCTATTCTTGCCGCCGCCGAAAAGGCGGCTTTGAAGGGCAGCGGCCTTACCAAGCAACTGATAACCTTTTCAAGCGGCGGTATCCCGTCAAAGGAGGTATTAAACCTGCAGGAACTCATTGCCGATAGTGCGAGTTTCACCCTTAGCGGTTCCGATACCCTTTTAAAGGTTCACACTCCGGATGACCTCTGGCAGGTTGAGGGAGATGACGGACAGCTCACCCAGGTTCTGCACAATCTGGTGCTTAACGCCTCCCAGTTCATGACGGAAGGCGGAACGGTTATGGTCTCCGCGAAGAATATCGAAATTCTTGCCGACACTGTTTTACCGCTCAAAAAGGGCAGATACGTTATGGTCTCGGTAGAAGACTGCGGTGAGGGCATTGCCGAGGAGATACAGAGCAAGGTCTTCGATCCCTACTTTACTACCAGAGGTTTCGGCAGCACTAAGGGTACCGGGCTAGGGCTTGCCATAGTCCATTCCATTGTAATAGAGCACGGAGGGCATATAGGGCTTGACTCCAAAGTAGGTGAGGGCACAACCTTCTACTTCTACATCCCTGCGCTTGTTGATGAGACGGTTGCAGACGGAGCAGCTGTGAAACCTGTTGGGAAGGCGGCTAACGGCAGGCTCCTGATACTCGAGGACGACGAGCAGATTTTTATATACTTGCCACAACTTCTGAGAAAACTCGGTTATGAGACCGTAGTCGCTAAAGACGGCGCAGAGGCCGTAAAGCTCTACTCTGAGGCGATTGCCAACAAACGGCCTTTTGCCGCAGTGATCGTCGATCTTGTGATACGGGGCGGAATGGGCGGCAAAGAGGCGATGGAGAGGCTGTTGAAGATAGACCCACGGATCAAGGCGCTGGTCTCAAGCGGTTATGCGGTGGATCCGGCAGTACTCGAATACGAGAAGTACGGTTTCAAGGGGACTCTTACGAAGCCTTATACAGTTGAGAACCTGAAAGAGGCCTTACGTGCATTGCTCGGTAACTCCGGTTGATATTTACACTTGTCGGTAAGCTGCTAAAGAGACACACCGCCATGATGCGTCTCTTTACTAGCCGTGCATGCTCTTTATGTTAAGCGGCAATCTTACTCTGTTCGTCATTACTGTAGATTGGAAACTTGATCACGCGGTTGCTATGTCCACGCATATGCCTATCAAAGGACTCATCACTCGGCATGGTCTTGCCGCACTCTTTACAGGTGTGCGCCTCAATGACTATTCCGGTGTATGCGGCTAAAATGGCATAGACCGTAACGATAGCTATGAGGAAGAAGAAAGGTATTACATTTATAACGTCCATCTCATACATTGTGCTCACCTCCTGCCATATTGTGGCTGGTATATCTAAAGTATAATGAAATTGAAAGTCAAAGTCAAGTAGAATTTCTTGTGTCTGCAAAAATAGATACTTATAGAATTATCTAGTGCTAGTTACTGCAAGTATTTGAACCGAAACTGTCAATTTTTTTACCTTTACGAGCTATCAGTCGGTAAAAGACCGATCTGGAGATTACTTGCTCTTTTGACATTGCAATGCGCAACGGCATAATTGGTCTGTATATGTCATGACTGGAGGTTTGCCTGCAAATGGCGCATGCCTCAATTATTTTCAATAGGTTGTTGGCATGTCCAGATTATCTAGTTGGGGTCGTACCGTTATGGTGACGGATACTAAAAGAGTCTTCTATTTAATACTTATCATGACCGTTGTTGGCGTCGTAACCTCTGGTGTTGCTATTACCATGCTCTACCTCGCGGCATTCGAGCAGGGCCGTGCCCGGTTGATAGAGACGGCCCAGAGCCGTGCGCGTTTAATAGAGTCTGTAGCCCGTTTTGACGCCATCTACAGCAACGACTACTCTAAAGGCCCTGTTGAGGCCACTCTGAGCCAGGTGACCGAGGCGCACAGCAACTTTAAGGGTTTCGGTGAGACCGGCGAGTTTGCCCTTGCCCGCCTCGAGGGCAACAGAATCGTCTTTCTTCTCAGCCACCGCCACCATAGCCATAGTAATTTAAAACCAATCCCATTCGATTCAGAAAAGGCAGAGCCGATGCGGGCGGCCCTTAGCGGCAAGTCCGGCTCGATGGTGGGGCTCGACTATCGCGGGGTTATGGTTCTTGCGGCGCACGAACCGGTCGATGTGCTCGACCTAGGCATAGTGGCTAAAATTGACCTCTCGGAAGTCAGGGCGCCTTTTGTCAAGGCCGCTGCCGCATCCGGCGCTGCCGGTGGCTGTATACTGATAATCGGCGCACTGCTCTTTCTTCGTATTACCAACCCAATGATAAGAAGCCTGAGGGAGTACTCAGGCAGCCTGGAGAGGATGGTTGAGGAGCGGACCGGGCAGCTTGAAGAGATTAACAAAGCGCTGACCGAGGAGAATGCCGAGCGCAAACGGGTGGAACGGGAATTGAACGAGCATCAAGACAAGCTGGAAAGTACGGTCGAAACCAGGACCCTGAGCTTGAAGGAGGAAATAAACGAGCGCAAGAGTGTCGAAGCTGCTCTTCGTATAGAGAAGAACAAACTTGAGGCGATTACAGGCAGTATCGAGGCCGCTCTGTGCCTCTTGGACTCTGATCTGCGCCTCATATGGTCGAACACTATCTTTGATAAGTGGTTCGGTCCGGATACGCAAGGGCCCGGAAGTCATTGTGAACGCTTCTACAAGGTAAAATGCCAGGAGTTGGAGTGCGGGTCATATAGCGCCAGAAAGAGCGGGTTGGTAGAGCAGTCTGAATTTATTATGACAAGGGTGGACGGAGAGCAGAGAGCTTTTCAGATCATAGCGACACCTATAAAGGACGCCTCTGGTGTTGTGAGTGAGATTGTGGAGCTTGTGCTCGATATAACAGAGCGCAAGAGAACGGATGATGAGCTTAGAAAAATGGAGAAGCTTGAGTCGGTTGGTGTTCTCGCAGGCGGTATTGCTCACGACTTCAATAACATAATGGCTGCAATTGTGGTCAATGTCGGGGTTGCGAAGACGTACCTCGATCCGTCGGATGAACTCTATGAGGTTCTGGAGGCTGCAGAGAAGTCGGCCCTTAAGGGCAGGGCCCTCAGCAACCAGCTCATAACTTTCTCAAGCGGTGGTATCCATGCCAAGAGAGTGATAAATATACAGGGGCTTCTTGTCGAGACTGCAAACTTAACTCTCAGCGGCTCCAACTACCTTCTTCAATTGGATATCCAGGACGATCTATGGCCGGTTGAGGTGGACGAAGCGCAGTTAGGGCAGGTTGTTCATAACCTCGTGCTCAACGGCTCCCAGTTTATGCCGGGCGGCAGCACCGTAGCGGTCTTGGCCGAGAATGTTGAGCTTCAGCCAAACAGCGCAAAGCTGCTCTCAATGCATATAAAAGAAGGCAGGTATGTAAAGGTCTCGGTAAAGGATAAAGGAAATGGGATACCGGACAGTATCCGGGACAAGATCTTCGACCCCTACTTTAGCACAAGGGGCCTTGGCAGTGAAAAGGGTAACGGGCTAGGTCTGGCGATAGTCCACTCAATCATAAAAGAGCACGGCGGTTATATAGGTTTCGATACAGTGACGGGAGAGGGCTCAACCTTCTACTTCTACCTCCCGGCGTCCGACAAAGAGCCGGCCCTTATCGAGCCTGTTGTACAGGTTGCAAAACCGAAAGGCATTAGAAGGGTCCTGATCCTTGAAGATGATGAGACGGTTTACGGTTATCTGCCGGATCTTCTCGGCAGGCTCGGTTACGAGGCTGCGGTGGCGGTAGAGGGCACCGAGGCCGTAAGGTTGTATAAAGAGGCGATGGACGAAGGCAGACCTTTTGACGTTGCGATAATAGACCTTGTTATACGCGGAGGCATGGGCGGAAAGAGAGCGATGGAGCGGTTACTAAAGATCGACCCCGGAATTACGGCGCTCGTTTCGAGCGGCTATGCGGTAGACCCGGCTGTGCTTGAGTATGAGAAGTACGGCTTCAAGGGAACCCTGATCAAGCCATACACAGCCGAGGCCTTAAAGGCCACCCTGCACAAGTTTCTCGGTAAAGATGAATAGTCGGCTACTTCTGTATTTTGCTGGCCTGTTCTTTATTCTCTTAATATATTGAGTGTTTTTAGAAGGTCATTCCGACCTGTGCGCCGAGCTTCCAGTTGCCGTAATCGTAGGTGTTGGCGCCGCTGCCGACCTCTTCGGTGGTCTGAACCTTGAAGTTAAAACCACCGAAGTAAGGACCCGAGGTATAATTGATATCGGTGAATATCTGCCCTCCTACCAGCCACCCGTCTTCGGAGAGGATGGTCGGACCTGTTGAGACTCTCTCTTTTATATAGATATAAGACAGCCCGCCGCCGAGACCGAGTTTAAGCTCAGGGGCGACTTCGGTTACGTACTTCAAATTTGCTTCCAGCGGCAAGTACTGTACCGAGACATCTGTGCCCCCGACCTGTCCTTTAGGTTTCGCATACCCAATTTCACCGCCGAGGTAGACTGAAGGATAGACCAGCACGTACTCTTCTATGCCTATGTAGATACCGGTGTCTATGTCGAGGTCTTCTAAAATGCCCGAAGTGAACCGTATATGGTCTACCTTGAATATGGAACTCCTGGCGCCAAGTGGCGCGTCGTCCGTAGCAATTGCGGGCGCGGATAGAACAGTGCCGAGCAGCACAAGTGCGATGATCAGTCTTTTCATTAGTGGTCTCCGTCTGTTGATGTGAAACGGTATTTTGCCGACATGGGTACTGTTACATAAGAGCAATTTAATTGCAATTTCTTTTAGCGGGCGAGGTGGGGGGGGGAAGTTATTGGTTTTTGGTGTGCCAGGTTGTGTGTGTGGTTTTCTTTGTTCTAAAATGAATTAATTATGACACTATTAGTTTTATGTTGTCATATGGTTTTTTGTAATTTTAGTTATGGAGGGTACTATGCTAGACCCAGAAGTTAAAGCAATGGGTGAAGTTTTTGACACACTCAAAGAGCTAGATGATGAAGCAAAATCTCGTGTTATAGAGTGGACAGTAAACAAGTTTTCATTGGAAGGTCATAAATCCTTATCTCAGAAGGACTCCGAGAGAGAAAACGGTAATGATTCTGATTTACTCTCTTACGAAACAGTATCTGATGTGTTCGCAAAGGCAATTACAAAAACACAACAGGATAAGGTTTTACTAGCAGCAGCTTTTTTGCAGGTAAAAAATGGATTGTCAGAACTAACTGGTGCAGAAATTAATAAGGAGTTAAGGCACCTCGGACATGGAGTAACGAATATAACTGATGTTACTTCTCAGCTCAGTACGAAGAAGCCGCAATTAATTATTCAAACTAGAAAAGAAGGGAAAAGTAGGCAGGCTAAAAAGAAATACAAGGTTACTGGTGAAGGTTTAAAGGCTGCAAAGGCATTATTGAACAGCACTGAGCTTGAGTCATAGTGAAAATATCTGAGCTTATAGCGGCGTTATCAAAGATAATAGAGGTGGAGTTAGCCAAGGACTTGGTGAATGAGTTCTTGCAAATAAAAAGTGATTGCAAGACAGGAATATTAGGTCGTTCAAGTTGTGGTAAATTTGTTGAGACAGTAGTACAGGTTCTACAGTTTCTAGAAAATGGAAAATATGATAAAAAGCCTAATGTTGACAATTACTTGAGAACATTAGAGTCTCGCGTAACATTATTAACGGATGATCTTAAGATATGTTGTGCACGAATTGCACGCTCGTGTTATGCACTACGAAATAAGCGTAATATAGCACATAAGGGGTTAGTCGATGCAAATATCTATGACCTTAGATATAATTATGCAGGTGCCCAGTGGATATTGTCTGAGATAGTAAGGCAAGCCATGACTTCGGATATGAGCAAAGCAGGAAGAATTATAGAATTTATTCAAACCCCAGTAGTTTCTTTAGTTGAGGATTTTGGGGGTAGAAAAATAGTCTATGGTAACTTGACAGTAGGTGAAGAGTTATTAGTTCTTTTATTCAGTGAGTATCCGGCTTTCGTCCCTCAAAAGGATATTATAAAATCAATGGATAGACGTTCAAGATCATCTGTTTATAACTCATTGAGGAAGCACTGGGATAAAAAGTTAATTCATAAAGATATAGAAGGTTATAAGCTTACTCAAGAAGGTTATAATACGGTTTTGGATATTTTAAAAAATCTACCTGATAATTTATGAAGGTAGATTAAGACTTGTTGAGAATGGGGTTTAACTTTCCCCCCCCTCTACCCCTTGCTCTTAAAAATCACGGTCGAGAGCGGCGGCAGGATAATCTGCAACGAGTTCGGCCGGTCGTGCCACGCCCTGCCGGTCGCTTTTACTCCGCCGAGGTTTCCTATTCCGCTTCCAGCGTAGAGCGCCGAGTCGGTATTGATAACCTCCTCCCACTCTCCGCCCCTCGGTACGCCGAGTATGTAATCTTCTCGCACCATAGGCGTAAAGTTGGTCACCACCAGAAAGATGTCGTTTGTAGTCTTTCCCTTTCTTAAGAAACTGAGCACCGAGTCTTCGGCGTTGCAGTAATCTATCCACTCGAAACCGTCGTGCGAAAAATCGTCCTCATAAAGGCCCGGCTCCGTCTTGTAGAGAAAGTTGAGGTCGCGCACAAGGCTCTTCAGCCCGCCGTGCACCGGGTACTGCAACACGTGCCAGTCGAGGCTGTGGTCGTGCCCCCACTCTCCGACCTGCCCGAACTCGCAGCCCATAAAGAGCAGCTTCTTGCCCGGGTGGCCGAACATGTAACCGTACAGGGCGCGCAGGTTGGCGAACTTCTGCCACTCGTCGCCCGGCATTTTGCCTATCATGGAGCCCTTGCCGTGCACCACCTCGTCGTGCGAGAAGGGCAGCATGAAGTTCTCTGTAAAGGCGTACCAGATGGAGAAACCGAGCTGGTTGTGAAAGTATTTTCTGTGTATCGGGTCCTGCTTTATGTAGCTGAGAGTATCGTGCATCCAGCCCATATTCCACTTCATGCCGAAGCCGAGCCCGCCGACGTGCGTGGGGCGCGAGACCATCGGCCAGTCGGTGGACTCTTCGGCTATGGTCTGCACGTCCGGGTGGGCCTCGTAGACCGCTTCGTTTAAGCGGCGTAAAAAACTGATCGCTTCCAAGTTCTCTCTGCCGCCGAACTCGTTAGGCACCCATTCGCCCTCTTCCCTCGAGTAATCGAGATATAACATCGAAGCTACGGCGTCTACTCTCAGGCCGTCTATGTGGTACTCATCGAGCCAGAAGAGCGCGCTTGAGATCAGGAAGGAGCGGACCTCGTTGCGCGAGTAGTTGAAGATATAAGAGCTCCAGTCCGGGTGGAAGCCCTTTTGCGGGTCTGCGTGTTCGTAGAGGTGGGTGCCGTCGAAGTAACCGAGCCCGTGGGCGTCGGTAGGGAAGTGGGACGGTACCCAGTCGAGAATTACCCCGATGCCGTTCTGGTGCAGCGTATCGATAAGCAGCATCAGCTCTTCGGGCTCTCCGTAACGCGCGGTCGGGGAGAAGTAGCCGAGCGACTGGTAACCCCACGAGCCGAAGAACGGGTGTGTCATTATCGGCAGCAGCTCTACGTGCGTAAAGCCCAACTCCTTGACATAGGCCGTAAGTTCGGTCGCCAGCTCTTTGTAGGAGAGGTAGCGGTTGTTCTCATCCGGGTTTCTTCTCCACGAGCCGAGATGGACCTCATAGACCGAGTACGGTGCGTCCAAGGCGTTCTTCTTGCCTCTTGTTGCCATCCACTCCGCATCGTTCCAGTCGTACTTGAGAGTATGAACAACGGAGGCGGTCTTCGGGGGCCTTTCGGAGGCGAGCGCCATGGGGTCAGCCTTTTCTCCAGCGTGGCCGTTGTACCTTGAGGTTATATGGTATTTGTAGGTTGCCCCGTCCGTTATCGTTGGCACGAAACCTTCCCAGATGCCGGAACCGTCGGTCCTGGCGACCAGCCTGTCCGAGCCGCTCTGCCAGTAGTTCCAGTCGCCTATGACCGAGACCTGCTCGGCGTCCGGCGCCCATACGGCAAAGTAAACACCGTTGACTCCGTCTACCAGAGTTTTGTGCGAGCCCAGTTTGCCGTACAGGTTGAAATGGCTGCCCTCTTTGAAGAGGTAGATATCGTGCTCGGTTATGCGTCCCTTAACGGCTTCCGGCTCACTCTTTTTCTTTGTCAATTTTTTCGGTCTCCGCAGGCAGGTTAAACACAATATCCTGTGCAATCTGTAAAAATAGGACAGGTTGTAACTACTCTAAAGTTAACAGAGGTACAGTAGATGTCAATAAGTTTTCAGGGTCTCGGATAATCAATCATATAACATTCGACTGTATGCACTAATTTAAAAGCAGAGGAACAAATACCTGACCGGTAAATCTATTGCTGCGGCATACAGGATAGTTCTATCTTGTATTATCTGTTGTGATGGAATATACTCCGTGTATTGGTAATTTCAGTAGTCAGATTAATTCAGATAAACATTACAGTAATGCAAAATTTACTCCATATCTAGAATTTAACTGTGAGGCCTGAAAAGCTCTGATTACTATAAGTAGCATACGCAGATGCATTACGTTATCTTAACTTTCAGCTACAGTAATATGGCTTGTTGAGAATTATTCTTGCTCCCGGCCTTTTTTACTTACTATTTTGTTTGCAATTGTGATATATTTTATTCAGGAAACTGTCTTACTCTGTATATGATGCCGTTCAGCTACCGTTTGCGCCGTTGTGTGCAGCCGGTAGTTTGTAAATATTGCAGTCTCATCTATTTAAGAAACTTTAGGAGGGTGCGGTGGATATAACTGAGGTAAAGGTGTTGCCCGTTGACGGCGACGATAAACTGAAGGCGTATGTCAGCATAAAGATTTGTGACTGCCTCGCTATTCGCGACATGAAGGTCATTAAGGGGACGAGCGGTTATTTCGTGGCGATGCCTGCAAAGAAGATGAAGGACGGTACTTACAGGGATCTTGTCCACCCGCTCGACAGGTCTACCAGGGAGCAGTTAGAGGAGTTGGTGATAGACGAGTACAAGAGGGCATGTAGTGACCTGCTGGACCCTGTAGTTGAAAAAAGAGAGAAGAGCATTGTTTGAGGGCGGGGCCTGGTTGGCTTGCCGGTGAGGTAGTCGCCGGGTAAGGTAGTTATCGACAGACAGCGTCATGAGATAGCGTCATGGGTTATCGATAGAGCTTACTGATAGAAGCGAGAGAGTATAACTTCTGAGTATTACAATATAGACTTTTCCTGAGTCTATCTGAGCAGACACGAGTAGAATGTAGTATTGAGAATGGCCGCCATTTTTTGGCGGCCATTCTGTATTCATGCCAGTTGCTTGAACAATAGCATTTGAAGAATAACATCTGTTGTGAACGAAGACTTGAGCTCACCGACTATCATCAGCACGCGATTTCCCTGCTATAATCTTTTGCAGTATTTCTACTTGCCGTCAGTCTCCTGAGTGCGTATAACTGTAGTGGTTGATTTTTTCTATTTTACCTTGTACCGGGTACAAGGCGGGAAGGCGGTTTATCTTCAATGGCATACGTTGCGTTACTTTTGGGCCTCTTTACTTTTGTTCTTGCCCTTTTGCTCCACATACTGTTTTGGCAGTTTTTGCGTCCGGCCAGAGACCTGCTTCTGCTCTTTTTCCTCTTTGCTATTGCGCCCGTGGTTACGGTTATTGTACAACTCTACCTCTCTATTTCCTATACGGACTCTCTTGCTTGTACTGATATTGTTGCAGTCATGCTCTGCTACTGTGCCTTATCGGCAGCCTATATAATGACCTATCCGGCGCTTTCAGCGCGCTGCCCCTCTCTTAGAATTGTGCTGTTAATAGAGAAAGGAGGTGAGGACGGGTTGAGTTTCAGCTTGCTTGAATCCGGGTTTGACACTGCGGATCTGGTTACGGACCGGCTTAATGAGCTTCTCTCTTCCGGGCTTGTGAGCGGTTCGAGGAATGCAGGTTATAGAGTAACCTGGCGCGGAAAAATGTTATTGAAGCCTTTTATGCTTTTCAGGCGTTTTTTAGGGCTGGCGCCCGGCGCCGGGTAAGCGGGAAGGAGCTAACCTTGTACACGACGACATCTTCAGGGGTAGGAGGTTCGGGCGCTCTCTGGCTGCACCTGATTCTTTTAACCCTCTCTCCGGTCCTTATAACAGTAATACACGCTCTGCTTGCGCGTATAAACTCCCGGCTACGCCCGGAAAACTCAAATCAGCTGGTCTGCCTTCAGGCTGTCTTTGTAACCCTCTTTCCGATGATGCTTCTTCTTCTTTTTTTCGGCTCTTTGGCCCTCGACAACGGTCTGTTGCTCTCAACAGTGCTCTACTCGGTGGTAGTATATCTTGCGCTCGGATATACTTACTTTCACCTCTTCAATATGAGCGAGACCGCGCGCCGAATACGGTTGTTGTACGAGATAGAGTCCGGTTTCTTTACTGTAGCGGAAACTCCTGCTGCCGGTGCTTCACCTGTTCAAATAAGCCTTGCCACGCGTCTTGAGCGCCTTGAGGGACTCGGGCAGATTGAGCGCGGCACTGGAGGTGAGTCTTATTATGTAAAAGGGCGCACCATTCTTTTAGGCGCCCGTATTGTGCGCCTCTGGGGCCTCCTTCTCGGCATAGATATACTAACTCGCAGGTAGGTCTCTCGTCCCGGCCTCTTTACGACCTAGTGCTTATGCTTTCAATTTCTACCTAATGCGGTTGCATAAGCTCTTTCGCTTTGGTAGAATTGCCAAAATCGTGGCCTCTTAATCTCTAGACGTCTGGCGCTGAAAGTTAGAAACCGATAAAGGGTTGCGTGCAGTGGTTAAAGTTTTAATATAATAGCGCGAAATTGTCTCTATCGTTGCTGTCGGCCTGTCTATACTGTCAATTGGAGGATTTTTCTATATGAATATATGCGTTATAGGTACAGGTTATGTCGGGCTCGTAACAGGGACCTGCTTTGCGGATTTCGGGGTCCATGTAACCTGTGTTGATAAGGATTTGAGCAAGATCGAGGCTCTCAACAGGGGCGAGATCCCAATCTACGAACCCGGTCTTGAAGAGCTTGTCGCCAAGAACTCAAGAGAGGGGCGCTTACACTTTACGACCGATCTGAAGAGCGCTCTTGAGAGTGCCCTAGTTGTCTTTATCGCCGTCGGTACGCCGCCTAAAGAGGACGGCTCTGCCGACCTTTCGTATATAGAGGAGGTTGCGCGTACTATTGCCGGTAACCTTAACGGTTACAAGGTTATAGTTACCAAGAGCACGGTTCCGGTTGGTACCGGCAAGTTTATAGAGGAGATAATAGGTGAGGGGCAGGAGGGTGAGAATAACTTCGATGTCGCTTCGAACCCGGAGTTTCTGCGTGAGGGCTCTGCGGTCGAGGATTTTATGCGCCCCAACAGGGTTGTGCTTGGTGCGCGCAGCGATCAGGCTGTGGCTATTCTGAAAGACCTCTACTCGCCGCTCTACCTGCTTGAAACGCCTTTCGTGATAACCGATATTGAGACTGCCGAGTTAGTCAAGTACGCTTCCAACGCTTTTCTGGCGACAAAGATATCGTTCATAAACGAGATTGCCAATATCTGCGAGCGCGTTGGGGCGGATGTAAGCATGGTCTCCAGGGGTATGGGACTCGACAACCGTATAGGCCCCAAGTTTCTCCACCCGGGCCCCGGTTACGGAGGTTCCTGTTTTCCGAAAGATACGCTCGCCATTACCCAGGTTGCGCGCGATTGCGGTTACAGGTTTCAGATAGTTGAGACCGTAGTCAAGGTTAACAAGGAGCAGCGTGAAATCATGCTGGAGAAGATCAAGAAAATGCTTGGAGAAGTAAAGGGTAAAACAATCGGTTCGTTAGGGCTAGCATTTAAACCAAATACTGATGATATACGCGACTCTCCCGCAACTTTTCTCGTTCAGCGTCTGGCCGACGAGGGGGCGAAGCTCAAGGTCTTTGATCCGGCTGCGATGCCGAACTCCGAAGAGGAGCTTAGCGGTGAGATCCGCTTCTGCTCAGACCCGTACGAGGTTGCCGAAGGCGCTGATATACTGTTGATACTTACCGAGTGGAACCAGTTCAGGATGCTCGATATGGAGCGGGTGAAGGGCCTGTTGAAGAGCCCGAAGCTGCTCGACCTTAGAAATGTATATATTCCTGAGAATATGCGCTCCATGGGTTTCGAGTACGACTCGGTGGGCAGGGAGTAGCTCACAGTTACCTCTCTTCGGGCTTGCCCTTTTCGCGAATTTTGTTGACTAAAAACCGCTTAAGAGGTATAAGCTCTACGTACGAAACAGAATATATTTGAATTGAAGCGGAAGGCAAGATGACCTCTAAAAGGCGGCCCCTGCTCAATCAGGCCGGTGCAGTCACATCCTCAACGATGATATGGCTCTTTATTATTACGGTCGTCATATACGTCTGTTACATGGTTGTGCCTCCGTACTTTTCATACTACATTATGAAGATAGAGGTTGAAAGAGAGGCGGAGCTGGCTCACAAGTTCTCTGACGAGGCGCTTACGGCCAATATACTTAACAAGGCAGAGGCCTGGAGCGTACCGATAGCTTTAGAAGATATTATTATAACACGCGGTTACGAAGCTGTGGATATCTCTATTAAGTACTCTACAACTATAGACTTTGTGCCCGGTTATTCCAAGACCTTTAAGTTCTATGTCGAAGTAAGCGAACCTCTGAAGGATAATAGCGGTATGCTCTACTGATCTCGGGCCGAGTATGTTCGCTTTAGTTGGGTCTTGCTCTTTTGGCAGGCGGAATGTAGTTAAGAGTATGATTTTTTCGGTACTTACGGGTTGTTGCGATAAATCTTTGGTCCGTTGGTAGACGCGGCAACAACTTTAACGCGGCTTATTTAAAATAGACAGATAAACCCTTTAAATGTAATCCTGTGAGATTAACAAGGGGTCGGTGTGGAACTCGATACAAGATTTATAGCTGGACCTGTGCATCTAATCTAGATGTAGAGGTCTTTTTTTTTGTTTTTTTCGCATTCGGGAGAACGCCTTGCAAGAGCGCGTAGTAATGGATGAGAAGGGCATAGAGCGTGCGATTGCGCGCATTGCGCACGAGGTTTTAGAGCGCAACGGCGGGTCCCACGCCATAGTTATACTCGGAGTTCCGACGCGAGGTTATGAGCTTGCGCTCAGGTTGGCCCGTAGAATAGAGGATATAGAGGGCGTTAGCGTTCCTACGGGCGCAGTTGACGCCACGCTCTACAGGGACGATATCTCAATAAAGAAAGAGGCCCCTGCGCTCAAGAAGATGGACATACCTATCGACATAGATTCGCGCGTAGTGATTATAGTAGACGATGTGCTCTTTACCGGCAGAACCGTACGCGCCGCCATGAACGCGCTTATGGACTTTGGGCGTCCGCATGCGATACAGCTCGCGGCCTTGATAGACCGGGGGCATAGAGAGCTGCCCATAAAAGCCGATTATGTCGGAAAGAATATACCCACTTCGATGGTAGAGGCGGTCAGTGTTAACCTCAAAGAGATTGACGGAGTCAATTCCGTGGTCGTAGGAACGAAAAAGAGCGCTACCGACCCGTCTAAAGACGATAAAGAATAGATACTCGGCTGAGTTACCAGATTTTAACCTTAATACCCGGATAGAAATGCCTCTTACGAACAAAGATATGCTCGGCATCGAGGACCTCAGTCCCGAGGAAATGGAGTTAATATTCGATACGGCTGAGAGCTTCAAAGAGGTCTCGGCCCGCGAGATAAAGAAGGTGCCGACGCTTCGCGGGCGAACGATTATCAACCTCTTTTACGAGCCTTCGACCAGAACGCGTACCAGTTTTGAGATTGCTGCCAAGCGGATGAGCGCGGACGCTATCAATATCTCGGTCTCTACCAGCTCTGCGGTAAAGGGGGAGACGTTAAAAGATACGGCGCGCAATCTTGAAGCCATGAAACCGGACTGCATCGTCGTTCGCCACGCCTCGGCAGGAACCCCAGAGATGTTGGCGAAGTATCTGAATTGCACGGTGATAAATGCCGGGGATGGCGCTCATGAGCACCCGAGCCAGGCCCTGCTCGATATAATGACCGTGCGGGAAAAGAAGGGCAGGATCGAGGGGCTCAAGGTCGCTATTATCGGAGATATAATGCATTCGCGCGTTGCGCGCTCCAATATTGTCGGTTTCAGTAGGCTCGGAGCAGAAGTAGTGGTCACCGGCCCGCGCACTCTTATTCCGGTCGGTATAGAGGAACTCGGCTGCACTGTTGCCCCGAATACCGTGACGGCTATAAAAGACGCGGATGTGATAATGATGCTGAGGATTCAGCTTGAGCGGCAGGGAGATTCGTTCCTGCCGTCGCTTCGCGAGTATGCGACGCTCTGGGGCCTTGATGAAGAGAAACTCAAATACGCCTCTGATGACGTAATAATACTCCACCCCGGGCCGATCAACAGAGGCGTTGAGATCTCTTCAGGCGTGGCGGACGGCGAGTATTCGTTGATACTGGAGCAGGTGACGAACGGCGTGGCCATACGCATGGCGCTCTTCTACCTGCTGCTCGGCGGCACGCGGGAGAGCAGTGCCTGATCTTTTTTTAAAGTTCAATACCTATAATATCGAGTGGAGAGTATGGCAAACAGAGTTGTTATAACGAACGGCAGGGTGCTCGACCCGTCCATTGGGCTCGACGAGGTCAGTAACATCTATATAATGGGCGGCCGCGTTGCGAGCATAAAGGCCTCAGCCTCCGACGATTCACCGCTTGAAGAGGGCGCTCCGGGTCTCGATGTCATAGACGCGACCGGCAAGCTGGTGGTGCCGGGGTTGGTTGATATCCATACCCACCTTCGTGAACCTGGTTATGAATATAAAGAGACCGTATCCACTGGCGCCGGGGCCGCAGCGGCCGGCGGTTTTACGACTATCTTGTGTATGGCAAATACCCTTCCCGTAAACGACAACCAGTCCGTGACCCGCTATATCTTAAAGCAAGCGGAGTCGGCTGCCGTAAGGGTTCTTCCAATAGGCGCCGTAAGTCTCGGGCTCAAGGGCAAGACCATAACCGAGATGGGCGAGCTGAAAGAGGCAGGTTGCGTCGCTTTCTCGGATGACGGCATGCCGGTAAAAGACGCAGGGCTTATGCGCCGCGCGCTAGAGTACTCGGCAGGCGTCGGCAAAGCGATAATAACGCACGCCGAGGAGCCGGAGCTTGTCAGAGACGGCGTTATGAACGAAGGCCCGGTCTCGACCCGTCTCGGTCTGCCGGGAATTCCCAACGTTGCCGAAGACTCTATGATAGCGCGCGACATTCAACTCGCCGAACTTACCGGCGGCAGGCTTCATGTGGCCCACGTCTCTACCAGAGGCGGGGTAGACCTTATCCGCGCTGCGCAGGCCAGGGGCGTAAAAGTAACCGCAGAGGTCGCTCCTCACCATATAACGCTAACCGACTCACGCGTTATAGGTTATGATACTAATGCGAAGATGAACCCGCCGCTTAGAAGAGACGGCGACATAGAGGCCCTTATAGAGGGGCTCAATGACGGCACCATAGGTTCTATAGCCACCGACCATGCCCCGCATTCGGTCATCGAGAAGGATGTCGAGTTCGCCTGTGCGGCAAACGGTATCATCGGGTTAGAGACCGCCTTTTCGCTCGTTTACGGCCTTGTGCTCGACGGCAGGTTGAGCCTCGAGCGTATGGTAGAGGCGATGACGATAAGTCCGGCAAAGGCGATAGGGTTAGAGTGCGGCTCTATCAGGGTCGGGGCCGCAGCCGATATAACGATTATAGACTTGGGGGCCGAGTGGACGGTAGAGGCAGACTCTATCCGGTCGAGGTCGAAGAATACGCCGTATATCGGTGTTACGATGAAGGGGCGCGTGCAGCAGACTATCGTAGGCGGCAAGACGGTCTTTACGGCCTCTTAACAGACAAAGGTTTTTCCATTATGAAATTTGGCAGCAAGGCAATTTTAGCGCTCTCGGACGGCACAATCTTCGAGGGGCGCAGCTTCGGCGCAGAGGGCGAGACCATAGGTGAGGTCTGCTTCAATACCTCGCTTACCGGTTATCAGGAGGTCCTGACCGACCCGTCCTACAAGGGTCAGATAGTTACCATGACCTATACCGAGCAGGGCAATTACGGCGCCAACGACGAGGATATGGAGTCGATAAAACCGTGGGTCGAGGGTTTTGTAGTTAAGGAGCCGTGCGCGAAGCCGAGTTCGTGGAGGAGCGAGGAGAGCCTCGACGCCTTTCTCAAGAAGAACGGTGTCGTTAGTATCTGCGGAATCGATACTCGCGCCTTGACTCGTATAATCCGCTCGAAAGGCGCCATGCAGGCTATTATCAGCACAACCGATCTCGACCCTTGCTCCCTTGTAAAAAAGGCTGTTGCCTCACCGAGCCTCGTCGGGTGCGATCTTGTTAAAGAGGTGACCTGCGCAGAGCCTTACGACTGGGGCCAGGGGCTTTGGGACGTTGAGTACGGATACGACCGCCGGAGGGGCAGCCGTATTGAAGAGGATGAAAAACGGTACAAGGTGGTCGCCTTCGACTTCGGTATGAAGCGCAACATACTGCGTAACTTACACGCCGTCGGTTGTGACGTTACGGTAGTGCCGGCCTCTACAACCGCCGAAGAGGTGCTGAAGATGGCCCCAGATGGTATCTTCCTCTCAAACGGCCCCGGCGACCCGGACGCGGTTGGTTATGCGAAAGAGACCATAAAGGAACTTCTCGGGAAAAAGCCGATCTTCGGAATCTGTCTCGGCCATCAGATACTTTCGCTCGCACTCGGTGGCAGCACCTACAAGCTCAAGTTCGGCCACAGGGGAGGCAACCAGCCGGTGCAGGACCTCACTACGACAAAGGTCGAGATCACTTCCCAGAACCACGGTTTCGCCGTCGATCTCGACTCCATGAAGGGAGTCGCCGAGCTGACGCACATAAACCTCAACGACAGGACGGTAGAGGGTATTAGTCACAAAGAGCTTCCGCTCTTCAGCGTCCAGTACCACCCCGAGGCCTCGCCCGGCCCGCACGACTCGGTCTACCTCTTCAGGCGTTTTGTTGAGATGATGGGGTAGGGGGATAAGGGGGGAAGGAGTGGGGGTTTTTTATGGAACTTGATCAAGTTATGGAACCCGATCAAATTAATAATATAGGTTGCTTTAATGAACTGCTTGATGTGTGGAAGAGTAGTATTGCCTGGAAAGCAAGCAGTTATGTTGCTCTTAAAGATAAAGATGGTTTAAAGCTTATATTTGCCCGTGTTATTCTATGTTCTGCAAAACAACAACTTAATGAAGCACCTTTTACATTTGAATCGAAGCGTATTGTTGCTGGTAAAGAGATTGAAAAGATAGACCCTAAAGAAGTTGACAGTTTTATTTCAAATGTTGCTGCAGGAAAGCTTTCCTTGTTAGCAAGTGAAGTGGCTCTTTCGAGCAGTTCAAGTAATAATTTTTCTACTGCCTTTTTTGGGTCATACCACCAGTTGGTAATGTCAGGATTACGATGTCCGAGTTTTAGAGTTAGTGGTGCTGATTTATGGCCAATGTTAGCTCAGCCTGGGTATAAGTGTTATGAGGAACTTGATTGAGATTTAAAGGCTGCTGACCAGCCGTTTGCTAGCTTCGATGCATTGCTTCAATTTATTGGTTTGCCTATTTCGAAGCAATGGGGAAACTCCTCAAATATAGAAGTTATTGCTATGTCACCCGTTTGGATTGCGGATGATTCAATAATTGCAGATAGGAAAGCAAGTATAAAGTGTTATGCTGCAGCCAATATTGATTTATTAAAAATTAAGTTAGGTTATAAAATTTTTCATAAGGATTTAGATGTTGAACGTTCGAGTGTTACAGGTGCATCTTTTGACTGGAAGAAAGAAGGTGACTTATATATTTGTATTATAGAAGTTGATGTGAAGGATGCCACGCTACTACAGGCTTTCTTGAGTTATGGTGGTATCGCATTGCATGAGTGGTATGTTCAAGACCCCAGTAAGAGCTTTAATCAAAACTTTGTAATGCATGAAGTATTTGACAACCAGCTAAAGGTATTAAGAGAAATTCTAGTAGACCCAGATGGTAACCAAAAAGCTCAATCATTTGAAATTGGAGTGGGTTTGATATTAAGCATGTTAGGTTTTTTTGTTTTACAGTATGGTAAAGTGCCCAACTTGACAGACGGGCCGGATATAATTGCCGCCACTCCGAATGGAAATGTTCTTATTGTTGAGGCAACAACTGGTCCAATAAATACAAAAGATAAAATATCTAAGTTGGCTCGAAGGACAGTTCTTATAAATAAAAAGCTTTCAGGTAGTGGGTTTGGACCAACGGTTGTTCAGCCTATTATGGTTACAGAGTTAGCACGAGAAGAGGTTGACGTAGATCTAAAGGTTGCTAGTAAACATAAAATCGCTGTGATATGTAGGGAAGAAATAGAAGAATTACTAAGGCGCATCACATTATCACCAAACCCTGAAGAATATTTTAAGCAGGCAGTAGAATTAGTACCCACAATGAAAGAACTTAAGCATTAGGAGCATCGCTAGCTTTGCCAAAACGGACTGATTTAAAAAAGATTCTTATCGTAGGCTCGGGGCCTATCGTTATCGGGCAGGGCTGCGAGTTCGACTACTCCGGCACCCAGGCCTGCAAGGCGCTCCGCGACGACGGTTACTTGGTGGTGCTCGTAAATTCGAACCCGGCGACCATCATGACCGATCCCGGTCTCGCCGACCGTACCTACATAGAGCCTATTACCGCGCTTACGGTCGAAAAGATAATAGAGATAGAAAAACCGGATGCGCTTCTGCCGACAATGGGCGGACAGACCGCGTTGAATGTTAGCGTGGAACTCGCCAAGTCCGGCGTTCTGGAGAAGCACGGCGTTGAGATGATCGGCGCGAAACTCCCTGCCATAGAGAAGGCCGAGGAGCGCGAGCTCTTTAAGGTAGCTATGGAGAAGATCGGTCTTCATGTGCCGCGCTCCGCGCAGGCGCGCACCGTGGAGCAGGCGAACAAGATAATCGAGTGGATGGACTTTCCGGCAATTATCCGCCCGTCATTTACGCTCGGCGGCATGGGCGGCGGCATAGCCTACAACCGCGAAGAGTACGAGAGTATGGTGCGCTTCGGTCTCGAGTGCAGCCCGGTGAACGAGCTTCTGATAGAGGAGTCGGTCATAGGATGGAAGGAGTACGAGCTTGAGGTGATGCGCGACCATAACGACAACGTCGTCATCATCTGCTCCATAGAGAACCTCGACCCAATGGGCGTTCACACCGGGGACTCTATTACCGTTGCCCCGGCCCAGACCCTTACCGATAAAGAGTACCAGATTATGCGCGACTACGCTGTGCGCATAATACGCGAGATCGGCGTAGATACCGGCGGCAGCAATATCCAGTTCTCGGTCAACCCCGATAACGGCAAGGTCTATGTCATTGAGATGAACCCGCGCGTATCACGTTCGAGCGCGCTAGCCTCCAAGGCGACCGGATTTCCTATTGCCAAGATCGCGGCCCTTCTGGCGGTCGGTTATACGTTAGACGAGATCCCTAACGACATAACAAAAAAGACTCCGGCCTCTTTCGAGCCGACAATAGATTACGTCGTTACCAAGATACCGCGTTTCGCTTTTGAGAAGTTTCCAAATACCGATGCCACTCTTACCACGCAGATGAAGTCGGTCGGCGAGGCGATGGCCATAGGCAGAACCTTCAAGGAGTCTCTCGGTAAAGCGATCCGCTCGCTCGAGGTCGGAAGCCTCGGTTTCGAGAAGCTTATAAAGCCGGAGCGTCTGACTCTAAGCTTTACTCCGACAACTGCCGAGAGCGATATACTGAAGGCGCGCCTGAAGACACCCGGCTCGGAGCGTTTGTGGTACCTGATGGAGGCCTTGAGGGCAGGACTCGATGTTGAGAAGATCTACGAGTTTACGGGCATAGACCGCTGGTTCCTAAATAACCTTGAGGAGCTAAGGCTTGTTGAAGAGGCGCTTGAGAGCACGGATATGGACGAAGATGGCTTTGGTGAACTCTACAGGCATGCCAAGGAGTGCGGCTTCTCGGATGCGATAATAGGTAGTATCATAAAGAAGAGCGAGGCCGACCTCCGTCTCTTTGCGCATAAGCATTCCATTTTGCCGGTATTCAAGACGGTAGATACCTGCGCCGCCGAGTTCGAGGCCTTTACGCCGTACCTCTACTCAACTTACGAGCGCCCCTTTTATAATATCAACGAGTCGGCTGAACCGAAGGCCGAGTGCGAGGCAGCGCCGACCCAGAACAGGAAGGTTATTATACTAGGCAGCGGGCCAAACAGAATCGGGCAGGGGATAGAGTTTGATTACTGCTGCGTCCATGCCTCTTTTGCTCTTAAAGAAGAGGGTTTTGAGTCGATAATGGTCAACTGCAACCCGGAGACCGTCTCTACGGATTACGATACCTCTGACAGGTTGTACTTTGAACCACTTACTTTCGAAGACGTAATGGCTATTATAGAACGGGAGAAGCCGTACGGGGTTATCGTTCAACTCGGCGGTCAGACGCCGTTAAAGTTGTCTGTTGCTCTGGAGAAAGCTGGTGTAAAGATACTCGGTACCAGTTCCGACTCTATCGATATCGCCGAAGACAGGGAGCGTTTCGACGACCTGCTCAACAGGCTCTCATTAAAGAAACCGGAAAGCGGTCTTGCGCGCTCAACCGAAGAGGCGGTAGCTATTGCGACTGAACTCGGTTACCCGGTAATGGTGCGCCCATCATACGTGCTTGGCGGCCGTGCCATGCAGACAGTTTACGACACGGCGAGCCTGATGAACTATATGATGCATGCGGTAAATGCCTCGCCTGAGCACCCGGTTCTTGTAGACCGTTTCTTAGAAGGCGCGGTAGAGGTGGATGTCGATTGCATCTCTGACGGCTCCGTTGCCGTGATCGGCGCTATTATGGAGCATATAGAGGAGGCTGGCGTCCACTCCGGCGACTCGGCCTGCTCGCTGCCGCCGTACTCGTTGACCAAAGAAGTAACGGATGAGATACGGCGCCAGACGAAACTTCTCGCCAAGGAGTTGAACGTAATAGGCCTGATGAACGTGCAATTTGCCGTTAAAGACTCTACGGTCTACATCATAGAAGTCAACCCGCGCGCCTCGCGCACCGTACCGTTCGTTTCAAAAGCTATTGGGAGGCCGCTTGCAAAACTGGCAACAAAGCTCGCTATAGGCAGAAGCCTCAGTGAACTCGGCTTTACCAAAGAGGTGGTGCCGGAGTATACTTCGGTCAAAGAGGCTGTATTTCCCTTTATTAAGTTTCCGGGGGTTGATATAATTTTAGGGCCTGAGATGAAGTCGACCGGCGAGGTCATGGGAATTTCCTACGACTTCGGCAGCGCATTTGCCAAGGCGCAGATTTCCGCCGGCAACAAACTTCCGCTAGGCGGCACCGTCTTTGTCAGTATACGTGACGAAGACAAGGAGGCGGCCCTTGAGATAGCGAGAGAGTTGACTGCTATAGGTTTTTCAATTATTGCCACCAGCGGTACGGAAAAGTTTTTGAAGTCCAACGGAATAGAGGCTGAATTCGTGAATAAGGTTAATGAGGGCAGGCCTCATATCGTTGACAAGATAAAGAGTCTTGAGGTTGATATGGTTATAAATACCTCCTTCGGCGCGAAGTCGGTTGCGGATTCGTATTCGATAAGGAGAAGCTCTATTGACCTGGGACTTCCGTACTTTACGACCATTGCGGGAGCGCGTGCCGCTGCGCTCGGCATCAGAGCAATCTCAGACCGGGTGCTCGACGTCAAACCGCTGCAAGAGTACTATCCTGAACCTCTCAAGCAGAGTTCGATACCCCAATGAAGATGGTTATCAAATCTCTCGGTATCGTCTTCGGCGACATCGGTACCAGTCCTATCTACACCCTCGCGGTAATCTTCTTATTTCTGGAACCTACACCATCCAATATAATCGGCGTTCTCTCGCTTATATTCTGGACGCTGCTGCTGCTCGTTACCGTTGAGTACGCATGGCTGGCCACTTCTTTAAGCCGCAAGGGCGAGGGCGGGGAGATAGTTCTGCGCGAGCTTCTGCTTCCGCACTTAAAGAGCGGGCGCAAGATCGCTGTCGTCTCTCTGCTCGCATTCATAGGGGTCTCGCTCCTTATAGGCGACGGAATAATAACTCCTGCCATCAGTATACTCAGCGCCGTGGAGGGGGTTCTGCTTATCCCCGGTCTCGAAGGCCTCGAGCAGAGTTACCTCGTTGCCATAGCGTGCGTCATAGCCATAATCCTCTTCAGCGTTCAGCGCAAGGGAACGGAGAAGGTCGCCAGGGCGTTCGGGCCTCTTATGGTACTCTGGTTCTCGGCGCTTGCTCTGTCCGGTATCGTCTCGATAATAGACTACCCGTACGTCTTTAAGGCGATCAACCCTTATTACGGTATCAAGTTTATGGCCTCGCACGGCATTGCCGGCTTCTTTGTGTTGTCAGAGGTAATACTGTGTGCAACGGGAGGCGAGGCGCTCTATGCCGACATGGGGCACCTCGGACGCGCGCCGATAGTTAAGGCGTGGCACTTCGTCTTTGTGGTTCTTATCCTTAATTACATGGGCCAGGGCGTCTACCTTATGCAGAACCCTGATGCGCACTTCGTGCTCTTTGAGATGATCTTCCATCAGGCGAGTTTCCTCTATATTCCGTTCCTCTTCCTCTCTATCGCGGCGACGATTATCGCCTCTCAGGCAATGATCTCCGGTATGTTCTCTATCGTCTATCAGGGCATAACTACTCATATACTTCCGATGTTCAAGGTCGATTACAAGAGCGCGGAAATGAGGAGCCAGATCTATATCGGTTTCGTAAACTACTTCCTGCTTATCTTCGTTCTCTTCGTGATAAACCATTTCCGCGAGTCGCATAACCTCGCTGCGGCCTACGGGCTTGCGGTTACCGGCAGTATGTCGATAACCGGTATTTTGATGATGTGGCTCTTCTATATCAGGAAAGAGTACTTCAAGAGCGGTGTGGCCGTCTTTATTACGGTACTCGATATCACTTACTTCGCCTCCAACATGTTCAAAATTCCGCATGGTGGTTACTGGTCTATACTGCTTGCGCTCATACCCTTCAGCGTTATCATCGTCTATACGCAGGGCCAGAAGAAACTTGGCAGAACTCTCAGGCCGCTCAAACTCGACACCTTTCTCTTCTCTTATAAACAGCTCTACAACAAGATCCCGATGATCGGAGGAACCGCGCTCTTCTTTGCAAAGGAGGATCAGTCGATAGCCCCGTATATCGTCCATACTATGTTCAAGAACTCGATTATCTATGAGGAGAATATCATCGTCACCATAACCACGCTTGATGAACCGTTCGGTCTTTCGAGCGACTTTAAAAAGGATCTTGCCGACGGGCTTCGCTCTTTTGAGATAAAGGCCGGTTACCTTGAGCTCTTCGACGTTATGAAGATAATTGAGGATGCAGGGATAAAAGAAAAGACGATCTTCTACGGCCATGACGAAGTGGCTTCGGGAAATATTATCTGGAAGTTCTTCTCTTTTATAAAGAAGGTTACACCGAACTTCATACAGTTCTACAAGCTTCCGGCCAATAAACTCCACGGGGTTATAACCAGGGTAGAGATGTAGACGGCCTCGGCTTTTGCTAAGTCCCGGTTCTTTCCCGAGTTGATGCCGAACCCATTCAAAACAGATCAACGCACTTTCTACGGTACTCAAAAAAAACAGTTACGGCAGGTGATATGGAGACCTATTCCGAAAAGAGAGCCGCTATCTTCGAGGTGATAAAAAAACCGCTCGAATTCGCTTCTAGAGATAACTACGCCTCCATAGATAAGTTAAAGGGCATGGACTCGCTTTTAACGGCCCTGACCGTAGAGACAAAAAAGCTCGGCGAAGACGGCATTAAGCTCGGCGCTGACGTTGAGTCTGTTCTCGAAGAGTTATCGTTACTCTTTTTCGGTTTCGATTCCGAGCCGGCAAAAATGAAACGGAGCAAGGTGGAGCAGGCCCTGAAGCTTCTCAAGTCCACTGTTGTGGTCTGCACTCCTTCGGTTTTAGCCGCCACGTCCGTTGCTCTTTCCTTTAAGCCAGAGTCGCTATCACGAAAGAGTGTACGGGAGAATATTGAAGAGCTAAGAAGGCCGGTGCAGTTTGTTAAAGGCGTAGGGCCGAGGCTTGCGGCTGTTCTCAACAAGCGCGGTATCTTTACCGTTGAGGATCTGCTCTACTTTATACCCGTAAGGTATGAAGACAGGAGCAGGCTTCAAAAGATTAGGGAGCTTCAAAAGGGCGAGAAGGCCCTTGTTGTCGGAACCGTCATGCTCTCGGGCGAGGTACGGTACGGCAGGCGCAGGGGGTACGAGATTATCGTCAGCGACTCTAGCGGTATATTAAAACTAAAATGGTTCAACTTCAAGTCGTCGTACATGAACCGTTTTGAGCGGGATAAGAAGTACCTAGTCTACGGCACTGTCTCGGCCTATGGCAGACAGGTCGAAATGATACACCCGGACCTCGAACTCTATGACGAAGAGGTCGGTACGGGAGGTGTGGAAGAAGAGAGTCAAGCGGCTCAGAGCGGCGGTTCCCCAGGCGCGGTTCTGCCCGTCTATACCCAGATTGAGAAGATGCATCAGAAGAGTATACGGAAACTGGTGCTCGGCGCGCTCAACGCCTTTGCCCCGATTGCGGTAAGCGCAGTACCGGTTGAGGTGCGGTTACGTCTCGGACTCTTGAGCCTGCCTGCCGCTTTCAAGGCCGTGCACCTTCCCGGAGAGGGCGGTGAAAAGATAGTAAGAGACGCCAAGAGAAGCCTCGCTTTTGACGAACTATTTATGCTCGAAACCGGTCTCGCTATTAGAAGGCGTAACTCAAAAAGGGAGCGCGGAGTAGAACTCGGCGCCGGTACACCACGCTCAAAGAGACTCGAAGAAGACCTGAGAGCCTCCGTACCGTTTAAACTGACCAATGCGCAGGAGCGCGTGCTCGGAGAAATCAAGCGCGACATGAGCGCGCCGCACCCGATGAACAGGCTTTTGCAGGGAGACGTCGGCTCCGGCAAGACGATAGTCAGTCTAATAGCCGCGCTCAGAGCGGTTGGGGCCGGTTTTCAGGCGGCCATAATGGCACCGACTGAAATCCTAGCCGAGCAGCACTATAATGTAATCTTGAAGTATACGGAACCCATCGGCATTAAGAGTGCGCTGCTTACTTCGGGCATTGTAAAGAAAGAGAAAGGGAGGTTGTACGCCGAAATAGCGGAGGGCAGCGTTGACATAATAATCGGTACGCATGCGCTTATTCAAAAGGGCGTAGAGTTTAATTCGCTAGCTCTGGCCGTGATAGACGAGCAGCACCGCTTCGGCGTTGTGCAGCGGGCCGAGCTTAAGGCCAAGGGTATCAGGAGCACCGACGGAACGGTACTGCCTCCTGATATGCTCATCATGACGGCGACCCCGATTCCGCGCACCCTGACCATGACCATCTTCTCGGACCTCGAAGTATCTATTATAGACGAACTGCCGCCGGGCAGGCTGCCTGTTAATACGATGATACTGAGAGAGAAGGAGAGGGCGCGCGCGTATGAAATTATACATAAAGAGCTCAAGAGCGGCGCTCAGGCCTATGTGGTCTGTCCTCTGGTCGAAGAGTCCGAAGAGCTGCAACTTGCGGACGCTACGCGAATGAAAGAGACCCTTGAGAGCGGCCCATTTAGCGATTTTACCGTAGGCCTTATCCACGGTCGCCTTAAGAGCGCCGAAAAAGAGGCCGTGATGCGGGACTTTAAAGAGCGCAGGATCGATCTTTTAGTTGCAACCACCGTGATAGAGGTAGGAGTAGACATTCCGAACGCAACCGTTATGTTTATAGAGCATGCCGAGAGGTTCGGCCTTGCCCAACTGCACCAGCTTCGGGGCCGGGTGGGGCGCGGAACACGCCAGTCGGTCTGCCTCTTGCTCGCGCAGTGGACGAACTCCGAAGATACTTACCGCAGGCTCAAGGTTATGGAAGAGACCGAGGACGGGTTTAGGGTAGCCGAAGAGGATCTTGCGATTAGAGGCCCGGGAGACTTTATCGGTACGCGCCAGTCAGGGTTGCCGGAGTTCCGGTTTTCCGCTTCTTTAGGAGATTTGGGCCTTTTAAAATCAGCGCGTGAAGAGGCTGCGGCACATTTGAAGAACGATCCGCACTTTCTCAAACCCGAGTCACTTATAATTAAAGAGGTGCTGAACAGAAGGTGGAAAGAGCGGCTTGAGCTGGCGGAAATTGGATGATACCATTATAAAGAGTGTAATAACGGTTAAATTGATCGGAGGTATATAATGAAGAGTCTCTTGTTTTCTGTTTTTTTATTGCTCTTAACTTCAGTAGTCTATGCCGGAGAGTTGCCAGGTGAGATAAAAGATGTTTCCACAATGATACGCGAAGATGTAAAAAAAACTCACCTGACTCTTTTTGGCCTCGCTCCCGGAACCTCGACTGTCGAGGAAGTGACTGCGCTGCTCGGGTATGCGACCCCTGAGAAAATAGGCAGTGGCGAAAGGAGTATTGCGAAGCTCTGTTACGTCTCTTCGGCAGATGATAATACCAAAGTTGTTTTCGAAGCCTCGGCAGGTGAGCCTGGCGGAGTGATAAGCCGGATAACCCTATACTCCGGAGACGTTCGTTACAGGGGAGCCGGTAGCTGTATTGCCTCGAAATTCGTTAATCCTGAGGTGGCGACCGAGAGCGGGCTCGCTTTGGGTTTGAGTGAGGCCCGGTTCACCGGTAGCCTCGGCACCCCGACCGAGAAGTGGCCCGGATATGTCGGTTACGAGTACCATGCACTCAAAAAACTCTCAAATATAGAGGTTGAAAGGGTAAAGGGACACTGGCCGTATGTTTTGAAGTACCCGTACGTCGATATTCACTCGTCGATTGAGGGCCGTTTTCATAAAGGTAAACTGAAACGGCTCGACCTGAGGCGGATAGTGGCCAAGCCGTAGGTTGTTTAAAGGCATACCTGTGTTTCTCCTGAGACCGGCGTATAATTTATATATGCATGGAAGTTCAGTTGGTTTGGTTAGTGTGTAAGTGATCAGCGTGTGGATAAAAAGCAAGAGTATCCTATGATTTATAAGATCAAGGCGCAGTTCAGGCGTGAAAAAGCCGCCGAATATCTTCAAAAACTGACTGACGGTACAATTGCGGGTCAAAAACCGGATGGAAAAGAGATTGTTGCCTCAATGGGGCGGGCGAGGGTAATTGAAGACGGCTCTGTTTGCTGGAGTGAGACATGTTTCTGTGCCACTCCACTTGCGCATGAGCGACAAACGGTACTGGATAAGTACTTTACAGATATGGAAACAGAGAAGGTCGATGAATATATGCTCTTTGACGGAGAGCCGTTTATGGATCTTTTGGTGAAAACAGGGAAAAATTCTGGGTAAAAGCACGTAGAGTTTAAGCTAGCGCCATTAATATTCAATACATCGAAGTATAGATATGAAGGAGTTGCCTTGAAGATAATCATTGTTGGCGCGTCAGGCCGTATTGGGAGTAAAGTCTACGAGGCATTATCTGAGAGACACGAAATTGTTCATGTTGGTGCACGTAGTGGAGACGTACAGTGTGATTACACAGATCCAGCGTCTGTTCGTAACATGTTCGAAAAGATAGGCAAATTTGATTCACTGATTTCAGTTGTTGGTGGTGACAGTGTCTTCAAGTCATATCAAGAGCTGAAGGACGAAGATTACAGTATGGATTTGAACGAAAGTTTCTTGGGCAAATAAGGTTTATTAGATATGGAGAGAGTTTCTCTCGGGAAAATGGCTCATTTACTCTCACAAGTGGCTTCTTAAGCCACTACCCTAATCCAGCAAGTATTGCTACGGGGCCATTCTACGAGTCAACGTAGTAAGTCCGGCACCTATTGTTGAACCTGGCCAGGAGAAAGAGGGGTTTGTAACCGCAGCACAAACAACAGATGCATATGTCCGTGCCGTAGAAGGGGGGGGACCGGTCAAGTATTACGTGTATGGGGTGTTTTGTCTGTTCCGGAATGATTCAAGTCCGCTGCAGTGACAGGTGAATTCAGTTATACACAATACAACATGGGAGAAGCATTGAAGAGCTTCGATCCTGTTTATTCTTAAAGACTGGAAGCTGGAAGCCAGCCTATTGCTAGCAAGGTGCGTCTTAGTATCTAGGGCACACTCAACTGCTTGAAAACCATTTCCGATTGACAAAATGGTGTCAGAAATAGTAGAGTTACAAGTTCAATTTAAAGGTTTATAATATAGCGGTAAGAAGTCTATCAGGGAGATGGTCAAATATGGCAGAGATTAAGGCCTTTTCGGGGCTACTTTACGACAGTGAAAAGATCGGGGACCTCCATTCGGTTATGGCCCCTCCGTACGATGTTATTTCTACTAAATTTCAGGATGAGCTCTACGAGCGCCATCCGAACAATGTCATAAGGCTCATTCTTGCCAAGACCGGTGAAGAGGATACGCCCGGTAACGACCGTTATTCGCACGCTGCCGCAGACTTGCAGAGCTGGCTCGATAGCGGAGTACTCAAGACCGACGACTCGGACTCCATCTACTACTACACCCAGACCTATACGACGGCAGAGGGAGAGGTTCTGACGCGTAAGGGTTTCATGTCGCTAGTTCGCATAGAGGAGTTCGGCGAGGGCAGAATACATGCCCACGAGCAGACCCTATCAGGCCCCAAGGCCGACAGGTTGAAGCTTATGGAGGCGTGCAAGGCGAACTTCTCATCGATCTTCTCGCTCTATACCGAACCGGAATTGGCGATAAATGCTCTTCTTGCTAAAGTTGCCGAGGCCACTGAACCGGTTATAGATGTACTGGACGACTCTGGAATAGCCAACAGGGTATGGCGAGTTAACGACCCTCAGATCATTGGTGTTGTGGCCGACATAATGAAGACGAAGACCCTCTTTATTGCCGACGGTCATCATCGCTACGAGACGAGCATGAACTACAAAAGGCTCATGAGCGAGAGGAACCCTGTGCACACCGGTAACGAGCCGTACAACTACGTTATGATGTACTTCTCTAATATGGACGACGAGGGCATGACCATAGGGCCGACTCACAGGGTGATCCATTCTCTCGACTCTGCCGATGCGGATGCGCTTCTAGAAGAGTGCAAAAAATACTTTGATTTTAAAGAGTTTACATATAACCATGATACTTCGGATGAAGTCAGGGCGGCCTTTGTGGAGGCCTTGAAGACGAGTGGCGAGAGCACAACTACCATCGGTATCGGGGCAGCTTCCAAGAGCGCCTACTACCTTTTGAGCCTCAAGACCAGTGAGACGATGGACTCGGTATTTGGCGATACGATACCGGAAGTTTTCAAGAGCCTCGACGTCACCGTGCTCCACGCCCTTATACTCAACAAGATCTTAGGTATTACTCAGGAGGCGCAGGCGAAACAGACCAATATACAGTATGTAAAGAGTTACGACGAGGCCTTCAACGCTTTTGACGGCACCGATAACCAGTTCGTCTTCTTTCTCAATGCCACGCGCATAGAGCAGGTAAAGTCGGTGGCAGAGGCAGGCCATGTGATGCCACAGAAGTCTACCTTCTTCTATCCTAAGTTACTCACAGGGCTCGTCATGAATCTCCATTCCACCGGCGCTGAGGGTGAGCTTGAGACCACAAACGCCTGAACACTCTTTTTCCGAGAGTGGCTTGTTAAGAGGCAGAGGGTAGTATGACTTATTGCGCAGAGCGGCCGGGACTCGTAAGTGTCAACAGGGACGAAACAGTTGAGATGCTCGGACCCTGTCTGCTTGTTCAAAAGAGAGAGGGGCACAGGCTTACGACCGATGCCCTTTTACTTGCGGATTTTGCCACCGAAGCGTTAAAAACGCTGCTTCCCTCGGCCATACCGGACGGGCTCGGCGGTGAGCTTTTGTCAGCCACTCATCCATCAGATACCCATTCTTCAGACTCAAATTGCAGTGACTGTAATGATATTGAGTTTATTGACGCCCCTGTTGTAGACATAGGCACCGGTAACGGCGCAATAGCTATTATGCTGGCTCTTCGCAGCTCGCTCAAAAGCATTGCAGGTATCGAGGTCCAGACCGAGCTTTCGGAACTTGCCCGCAGAAATGTCGGCGCCAACAAGTTAAAAGAGCGTATATCTATAGAGAATCTCGATTACAGGGAACTGCCGGCAAGGTATAAAGCCGGGACCTGCGCCCTTGTGGTCTCAAACCCGCCGTATATAAAGGCCGGTTCCGGCAGGGTCTCCGGTAGTGCTTCGCGCCACGTAGCGCGAAACGAGGTTTATGGAAACCTGACTGACCTTGTGCGGGTATCGTCATATCTTGTCGGGGGCAGGGGAAGTATCTGTTTCATCTACCCTGTGAAACGTTACGGTGAGATGTTGAAAGAGTTGAAGCAGGCGGAACTGAAGGTGAAGAGGGTCCGTTTTATCCATTCTAGCCCCGGAGGCGACGCCATCCGTTTTCTGATAGAGGCGGGCCGTACCGGAGGCAATGTCACCGAAGAGCCGATCTTCCTGTAACACCGTCCGGTCTTTTTGTTTGGTCAACGCGCCCTTTCGGGCGTTGATCAACTATTTGGGAGTTGCGTAGGTTGGTTGGCGCAGCGTAACCCAACAAAAACATGTCATGCTGAACTCGATTCGGCATCTAAAGGCGTAATAGCTGTTGCACTGTTTTGAACCAGACCCTGAATCAAACTCAGGGTAACAATACATGATGGTGGAACAGGCCTACCCTGCGAACTAAAAACAACCTTCAGAAAGCAGCTCAGGGCTATTAAGGCGGTAAATCTTCTGTTATGAGCTAATCTACCAGTGAACTTCTTTTTTATATTGTCTCATTGTATTGGCGGTTAACAGATCAATTTGTTCACCCCGTTTTTCCAGATGTTCAATCACCATCTGAAACCGCTCCTGATTTAAGTATTGACCGAAGTTAAATTTTGCAGATATTTGATGCACTCTGATTTTAACAACTGATACTTCCGAGAAAGAGTCATCATATTCACACGACTCAAATGACTTGTACCTTCCTTCAGGCTGGAGTTTTTCCATCATAGCGGAGAATACCTTTGCCAGCTCTTCACGGCTGCCGACCACTTCAGTTTCGCCATCTATAATAATGGACTTATAAAATGCGGAGGCTGGACATGCTAAGTTTTCTGTGCTGCTGAAGTAAGATGGTATTAATACCGAATCGGCAACAACGTTAAACGAGACACTGTTATTTGCTCTAAGCATTCTCATTTTCTTGCCTCTCGGTGAGCCGTGAAAGTACACCGCACCGCCGAGATGAACAAAATTAACCGGAACGGCATAAGGTTTTTCATCATATAATGCCAGAACTCCGTACTCGGCTCTATTCAGCACCTCATTTATTAGTTTTTTATCTGTAATCTTAAACTGTTTTTTATTCATTTTTTATTTTATGAAGAACCCAGTTGTGTGGGTGGGCTGTGCCCACTCTCCGGCCTTCTGGCCTGTCCATGCAAACCGCTTTTTCTGTTGCCTGTAAACCTCTTACGCCTCTTCAACCGATTCTTTCCAGTCGCATGCAACAGGTGTTTCTGCCTCCTGCGCTTTTTCCTCTACCTCTTCTTCGGAAATTACCGGCGTCTGTTTTTCTATCATGGCGAAGATCTCAGCATCGACCGGAAAGACGCTGCACTCGCTTCTATTCGTATAAACGGTCTGGCCGTTTACGGCGATTTCGTAGATGCCGTTATTTCCCTCAACAAGGGCCGGAGTTAGATTGAAACGTTTCTCTATTCTGGCCGCAAGACTTGCGGCCCTGGGTAGATAACCTCATTCAAGACAGTAGGTTATCTCTACTACTACCTCATTCATGCTGGGTTCTCCTTTTCTCAGGGCTTCGGCTTCGGTTCAGTCGCCCGCTCCATTGCTCGCCTAACCGCTTCTTTTAAGCCGGGGTCTTTTATAGAGCTTATGGTAGACTCTATAAAATATCTCTGTTCGTCTGTAATCTCCGGGCTGACCCCCGGAACCCCCTCTGTTTTGCTACGATCTTCATCCGGCTCTTGTACTGGACTCTCTTTAATAACGCCGGGTTTGAAGAAAATATCGGTAACAATCTCTTCTCCGACTGCCGCATTAACTTTCTCTATAATAGTCTTTTTTTGATAATTGAGTTCGGTTATCCAGGGAGATGACGATACCACGCAATGCAGCGTGGAGCCGATAAGCATCAGGGGTTCCGTCTTTTTGGCTATTTTAGCCCCCACGGCCTCTGTCCAGCACTTTCGGACCTTGTATTCTTTGAGTTTCTGTTCTATTGCGTCTATGCCGAAGGAGGTGATGACGGACTTCATCTGAGACGGGCGCTTGGGTTCTCTGCCGTACTCTCTTTTTCTCTTCGGGAACTTCGGCCAGACTATCCTGCCGGCAGTGCGGGAGGGTTTCTCTTTTTTCATTTGGCGCTTCCGACCCATTTAAAAACAGAGATTTACGGACTCGACTATAAAAAACCGCTGTTACTGGATAACTTCGGGAATAATCTCCGGCTGCTGCTTCGAGTAGTACCTTCTGCCTATTACCTGGCCGGCAATGGCGCCGATGATAAAGATAGGCACGTACTTTATGCTGAACCCGGCCAGAGTTCTCATTACGAAGATGGCTGGAATAGGAGCATGGATATAGAGGAACCACATGAAGGAAAACTTCTTGGTGCCGCCCCTGTAGTATCCGAACGGCAGGTTTAGAGCAAAGGCGGCTAAAGTGATGAGTAGTAGCAAAATTATGGTAATGAAGAGGTTCATAGTGACGTATAAAGTATCAAAATTGTAACTCTTTTGTCAACCGGGAAAAGGTTTGGGCAGGCTGGCGGAGTGTAACGCCTCATCGATACTTTTGCTGTCACAAGATTAGTGCCTGTAATTTAGCTACTTTCAATATCGGTAAAAAAATAAAAAACCTTGACAATAACAGCGGTTACCGTCTATTATAATCTACTTATCTCTCTGTGTATGATACGCTTTAGAGGTTTTGTGCGAGTACCAATATTCGGTATTCGCTGGCCTGTTTACCGGCCTGATTATAAATCGACCTGGTTAACATTGTTAGAGGTAGCATGCTAGACTCACTGTCGAGCAAATTTAGAAAGGTCCTCAAAGACGTAAGGGGACAGGGCAAGCTCTCCGAGAGCAATGTTGAGGAGACCCTGAAAGAGGTTCGCCTTGCGCTGCTCGAGGCAGACGTTAACTTCAAGGTAGTTAAGCAGTTCGTTTCCAACGTCCGTATGAAAGCGCTCGGCAAGGAGGTTCTCGAAAGCCTTACGCCGGGGCAGCAGTTTACACAGATCGTACACGACGAGCTGGCCGAACTTCTCGGCGGCACCAATGCCGAACTTGAGTTCAAGGGGCGTCCTTCGGTAATAATGCTCGTTGGGCTTCAGGGTTCCGGTAAGACGACTACGACCGCAAAGCTCGCCAATATGCTCAAGGGCAAGGGGCGTAATCCGTATATCGTGCCTGCCGACCTCTTCAGGCTTGCGGCCGTACTGCAGCTAAAGAAGCTTGCAAGTGATATCAACGTCGACTGTTTCGATTCCGACGGGTACGATTCTCCCTCTGCGATCTGCACCGAGGCGCTGAGGGTAGCGAAGCTTAAAGGTTACGATACCCTGCTGGTCGATACGGCGGGGCGTCTCCATATAGATAATCAATTGATGGGTGAGCTCGAAGAGCTTAAGTCGATACTGAGCCCTACTGAGATACTCTTTGTCGCCGACTCGATGACCGGGCAGGATGCGGTCAATACTGCCAAGGGTTTTGCCGACAGCCTCGATATTACCGGTGTAGTGCTTACGAAGTTCGACGGCGACGCGCGAGGCGGTGCGGCTCTCTCGATGCGCATGACCACGGGTAAACCGATCAAGTTTGTCGGAACCGGAGAGAAGGTAGAGTGCCTCGAGGTATTCCATCCTGAAAGGGTGGCTGGCAGGATTCTTGATATGGGCGACGTAATGACGCTCATCGAGAAGGCGCAGGAGACGGTCGGCGCCGATGAGGCGAAGGAGATGGAGAAGAAGATCAGCTCCGGCTCCTTTACCCTCGACGATTTTAAGGATCAGCTCAAGAAGATAAAGAAGATGGGCTCAATGGAGTCTATCCTCTCCATGGTTCCCGGTTTCGGCGCCATGAAGAAGGCGAAGGATATAGATATTGACGACGGTGAACTCGTCAAGATAGAGGCGATAATCGACTCTATGACGAAGCATGAAAGAGTCAACCCCGGCTGCCTCAATTCAAGCAGAAAGCAGCGTATTGCCAAGGGCAGTGGTACCAGGGTGCAGGACATAAACAAGTTTATAAATCAGTACAAGCAGATGCGCAAGATGATGAAGAAGTTAAAGAGCGCGGGCCCGAGAGGTATGCAGGGCCTGATGCAGAAGTTACAGAACCCGTATATGAACCGCTAATAAGTACAGGAGGTAGTTTACAACAATGGCAGTTAAGATCAGGCTCACAAGGCATGGATCCAAAAAGAGACCCTTTTACCGTGTAGTTGTCGTGGACTCGAGGTCTCCGAGAGATGGCCGTTTTATCGAGATAGTAGGCCACTATAACCCCACTGTTGAACCTCCGGAGGTGGTGCTGAAGAACGATCGCATCGCTTACTGGATTTCCAAGGGCGCAGCACCGTCGGAAACTGTCGGTCAAATTTTGAAGAGAGCAGGTAAGACTGAGACAGAAGCCGTCGCCAGCTGACTCGTTTACGTACCCGTACCGGAGGAGTAGATGAAAGAGCTGACCAAGTTGATACTCAAGTCACTTGTACACCGGCCGGACGAAGTATTTACCTCGGCGCCTACAAAGCTTGCCCAGCGCGCTGTGCTCGAAACCCTTGAGTAACTCCGGGCTTCTTGCTATAGGCAAGATCGTCGGTTTACACGGGTTAAAGGGAGAGGTAAAGTTTCTTCCCTATGCAGGTGTAGAAGATTTTACCTGGTCATCGGTTACGTTTCAGTCTGGTGCGAAGCTTAGGGAACTTGAGGTTCTCAAGGCAAGGACAAACAAGAATATTTTTCTTCTTACTGTAGATGGTTTCAACTCGCGCGACGATTCTGCCGAGTTAGTCGGCTCTGAAGTATTGATAGCCAAGTCCGAGCTTTCGGAGAACGAACCCGGAGAGTACTACCTTTTTGAATTGATCGGCCTCGACGTATACAGTGAAGATGGCGACAGGGTCGGTTCCGTTACAGGTATAATGCCGACAGCAGGCAACGACCTGCTGCAGGTTGCCGGAACCACCGGAGAGGTGTTGATCCCGGCTATAGAAGAGTTTATGATTGAGGTAGATGTAGCGAACGGAAAAATCGTCGTTCGACTTTTAGAAGGGCTTGTAGAGTAAAAGTCTCGAAAAATGGTATTCGATATATTGACCGTACTGCCGGGCTTCTTCACATCCGCTATGGATCAGGGAGTAATCGGCAGGGCAGCGAGAGCCGGTACCATTACGGTACGCGCCCACGATATAAGAGAGTATACCACCGACTCGCACAGAACCGTTGACGATGCTCCATACGGTGGCGGGGCCGGTATGGTGATGAAGCCGGACCCGATTGCGGCTGCGCTCAAGGCGGTAGCAATAAAGGGTGGAGCTGAAGAGGCTCCAGATGATTCGCCGATACTGATACTGGTAACCCCGCAGGGCAGGCCTCTGACTCAAAAGATAGCCGCCGGGCTGGCCCAACAGAAGCGGATAGTAATACTTTGCGGCAGGTATGAGGGCGTAGACGAGCGGGTCAGGCCGATGGTCGACATGGAGCTCTCCATAGGTGATTACGTCATAACCGGAGGCGAGGTTGCGGCGCTGGTAATCGTTGATGCCGTTGGCAGGTTAATTCCGGGAGTTCTCGGAAGTTCGGCTTCGAGCGAAGCGGACTCTTTTTCAGACGGCCTTCTCGAAGGCCCGCAGTATACCAGGCCCGAGTTGTTCGAGGGAGCCGGTGTGCCGGATGTGTTGCTCTCCGGTAACCACAAGGAGATAGAGCGCTGGAGACGTTTTGAGTCTTTAAAGCGCACTTTCGAGAGAAGACCGGATTTGCTCGAAACCCTTGAGTTGAGCCCTGAAGAGAGAGCGGTTGTCGACGAGCTGAAACGGCAGAGCGAGGGTTTCTGAACAGAGGCGGCTCTTGTTACAGAGACCCGGGTGCGCAAGAGGGGTAGCGTGCCATATACCGCTTTACCGGTATGAGGCAATAAAGATATATGATTTGAAATCCGATGCAGTCCTTTTTTTGAATGGTTGTAACGGATATAAAATGGAGATTTTATTTTATTAAATATCAGGAGGAAGTCATGGGTTTGGTACAAGATGTAGAGAGAAGTTATATAAGAACCGATCTGCCGGTGTTCAACCCCGGAGATACCGTGCGCGTAAGCGTTCGGATCAAAGAGGGTGAGAAGCAGCGCATTCAGCAGTTCGAGGGAGTTGTAATCAAAAAGCACGGAGGCGGCACCAGGGCTACCTTTACCGTCAGGAAGATCTCCTACGGTATCGGCGTTGAGAGGATCTTTCCGCTAAACTCGCCGAACATCAGCAAGATCGAAGTCGTAACCGAAGGTCGCGTAAGAAGGGCAAAGCTCTACTACTTGAGAGAGCTTCGCGGCAAGGCGGCACGCATTAAAGAGAAGCGCTTTGTAGGAAAGCCGAAAAAGGGCAAGTAAGCTTTTTCGTTCCTCTTGGACTTATCAGGCCGGCTTCGTTTTAACGGGGCCGGCCTTCTGTTTTTGTATTCATATTATTGTTATTTTCTTTACTGCAACAAGTTATAAGTGATTAAATTTATAAGGAGGTCTAACTATTATGTCAAAGCTCGCAATAACATATTGTTGCAAGATTTGTGGCTCAAAATATCAGATGGGTGAAGGTAAGTACGAAGGCAAATATATTCAGCTATAAAACTTGAATGTTTGTATGCCCTGCTATAATTCTAACTGGGATGGATGGGCTTCCGTACATGAGGATAAAATCATTAAGCATCTTAAAGAGAATGGTTTGTCTTTACCTGAAAAAAATGCAAACGGATGGTTCCTGGAGAGTAGCGAAGTTTTACATTTTACATAAAGTTATTTACTGGCAGAGGTCATGGACAGCTACGAACAAGAAGCTTTAAACGACGGCGCGGGGCTTGTAGCCGGTATAGACGAGGCCGGGCGCGGACCCCTTGCAGGCCCTGTTGTTGCGGCAGCCGTTATCTTCTCTTCTCCATGGCCTGTAGACTATGGTATAAACGACTCCAAGACACTGACTCACAAGAGACGCGAAAGACTCTCCTGTTTAATCTATAAAAGCGCGATCTCCGTTGGCGTCGGCCTTGTATGGCAGGATGAGATCGATAGAACGAATATTCACAGGGCCTCGCTTGTTGCTATGCGAAACGCCGTAGACTCTCTAGGTATCATACCGGACAGGCTCCTGGTAGACGGCCGTTTCGAGATAGAGTCGAAAATAAAGCAGAGTGCGATAATAAAGGGCGATACCCTTAGCGTCTCAATAGCCGCCGCCTCTATTATCGCCAAGACGGTTCGCGACCGTATCATGGATGCGTACTCTCAACTCTACCCCGAGTACGGTTTTGCGGGCCACAAAGGGTACGGCAGCGCGGCCCACATGACGGCTATAGAGAAGTACGGTCCGAGCCCCGTACACAGGATGAGTTACTCGCCTCTCAGCTCGTTATCTCTTTAAGATAATTTCAAAAAGGTCCTTATGTCGAAGATCGCAAAAGGCAGGTTTGGCGAAGAGGTTGCAGTTAAGTTGCTGCGCTCTGCCGGTTACGCGATCCTAGAGACTAACTTCAAGACTATACACGGCGAGGTAGATGTTATTGCGCTCGACGGTGAGACGATCGTCTTTGTCGAGGTAAAGACACGTACGTCCGAGAGGTACGGTACCGCGGCCGAAGCGGTAGACGCACGAAAGCAGCGTCATATAATAAATGTCTCGCACGACTACCTGGCCCAAAAGGGGCTTGAAGAGCCGTATGTCCGTTTCGATGTGATTGGTGTTATGATGGATGGAAGCCGGAGCAAGACAGAGCACTTTAAAGACGCCTTCGGGGATTTCGATTAGTTCCTGTTCGGTAGGTCTTATTAATACAACCGACAGTGTTAAGGTATTGACGTAAAGTTGGCGGTGCAATACAATTGAATTGGGCGGCGTATGCCTGCGTGGTGCAAGTTTCCAGCCCCCAGCCCAAGTGTTAAGTCCGAATGAAAGGCTTTTCTATGCGTATACAATACAGACTGGTAATACTTTTTTTTGCAATCCTGTTTTTGCAAGCTTGTACAATGCCGCGCTTAGGTGTTAAATCTGTGCATTATGACAACAAGTCACGTCAACCCATACAGCCTGGCCAGTTTTTCGGTACATACGGTTCATTAGATGATGTGCCTTATAGATATGTTGTTATCGGTGAGGTGGTCGTCGCACCTGTTGATGGGCCAACGCATGCTGAAAATGACCCTGATTATGATCCGTTGGAGTATGACCCGATAGGGTTACTCAGAAAGCAGGCTAAGGAAATGGGTGGCACCGGGTTGGTCGGAATTACGAGAGGTTCCGAACCCGATTCAAAATATGTGTGGAGAGCAATAGTGGTTGCCAAGTAACGACCTCCTCTTCTTAACCGGTTCAGCAAGACGAGTATTTCCTGAAACACGTATCTTTAAGTCTTGCCTTTACGCGTTACAGCCGGAAATAAACAAAACCCACAGGCCATTAAGAGCAGTGGGTTTTTTTAATTCTTACTGTGAAAAACTATAGTTTATACTTCTTTTTTATGTAGTTGAGCACGATTAATCCTATGACAGCGCCGCCAATGATTAAAAGAGTTGAGTTGTCCGGCACTACGATACCTCCATTCCAATAAAAGAGCCTAATACGGAATTGGTGTCGGGTAGACTCCCGTACCCGGTAGTATATATGCGCAGAGTCAATATCTGAAGCCTTATTAAGGTCAGCAAACCTTGCTCTTTTTCCAGCAGTTTACTATACCTTCAACCAGTCTGATTTGCCAGCCAATAATTGTATCTCATAAAGTTAGCAATACCGGATAGATAAAAAACCCGCAGGTCATCTAGACCGGCGGGTTTTGGAATTTGCCGTGTTTCAGGCGCTATCTCTTAAACTTCCTTCTTACAAAACCGAGCCCCCCCATTCCAATGATCCCGCTTCCTAGAAGGAGCAACATAGAGGGTTCGGGCACGGCTGTCGTCTCGAAGGCCATAAAAGCCCTTTGGATGCTATCGACGAAGACAGTAGTGTATTACGCTGATTTCTACCGGTAGTTTATAAAACCGAGTTTACCTGCGTACGGACCTACAGGTGAAATCAGTACAGTTTGTTGAGAAAAGAATCTGCGTACAGGTACTGTTCTATCGTTCCCAGATGCCGCCGCCCTTGCCTTCGGGGTTATTTTCATACGGCGAAGAGTCTATTATCGGCACCGGTTTTCTTCTCTTTTCTTTAGATGCCTCGGTTAGGCGCGCTCCTTTTATCTTCTTCAGGGCCTCTTTATGGGTACGTTCAAGTCTCTGGATAGTCAGCTCCATCTTTTTACGGTCTTTTGAGTGCAGTTCCTTCTTCATCTTCGAAACCGAGTCGATTTCGGTAGAGATAAAGTCGTCTACCAGTACATAAACAGCCTTATGCCTGCGCGGCCCCGGCCGGTCTACCCAGCTAAGCGATTGCAGTTCCGAGGTAACCTTGTCTCTGTGTTCGAGTGAACTCTTCTTGAGGGTTAACAAGAGTACGGGAGGCGCCGAGCCTTTGAGTTCTTTGTGCATGTCGGCATGAAACTCTTCTACAAGCTCAAGGGCGCGTATGATACTATTGTCCTGCGCAAAAAGGAGCGAGGCAGGCAGAAGAGCGGCAAAGAGCGCGGCTAGTACCATCTTTAAAATATCTTTAATATTCATGCTATAAGTATATACGACTATTAATAAGTGTCAACAGCAGTGTATCGAAAGAATGGACATAGAATTTAATGAAGAATAAGAGACTATTTATACTCGACGGCACCTCAATTGTCTACAAGGCCTTTCATGCGATACCGCAAACGTTCACGAGCCCCACGGGCGCGCCTACTAATGCGTTTTACGGTTTTGCCGTATCGCTCAGAAAGCTTTTAAAGTCCTACTCGCCAGATTACATTGCCGTTGCATTCGATCTTCGCGGTCCTACCTTCAGGCATGAAATCTATCCTGAATACAAGGCCGACCGTCCCGCAATGCCGAATGAACTCGCCGAGCAGTTCGCCCCGATCAAGTCTTTCCTTAATGCCTATAACATACCGGTTCTGGAGGTTGAGGCATACGAAGCTGACGATATTATCGCGGCTGTTGCTAGACGCGCAGCCGGTGAGGGGCTCGATGTGGTCATAGTTACGAGCGATAAGGACATGTATCAGCTTGTCGACTCGCAGACAGTGATACTAGAGGCCAAGAGCGGTAAAGAGTTCGGGCCGAACGAGGTGAGAGAGAAGTTCGGCGTGGCGCCGAAAGCGATACGTGATCTGCTCGCTCTGGCCGGCGATTCATCGGACAATATTCCCGGAGTGCCGGGAGTCGGGCCTAAGACCGCTGTTAAGCTGCTTAATGAATACGGCTCAATAGACGGGGTTTATGAGAATATCGATCTTGTCAAGGCCGACAAGTTACGCGGCAGGCTCAAGGAGTTTAAAGAGCAGGCCTATCTATCGAGGCAGTTGGCCACTCTCGATCATGCCCCGCCGTTGGAGCTTAATATCGATCGGTTCAGCAGAACATCACCGGACTACGTATCGCTTATTACCCTTATGAAAGAGTCCGGTTTTACGCGCCTTACATCCGAGGTGGCCTCTGAAGCCAAAGCGGAAAGCAGCGATCGGTCTGACCCGGATGGCGAGGCTGACGAAGCCTTGCCGGAAGTTGAAGTAAAGCTGGTAACAGAGCCTCAAACACTTAAGTCTATACTGGGAGAGTCAATTGCAAGCGGTCAGGTTGCAATATGCTTGCACTCTGCCGGAGAGGACGCTGCAACAGTGGAGATTCTCGGCGCCGCTATTACAACCTCTTGCGCTAAAGGGAGCTGCTACTATATTCCGGTAAAAGCAGCTTCAAGCGTAACCGTGCAGGAGGGGTTGCTCTTTGGTAATGCTGGGAGCGAAGACGTGACAACCGGGCCTGCCGGAGTAGGGGCGGAGGGAATAGAAAGAGAGGAGTTCGACCTTTTTCTCGGTGCGCTCCTGTCGGACAGTTCTATAGTAAAAGAGACCGACAACGTCAAACTACTCCATATCTATTCGTTACTAAAAGGAATCGAGATAACACGAATCGGCATAGACACCACTATCGCTTCATACCTGCTAGATCCGGCGGCAACCGATCACTCTGTTTCCGAACTCGGTGCCGAGTACCTTGATCGAGCCTTGACCTCAGTACCTAAAGCCGATAAAGAGCCGTTAGAGTATACTTTATTTGTAGCCAGAAACTCTTTTGATATCATACCGTTATCGGGACTGCTTGATAAAAGACTCAAAGAGGAGGGGCTTGAAGAACTTTACCTCACGATGGAGCTGCCGCTTTCGAGAGTGCTCGCTTCCATGGAGGTGTTAGGTATCAAGGTAAGCGCTGTTGATCTTAAGGAGCTTTCAAAAGAGATGGAGATCAGCCTCGCTGATATGGAACGTTCTATCTACGCTTGTGCCGGAAGAGAGTTCAATATCAACTCGCCGAAGCAGCTCTCTGTGGTTCTTTTCGACGAGCTGGGGCTGAAGCCGATAAAGAAGACGAAGACCGGTTTTTCTACCAATGAGGATGTTCTGAAACGGCTCTCCGCGGAGCATGAGATACCCGGTCTGATCCTCGGCTACAGGGGGCTTGCAAAGCTGAAATCGACCTATGTGGATGCGATACTCGCTCTCATCAACCCCCGGACCGGGCGCATCCATACGACCTTCAACCAGACCGTTACGGCAACGGGCAGGCTTTCGAGTTCGAGGCCGAACCTCCAGAATATTCCGATCAGGGGAGAGCTTGCCGCAAGGATTCGCGCCGCCTTTATCGCAGATGAGGGTTTTACGCTTCTAAGCGCCGATTATTCGCAGATCGAGCTCCGTATAGTAGCCCATATGGCTGAAGACCCGACCTTGATAGAGGCCTTTAACAATAATGAGGATATTCATACAAGAACCGCCTCCGAGATATTCTCGTTGGGGCATGCGGAGGTGACGGATGAACTGAGGCGCAGGGCCAAGGCGATCAACTTCGGTATTATCTACGGCATGGGCGCTTACGGCCTCGCTGGTGAACTCGACATATCGATGGGCGAGGCTCAGGAGTATATAGACTCTTACTTCGCGCACTACAGCGCAATCAAGAGTTTTGTCGATTCCACGATAGAGTCAGCTACAAAGGAAGGGGCCGTGACCACGCTTTATGGCCGTCGTCGTTTTGTACCCGAGCTCCATAGCCCGGTCGACTCCGTACGGAGGTTTGGTGCTCGCCTGGCGGTCAATACACCTATTCAAGGCTCTGCCGCAGATATAATAAAAAAGGCGATGATTAAGATAGATTCGGCCCTGCGCGAGCGCGGCCTAACCTCGCGTATGTTGCTTCAGATCCATGATGAGTTGCTCTTTGAGGTAACCGAAGGCGAAGAGGGTGAGCTCGAAGCCCTTGTCAAGGCTGAGATGGAGGGTGTGGTGGACCTTAATGTCGCCTTAAAGGTAAATATGAAGAGAGGTTGTAGCTGGTCTAAAACCGAGTAACAGAACCCGTGAAGTATAAGATTATCTATACAGAAACAGGGAGTTATTAGCTAGCATTACTCTGTACCACTGATACTGCTATAGACTGCACGGTGGTAAATTCCGAACCAGCCTCACTAGAAATACTTCATACTGCGATTCTGCGCTGGTCTCTCATTTTATGCCTTTTGTGCCTGAAAATCTTGTCTTGAGAATAGTCATAAAACTCTTGACCTTGCCAGACAAGTCGGTAATAATATAACTAATAGAAAAATCATCACCCCCTCAGACAATGTCGTGAGTCTGGTTTAAACCCTCATCTTTTTCACAACGATGCATAAAACCTGTCGTACCAGAGTAACGGTCTCAAAGTTAAGTGTTCTGTTTCTCGATAAAATATAACAATTTATTAGTAGAAATATCCTTATGGGTGACATAAATAAAAAACCGTATACAACAGGCGAGGTAGCGAGCCTCTGTAATGTGACCATCAATGCGGTTAAAAAGTGGATAGCGGCCAAGAAGATCAAGGCTTTCAGGACCCCGGGCGGCCATTACCGGATAAATCGTGAAGACTTCTTAGATTTTCTTACCCGTTATAAGCTCGATATAAAAGACGCCCTCTTCCCGGATAAGAAGAGGGTATTGATTGTAGATGATGAACAGGAGATAGTCGATTATATCAAGGGTGCGATAGAGTCGATGGGGGTCGATTGTGAGATAGAGACCGCTTGCGACGGGTACGAAGCGTTGATCCGCGTAGGTCAGTTCAGGCCCTTTCTCCTTATTCTAGATATACGCATGCCGAAAATAGACGGTTTCGAAGTATGCAGTAGGATCAAGGGAGACGCCTCCACCTCCGGCATCAGAATACTTGCGGTTACGGCTTATGGGCGTGAAGATAAGGAAAAGATGCTCAGTTGCGGCGCGGATGAGTGCCTCTTCAAGCCGCTTAAGCTCAAGGAGTTCCAGACACAGGTCTTGCGGCTGCTCCACTGATGAGGTCTATTTCCTGTCTCTCTCTTTTTCTACACAACCGGCCCTGTACCGGGTTATTGTATAATGCAGGCGGTTTTCTGCTATGACAAAGTTTCTAAAAGATTTCTCCACATACCTTAAGTTTACGGCCGTTTTTCTGGTGCTTCTTCTTGTGGCCGCGTTCGACTACTACTCTTTTTACGAACGGACCCGCAAGATCGAATTCTTCGAGGAGCTCAACGACCGGTTCGGCACTATTCAGGTCTCAATCATCAAACTCGAATACACGCTCGATATGTTTATAGTCGCGCGCCGTTTTGAGGATACTACCGTTGGCCTCATCAAGAGCGATATCGTAAAGCTCGACAAAGAGCTGTACGAACTCGTTACCAACCCGAAGTACTTCTATCTTATAAACGAGAATATCATGCTCTCTGACGGTCTAGTCTCTATTGTTGAGGACTGGCAGATAGTCAAGTCCGAGATCGGCAGCCTCAGCGAAGCCTCTACTCAGGGCGAGGTCATGCTCATTCACAATGCGGTTGACCTTAAGACCATACTTATTCAGGAGGCTACCGACAGGCTCGTAGGCCTGATTGTGGAGAGCAGGAACCAGGTTCTGCTCGAAACGCGTACCCGTGTCTTCTGGACTATTGGCGGGTTTTTCTCGGTTCTCATCCTCGGTTTCTTCTTCTTATACAAGCGCATCATATCTCAGGCCAAAGAGGCCTCAATGACGGCCCTTCTTGTAAAGAGCACCGAGAGCGGCTCGCGTTTTGTTGAGGGCAGGGGGGTTATGGGCTCCTTGATGGCCGACCTCAATGTTATGCTCGACTCAATTAAGAAGGACGGCGAGGTTAAGATCAGGCAGTGTGAGCACTTTGAGGAGATGGCCGACAACAGGGCATGCCAGATATCGGCGCTCATGGCCATCAACACCATTGCCGCTTCGTCTCTTTCGCAGGACGAGGTGCTAGAAGCCGGCGTTAAAGAGGTTGTCGGGTGCGTGGGTAGCGGCGCCGCAATGGTCTATCTCGATGACGAGCATGGGTTGAGGCTCAGGGCGTCGAACGGCGTAAGTAAAAGTTTTTGTATGGATGGGGCTATAATTCCGCAGTTTATCAAGAACCTTCATATCGGTTCAAACAGTTCGGTTGTTGTTTACGACAGCATGGATGAGTACCCGAACGAACGTTTTGCCGCACTTATGAAGCAGAACGGCTTAAACTCCATGGTCTCGGTGCAGATACACTTTAACGAGACGCTCTACGGTTACCTCTACGTCTCATATACGGATTCAGGCGCCATTTCAATAGACAACCTGCCTTACCTTGAGGCCGTAGCATCCGGTTTCGGTACCTATATCAGTTACATAAATCGCTTCCGTAAGGAGTACGACTCCAAAACTTTCCTCGAGGTCTTGATAAATCAGCTTCCGTTCGGCATAGCGATTTATGACAGAAGCGGAACCTGCCGCATGATCAACAGTACTCATAAGAAGTTTCTAGGTGTACGGAGCAACGACCACGTTGTCGGCAGTTTCAGGGTCTTTGAAGATGATGTGTTGGTCGAGCAGGGCATGGTTATGTCTATCAAGAAGTCGTATGAAGGTTATGCGACCGAGTTTATTATCAATTACGATCCCGGAGCCATCAAGAGGTTCAGCTTTAACGGCGTGCCGAAGAAATTGAGAATTACCTCTATTCCATTGTACGACTCGGGCGGAGAGATTGCTAATATCGCTCTGCTTTATGATGCGGTGTCTGAGATGGATGAGGATGTCGGGGGCGCCGACTAATGACTGTTGTCTTTAAAAATCTCAGCATTTCCAATAAGTTGGCAGCTATCTTTCTGCTGCTTCTCGTTATGATGGGTATCGGCGGTATTGTAGGACTGTATAATGCCGGGCAGCTTGCCAAGGTATCAGAGAGGCTCTATCTCAACTCTTTTAAGAGAGCTGAAACGCTCTCCTCTATAGAAAACGAGTTTCTTTCCGCCCGTCAGGAGATGTTTCTTCATACCGTTACGACCGATAGCTCCTCGAGGTCATATCTGGAGATATCTGTGCTTGAGCATAAGCAGAAGATAGATAAATTGCTCTACGAGTATAAGATTCTCGGCATCGCCCCGCAAAATATAGAGATATATACCAGGTTGAACCACAAGCTGGCCGGGTACTGGTATATTCACGACAAGGTTGAGGACTTGTCAAAGTCGGGTAACCGCGATGCCGCGCTCAGCGTAGTGCGGCTCGAAGGTAACAAGAGTTTTAGTGATACGGTTGAAGCGCTCAGGGAGCTTATAGAGGTGGAGAGAGAGAGCGCTTACGCCTCATACCAGAAAGGAGATTTTTTCTCAAAGGTAATAATCGCAGTTACTTTCGTCTTTACGCTCATCTCCATTCTCGTTGCCGGCAGTTTATGGATTATTCTTATACGATCAATAGTCAAGCCGATCGTAGCGCTTGAAGAGTCGGCAAAAAAAATCGGAAGCGGAGACTTTGACGAGCGAGCTCCGGTGATGACGGAGGATGAGATAGGTATTCTTGCCACAGAGTTTAACAAGATGGCTGACAGCATAGAAGACAGTTACGCAACCCTTGAAAATAAGGTGAAGGCGCGAACTGACGAACTGAGGCTGGCAAACGAAGAGCTTTCGGGAAAGAAGCAGGAGCTTGAGGTGTCGAACCTCAGCCTTCAGGAGGCAAACAGAATGAAGAGCCAGTTCCTCTCCAACGTGAGTCACGAACTGAGAACGCCTCTCAACTCTATTATAGGTTTCTCCGAGTTACTCCAAGAGAAGACTTTCGGGGACCTGAACGAAAGGCAGGCACAGTATGCCGAGTTTGTTCATTCGAGCGGGGAGCACCTGCTGAGCCTGATCAACAACATACTGGATCTTTCGCGGATCGAGACAGGCCGCATGATTCTTCAGTCGAGTTCATTTCCGATGCTCGAGGTAGTAGGCGAAGTTTTGGGTGCAATACGGCCGATTGCGCATGACCGTAATATGATTATCGAGACAAAGAGCGTGCCGGCTTCTCCAATGCTCGTCGCGGATAAGGGAAAGTTTAAGCAGATCATGACCAACCTGCTCTCCAATGCCGTAAAATTTAATGTTGACGGCGGACGGATAAAGGTGGAGTGGGATCTGATTACCGAGCCGGTCGGCATGGAACTCACGCGTTACATAATCTACTGCATCAAGGACACGGGCATTGGAATTAAGGAGGAGGACAAGCTCAAGGTCTTTAAAGAGTTTGAGCAGATAGATTCATCAAAGGCCTCGGAGTCTCCCGGAACCGGACTAGGGCTGGTGCTTACCAAGAGGCTCGTTGAGCTTCACAACGGTCGTATCTGGTTTGAGAGTACAGAGGGCAAGGGGTCAGCTTTCTATGTAAAACTGCCGCAGGGTACCGACGAGGTTGACCTGCCGGTAATAAACGAATTTGATGAGCGTTTCCTCGATGAGGAGAATCGTCCGATACTGCTGATGGCGAGCGAGAGCGAAGACATAAACAGGCTGCTTGAGATATACCTTACCGGCTGCCCGTATAATATTGTAGTCGCGTCCGACGGGCTCGACCTGCTCAGAAAGGTACAGGAGCACAAGGTCTCGGTTATTATTATCGGCATAACTATTCCGAAAAAGGACGGCTGGGAGGTTATCAGGGAGCTTAAGAGCTCGCCGGGTACGATGCGGATACCGGTGATTATAATATCCTCTATCTATAAAAGGGAAATGGGAGAGTCTCTTGGCGCGGCGGAGTACCTGCAAAAACCGATTAATAAAGATAAACTTATCAGAACCCTGAAGCGGCTTATGCCTCAGAGGGAAGAGCAGGGTGCGCTAACGAGCGTTCTTCTGTTCAGTATGGAGCCGGATGATCTGGCGCCCGTGAAGGCCGGGATTGAAGCCGAAGGAATAGAGGTTTATGCAGCCTCGAATGTTGACGAGCTGAGCTCTGTGGTTGAACAGAAAGATCCCGATCTGGTCATAGCTTGTCTAAAGCGCGAGCGCGATAGCGCGATAGAGAATATAAGCAAGTTGACGTCAAACGGTCTTTGTGCCGAGCGGAGTTTCCTGGTATGTACTCCGGACCGGTTAAGTGAAGATGAGAGTCTTGCGCTGGGCCCGAATGTACATAGTGTGGTGCAGGGTGAAAAGAGCCTCAGCGATACACTTGTTGAGGAGATCAAGAGAAGTTACAAAGGCTACTGAGGGTAGAAATTTCAGGAGCGTTCCTGACAGAGTGGCAGAGTCATGCTCTTGCTGATACTGAGACAGAATATATGGATGAGACAAACGATATGGCAGAAGAGAAAATAAAGATTCTTCTTGTTGAAGACAATTATATGAACCAGGTTCTTGTAACCGAGATACTGGAGCTGAACGGTTACGAGGTAGTAGATGCCAAGACCGGAACTGATGCGATAAAGCTCTTTAACGAGACTCGCCCCGACCTTGTTCTTATGGACCTGCACCTTCCGGGCATGGACGGCGTAACGGCTACGAGAATAATAAAGGCAGATGTTGCGAACAAGAACGTGCCGATACTAGCGCTTACGGCTTCGGGTATGGAGGGCGAGGAGGATACTATCTTGAGCAAGGGTTTCGACGGTTACGTCTCTAAACCTATAGATGTGCAGAGACTGCTCAACGCCATAACGGAAGGGCTCGCAAATAGAGACTGCTAGAATAGAGACTGCTAGGGCCGATCTATCTTTAACCTGGCGTTTTCTCTCACGCTGCCCGACCTTTCCCCCGTTCCATTTTGAGCCTGCTCAGAGACCTTTTTACCTTTGCCTGCTCACCGCTTTCGAGTCTTTTGCCTCCATAGCGCTCTTTTTGAAACGCCTCGGTAATTTCGATAACTCCGGGCCTGCCGATACGCAGGGCGAACTCCATTGGGGTTTCCGAGTCATCTCTTACCTTGCCCTCACTTTTAAGTATTCCCAACATCTCCGAATAGTAGAACGGCAGGTCGGCCCTTTTACCCTTTTTTATTCTTTTCAAATAGAGCAGCAGCACCGCTACTGTAAGTGCCAAGATTATCAGAGGCAGAAGCAGCCGGGACGGCCTCTTTTTGATGCTGCCTTCGTAAATATCTTTTAGCCACTTTCCCAAACCTCTGGTGCCTCCTTCAAATTTTAGCGCAGCGCTTCTCTGATCCTCGAAGGTATAGTTGATAACGTACCGGTTCCATTTCATCCGAAGCATATCGATGTAGAGCATAATATCAGAGCGCTTCGCAACAGGCACCAGTCCGCCCGGAGGCGTCGGGTCGAACTGAATCCAGCCGTAACCATCAATATCCGCCTCTACCCAGCTATGGGCGTCGCTCTGCCTTATGATGTAGTACTTGCCAAACCCGTTCCATTCGCCCTGAAGGTAACCGGTAACGAGCCTAGAGCCTATGCCCGCCGCCCGAAGCATGAGCGCAAAAGAGGTTGCGAACTGTTCGCAGTACCCCTGCCTGGTAAAGAAGAGAAAGTCGTCTGTCGGGTTTAGTCCGTCTCCCTTCAAAGGGTTGAGCGTGTAGGAGTACCCGGCAAGCAGGTACTGCCTCAGCGCAACGGCCTTTTCGAGTTTAGACTCTTTACCCTCTACTATCTCATCCACAAGTTTCTTAAGCCTTCTGTCGGCTTCAGTGATCGCTATGACCTCTTTGTTGACAACATCTTCGGCTGCGACTATTTTCTCTTCTGTGGTACGGTTATATAAACCTTTAAGCGGAGTTAGTCTGGAGACCGGCAGCGGTAATCTCGACCATACCCTGTATTTAATACGCCTGTATGGCGGCGAAGAGAGATAGAGTGAGCCAGAGCCTGAGCTATCGGTCCAGAGGTTCTTGAACTGACCGGAGACCATCTCTGCGCGCGAAGCGACAAAGAGTACCTCGGTACTTATCGGTTCGAGCAGAATAGACATCTCGATTACCGGGCCGGTATCTAAACCGGAGTGCGGCTCGTCCTCATTCGGTATCTTGAAAAGAGATTGTCCGGCACTCGGTATCAGGCTCTGCTCTTTGTCACCGCGCGTCCAGCGCCTGCCGTCGAAGCGCTCTAGTGCCGTGCCCCTGAAGTAGAGCGGACCGAGGCCGACTCTTTCACCATTTATCTCTACACGCATAACTACGGTAGAGTCGCCCTTTATTTCCCCTATAATCCCCGGTTCCACACTCTCGGTAAAACCGGTACTGGCAGTTGAACTCGATGGAGTCCGGTTCAAGAGTCCGGTGCCGACTCTCGGGATTATAAAAAAGAGCGCGAGCGTTACGATGAGTGAGAGTGTCGACACTGTTACGATAAAGAGAAAAAAGGGTATGTTGAAGAGTCCGGGCGGTATGGTACCTTCCGCATCACTCTTGCTGCCACCGGTATGCTCTTGGGCCTGCTCTTTAATGCTGCGGCTGATGTTGAATACTGTCATGCCGTTTATGGCGCCGAGTACAAAGAGCGCGAGCAGGAGAAAAAAGAGCGGGCTTACAGTCACTGTCGCTGTTGCTAGAAGCTGGAAGAATACAATTGCGTAGACGATCCTGTGGTCGCGCTCGCTCTTTATGTCGAAGAGTTTTAGGGCGAGCAGAACGGTTAAAAACTTTGACGCGATTACCACAATCTTTGAAGACCCGGCCATGTAATCGAGTCCAAAGAGTAATACTACCCCGGCTGCGGCAAGGCTCCAGAGCCACGGGGGCAGTCTTATTTTATCCTTTACTCTCAAGTTGAAATAAAGGGAGGCGAGAGTTGCCAGAAGAATGCCTGTCAGCATGGCTGCTCCCATGGAGCCCGACAGGAGCACGGCGCCGAGGGCGAGCGCAACCATGTAGTATGTTATTAGAAGCTGATAGTTTACCCTCATGCCGCAACTACCTTAACGCTTGGGCCGGCACCGGACGGGCCGAGCGTTGGGCTTGAGGTGGTAACCGGAGTTATGAGTGCGAGTGTGCGAAGTATATGGTGTAACTGGTTACTGCCGCCCCGGGGCGAGATCTCTTCGCTCAGTGTCTTAAGGCCGACAGAGTAACCGAGTCCGATAAAGTGAGCCGCATAAGATGCGGCCCGGTCTACTTCCTGTTCAAATTCTAAGATTGGGTCCTTAGTTGATCCTTCGGTATTTCTGAAAATGACCGATACCCTCTGCTCGCGTTCAGTTTCGTACTCTTTCAAGAGTAACGGCCCAGGTTTCGGCGCGCTCTTCCACAGAATAAAACGCGCGTCGTCTCCTGAGGTGTACTCTCTCAGGTTATGAAGTTCTACTCCGTGACCTTTTTTCGAGTTACTCGTTCCTGTAGTTAAGTTGCTGCCGATTACCGAGACTTCGGTGACTGGGCTGATCTCGGGATAGATGAGCAGTTCTTCGGACTCTCTGGAGAGCTTGCCTTTTATAAAGAGTCCGAACGGAAATGATGTGGAGATTCTTACGCCGGGCAGCAGTACCTGACCCCGTCTCTTGAAGTTGTACTCGCTAAAGACCTTGACGGAACTCTTTGAGTCGAGTTTCAGCAGGTAAGCCTTAGCGGCCTCCACGCCATCAGTCTCAAGTTCCTGAACCTTAAATGAGTAAGAGGGAAGCAGACCCGCGCTCTTTTCAACCTCAAGGCAGACCTGTGTCGGGCTGTTCTTGTAGAGAGCGCTCCTTGCCGTCAGGCTCTCTCTTTTTACTCTTAACCGCTTGAGGGTACTTTCGGACATGATGCCGGATATGATTATGAGAGAGAGTAGAGTGGCAACCACCAGATAGAGAAGGTTGTTGCCGGTATTTATTGCTGCCATGCCGATTAAGAGAAGTATGCTTATGAACCACCAGCCATCTCGCGTAACCTTGAGCGAGCGTGGCCAACGCGAGGCCGGTTTTTGAGCTCTGTTAACTACGACGGGGGCCGAACCGATTATGGCGCCGAAAATAGAATTGAACCACGGAAGGGGAACCGTCATTGGAACTTTAGGCAGCATGAGAGATCTCCGTAAAGACTGTTCTACCTATTAGTGGAAATTAGAGGGGCACCGGGGTTGTTGACAGAAGCTCCTCAATGATGTTGCCTGTGACCTGCAGTCGTTCTTCTCCGGTGTGGGTCACGGGGATTATTCTGTGCGCGAAGACGACTCTGGCGAGCCCCTTTACGTCGTCGGGTATTACGTAGTCGCGCCCTTTAACGAGCGCGTGCCCCTGGGCCGCCCTGTAGAGCGCGGCAGTGCCGCGCGGGCTCACCCCGAGCCTCAGTAGCCTGTGGCTTCGAGTGGCAGTTGCGATTGCGAGGATATAGTCGGCGATCTCCGGGGTTACGCGAACCCCTTTAACCGCTCTTTGCGCTACGGCTACTTCCTCGGCACTCATGATTTTTTTCAGGTTGTTGACGGTTATGGCCGTATCTTCAGAGAAGAGGATTTCTCTTTCATACTCCGGAGCCGGGTAACCGATCTTGAGCGAGAGCATAAAGCGGTCGAGCTGCGATTCGGGAAGAGGAAATGTTCCGGAGAACTCTACAGGGTTCTCCGTGGCTATAAGCATAAATGGAGAGGGCAGGGTTATGCTTCTCCGTTCTACCGAGACCTGCGCCTCGCTCATAGCCTCCAAGAGCGCGCTCTGGGTTCGCGGGGTAGCGCGGTTTATCTCGTCCGCGAGAACTATATTGGCGAATATCGGCCCGGGCCTGAACTCGAACTCTCCGGTACTCTCACTATAGACCGTTACACCGATTACGTCGGAGGGCAGAAGATCGGAAGTGAACTGAATTCTATAGAAACCGGAGTCGATGCTCCTGGCAATGGCATGGGCGAGCGTGCTCTTGCCAACGCCCGGCACATCCTCTATTATGAGGTGCCCGCCTGCAATCAGCGTTGTTATGCTAAGCTCCACGGCGCGCGGTTTGCCGCGCAGCACGGAGTTGAGATTAACGGCGAGCGCTTCGAGCTTGGCGTACAGGTCGGTCTGATTCATAAAAGAAGATCTCCTTGCGAAGAAGAGTGTCGTGGGTTACGAATACGGTTGAAATTTTAGCAGATATTGGGCTCCTGTGCAAACGGCCGTTGCTCTATTTTCTTTTAGAGCCGGAACTGTCCCTTTGGGTGCTCAAATGAGTGCTCAAAAAAGAGCATTAATTAATTCAAACCGGTTCTCATTTACCTATTAAGTCTTGACTCTTTTTACCGTTATGATATTATTGCCTCTGCTTTTCGATAGTTTGCACGCGGGAGTAGCTCATCTGGTAGAGCGCAACCTTGCCAAGGTTGAGGTAGCGGGTTCGAGCCCCGTCTCCCGCTCCATTTAAAATGCTTTTTCTGTGCTCAGCAGTAAAAGAAAAGACCCTTTCAGTCTACCCGTTAGGTATAGAGTATGAAAAGAGTCAACAAGATGGAAGCCCTCAAGTCTTATCTCGAAACGAAGGGTCTCAAGTCCACCGCCCAGCGCGATTATATCGCTGATGCCTTTTTCAAGACCAATACCCATATTAGCCTCGATGAACTCCTTAAAAAGGTAAAACGCAAGACCTCAAAGGTCGGTTACGCCACGGTCTATAGAACCATGAAACTGCTGACCGACTCCGGCCTTGCGATAGAGCGGCAGTTCGGCGACGGCCAGACACGTTACGAAAACATGCCGGAACACGGCCATCACGACCATATAATCTGTATGAAATGCTCCAAGATAGAAGAGTTTCAGAATCAGAAGATAGAACAGCTTCAGGATGAGACGGCCAGGAAGTTCGGCTTTACCGTAGTAAACCACAAGCTCGAACTGTACGGTTACTGCTCGGACTGTTCCTGACTTTTTTTAAACACTAGTTGAAAATGAATATTAATATCAATGCACGCAACCGATAAAAAAGAAGACTCACCAGGCGCCAAGCTGCCGAAACTCGCACTTGTCGGTAACCCGAACGTCGGTAAATCCGTTATCTTCGGTGCGCTTACCGGCCGGTACGCGACCGTTTCCAACTACCCCGGAACCACGGTTGAGGTTTCACGCGGCCCCGCGCGCCTTAAAGGCACCGATATCGAGCTGATCGATTCGCCCGGCATAAATTCTTTAGTCCCGATGAGCGAGGACGAGCAGGTGACGCGCGACATACTGCTCGATGAAGAGATAACCTCTGTTTTGCAGGTTCTCGACTCGAAGAACATCAGGCGCGGTCTGCTTATCACGATACAGCTGCTAGAGATGGGCCTGCCGCTTACCCTTGCATTAAATATGTACGACGAAGCCGGAGAGCGCGGCATATCCATAAACCTCAAGGGCTTCTCCGACGCGCTCAACCTCAACGTAATACCTACCATAGCTACGCAGGGCTGGAACCTCGACAAGATTCAGAACGTACTTACGCTCAACAGGGTTACCAAATCTACCCTGAAGTACCCGAAAGATATAGAGGCCGCGATAGACTCTATAGCCGAGCTGCTGCCAGAGACCCGTATCTCGCGCCGCTCCATTGCCATGATGATCCTCTCCGGTGACAGTACCATCGACGGCTGGTTAAAGAAGAACCTCGACACGGAGAGTATCGAGAAGATCTGGAGCATAAATGCGGCTATGGAGAGTCGTTACTCCGAGCCTGTCGGTTATCTGATCAACCGCATCAGGCTTACGGCAGCCGATAAGCTGCTTGCCAAGGTCATTACCAAAAAAGAGCCATCCGGCTCTAAGTTTGCCGGTTTTATCGGCAACATCTCCATGCATCCGGTCTGGGGTATTCCGCTTCTTCTGGTTGTTCTCTACCTGATGTACCAGTTCGTCGGGGTTCTCGGTGCCGGTTATGCGGTCGATTTCGTCGAGGAGTTCATCTTCGGCAGGTTCGTAAACCCGTGGTCAAGGCGCGTAGTAGAGTATGTTCTTCCCTCGGGGCTGATTCACGACCTCATAGTAGGGCAGTACGGAATAATCACCATGGCATTCACTTATGCGATAGCGATAGTTATGCCTATAGTCAGCTTCTTCTTTATCTTTTTCAGTATTCTAGAGGACTCCGGTTACCTGCCGCGTCTCGCTATCATGGTAGACAAGATCTTCCGGCTGATGGGCCTGAACGGCAAGGCCGTGCTGCCTATGGTCTTGGGGTTAGGGTGCGACACCATGGCCACAATGACCACCCGTATACTCGAAACGCGCAAGGAGCGTATTATAGTAACCCTGCTGCTTGCGCTCGGCGTGCCGTGCTCGGCGCAGCTAGGGGTTATTCTCGGCATGCTCAGCTCAATCTCTTTGATGGCTACAGTGGTCTGGATGTTCTCGGTAATCACTATCATCTTTATTGTCGGTTTTCTCTCTTCGAAGATCGTGCCCGGAGATACGTCGGACTTTATCATGGAGGTTCCGCCGATGCGGATACCTATGATGAAGAATGTGATCCTGAAGACGATTGTGCGCGTTGAGTGGTACCTTAAGGAGGCGTTGCCGCTCTTTGTGCTCGGTACGCTGGTGCTCTTTATATTAGACAGGACCCAGGCCCTTAGCGCCCTTGAGGTCGTAACCGGCCCTCTGGTCGTCGGTTTTCTCGGCCTTCCCATAGAGGCTACAGAGGCCTTTATCGTCGGTTTCTTAAGGCGCGACTACGGGGCTGCCGGGTTGCTCTCGTTGCAGCGGGCCGGCATGCTCGACGCCGTGCAGTCGGTCGTCAGCCTCGTGACCATCACGCTCTTTGTACCGTGTATAGCTAATATGTTCATAATAATAAAGGAGCGCGGTCTGGCAACGGCCCTTATTATTACGGCCTTTATCTTTCCGTTCGCAATTTTCGCGGGCGGGGTTCTTAACTTTATTCTCAGGTCTTTGGGAGTAACATTCTAATCTTATCTATTTCAGAAAAGATTCACCGGAGGGTTTAATGGGACAGGACACGGCGGTAGAAGAGGTCTTGGAGTTTATATGGAGCGAGCGCGAATCGGGAAGAAGCTCTGTAGCGGCTCTGCTGGAGATTGAAGAGGTGAAGAAGGAGGCTGACAGGAGCACGCTAGACGCCATGTGCGCTGATGGCCTTATAACCGTCGAAAGCGATACCGTTACGCTGACCAATACCGGCGAGTCCCTTGCGCGCGAGGCTATCCGCAGGCATCGCCTCGCGGAGAGGCTTCTTACCGAGGTGCTTGCAATGGATGAGGAATCGATGGAGAAGAACGCGTGCAGCTTCGAGCATACGCTTACCCCCGAGGTCGCCGAGAGCATCTGTACGCTCATAGGGCACCCCCCCACCTGCCCGCACGGCCTGCCTATTCCAAAAGGCAACTGCTGCCTTTCTACCAGAAGCGAGATAAGCCCGCTGGTAAATCCGCTCGACCGCTTAAAGGTCGGCGAGACCGGAAGGATTATCTTTATCGTCTCCAAGCAGCATACGCGCCTCGATAAACTCTCCACGCTCGGCATAGTGCCCGGTAGCGTGGTGCGTGTCCACCAGAAGCGGCCAGCTTTTGTGCTGCAACACGGCGAGACCACTCTTGCGCTCGACATCGATATAGTTAAAGAGATCTATGTGAAGACTGTGAACTGAGGCCCTGTATCCTAATATTGATACTTAATGTTAGGTACTATTAGCAACTGACTAATAAATAAGAAACAAACTGAAGCAGTCTCTGCTCTTGGCGGTCGCTCTTTCAACTCTCTTTCCCCACTGGTTGACCGGATCTCTCTGACTCTCGTATTCTGAACACCGAACAGACGGAAATCTTTCTTAATCCCGTCTTGTGAAGTTCTCCAATTTTGTGGTATCTTTAAGGTCTATGCATCACTCAAACTTCGTCCATCTTCATACGCATTCGCAGTACTCTCTTCTCGACGGAGCAATCCGCCCGGAGGCGCTGGTAAAGACCGCGCGCGAGATGAAGATGCCTGCGGTTGCCGTTACCGACCACGGCAACCTCTTCGGCGCCGTTGAGTTCTACGAGCTTGCCATGAAGAACGGGGTGAAACCGATTATCGGCTGTGAGGTCTATGTGGCCCCGGGTGCGCGTACTGACAAGACGCCGCCCAGTAAGGCTTCAATACTCGACACTAACTCTTACCACCTCATACTGCTGGTGATGAACACCACCGGTTACACCAACCTCTGCAAACTCATCTCCACAGCATATATAGACGGCTTTTATTATAAACCGCGTATAGATAAAGAGATTCTTCGCGAGTGCAGCGACGGTTTGATCGCGCTCAGCGCCTGCCTGCACGGCGAGGTCGCTTATGCCTGGTCTCACGGCATGAAAGAGCAGGCGGTAAAGATAGCCGCAGAGTATAAAGAGATCTTCCCGGAAAGGCGCTTCTTTTTAGAGCTTCAGCATAACGGTATACCGGAGCAAGAGAAGGTAAACGCGGGACTCATTGAGATTGGCAAAGACCTCAATATCCCTTTAGTCGCCACTAACGACTGCCACTACCTAAACAAGGAAGACGCGCGGGTTCACGATATCCTGCTCTGCGTTCAGACCGGAACCACGGTTAGCGCGCCGAACAGGATGCGTTTTTCTACCGATGAGTTCTACTTCAAGAGCCCGGAGCAGATGACCGAGGCCTTTGCAGATTGCCCCGAAGCTATTGAAAATACGATAGAAATAGCCGAGCGGTGCAACCTTGAGATGAAACTCGACGAGATCCACATGCCCGAATACCCGGCCCCCGAGGGCCAGGAGCTTGACGATATTATAGAGACAAAAGCGAAGGAGGGACTAGAGGCCCGCCTGAAGGTAATGAGAGAGCGCGGCGAAGATGTGGAGTCGAAGGAGTGGAACTACTACGACCGGCTCGATAAGGAGCTGAAGGTCATCAAGGGAATGGGTTTTCCCGGATACTTCCTCATCGTCTCCGACTTTATCGAGTATGCCCGCAGCAAAGATATTCCGGTGGGCCCGGGCAGGGGCTCTGCCGCCGGCTCTTTGGTAGCGTATGCGCTCGGCATAACGAATATCGACCCGATTACCTATAACCTGCTCTTTGAGCGCTTCTTGAACCCGGACAGGATAAGCCTGCCCGATATCGATATCGACTTCTGCTACGAAAAGCGCGAGGAGGTAATAAAGTACGTTACCGATCTATACGGCGCGAAGAACGTTACTCAGATAATAACCTTCGGCCTTATGAGAGCGAGGGCCTGCCTGAGAGACGTCGGGCGCGTGCTCGATATGCCGTACGGGGATGTTGACCGTATAGCTAAACTTGTGCCTGCCGAGCTGAACATAACGATAGAGAAGGCCCTTGAGAAGGAACCTAAGTTACAGAAACTGGTTAAAGAGGATGTTAAAGTAGCTGAGTTGATAGAGGTTGCCAGAGCGCTCGAAGGCCTGCCGCGCCACGCCTCTACGCACGCGGCCGGTGTCGTTATATCGAACCTGCCGCTGGTCGAGTACCTGCCTCTGTACATGGGTCCTAAAGAGGGTATAATCACGACCCAGTTTCCGATGAAGGATGTAGAGAAGATAGGGCTCGTAAAGTTCGATTTTTTAGGGCTTAAGACGCTTACGGTAATAGACCGTGCTTTGAAGTTCGTAAAGAGCAATAAAGGCGTAGAGATAGACCTCGAAAACCTGCCGCTCGACGGTGCCGAGGCCTACGCCCTTGTCGCATCCGGGGCCACTGACGGGGTCTTTCAGCTTGAGAGCTCCGGCATGAAGGAGCTTTTGAGGAAGCTCAAACCCGAGGTCTTCGAGGACATGATAGCCGCGGTCGCGCTCTACCGTCCCGGCCCGCTTCAAAGCGGCATGGTAGACGACTTTATCAACCGCAAGCACAAGGTTGTCAAGGTCGTCTACGACCATGAGCTCTTGAAGGTCATACTCGAAAATACCTACGGGGTAATGGTCTATCAGGAGCAGGTAATGGAGATTGCCCGCTCTCTTGCGCACTTTACGCCCGGAGACGCGGACGTGCTCAGAAAGGCGATGGGCAAGAAGAACCACGACGAGATGCTGGTTCAACGTAACAAGTTTATAGACGGGGCGACCAAGAATAAAATACCGAGGCCGAAGGCCGAGAAGATCTTTGACCTTATGGCAAAGTTCGCGGGTTACGGTTTCAACAAGAGCCACTCTGCGGCCTATGCGCTTATAGCGTACCAGACGGCATACTTGAAGGCGCACCATCCTGTGGAATTTATGGCGGCCCTTCTCAGTTCGGATATGGATACTACCGACAACGTGGTCAAGTATATCAACGAGTGCCGGAACATGGGAATAGAGGTCAACCCGCCGGACATTAACGAGTCCGGCAAGATGTTTGCGGTCTCGGGGCGCTCTATCCGTTTCGCGCTCGGGGCAATAAAAAACGTCGGCAGCGCGGCAATAGACGGTATTATTAAGATACGCGAGGAG
>JAJCZH010000007.1 GCA_029262515.1 Deltaproteobacteria bacterium | reverse complement strand
CCAGCTGGCCCTGTAGACGACCGCCACAGGGGTATCGGCTGCATAACCGGAAGAGAGTTCTTTGACTACCTTATCCATCATCGAAATACTAAGATAGATGCAGAGCGTTGCCCCGTGTGTGGCCAGAGCAGCGAGCTTCTCGGAGTCAGGAACAGGAGTGCGCCCTTCTATGCGCGTAAATATTACGCTCTGCGTAATGCCCGGCACCGTAAGCTCTTTTTTGAGAACCGCAGCAGCCGCTAACGCGGAAGTAACTCCGGGGATTACCTCGTACTCAATACCGGCTTTATCGAGCCTGTCGCACTGCTCTCTTATCGTCCCGTAGATAGCCGAATCTCCTGTATGAAGGCGTAGCACGTTCTTACCGGCCCTGGCCGCATCGACCATTACGCGAATTATCTCATCGAGGTTCATTGTGGCGCTGTTGTGTATCTCGACGCCCCCTTTACAAAAGAGCAGATGCCTGTCCATGACCAAAGAGCCCGCATAGACCACGACATCTGCCTGCTCTATAAGGCGCCTGCCCTTTACGGTTATCAGCTCAGGGTCTCCGGGGCCCGCGCCCACGAAGCTGACTAGAGTGCTCTTCTGTTCGTTATCCATAAGTAAACTTCTTTCCGGTAAAACTTTCTTCGTCGTTATATTCAAAAGCAAGGAAACAGAAAAAAACCGATGTCAGCCCCGCCTTACTATTAACATAGAAAAGTAGTCGTGCTCGGCAACTTCGAGCCTGCTTATATCGGTTACCACCACTTCATCCGGCCATCCGACCTTCGAGACAAAGACCGTCCTTTTTGCGCAGCCAGAGGCCGTAAGCAGCTCCACGAGTTCATCTACCTTGCGAAATATCTTCATCAACACAACGGTATCAAACTCCTCTATCCAGCGTTTCAGTTCCTCTATAGAGTAGGCGGCCGGCACCACAAGGACCTTCTCTCCCGACTCTGCAAGCGGAACCGAAGAGGCCGCAGCCGCCGCATTTACAGAGCTTACGCCCGGCACCACGTGCATGCCGGCCTCAGGCACCAGCTTCTGCACAAGAGGCACGAGGTAGCTGAAGGTCGAGTAGAGCATCGGGTCGCCTATGGTTATAAAAGCGACGTCGATCCCGGATGAAAGCCTCTCGGCTACCTTGCCAGCGGCTATAGTCCTCGAACTCTCAAGTACCGAAGCATCCTTTGTCATCGGCAAAAAGAGTTCAAGAAGCTCGGTGCCGGCAAGATCGGCCTCCTGCCCAACGACCTTCAGGGCGCGGCTCTGCTCGGCTCTTATTCCCTCTTTCGATATAGGCACTGCAATGGCGCCTGCGGCCTTGATAATACGCAACGCCTTTAACGTCAGGAGCTCCGGGTCTCCGGGGCCGACGCCGACACCGTAAAAAAGGCCTATCCTCTCGGCTACCATACTGCTCATACTCGCTCTGCCCTTCCGGTAATAATAAAGACGGGATTATAGGCCGAAAGAATATTCAAAATCCCGGCCGGTTTTGTTCTCGACACGCCTACCTGCACCATCTCGCGGCTCCACCCCTTCTTCTCCAAAAAGGCAAAAGCGACAGAGGCCGTCTCTATCGTAACGCAATTGATAACAACCACCCCGCTAGGTAAAATCTTCTTCAACACAATAGAGAGGATACTCTCTATCGCGGTACCGCCACCGCCTACAAAGACACGCGTCGGGCGTTCCAGACCGGACCTCTTAAGAACTTCCGGCGCAACACCCTCTATAAGTTTGAGGTTCTTTACCCCGAAACGCCGTCTATTCTCACTTATGTCTTTGGCGCGTGTTCGCTTCTGTTCAAATGCGTAGACAGTGCCATAACACGCGATACGCGCAGCCTCCACGGCCACCGAACCGCAACCGGCCCCGACGTCCCAGACCACATCTGAAGGACGCAGGTCGAGCTTCGAGAGCGATACCACGCGGACCTCAGCCTTTGTTATCATGCCCGTGGTAGAGGTGAATAACCTGTCCGGCAGACCGATACGGGTTCTGCTTACCTCGACCTCTTCTTTATCCGAAGACTTAACTCCGGGCCGGATCTTATAGACAACCTTCGGCCCGGTCTTCGACCCTATTTTAGGAATAAGAATGAGAATATTTAGAGGCGCGAAATCGGTTCTCTTTGCAAGGGCGCCGAGTCTACTCCGGCCAATGGACTCGGCTTCGGTACCGATTGCCTCGATCACATAAGCCGTATAGGTAACCATACCGCGCTCTACCATCTCGCGTGCTATCACCTGAGGGCTGTTCTTCGCGTCCGTGAAGATTGCTACCTTCTGTCCTTTACTGCACGGAAACTCTCCAAAGAGCTCTTCAATCGTTCTTCCGTGGCCGCTAAGCACAACGGCGTTATTGCGGTCTTCTTTTATAAGTGCGAAGGCCTCTGCAACGATACTGAGGTTCGGCAGTATCGAGACGCTCCTCTTGCCGAAGCGGTTTATTATAAAATCGGCTATCCCGAAAAGAAGCGGATCGCCTGTGGCGAGAACGGCTACGGTAGCATTTTTTTTCTTAATACCCGACCGTGCACGACGAACAAAGGATTCTATCTTGTCTGCAACGGCTTCGAGGCCTCCGGCGATTAGTACCCTTTCCGCCTTCGACTCTTCAAACTCTTGAAGAAATCTCCTGGTACCGACCAATAGGCCAGCCTTCTCTATCACCCCGAGAGATCGCGGCGTGAGGCTCTTCAAGCCTGCCGAACCTATACCAACCACATAGATCATCAAATACCTGGTCTGCCTTTCAGCACAATAGTACCCCTGTTGCCATTATACCAAAGCTACTAAACCGAGGCCGTTACCGCCCCGCCGTAACCTACCAGCACAGCGCTGACCTTAGGTCTTTTTCCAACCCTCTTCTGGCCATTCTTCTTCACCATCGTACAGACCTCAGACAAAACCTCTTCTAAGCCGTTCTCTTCGAGAATAAAGAAGACCTGACGCGCAGTATTCGCTTTCCTGATTCTCTTTGCCAGCTCGGCCCCGGCCCCGCCGCCGGCTGCGATAACCGCAAGAGCAGCCAGGTCGATAGACGAATCCGCGCAGTGGGTCTCAAAGTGGCCTGCCGCAAGCTTCGTAAACTTGCCGAACTGTCCGGCCACCGTCACTTGCTTGATCTCTTTTTTCTTTGCAACTGTAGAAAGTGCAAAACCCATATGGTCGCCGGTCATAACATAAGCGGCCTCCGGCAGACCTCTAAACTCTTCCAGTACCTTCTCGGTACTTCTGCCGGTAGAGAAGATCACCTCGGTAAGCCCTGCCGCCACAGCGACGTCTACCCCGCACACGATCGAATCCCTGTAGGCCGCAAGCGACAACGGCTCTACTATTCCTGTTGTGCCGAGTATCGAGATACCGCCTAAGATACCGAGCCTGGCGTTCATCGTCTTCTTTGCGAGCAAAACACCGCGCGGCACACTAACCTCAACCTCTACCGACGGCTTGAGTCCATCGCTATCGTTCATGGAATAGGCCGCTTCATTAACCGCGTTTCGGATCATGGAGAGCGGAACCGGATTTATCGCAGGCCTGCCGATCGGGACCTTGAGCCCCGGCCTTGTCACCACACCTACACCGACTCCGCCCTTGATGCTTATTCCGGTTCGGGCCTTATTGAAACCCTTCAACTCCACGCTCGTGACTATCCGCGCCTTGTTTGTAACGTCAGGATCATCACCGGCATCCTTTATTACCGTTGCAGCGGCACGCCTTCCGTCTACCTCGACCGACGTTACCTTTACCGTGTAAGGCGAACCGTCAGGGAGGGTGACCGAGACAACAGAAGAAGGAAAGATTCTCTTCTTAGCCCCTTTTTTCCGGCATAGCGACTCAAAAAGTACCTGTGCCGCTGCCTTGGCTCCGGCAGCGGCACAGGTACCCGTAGTAAAACCTCGCCTTAAACTCTTAGCCTTCTTGCTTCTCACTTCGATTCCATAAGTTTTATTTCCGGCTGCTCCACCTGCCCCAACGTTAAGAGAACCGAGACAAGAGTAATAGAAGATCTCTCGACATCAGGCCCCGGCCCTGCCCGACAGGCGGCCTTGCCCCCAGAAGAGCCCGATAAAAAGACCGAGCAGTATCGCCAGCCCGAAACCCTGAATCGACTCAGGCGTCAGCACATGGTAACGATGCGGCTCCATCTGGGACAGAAGCACCCCGCCGCCGCGCAGCACAAGCCACAGAAAAGTGGTCACCATAAGGGCCTTCGGCAGGTACCCTTTAAAAGGCAGCAGACGTCCCGCGAAAAAAAGTATGCCTCCCGAAACGATCGAGAAGATAACCCCGCCGAAGATAAAACTGACGAGATTATGCGTTAATGTCGACTCAAAAGCAAAAACGCCTGTTAAGTTATTGATGCCCATGGCTACAAGGCCCCAGACGACTCCCGCAGCGATACACTTAACGAACCTCTCGGTAATACCGGCGCTCTCATTCCTATTCATATTCATATCCTTTCAAAGTGCAACTAATGGCACGGCATACCTATTACGTGCCTGAAATCATGGAACATATCGTGCACGCCGGAGGCAAACGACTCCATGCCGTAGGCAATCACAACCATAGAAAAAGTTAGACCTACCAACAACAATACCGGCAGAACCGTACTAAGCAGCGTATCTCTTTCAAATAACTTTTCCATTTTCATTCTCTCCTTTTTTTCTTGATAGATAAAAAACCGGAACCGATTCTCAACTTATACATACCGTAAATTACAATCTAATAGTCGCGCCCACCTCTGTTGACACTGCTGCGGGGTCGCCAATTATATTTGCCTTGAAGAGCAACTTCGTGTCCGCCAGTATGGTGGCGGTATCTCCTGTGTGCTCTACGCTATTCGCTTCGTTCAGGAGCACTACCCTGTCCGCAATCTCACCTACAAGCTTGAGGTCGTGGGTAGAAAGAATAAAGGTTTTGCCGGTCGCTTTCAACACCCCGATGAGACCGAGCAGCCATCTCTGCGTTCTGGGATCGAGCCCTAGTGTCGGCTCGTCCATAAGTATAACTGCCGGGTTGGTTACAAGCACCGTGGCTATGGCCACCTTCTTCTTCTCTCCGCTGCTGAGCGAGTGCGGCGTCCTGTCGGATAAACCGGTTAAACCGAGCAGCTCAAGGGTCTCTTCGGTCCTCAACGCGACTTCATCGGGACCGAACCCCAGTTGAAGCGGCCCGAAGGCGACCTCGTCGTAAACCGTGGCGCAAAAGAGCTGTACGTCCGGCTCAGAAAAGACAAAACCGACAGAAGACCTGAACTCTACGGAGTAAGCTCCGGAGAGCGACTCTTCGGTTATCTTCCGCCCCTTAAAAACAATAGAGCCAGAGTCCGGAAAGAGCAGGCCGTTTAAGAGTTTCAATAACGTACTCTTGCCGGTACCGTTGGCTCCGAGCACCGCTATCGTCTCCCCGGCATTGAGATTGATATCGATCCCCCTCAACGCCGGCACCGTACCGTAAGAGAAGCTTACGCCGCTCAACTTGTAGAGTGGTCCTTCTATTGAACTGGGCGGACTGAGCATACCGGAGACCTTTTTAAACCTGCAAGTAACAGATCGGACCTGAACCAGACCTAACAGTTACGACAGACCCGACCGTTACGACAAAACCTTCGCGGCACAAAGCCGGTTAACTGCCAAGCACCATAAAGAAGACAAAGAATGAGGACGCAAGCCAGAGGCAATCGACACCCCTTATGCTACTTCGCCGACCCGCAGGCTCCGGTTCAACACCGGCGCTAATAGTGCCGTTAAACCCGCGCGACACCATCGCCTGCGCCACCTCCTCTGCAGTAACGAGTGAGCGGCTTATAATCGAGGCCACCCTGGAGGCGAACCATGATCTTAAATCCCTGCTTCGCGGCGCGCGAATCGTGCGTGCCCTCTTTGCCATCGCAATTTCCTCGACCCTCTTCAAGAGTATCAACAGGTGCCTGTAAGTCATAAAGAGCACCGAGACAAAGGAGCGCGGCAGCGGAAGCGCACCAAGAGCCCTGAAAAGAGCGACCCTGGTAGTAGTAAGCAACAACAGCGTCGAGATCAAAACCATTACTGTCACTCTGGTCACAAGGAACAACCAGCCGTAAAGCTCAACTGAACCTACGCTAAAAAAAGTTCCAAAAATAGAGAACCGTAATAAGTCAGCCCCACTCGCTTCGCCGACACCAAGACTGAAAAGGGCCGGAGCCGTTACAAGAGCGGTTATAAAAATCGCAGGCGAGATCCTAAACAGTAGAGTAGCAAGCTTAACCCTTGAGAAGAGCGCAACAAAGAGCAGCAGAGCCACTATACCGAAGAGCGCGGTAAAACTGCCGGCAACCGCACCGGCAAAAAGAAGAAGCAGTGTACCGATAAGACGCGGCACAGGCCCGATCGACTGCATAAGCCCTTTGACATTGGCAGCAGGGTCACTCTCAAGTAACGCGCCAAGAACAGAGGCGGCGCGTCCAATAACCGAATCTATATAAGAGCGCGACCCGGCGCCCTTTATACTACCGGTAGCTTCACCCTGGCTTGATAATTCGGTCGTTAGAAGCCACTGCGGCAGAACTGTTCGTGTAGTCATCGCTCACCTCGCCAAATAAACCTGCCGAGCCTGCCGTGTTTGCCGTATCTAAAGAGACGGTCGAGCCCGTAGAGCATAACCACCGCACAGAGACTGCCTATAGCGGCCGTAAGTATATACCCGAGACTGGCCCTGGTACCGGGAACAGTATACTCCGGCATCAATGCACTCCACGAATAAGCCAAAGACTCCATGCCAGATGGCAGGTAACCGATAAGCCCCGTTACCTGCTCGCCGCTCCACTCCCCCCACGGTGCGGCAGTCGCGATCAACCCTAAAGGCGCAATCAGTATCATGCCGGCCAGAACGAACCAGAGCGGCCTTAGACGAAGAGCGGAACCTCTGCCGGGCATAACCACCCCGGCTCCGTAAAGGTACGACACAACCATGGCCGTGCCAAACGCCTCTATCAGGCCGACAAAAAAGATATGCGGCAGCATCATGGCAGGCAGAGTCACGCCAAGAGAGTACGGCGCGTACAACAGAGGCCCGGAGCCGGAGAGAGCTGGCTGAAGCCCGAGTTCAAAAGCCGCCGAGAGGGCCGAAGCGTTTACCGCCAGGTAGGCCGCGACCGAGGCGGCAACCGCGCGCCTTCGAACAGATATCTCTTTAGAGCACACCCCGAAATTCGAACCAGAGTTCGTGCCGCATAAGAGCGTATAGACGTAATGGCCGACGAAACTCATTACAAAAGCGACATTAAACGCATTTGCGCCGAGAGTCGTTATACCTCCGTCTCCGAAAAGAAGGGCCTGAAGCGTAATCACAACCGTGAGAGCCACAACCGAGGCCCAGGGGCCAAGCACTATCGCAACTACCACGGCGCCGGCCATGTGGCCCGACGTACCGCCGGGAAGCGGTACGTTAAACATCATTATCACAAAAGCGAAAGCAGCGCCGAGTGAGAGTAACGGCAACTCCTTAAGCTTCAGAGTGCTCTCCATCCTGCGCGAAGCGAGATACCAGACAGGCAGCATCGACGCATAAAAGAAGGCGCAGGTCTTGGGGCTCAGATATCCGTCCGGTATATGCATTTAATACTTCACTCACCTGACTGGTCAAACAGGGCAAGGCCTAGCTTAAAACAGGCGCCCTCGAAGCGGCTTCAATAAGCAGTCCGTTGATTATAGAGACGGCAATCGTGCTTCCGCCCTTTCTTCCAGGTATTGTAATGTACTCGACCCCGGAGGCGAGAAGCTCCTCTTTCGCCTCGATTGCGCCGACAAAACCGACCGGCACGCCGACCACAAGCGCCGGAGAGGCGCCCTCTTCGCGCACCAGTCTCAGCAACTCGCGCAGCGCGGTAGGAGCATTTCCTATAGCGACTATTGCACCGTCTATCTTATCCGCCGCCATGCGCATGGCGGTTGCGGTTCTTGTGGCCCCTGTTTTTGAGGCCTCTATAATAACGGCGTCGTCAGATACCCCGCAATGAAGACTCGATCCAAAGACCGCGAGCCGCTCTCTTGAGACCCCGACTCCTACCATCTTCACATCCGTAATAATATTTGCACCGTTTCTAAAAGCCTCTACACCCGCCTCAACAGCATTGGAACTGAAACGGAGAATATTTTTAAACTCGAAATCCGCAGTAGTATGAATGACCCGCTTCAGTATCTCGGTCTCAGGGGCGCTAAACGAAACAGGACCGAGCTCCGTGCCGATGATCCTGAAACTCTCAAGCTCTATCGGATGGCGCTTAATCTCTTTACCTACACCGTCATTTTTATCTATACCGCCGTTCCAGTCCATACCGCATGCAGACACGGCCTCTGTTCTACTCTCTTTTCTGTTTTCTCCGGGAACCGAAACCCCGGCGCCACTGCCGCCGCACTGCTCTATCCGCTCCAGAACAATATCTATCAGCTTTTCATGATAGCCGAGGTTCGGTGTCACCTCCATCGTCACATCCGGGTACTTCTCATAACCCAACTCTATCGCTTTAGGCAGGTCTTTACGCATGTGGTTGCCCATGTAGAGAAAGTACGGCATTATCTTGATATCTTTGAAACCCTGCTCTACCATAATGGTAAGGGCTTCGTGAAAATTGGGGCTCTCCATCTCAAGAAAAGCGGGCTGAACAAGGCCGAAACCACCCTCGACCTTGAGCGTACTTGCGACCTTTCTAAGTATATCGTTCGCCTCGTCACGCCTGGAGCCGTGACCGAGAAGCAGTACCGCCTCATTACTCTTACCATCCACTTCAGTAACCTGCATAACCGACTCCTTTATAACCCTTATCTCACATAATCAAAAGATGAAGAGGATAAAAGTAATAACCAAATCCAATATATAAAAGTCTACCCGCCCATACCAGCCGCACAAAAAAACCCCGCCTCTGAGAAACAGAAGGAAGGGTTTGCTTACAACGCATAGAGTAACCCCCACCTTCTTTACATTCGAAGATTTTGTGAGGCATACCCCGGCTGGTCTCCTGACTTACGGTTCATCCTACTTTCTCTGGCCTTCCCGGTAGAGTCTGAATACCAGTGGCAACAAATTAGAGATTTCGTCCCGCTTACAGTGGCGTGTCCGTTCCCGATTCTCTGTTCTTTTACACGAATATACGATATTCGAAGATACTAACAGACCACGGGATTCCCGCGCCTCAATGGATAATTTTTCCACTGCGGCGACCGGAGTACTATATAACAATTTTTCCACTCTACAATGCCACGAGGGTGGCAGGAAGTCAAGGCCTATTCAGGTGAGGCCGGCACATGATTAAAGGGCTTTTCCTGTGCTGTCGAGTAACAACAAAAAAGTGAGAGAGACAGGGGCTGACCGTTTACAACGGATCTATTTCTTTATTATTCGGGTACTTACCTGATTAAGAATACCGCGTATCATATTTACTTCCTTATCCATAAGTGCGGTTCTGCCTAGTAACCTGTGGAAGCTCCTCATGATAGCCCGCAAGATATGCTCCCCTCCCTGCTCCCCGTACTCAAGCTCTTTTAACGTCTCTTCTAGGTGAACGTACATACCCTCTATATCGGCCCTCGGAGCAGCAACGATTGAAGCATCCCGGGGCGACTCCAGCTCAAGCTCCTTTTGCGACTTCATATATAGCGTGTGGCAAACGATCATAACCGCCTGAGCGAGGTTAAACGAAGCGTACTCCGGGGCGGAGGGAATCTCAAAGAGTATGTCGCACATCGCTATCTCTTCGTTTTTGAGCCCCTTGTCTTCTCTTCCGAAAAGGATCGATACGCGATTTTTCTTGCTGAACCTAAACACCTCAACCGCCGCCTCCTCAAGAGTAAGGATCGGATACCGGAGCCGCCCGGTTCTTCTGGTAGCCCCGAACGTAACAGGGCTCTCGGCAATGGCATCTTCTACGCTCTCGTGAATCTCTGCGCCTGCAAGCACGTCGGTTGCGTTACAGGCCATGGAGAGCGCTTCATTATTCATATGCCTGCACGGGTTTACGAGCACCAGGCTCCTTAAACCCGTATTCATCATCGCCCTTGCGACACTGCCGACGTTGCCCGAGCCGCGCGGCTCAACCAGCACGACAGATAAATTTTCTTTTAGGGATCCTGCCATAAGCACACCTTCTTGCCTGATACAATATCGAATTAGCAGTTGAGTATAACAGAAAGGAAGCAAAGCTTGAATTACAAAAGAGAGAAAATGAGAAGCATGGAGGGTTGCGGCTTTCACCAACAAGTCCGCACTTTAATAATCTACCAGAACTGAAGATTTCCGGTAGAAATAACGTGTTCTATTAATACTACAACCCTTTACCGTCTTATTGCGTTTTTATATGTAAATAAAAAGGTGGGGCCTTATTGAAAGGCCCCACCTTGTGCTGTAACTGGTATAACACCTGTAAAAGGCTTTTCTGAGCTACTTAACTTGCCTTCCGCCTTCCGAGGGACACCACATTCTCTGCCTTCACTTTTACCGGCCTTGCAACCTCCGGGGTGTCAGAGACTCTAAATACCTCAACGGTCGCCTTGAGATCAACGGCAAGTTCAGCCATTTCCTGGCTGGCGTTGGCTATCTGCTGCGCACTCGATGTGGTCTCTTGTACAACACTGGCCACCTCTTCGATATCGCAACTTATCTGCTCCGTTGCGTTAGACTGCTCTTCAGATGCGGTCGTGACCTGGTCTATCATAGTCGTAACCACATTGACCTTGGCAACTATCTCTTTTAGGGCGGCATCGGCCTCTTCGGCTAATTTTACACCCTCCTCTACCGCTGTAACCTCATTTTCCGTTGAGATTATCGCCTTCTTGGTCTCATCCTGCATCGCCGTTATCATCCCGCCTATCTCTTTAGTTGCGCTCATGGTCTTCTCAGCCAATTTTCTCACCTCGTCCGCTACTACCGCGAATCCGCGACCCTGCTCGCCAGCTCTGGCTGCCTCAATCGCCGCATTAAGCGCCAATAGGTTAGTCTGGTCAGCTATATCGTCGATGACATTTATAATATTGCCAATTTCCTGACTTCTACTGCCCAATGTTGATATTATTTCACTCGATTCTTTAGCCGTAGTCGAGATTCCACTCATGCTCTCAATGGTATTGGAAACTATCTCACCGCCCTGTAGAGCCACTTCGCTGGCATCCTTTGCCGCAACGGACGCGTCGGAGATGTTCTTTACCACCTCTATAAGCGTCGCATTCATCTGCTGCGAAGCCGTGGAGACCTGAGACGCTCTTACACTCTGCTCTTTGCTTCCGCTGGCAATCTGTATAGAGGTTGCTGAAAGCTCCTCTGAAGATGAGGCAACATGTTCAGTTGAGCAGCGTATCTTCAACATAATCTCTTGTAACTTGTCCATAAAGCTGTTGTACCACTGGGCGAGCTCTCCGATCTCATCGTTTGAAGTTACCTCCATGCGTTGAGTCAAGTCGCTCTGCCCCTTATCAAAGTACTCTATGAGCTTAGCTACCGGCCTGCTGACTGTAGACTTAACAATATACGCAAGAAGAAGAAGAACAGCGACGACACTCAGACAAAGAATCAACGCCGTCTTAAAAATCATATTAGAGTTCATCGCAAGTACTGTATCGATCGGGGTAATTACCTCAAGTACACCACGCACATCCCCGAGCTTCCAATTATTCTTAGGGGTCTGGGCATGTGTGTTATGGCAACCGATGCACGCCTGGCCCATCAGGTCTGCTACTGCTACACGAACCACCTCCCTACCGTTAAGTACCTCTCTCCTGACGAACGGTTTGTCAGGGTTCGACTTGACAGAAGAGATCGCTTCTTTAGCGAAGTCATCCAGAACCCGGCTCTTGCGGTTGGGGAAGGGAAAGTTACTATAGAGCCTTAAATTAATACCCGCATCATCCTCTTCCATTATACCGCTCAAGTCATGAATCATCGTCGCAGGTAGTGGGACCGCATTCTCATTCGATTTATGGTCGAAGGTTATTTCCAAATCCGTCTGCTTCTTGATTTTTGAGATCACATTTTTAGTATAGTAACCACGCACTATCTTGAACTGTTTCACTGTCTTTTCTGCATTATATATTGCATTATCAATAGCATTTTGAGTGGTCGTTCGCGCAATGTAGAGCATGGCTACCACAATAGTAACACCCAGGATCAGAATCATTGGAAGTAATAATTTGCCGCTAACTTTCATATTCTTCATCATATTCATTTCTCTGATACTCCTTGCGTAGGTGGTTTACAAATAACTCGAACAATTGATCTATGAAGAACAGCCGCATTACCGGCATAGTTAAGATACTATACTTATAGCAGTAGCCGTACTGGTGTAACATCGTTAATAATGCTGTGTCTGGTACTCTTTTTGGAGTTCAGGAATATGTAGAAATTGCTAATATATTATTAGACCTTATGTACTAATTATCGTATTTACGCAAAAAAACTTTAGTTGGTTGTGTATGCTGGCACACGAAAAATGATTCTCAGGCAGGACAATATGGACTCACGTTAACGATTTATACTTACAGGTCAGGCACTTATAAAGACCTGACGCTGTTGAATATCATTAGACGTGTTTTTTGCAGTTATAGTGTTAAAAAGTGCGGAGTACAGGAAGTACTCTATAATCTGTATTGAGTTTATCATTCAGGAACGCAAGGCGCGGGTGGAACCTACCTGCCACTGCTACCGAGAGGCCTGGAATGGCAAATGGCGCATAGGCCTGCTAATTAGCAGGCCCATGCGCCGGAGGATGTAGATACTGTTACTTTTTTGTGCTTCTTACTACTACCACTGTTATCACTACACTAAGCTTATATTGAGGGCTTATACCATCAAACCTGCAGGCCCTTGGGTCAATACGAATCAGACAACGTCTGAGAAGGTCATATCATCCTGCTCAATTATCACCCTTAGCTTACCGAGCGCCTTCATCTCTATCTGCCTTACGCGCTCCCTTGTTACACCAAAGACCTTACCTATGGCCTCAAGGGTTTTGGGCGTATCATCGACAAAACCGTAACGAAGTTCTATAACCTCCCTTTCATTCTCATCGATCATACCCATCCAGTTCTTTATCAGATACGTCCTGTCGCTCGTACCAAGCATTTCATTCGGGGGCGGAAAGGAATCGTCCTCTATCACGTCGAGCAGTGACTGGTCCATATCATCAGAGATCGTAGAGTCGAGAGAGAAACTACGCCTGCTTATACCGGTAAGTTTCTTTATATACTTGCGTGTAAAACCGGTCTTCATCATCAACTCTTCTGTCTCAGGCTCCCTGCCCATATCTACGCTCAGGTCCCTCGTAATCCGCGAGAGTTTTGCAAGGTCGTTATTTACATGAATAGGCAGGCGTACGGTATTTGCCTGGTTTGCCACGGCCCTATCTATCGACTGTCTGATCCAGTAAGTAGCATAAGTAGAAAACCTGCAACCTTTTGAGACCTGAAACCGTTCAACCGATTTTATCAGTCCGATATTCCCCTCTTCTATAAGGTCCAGAAGAGGCAGGCCGCGATTCATGTACCGCTTTGCCATATTTACGACAAGGCGCAGGTTCGACTCTATCATTTTGGTGCGAGCCGCAGCGTCCCCGGCTGCAACCAGTGTCGCAAGCCTCTGCTCCTCTTTCACGTTCAAGAGCGTGAACTTCTTGATACCTCTAAAATATGCATTGATCGAGTCACTGACAACGGCGTTACCGCTCTCCGCACTTGTCCCTTTAGAACTCCTTCGCACTTTAGCGCTGCCGGCTCTTTTCTGCTCACCGGCCTCTATGGAGTCTCTGGAATCGGCGGAATAATCGCATGTACGGCTGCTAATTGAACTGACTGAACCAGCAACCCCGGTTACACCGGTCTTTTTTGGCGTTGCCAATACCTCCTGGCACGCCACAGACTGAGACTTATTTTTACCAAGCTCTTCGTTTAACATTTTCCCCACCTCGCACAATACTCAGTATACTCTTTAGCGTACCCGGGAGCCGGTTATACGGCTCCCGGGTATATCACCCTAACTTTATCCGGTATACTCTCTACCGGTCTGCTTACTATTATATATACGCTTCTACATACTGCTTGCTACTTTCCGTGCGCCATCAGACGTTTTCCTTAACCGATACCCGACGTCAGGCGCCGACAGGTTCACCAAAGTTCTTCTTGGCAAAGTCCTCAAGACCTTCCTGGGTCGGAGTCATACCACCCTCACCCTTCTGCCAGTTGGCAGGGCAGACTTCGCCGTGCTCTTCGTTGAACTGAATCGCATCAACCACCCTCAGTAATTCGTCAACATTTCTACCCAGAGGAAGATCATTTACAACCATAGAGCGAAGCACGCCCTCTTTGTCGATTATAAAAGCACCACGTAGCGCAATACCCGGTGTTTCAAGAAGTACGCCATACTTTCTCGATATGCTCTTATCCAAGTCAGCGACCAACGGGTACTTTATTTCACCAATTCCACCCTGATCCCTGTGAGTATTCCTCCATGCAAGATGTGAAAAATGGCTATCTATTGATATGCCGAGCACCTGGGTATTTCTAGCTTCAAAATCGGAAATCCTCTCGCTCAGAGCAATAATCTCGGTCGGACATACAAAGGTGAAATCGAGCGGATAAAAGAATAAAACCGTGTACTTACCCTTATAGTCAGACAGGCTGACCTCTTTAAAAGTACCATTTTCCATTACTGCCTGTGCCGTAAACTCCGGTGCTGCCTGCTGAATAAATGCCTCTGACATTTTGGGTTCCTCCTAAGTGATTCGTTTTATGTTTGTTATTTTTGTATTGCTATTTAGTAAAACTGTAATTCACGTCGCCTACTCCGCGCAGTCTCCGCAAACCCCGTAAAACTCCACATGATTTCCAGTAACGTTAAACTCTCCGCTTACCGTATCCGGCAGGCTTAACGTCTCTGAATAATCTACAAATACATCGACTATCTTTTCACATTCCGAGCACATCGCATGGTGGTGCGGGTCCGTATTCGGGTCAAAGTGCTTTCTCTCCGGGTCTATTGTTACCTCTGTTAACTGCCCACGATCACTCAGTGCCTGTAAAGTGTTGTAAACAGTAGCAAAAGAGACCGTTGGGTACTCCTGCCTTACTGCCGCGAAAATCTCCTCTGCTGTTGGGTGACCAGTATTACCGTCAAGGAAGGTAAGAATCGCAATCCTCTGCGGTGTGAGTTTAAAGCCTAACCCCCTGAATTTACTTATAAAATCTTCCATGCTGATAAACCTCTTTGTTGTTTGCCTGAAGTCCTTATTTAGAATTATTATTACTTAAGAACTGTTCTAATTATAGATGACCCAGCAATTTTGTCAAGCATTATTTTCGAAAAAACTAATATTTTCATAACTAACTGAAATGCAAGCCCTTTTCTGCACTTTAAAAGCCTAAATACCGGCAACGAAACCCATTATGTCATGGGCGGCAATGTCCTAAAACCTTCTTTTCTTTGTTTTATAGAGGTCGATCAAGGGAATAAAAGTGGTCAAAACGAGTATATCAAAAAGGAGAAAAGTGGCGAATTCGGGCGAATTCAAGCTGAAAACGAGGAATAACGAGAGACTTAAAGGGAGAATTTACGAAGCAAAACTGCTCTTTTTCGCCGCTACATAACCGGCAACAAAAAAAGCGAAATAAACAGGTCTGCACGGTTCTATAATGGAAGAACAGAAACAGAATCGGCCGGAACAAAACCAGAATAAAAACGAAACAGAGATGGGTCACCTACCGAGCACTACCCCTTCGAGCCTGAGCAGCGCTCTTTTCGTACTCAGCCCCTGACCACCCGAGTAACCGCCGCTCAACCCCCCGCTCGCCACAACCCTGTGGCACGGCACCAGTATCGGCAGCCGGTTCTTCCCGCACGCCGTGCCTACCGCGCGCGCGGCTCCGGGTTTTCCAATCCGTTCCGCAACCGTGCCGTAGGTGATCACCTCGCCGGACGGTATCCGCAACAGCTCGGCCCAGACCGACATCTCGAACTCGGTACCGGATATATCTAACAGACGGGACGGCAGAGGTTCCGGCTGCTCACCGGCAAAATACCTGTCGAGCCACCCAAACACTTCGTCCCTGCCTTTAACGCCATGCTGAAATCCGACCGGACCCGGTTCAGCGTCGCTGCAGATAGACAGCTCCCGAACACCGTTTTCGGTTATCAGTAACTTTAAAGTACCAACCTCGGCCATCGGCGCCGCATACTCCACCCACTGCCCTGTGTCGACCTTGGTGTCGACCTTAGTCTCGGGCTTAATATCTACCTTAATATATGGCTCGGCCACTGCGCTTTTCATTAGACACCCCCAGTGATACCCCCAGATAAGATACCCAGACACCCCCCAGATATACCCCAGCTACTCCGGTTTGCAAAATAGATATTGAATAGTATAATAATAGCTTAAGATGCCGTATAACACAACCAGCCACACCCCTTTTTTCATAAGAAGAGAACAGGTTTTCTGTGATATAATAAACGGAATCAATAAAGAGGAGGACGACATGCTTAAAAAGACAACGAGCCTGATGCTAGGGCTCTTTCTGCTGATAGCAACCGCAGGCATAACCGAAGCCGGAAGCGTAAAGCGCATAACCGGCGCAGAGCTGCAGGGCATGATGGACGCTGGCGAAAAGCTCGTGATAGTAGACGTGCGCGAGCCATGGTTATACAGCAAGGGGCACATACCCGGGGCCATAAACATACAGTACGAAGACAACTCGAAGACCCGCGTGCTTAACGAGCTTAACCCCAAGGACAAAATCGTCTTCGTCTGCCACGGCGGGCCCATGGGCGACGACCTCGGCGGCGTACTTATAAAGAACGGCTACACAGACGTATATAACGTTAAGCGCGGCATGCGCGGCTGGAACGGACCGCTCGTTAGCGAGTAGGCCAAAGGAGGTACAAAATGTTTAACAGGTTACTGATTCTTACAGTTTTAGGCTGCATGATCTGGTTACCTGCAAACATCACGATGGCATCGGACCAGGAGCAGGAACAGATGCAGACCGAAGAGCAGGAACGGGTGTACGGCTGGAAACTGATGACACCCGAAGAACGGGCCGAGCACCTGGCCACGATACGCTCCTTAAAGACCAAGGAAGAGCGCAAGGCTTACCAGATGGAGCACCACAAGCTAATGGAGGAGCGCGCTAGAAAGCAAGGCGTAAACCTTAAAGGTGTGCCTCACCACATACCCCCGGAAAAAGGGCGCGGCATGGGTACGGGCGGCGGACGTGGCAGCGGCGGCGGACGCGGACGCTAGAGTGCATAAGAACAGACGTACGGGTTCGGGGCGATAGAAAACCTGTTGTCCTGAACCCTTGCGTACGTAAGCGCGACTTTTTGTTTGGGGATAGGTGAGTAGTAAAATAAAGAAGTTAAGGTTCTGTAGAATATGCAATTAAAAAAGAGTATTGGAGAAAGTGAGACTCCGATAGGTAAAGCCTTTGACCTTTTCATACAATTCCTGATCGTTCTCTCGCTGGTTTCTTTCTCAATAGAGACTATTCCAGGCCTTACGAAACAGACAATACGAATACTAAACATAACTGAAGTAATAACAGTCGCCATCTTCACTATCGAATACTTAGTGCGTCTTTTTGTTGCTGACAGAAGGCTTAAATTTGCATTCAGTTTTTATGGGCTTATCGACTTGCTGGCAATACTACCTTTCTATATTGCCATTGGGATCGATTTACGTTCCATTCGAATTTTCCGGCTGTTCAAATTGATGCGTGTATTTAAAATATGTAGATACAGCACAGCCACTCAACGGTTCGGTGTTGCCTTTCTAAAAATTAAAGAAGAACTGGTCTTATTTATTATAGCTACTGCTTTTCTGCTCTATCTGGCAGCAGTTGGCATCTACTACTTTGAACACACAGCACAGCCGGAACAGTTCACTTCGGTCTTCCATTGCCTTTGGTGGGCAGTGGCAACATTAACTACAGTAGGGTACGGCGATGTCTACCCTATTACAGTTGGCGGTAAAATCTTTACTACGTTTGTAGTATTCATTGGTTTAGGAGTCGTTGCCGTCCCGGCAGGATTGTTGGCTTCCGCATTGACGGGGGCAACTAAAGATGAAGAATAAGATGGTGGGCACAGCCGGGTAGCCGGTTAGGTTAGCGTAGCGTAACCCAACATCCACTTGCTAATAACAGATGACCGAACAAGTAATTTAGCAAGTATGCAAGTAGATATTGTACCTGTTGAATCTTCGTAAAAAAGACGTTGGGTTGGTGAAGCGTAACCCAACCTATGAACTAATAGACAATGGTATATGTTTAATTAAGCGTGGGCATGACATAATAGGTAGTGATGACAATTTTTGACCTGTTTTCAAAACGACAAAAACGCCTACGAGGCGAAGTTCCAGACATATTTACATATGACACAATTCCTGATGCCCTACGTGTGCAAATTGTTCATATATGGCAGGATTGTATAGGGAATCAAACTCTATACTATGAGTACAAAGAAGTATACAAGTGGTACAAAGTTATAGTTGAAGCGTTATGCCGAGAATACGGTGTATTTTGCCTTACGCAAAATAACCAGCGTAACCGGCAATATATGGATGAATTGATAAATTTTTTTCTCAAAGAGAAAGATACTGAAAAAGTAATAGATGTCATAGAGGTTACTTTTCGTTTAGCTGACAAAGTCACACGAGACTACGATTACGTAAATAACGTTGATGATGCAATTAAAGAACTGAATGATAGATTCAAAGAACATGGCATAGGTTTTCAATTTGAAGAAAGTGAGATCATGCGTGTTGATTCTCAGTTACTTCATGTCGAAGCAGTCAAACCTGCACTAAAGCTTCTTCACGAGAAACAATATGCTGGCGCGCAGCAGGAATTTTTAAATGCATATGGGCATTATCGTCACGGAAAAAATAAAGAAGCACTTAATGAAGCCTTGAAATCATTTGAGAGCACAATGAAGGCAATCTGTGATCAGCGTAAGTGGACTTATGACCAAAAGGACACTAGCAAACGATTAATAGATATCTGCTACCGGAATGAACTGATACCATCGTTCTGGCAACAGCACATGTCAGCGCTGAGGAGCCTACTTGAAGGTGGTGTACCTACAGCCAGAAATAAACTCAGCGGTCACGGGCAAGGAACAACACCAACAACCGTACCAGAATATTTCGTATCATTTGTCCTACATATGACAGCAGCCGCTATCATTTTTCTTGTAAAATCAGAACAAGCCATGGAATAAGCCATACAAATTGAATTGCACTCTCTAACCCAAAAAAAATAGAAGGCATAGGAAGCCATGAAAATAACAAGTAAAAATTTATCTACGGTTTTATAGCCGGGTTAATTATCGCCTCGATTTTTAACGGTCTTTTCTGCGGGTCGGATAAAAGAGAATCTCAGTACAAAGCCGCTCCGGCGTATGAATATCTGCCCGGTCCAAATGAAAGTCTCTATAAGATCGACAAAACCACGGGCGACATCTTCTGGATTACAGGAGATACAATCACAAAAGTAGAGAGCATCGAAAAGAAGAACTACGGGAAAGAGTAAAGAAAAAAGGGCTATGCAAATAGGGACGCTTACAACCTTCTTTATGTGGTGCACTATAATAGACGTGAGTCTGCTGGTAGTGTCGACTTTTGTCTTTATAGTCGCGCCCGGTTTTATCTACCGCGTACAAAGCATGTTCTTTCCGATACCGCGAGAGACCTTTACCGTGATCTACTACTCCTTTCTCGGGCTCTTCAAAATCCTCATCATCGTCTTCAATGTTGTGCCGTACGTGGCATTATGTATAATACGATAATCTTTTCATAAAGGGCGAAGGGGCCGTCTTACAAAATTATTCATGAGGGAAACTACTATGGAACTAAAGGGCAGCAAGACCGAACAGAACCTGATGAAGGGCTTTGCGGGAGAGTCGCAGGCGAGAAACCGCTACACCTACTTTGCGGCAAAGGCGCGCAAAGAGGGGCTTGTGCAGATCTCGGAAATATTCGCCGAGACCGCGGACCAGGAACGCGAGCACGCGAAACGGATGTTCAAGTTCATGGACGGCGGCGCCACCGAGATTACGGCGTCTTTTCCGTTCGGCACAATAGGTGACACAATGACCAACCTCAGGGCTGCGGCAGCAGGCGAAAAGGAAGAGTGGACCGACCTCTACCCCGGTTTTGCGGCCACTGCGCGTGAAGAGGGTTTTGAGGAGATCGCCAAAATGTTCGAGGCGATTTCGGTAGCTGAAAAACAGCACGAAAAGCGGTACATGGACCTTGCTTTCAATATAGAAGAGGGTAAGGTATTCAAGAGGAACGGCACGGTTACCTGGAGGTGCAGAAACTGCGGTTACCTGCACGAAGGCCCGGAGGCTCCGGAAACGTGCCCGGCTTGTCTCCATCCACAGGCCCACTTTGAACTGCTCGGCGAAAACTGGTAAAGAAACACCATTAATCGGCCCGCGCAGGCCGATTAATGGTGCGGATTGCCGCTGACTACCTTAATAGCTTTCATAACCAGCTTCTCGGCATTCACCTCGAACTCTGCCTGTCTCTCAAGGTAGCCCTTCATGACCTGCTCGATCAAAGAGTTCGGGTGGTACCTGGGTTCTATCAGCTTCAACGAAAGCGAGTACATATCTTCAAGGCAACTTCTACAACGACAGATATCTTTATTTTGCTTCAGTAACTTATCTAGCAACAGTACAACCAGGTCCTCATTAAAATTGTATACATCCGACAGATCAACTCCTAAAACGATTCTTGACATATTTGACCTAACTCCTTTTTCCCTGTAACTGCCGGGTTTTTCTAATATAATGAACAAGACAACTTTATCCAAGATGCGAAACTAAGCAATTGTACTCTGCTTTTTACCGCTCTGTCAACCAGCGGAATAAAGTTTTTTCCTTATGGTTGATTATTCTTCCCCTGAAGGCCTTACGGCGGCCAAGGTTTCGCTGCGACCTCAAATTGAGAGTTGTACTTTTTGGCAAAAGACTGTACATTTTCATACTTACCATTTTAATACTAAAACTTCTTACCCCGCAGTAAAGGAGTACTATGGATACAAAGGATAGTAACGGAGCCGTGCTAGAAGACGGAGACTCGGTGCAGGTTATCAAGGATTTAAAGGTAAAGGGCTCTTCCAAATCGCTTAAAAGGGGCAAGGTATTCAAGAACATCCGCCTCACCTCCAAGAACGAAGAGATCGAATGCCGTGACGGAAAGAGCACACTTGTCTTGAAGACCTGTTTTCTTAAGAAGGTTTAACTGAGGTATAAGCCCAAGAGGTATTGCTATAAATATTTTAGTCCCGGAACAGGAGTCTGCCGGGACTAAAATGTTTATAATGCTAATGTGATATAAGATGCCGGTCAGCCGGCGTACGGCAAGAAGAGACTTTATCTGCCCGGGGGGAGACGAGTACGGAGAAACCGCCATGAGGTTGTGGTGCTCAGGCCCGCTTGCTCTTCTTCATTTTCTCAACTTCAAGGCACCTGTCACATATTCCGTAAGTTAAGCTCTTATCCACAAACGGCTCTTTTTCACCGAAGACCTTACGGCACCAGACACATACTCTTTTCACCGCGTAACTGCCCCTCTCTTAAACGTTACTTCTTACCGATATTGAAAAACAGTAATTTATACCACTTCTTAACTCGCTTTCAAGCCCTGTCAATACAATGATATAGATTGCTTCCAGAGTCCGGCTCATCCGAATGCAGGCTTCTGACCAATTTTTACGCCGTTTCATGCCTGGTAAATTCTCAACATATCAAAACAAAACATAAATAGAAGTTCATAAACTCCGCACTTCAATACCAGTACCGGAACTCAATACTCGAAGCAAAACCAATAATTGCCGCTTAAAAAGCCACGATCTTTTATTTTACAGTTGTCATGTAAGCTGATACAACTTACTAGTATTATGCTATTGTACTACTTAATGCGTCTTATCATTTTAAAGAGCTTATACCCTGTTTCCGAAAAAGTTTAATGTATTGCAAGGTATTTAGTATGGATGAAAACATAAATAGTTCTTATTTAAAGTCATCTGGTAAAAAATACAGGTACTTGTTGCCTCTGTTTATTGGACTGCTCGGTGTCATCGTTGTGGTAATGCTGCTAGTTGGTAATAAAATGCGGAACCAGCAGCACCAGGACCACCTGTTCATGGATGCAATCGAGGATGTACAGATTACCACTTCTCTCTTCCACTTATGGCTGGAGGAGTATATTGCAGGCGACAGGACCAAAGATATCAAAACGGTCTTCTCCTACCTTGAGAATGCTGAAAAAGAGATCCATGTAATGCTTTACGGTGGTGTTACCAGTCACGGAACATTGTCGGATCCGATTACAGACCCTGTTGTAATAGAAGCGGTAAACGAGTTACACGCAGACCTCAACACCCTAAAAGAGAGCGGCTCTAAAAGGTTGGACCACTTAGAGAAGTCGGGAACTGGCACAGACCTGGACCAGAGTTTTGATCGTGATTTTGACGGATTTCTCAATAATGCCGGAAAGCTCGAAGAGCTCTGGATAGATAATGAAAAGAAGTATATGGCCCGGAGCGGCAATGTCATCATGGCGGTTATCATCGCATGGACTTCAACTCTTTGTCTCTCTATCATCGGCGTAACCCTGCTTGAACGGAAGCGAAGCAGAGCTGAAAGTGAGACTCTACAGAGCGAAGAGAAGTTCAGGCGTGTCATCAGTACGGCGAATGATGCAATTATCACAATCGATCACACCGGCGCCATAAGGCAGTGGAACAACGCCGCAACCGGTATTTTCGGTTATACGGAAGATGAAATGATCGGTAGCCCGGTAAGCAGTATCATACCCGAGAGGTATAAAACGGCACATACTGCCAGTCTCAAGCACTACCTGAAAAACGGTAAAAGACAGCTAACATATCCGGTAGTGCTCGAAGGGCTTAATAAAAACGGCACAGAGGTGCCGATTGAGCTTACGACCGCAGCCTGGACAGTTAATGGTGAACAGGGTTTTACAAGCTTTATTCGCGATATCACTGAGCGAAAAAATGCGGAGGATTCCCTCAAGGAGAGCGAGAGACGGTACCGCGAACTCTATGAAAACTCACCACTCGGTTACCAGTCCCTCGATTCAGACGGCTGTCTAATAGAATCGAACTCGACCCTCTGCTGGATGCTCGGTTACAGCCGTGAAGAGATGATAGGAAAGTGGTTCGGCGATTTTCTTACGGAAGGAAGCAGAGAAAAGTTCAAAAAAAACTTTTCCCGCTTCAAGTCTTCCGGTGAGGTACGCGGCGTATCGTTTGACGTGGTCAGGAGTGACGGTTCTTCATTCATGGTCGAAATAGATGGCCGTGTCGGCCATGACGATAAAGGGGACTTCAAACAGACCCATTGCATCATTACCGATGTTACCAGCCGTAAAAAGACCGAGAAGAAGTTAAAAGAGAGCGAAGAGAGGTTCCGCAGCATCTTTAATACGGCCAAAGACGGTTTCTATGTCATCGACCTGGAAGGCCGGTACAGGAATGTGAACGATGCCGTATGCAAACTGTTCGGTTATACCCGCGAGCAGTTTTTAAGTTCCGATATTCGTCTGCTCCTGTTCCCGGAAGATATGGATGATATCTTTAATAAGCACAGTAACCTGTGGGCTGACGGCGGTTTCGTCTCTGATCTGCGATTGCGTGACAAGGAGGGGGCCGAGCTATATGTTGATATAAACATTACGCCCTTACAGATAGGAGGGGAGAGCTTTGCGCTCGGTGTGGTTCGCGACATGACAGAACGGAGGAAAACGGACCAGGAACTCAAAAAAATGGACAAGCTCCAATCGGTAGGTATACTGGCCGGCGGTATTGCTCACGACTTCAACAACATCATGGCGGCTATTGTCGTAAATATCGGTCTTGCGCAGACGTACCTGAACCCGGCCGATGAAGCGTATAAGATCCTCGCAGCCGCAGAGAAGTCCGCATTAAAGGGCAGCAGCCTCAGCAACCAGCTTATTACCTTCTCAAGCGGCGGCACTCCCGTAAAGACGGTGCTGGTACTGCCGGAGCTTATCACCGAAAGCGCCCACTTCTCCCTTAGCGGCTCTGACATCATCCTCAAAACAGATATTGCCGACGATCTATGGCCCATCATAGTCGATGAAGGACAGTTCACCCAGGTCATACATAACCTGATCATTAACAGTTCTCAAGCTATGCCGAACGGCGGAGAGGTATCTATATCCGCGCACAATGTTGAGCTAGCTTCCGGAGAAGTTATCCCGCTCAAAGCCGGCAGGTACGTTAAGATTGAAGTCGCGGATTGCGGAGAGGGTATTGCCGAGGATATTCGAGCCAGGATATTCGATCCCTACTTTACCACAAAAGGAATGGGACAGGAGAAAGGCACTGGGCTTGGTCTTGCCATAGTCCACTCTATTATAAAAGCGCATAACGGTTGTATCGATCTAGACTCAAAGATTGGAAAAGGAACAACATTCTACTTTTACCTGCCTGTGCATGAGGAGTATCAAGTTGATCCGCATGTTGATACTAAGGAGCTCTCGGAAGTGGACGCGCCAAAAGACAAGATCAGGATATTGATACTCGAAGACGACGAACAGGTATATGCCTACTTGCCAAAGCTGCTCTGGAAGCTCGGCTACGAGGCCGTCATAGCGACTGACGGTACCGAGGCAATAACTCGCTATCAAGAGGCGCTCGAAGCAGAACAACCCTTTTCCGCCGTGATAATAGACCTGGTAATACGAGGCGGTATGGGAGGCAAGGAGGCGATGAAGGAGCTTTTAAAGATAGACCCGGAAGTGAGAGCGCTAGTTTCAAGTGGATACAGCATGGATCCTTCAGTACTTGAGTACGAAAAATACGGTTTTAAGGGTACGCTGACCAAACCTTATACCGTTGAGAACCTCAAATCCACTTTGTTTAAATTGCTCGAAAACAGACGGTAACCTCATAGCCTTTTATCCGGGACAACTTCACGTGCCATTCTTTTGAACTTGGCATAACGGTATCGATGCCCAGCGGAATCACCCTTCACCGGCTGCCGCCAGACACCTTTTCCTTTTAAAAATAGATAATTTCAAAAAAAATCGATCAGCAGGTTTTATAACAGCAGGCTCCGACCTAAGACCAGGCAACAACTGCTTAAGAAATAGCGCCGTTCTGCCCTTAACAGTAAAGACTATAGCGCATAGACCTTTGCATGACAGTCGGCATAGTCTTTTTCCGTAACAAAACCAACCTATAGCCCCATTCAGCACGCCGTCTAATCGTCCGATAAAAAAAGTGTAAACAGTACTACCTTTAGAATATATAGAGCACGGTGTTCCAATGACGCATAAAAACAGAGTGACAACTGGCGGTAGGTCAACTCCTCTATACTTCTTTGTAGTTGCCGTCGTTCTGATCTTCGCAGCAGAGACCTTCGTAATGTTTTTGCTGAGCAACATGTTATACGACTCCTTATACCACGAGATCTTTTTAGATTCCGCGTTATTGAGCGTCATAACCATACCGATGCTCTACCTCCTCTTATTTCGCCCCATGCTGATCTACAACAAGGAGAGGAACCTCGCAGAGAAGAACCTGCACGAGGCCCATGAGGTGCTCGAGCTACGGGTAGAGGAAAGAACAGAGGAGCTTACCCGCGAAATATCCGAGCGCAAACATGCGGAGAAGGCGTTGCAGACAAGCGAAACCAACCTTATGAAAGCGCAGGAGGTGGCACACATCGGCTCCTGGTACTTCGACTGTGCAACAAACAAGCTCATCTGGACAGACGAGACATACAATATCTTCGGTATTCCAAAAGGGACTAACATGACCTATGAGAAACTGCTCAAGGTGGTGCACCCTGAAGACAGGCAGTACTTTGAAAACAGGTGGAAAGCCGCCACAAAAGGCGAACTGTACGATATTGAGCACAGAATTCTAGTTGATAATGAAGTGAAGTGGGTCAGAAGAACAGCGGAGCTCAATTTTGACAAAGACGGGTGCGCAACTAGCGGAATCGGCATTACACAGGACATAACCGAACGCAAGAGGGCCGAAGAGGCGATCAAGACCAGTGAGAAAAAATTCCACCTGATCCATGATACGGCTTTCGACGCTATCATTGTCGCTGACTCCGGCAGTAATATTCTCGAGTATAACGGAAGCGCCGAGAAGATGTTCGGGTACAACGACGGCGAGTTGAGCCACAAGACCCTCACCGAGCTGATATCAAATGAGTGCAGGCAACGGCACCTGGCGGATATCAAGCGCTTCTGCGAGACCGGCTATAGCGATGTTCAGGGTCAGATTGTCGAGCTGCAGGGGTTGCGGAAAAGCGGAGAGGTCTTTCCCGTAGAGCTTATTCTAAACAACTTTGACCTTTACGGTGAAACACTCTTTACCGCTACGATTCGTGATGTTACCGAAAGGAAAAACTCGGAAGAGTCGATAAAGCACATGGCGTACCATGACCACCTTACCGGGCTGCCCAACAGGTTACTCTTCAAAGACCGCCTCGATCAGGTACTTCACAGAGAGGCGTGGAAGCAGGGTACGGCTGCCGTACTCTTTTTAGACCTCGACCGCTTCAAGATAATAAACGACTCGCTAGGCCATTCCTTCGGAGATGAGCTCTTGAAGGTTGTAGCCACGATGCTCAAGGGGTGTGTGCGGGATGGTGACAGCGTTGCGCGCCTTGGCGGCGACGAATTTACCATACTGCTACAGAACCTTGCAAAAGCCGAAGACGTCTCTCTGGTACTCAACAAAATTCTCGATACCTTCAAGCAATCGATATCGATTAACGGACAAGAGATCATCATCGGTACCTCCATTGGCGCGAGCATCTTCCCGCACGACGGGTACGACAGCGACACGCTCATTAAAAACGCCGACATAGCAATGTACAGGGCTAAGTCGGAAGGCAGGAACACCTTCCAGTTATACTCTACAACCATGTCGACCAAGGCCAACAACCTCCTTAAGATGGAGCACCGACTGCGCACGGCCCTCAAAAACGACGAATTCATACTCCATTACCAGCCGCAGCTCGATCTCCACAACGGTAAGCTTGTCGGCATGGAGGCCCTCGTCAGGCTGGTCGATCAGAATAGCGGCCGGCTCATTCCTCCGGGAGATTTTATCCCCGTTGCAGAAGAGACGGGACTTATCCTCCAGTTAAGCAAGTGGGTCTTTCAGACGGCCTGCAAGCAGAATAAGGCGTGGCAGGACGCAGGACTCGCGCCCGTGACCGTATCCGTAAACGCCTCTCCGAGGGTCTTCAGGCAAAATGACTTCGTACCAACTGTTACCGAAATTCTGGCGGAGACGGGTCTCGACCCTCAATACTTTGAGATAGAGGTCACGGAAGAGACTATGATGGGAAACATCGAGGAGACGGTTGAGAAGATGAACGCCTTAAGGGATCTCGGCGTCAGCTTCTCCATAGACGACTTCGGTACAGGTTACTCTTCACTCAGTTATATAAAGATGCTGCCTATTGAGCTTCTCAAGATAGACAGGGCGTTCGTCAATGACATTGATAATAACTCTGATGATAAAGCTATAGTCAAGGCGATCATACAGATGGCCCACAGTATGGGCATACAGGTAACCGCAGAAGGTGTCGAGACCGAAAAGCAGTTGGCGTACTTAAACTCTTTAGGATGCGACAAGCTCCAAGGGTACTATTTCTCCAAACCCGTAGCCTCTGACGAGATGGAGAGTCTGTTAGCGAATGCTCCAAAGGGCAAAAAATATCTGAAGTGTCTAAATAAAGTCGTGTAGGCACTGACGAGGCTCTTCCCCCCAAAAAAAACTGCTTGCTCCCATACCCCGCAACCGGCAGTTATTGGTCTCTTTTTACTTGCAAGACTCTTAAAACCTGCTAAGGTTCCAATACTGTCAAATTCGGCCTATTGCCTGCTGCTAACTTAATAATACTTACTCACTGCCTATCCGGCTTTGACAAAACAGTACTGGACTCAGGTATGAAGATAACCGCCAAAACTAAAAACAGATGTTCGACACTCTTTCCTTCTCTCGCTTTAGCGGCCCTGAGCTTACTCCTCATCCTGATGCCACTCCACTCTTCGGCATCGGCGGCATCGGCGGCGGCATCAAAAGACGCCGGCTCTGCGGACGCAGAAGTACCGTGGAAGATACGGGCCGAGCTTTCGTACGTTAATACCTCCGGAAATACCGATACGCAGACTCTGGCAGGCAAGCTCGACCTGAAGAGAGAGGGTACGGTCGACAGGTACTTTACCAGCGGCAGCTACCTCAAGGCAGAAGACTCGGGCACCGACACCTCGGACAAGTTAAAGCTCGAAGGGCGGTACGAGAGAGTCTTTACCGGGAAGTACTTCGGGCTCTTTACTCTCGGATACCTTCGCGACAAGTTTTCCGGTTACGAGTACAGGGCCTATGGCGGGCCCGGCGCAGGTATAGAGTTCATCAAGACTCCGACCCAAAAGCTTCAGGGACACCTCTCTATTCTCTATAACCATAACGAGTTCTCAACAGGGGTGAAAACGGGTGACAATTATGTTACAGCCAAGGCTACCGGCAAGTATGAACGGAAGGTGCTTGAGAACCTGACCTTCAAGGAGACGTTCGACTACTTCACATCCGTCGAGGATTCAGAGGTCTACTTCGTGGACTCCGTAACCGCCGTAGAAGTCAAGGTCAACGGTCGTATCTCCGTCGGCATGAGCTATACGATAAATTATCAGAACCGCCCGCCCTCGCCCGAGCTGAACAATACCGATACTACGCTCCTTACGAATCTTATAATCGACTTCTGAAAATAGTTCCGGCCCAGACCAAAAAAGATAGAGTTCGACGTCTGCCTGCTCAATCGGGAAAAAGAGCTTCAACTCTTATAAGGTCGGCATTTTCGCTGACTACAACCGGTTTTGCCCTTCCGGACCACAGGGTCGAAATCGTGCGGAGTTGACGGTTATCTCAATCATAGCTATACTAAAAATCTAACAGCATCAATACGGTTATTCTGTCATGCTGTCAACAAAGTCTTCTGCATGCCTGCCCTGAAACCTGCTCTGCAACGACCTAAAGAGCAGATATTCGGACTAATCTACCAGACGTTTTTGCCATTAAGCATAAACGTTGCTCAACAGGCATATTTAAGCGAGAACAGATGGGAATCTTTCATGGAAAACCTACTTCATAACATACTCTCTAAAGATTCGTTTGATACCCTCTTTGCCCGCATTATAGAACTGCTCATCGTTTACGGACTGAAGATCATTGCATCGATCATCATATTTGTTATCGGGCGCTGGTTAGCGAAACTCCTGAGCGGCATAATCAAAAGAGTGCTCTTAAAGAGCGATGTAGACCTAACCATAGTCTCTTTTGTCACAAACCTTGTCTACTTCACGCTGCTTACCTTCGTCGTTCTCGTCTCCATCGGGCAGCTCGGAATACAGACAACCTCCTTTATAGCTATCATAGGTGCCGCTGGCCTCGCTATCGGCCTCGCCCTGCAGGGTTCACTCTCCAACTTTGCAGCAGGTTTCCTGATGATCATCTTTCGCCCTTTCAAGGTAGGCGACTACATCGAGGGAGCAGGGGTCGCCGGCACCGTCGAAGATATTGAGATATTTACTACCAAGCTCAAGACACCGGATAATAAAATAGTTATAATTCCGAACGCCAAGCTGACCTCGGACAACATAACAAACTACTCTACAACCTGAACCCGGCGTCTCGGCCTGCTCTTCGGCATCGGCTACTCGGACGATATCTACCGCGCAAAAGAGATCTTTACCGAACTGCTCGACAAAGACGCCCGCGTGCTCAAGGACCCGAAGCCGACCGTAGGGTTGCTCGAGCTTGCGAACAGCAGCGTGAACTTCGCAGTCCGCCCGTGGGTCACCTCTTCGGACTACTGGGACCTCTACTTCGACCTGACAGAAGGCATCAAGAAACGGTTCGACTCGGAGGGCATAAGCATCCCGTTCCCGCAGCGCGACCTCCACCTCTACGAACATAAAGATTGAAAAGAGTCTGCTGCGCAGACTACAAGCGCTAAGGCGCCACTCTTCCCTCAAAACCCCGATCCACCCCGGCCTATACTCGGGAGTTAAATACCCGATTCCCCTAAAGGCAAACAACCCTGTTCCGAAATAACAGAGTACACAGTACTTTACACCATCACAAATAACCATGTGAATCGTAGATATCCCCAAAAGGGTCTATAGGTCCGGGACGCCCTTATGCTGGCAAGTTACCCTGCACGCAATTAACAGTAGACGGTCTCTGCCATGAAGCTACAGAACAGAATACTGCTTATTCTCGTACTAACCTTCGTATGCGCATTCTCCATTCTCGAATATACGCAATTCCAGAATACAAAGAAGAATGTTCTGGAGAGTATGCGCCAGGAGGCGAAGAATATCCGTAGCCTGCTCATGAGCACGAGGCGTATCTACCACCAACAGTTTCTCGACAGCGAGATTCCCCTGAACGAAAAGACGCTCGGTTTTCTTCCCGCCCACGCGCTCAGCCGTATTTCCGAAGACTTCAAAAACTGGACCGACTACCCGCTCTCTTTTAACAACGTCTCAGAACGTCCCCGGAACCCGGGCAATGCCGCCGACGCACTTGAGAACGAGGCTATCGAATTCTTCCGTAAAAACCGGAAGAGCACGGAACGGTTCGTGCCGTACGAGTCTAAAGAAGGAGAGGAGTTCTACCACTTCTCAACACCCATCTATACAGAGAAGTACTGCATTAAGTGTCACGGCAGGCTTGAGAGCGCGCCGTTGCCGGTCAGGAAACTATACACAGAGGCCTTTGACTACAAGGTGGGCGAGCTTCGCGGCATTATGAGCATCAAACTTCCTGCCTCGAGGGTAAATACTTTAGCATGGCAGCACTTCAAGGTCGATTTTCTGATACAGCTCTTAAGTTTCCTCTTCCTCTTCTTTATTCTCAACTGGTTGCTCAGGCATTATATAACTAAACCTCTGGCCACACTCGACACCGGACTACAGAATATCGGCGCCGGAGAGTATACCCAACCGCTCGAAAGCCTCAACGGCGAATTAAGCACGATTGACGGATCATTCGAGCAGATGGCAGCCAAGTTGAGCGAACGCGAAGAGGAACTAAAAGCGAAGAGCAATCAGCAGACGGCCATCAATACCATTCTGGAGATCGCGCAGAGGAATATCCCTGTCGAAGAGCAGCTTAAGAGTATATTGGATACCCTGTTGAGCAATATCTGGCTCCATGCGCAGGCCAGAGGCGCTATCTATCTCGTTAAAGAAGGTTCCAGAGCGCTTACACTCACCGTCCAGGAAGGTTACGCAGATGAAATCCTCAAGTCGTGCGCAACGGTTCCGTTCGGAGAGTGCCTCTGTGGCCGCGCGGCGGAGACAGGCACGGTTATCTTTGCGGACTCGCTGGACGAACGGCATAACATCACCTACGACGGTATAAAACCGCACGGCCACTACTGTGTACCGATAAAGAGCGAACATCAAGTGCTCGGCGTATTGAACCTCTACATGAATGAAGGGCATAAGAGAGACAAGAACCATGAAGAGTACTTAATCGCCGTGACCAACGCAATAGCGGCTCTTCTTGAGAGGAACAGGCAGAGAAAGAGCATTGAAGAGAGTAGAGACCGGTTCGATCTAGCGCTCAAAGGCGCCGACCTCGGCACATGGGACTGGGACCTTGTAACCGGCAAGGTCGTCTTTAACGAACGCTGGGCCGGTATGCTCGGTTACGATCTCGATGAGATCGAGCCGAATTTAGAGGCGTGGAAACGACTTATCCACCCGGATGACCTCTCATTTGTCGAGAAGGTATTAAACGACCACCTCGAAGGCAAAACCGCCTTTTACGCCACCGAGCACCGGATGCGCTCGAAGTCCGGCGAATGGGTCTGGATTCTCGACACGGGAAAGGTCTTTGAGCGTGACAGAAACGGCCGTCCGCTTCGTGCGGTTGGGACCTACCTCGATATAACGGAGCGCAAGAACATGGAAGAGCGCTTGAAGACCATCTCGCTGACCGACGATCTGACGGGCCTGTACAACCGCCGCGGTTTCTTCACCCTCGCAGCCCACCAGATCAAGGTCTCCTACCGCCAGAAACGTGGTATATACCTGCTCTACGCAGACCTCGACAACTTGAAAGAGATAAACGATACGTACGGCCACAACGAGGGTGATTATGCGATCACCGATTTCTCTCAAATATTAAAGGCATCTTACAGGGCCTCAGACGTTGTCGCGCGGCTCGGAGGCGACGAGTTCGCGGTTATACCTGTCGGCAGAGAAGGAGACGTCCTTGAAAAGGTAATCGAGAGGCTGCAAAGAGGTATAGAAGAGTTCAATAAAAAGAGTTCCCGCGTATACAAACTATCGGTCAGTACCGGCGTCGCGCTCTACGACCCAGCCTCTCCCTGCTCGCTCGACGACCTTGTCGTAGAGGCGGACAAGATGATGTATCGAGAGAAGAGGCGCAAAAAAGAGATTAAAAAGGAAATTAAATAAAACCCGACCAGCCACAGGAAAAGCGGTACGCGGGCCGGAGACCGACGAAGACCGGTGACAGCCGGTTTTATCGTGACCGCGCATTAGTTGCGGATAAGTTACTGACAGGATAAACAGAAGAGCGGCCCGCAGGAATTTTCCTGCGGGCCGCTCTTATATCAACACGTGTAATGCAAGCTCTCTACAAACTCTCTGGCGGGCTCTTCTTCTAACCGTCCTGTTCTGCCGTGGCGCCGCTTCTGCTCGAGACCACGACACCGGCATTCTGTCCGGACAGACGCGCCAGCATCTCCTCTTTAACGACTTCAAACCGTTCGCGGTCGACCTTCGGAACAGTGCTGTTCGCCTTCGGTCTTATACTGAGCGGGTTTATCAGCTTTTTGCCGCGCTTGACCTCATAATGGAGGTGCGGGCCCGTTGAGATTCCGGTGGAGCCGACATAACCGATAACCTGAGCCTGCTCGACCTTTACGCCTTTTCTTATGCCCTTCTTAATACGCGAGAAGTGGCCGTAGGAGGTAGTGTAGCTATTGTTATGCTTTATGGTAACGAAGTTGCCGTACCCGCTCTTCCACCCTGCGAATATGACCTTTCCGCTCCCGGCCGACTCTACCGGAGTACCTGTAGGTGCGGCGTAATCTATACCGTGGTGCGGCCTGTACCTCTTGAGGATGGGGTGGTAACGCCCCTTGCTGAAGTAGCTCGATATGCGGCGGTACCTTAGAGGCGAGCGCAGGAGCGTTCTTCTCAGAGACTTTCCGTTTTCGTCATAGTAGCCGGTTCCGCCCTCCGAGTCTTCAAAGTAGATCGCGGTAACGCGCTTGCCGTTATTCATCATCTCGGCGCCGAGTATCTTGCCCGTCTTCAAGTACTTGCCCTCGACAAAGATCTTCTCATGCACAACGCCGAAGGTATCGCCTTTTCTTATATCTGAAGCGAAGTCAACGTCCCATGCGAGAATATCGGAGAGGTTCATAATGGTCTGCGGGTCGGTACCGGCCTTTATTCCCGCCTCGTAGAGTGAGTTATTTATAACTCCGAAGGCCCTGTTCTCTTTTATCTCCCACGGCAGTTCCCTCGTCTCGATTGTGTAACCTATACCGCCGGCCCCGGCCACGTGGGCGGGCTCTTTCTTGATAGTCAGTATATCGAACTCACCGAGACGGTACTCCGCTCGGTTGAAGAGACCGTCTTCCGTATAGACTCTGAAGACCGTGCCCTTGCGCAACCTTGAGAGGTTGAAGAGCGGGCGCGCCTTGCGTGCGATTTTGTGTATGTCGGTGCCGCTGACATTGAAAAGCGACATCAGGCCGTAGAAGGTGTCGTCGGTGCTGAGGCGAAAGTCGAACCTCTTGGTGCCGAGCTCTGCGCTCTTACCGGCGCCAGCACTCTCTTTGTCTAAATTATTGGACGTGACTTCGTCAGCCGGAGAGGCAGACGGTTCGGTACTTTTGTCGGACTCGATTACTAGAGAGGAAGTGAGAAATTTATGGGAAAAGGCCTCTTGCGAGAGTAAAAAAAGAGTAGTCAGCACTACGGCTGCGCCTACCATTACGGCAAGAACAACCGGCTTTGAAAGGCCCGACCTCTTTTTTCTGTTCATTCTATTTTTCAAATTTTCAGATCCATTAATAACTATCTTGTTATACTATTGTAAAGTGACAGCCCCGTCAAGCAGAACTTATATATATTACTTCTTTACGGTCGTCGATTCCGTTACCTTAATCACATTTTATAGTTAAAAAGAATAAACATACACTACAGTACTCGGGATCGATTGCCGATAAAATAAGTAACCGTAGAGTACTGAGTTCTCCTCGCGCGTAAATAGCAGACTAGCAAACCGCGCTCCATAATACACAATTAAAGAATAGAAGAACGGAGCCCAGAGCCCTAATGAACGATTTAGCAAAAAAGAGCAACCTTCAGACCGCCCCTCTAGAAGATGCTATCGCTCGAATACTGGTGGCCGACGACGACAAGCTCTTTCAGGAACTCTTCAAAGACCTGATCGTAGACATGGGTCACGACGTGCTGATGGTAGACAACGCGATGGAGCTGCTCGAGAAGGTTAAGGAGTACAAGCCGGATATAATAATGAGCGACGTAGTCATGCCCGGCATTGACGGTTTCGAACTTACTCGAAGGCTCAAGGCCGACCCGCAGACCATGCACATCCCTGTTGTAATTATCACCTCCCTTTCGGACCGCGCCGCAAAGGTACTGGGACTCGAATGCGGTGCGGACGAGCTCTTGAACAAACCGCTCGACGAGACCGAGTTAAGCCTCAGGATCAGAAACCTGCTCAAGGTGAAACGGTTTGAAGACTACCTGATGGAGCACGGCAAGCTGCTCTCTAGCGAAGTCGAGTCGAAGACCGTTCAACTCGAAAGTGCATTCGAGAAGATCAAGAGCGGGTACATAGAGACCGTGACACGGCTAACGCTCGCCGCCGAGTACCGCGACAAGGAGACCGGGAGCCATATTAAACGGATCAGTCTCTGCTCGCAGTTGCTTGCTCGCTACTACGGCCTCGAAGAACAGAAGGTTGAAGCGATCTTCTTCGGCTCTCCCATGCACGACGTCGGCAAGATCGGCATACCGGACTCCATACTCTTGAAACCGGGCAAGCACACTGTTGAAGAGTTCGAGATAATGAAGACCCACTCGGTAATAGGCGCAGACATACTTCGCAATGCCGAGAGCGATATTTTAAAAACGGCAGGGGAGATTGCGCTAAGCCACCACGAGGCATGGGACGGAAGCGGTTACCCGTACGGCCTCAAGGGTGAGGAGATTCCGATATCGGGCAGGATAGTAAAGGTGGCCGATGTCTACGACGCCCTCAGGAGCAAGAGGCCCTACAAGAAAGCGATGGAGCACAAAGAGGCGTACAAGATAATGTTCGAACTAAGAGATCAGTTCGATCCCACCTTCCTTAACGCCTTTGCCGAGTGCGAAGACGAATTTAGAAGGCTCTTTGATGAAAATCAGGAGATGTAAATAGGTTTAGATAAAAAAAACTTCGCCTCGGGAGAGGCAGACTCATGAACTTGTACTGCCCTTCAAAAAAAGACCGTACTCAACAAGCAGTAGTCAGTGCAGTATCAGGTAGTCCGCATCACTGCTACTCGCCCCACCGCTTCTAAAGTAATCGTACTCCGGCATTTCAGGAACCACCACAAGGGATTTGAATTCGCTCTTCGACTTCTTAAGGGCTTTCAACCTCTTTGAGACCGCTTTAGATTCGTCTCTCACCGACTTATACTTCTCTTTCAGCTCTTCAAGCCTGGCATTAGCATCCTTGGCGGCCCCTTTGGCAAGGTCCGAGGCAGCTTCCGCATCTGCGGCCATCTCCTTGTCTGCGGGCTCAACAGGCGCACGATTCTCTTCGTCTTCAGGGTTCTTCACTCCCAGCAAAGCATCGGGATCTACGGTAGACCTTCGTGCTTCCCTTGCGAGAACCCTGGCCCGGGTAGCGATGCTATCGGCCTTGGCGGCAAGCCCTTCGGCCTCCTTAACGGCCTTTTTGGCAACATCCACTCTTTCCTTAGCCTCTTTGGCGACAACCCTCGCTTCCGCAAGGGCCCCGATAGACTCCTTGCCGAGCCTGGTTAGCTGCTTCGGTATGCCCAGCTTCCATGCGTGCATACCCCCTGCTATAATCACGAATATTCCATCGGGGTTATCTTCGATATACTGCTTGGCGCTATGAGCCATAGCAGTATCCCACGCTACCTGAATGCGACAGAAGCGGTCGAATTGGAAGTTCATATCATCGGCATGCTCACCCATGGCGTCCTTGATCATCTTCTTATACTCAGGCTCAACCTCGCAGGTAATAGCCTCGAGTTCTTCGCGGCTCATAAGCACGCTCAACAACTCTTCTTCCTCCTCCTCGATTACAAGAGCGGCCTTCACCTCTTTTTCCACCTCTTTTTCAATCTCGGCCTCTATCTCCGGGGTGATCTCTCCGGTAAACTCGTCATCGGTATGCTGGAGCTTCTCTTCCCCCGGAAGCACCAGTTCGGGTATGGCCAGATCGGCGACCGAGACGAACTCATCTTCGGCCTCAACATCAACATCCGATGATGACTCTACAAAGACCCTGTTTATCGCACTGCGCTCAATACTGAGCGCAACAAGGTCTATCTTCTTCTCTCTGGCATACTTCAATATCGGCGCGTACTGCCTCCATGGAGTCTTCCAGTTGGTATAGTAAAGCACCCTGAAGTCTTCGGTACCGAGTTCTCCGTCTACCCAGCTGTTGAGTTGGCCCTGAGAATCCGCCATAAACATTTCCATGCCTATCGCAACACTCTTTCCGGCCTCAACCAGCGCAGTAATAACTTCGAGCTGAAACTTGTGGTGCATTCTGTTGCTGTGCACCTCACCAAGTAGAATAATATCAGCACCCTCCGACTCCGCGACAATATCCGCAACCGTAACCTCGTCCATCTTTTCCGAAAAGGCCCTGGCCAGCTTGCTCTCAGCCTTGCTAACGGCCTCGTCAACCGCATCTTGCGCCTTTTTCAACTTATCAGCAACCTTGTTATACTTATAACGCGCTTTAAATATCTTCGGGCCAAACTTGTCAGCCGATTTTTTAGCCTTATTCGCCACCTTTGCTATTGTTGTGGCCTCTTTCACTATCTCATCAATCTCTAACGACGCCTTATCGCCTTCTGACTCGACCTCCACATTCAGGGCATTGGCCCTGTTCTCCAATGCCTTAAGTTCTACACGGGCAGCCTTCATCTCTTTGATGAAAACTTCTTGCTTATCAACTACTACGGATAACTTCTTGTTGAGCTTTTCGGCCTTTGCCTTCAGCTTAAGGACCTTACCCTTAAGCCTCTCAATTCTACCCGTCTTCATCTTCGGCCCTTTAACAACCTTACCCTCCCCAAGTGCAGCCTCAACCTCACTCAGCGCTCCGGACGGCAACTCACCAGGAGAGGGTAGCCGAACTACCCTGGTTTTGGTTGCGCAACCGGAAAGAACAAGCAGTGATATGACAAGGGTGACGAGCAGAACACGGCTCGCGGAACCAAATACTGGTGAACCGGAAAGAAAAACCTTTAGCTCTACTGCAATTCGTTCAATTGAAACCATTCTATCCGCGCTCCGATACCGGCACGTAGGCCTGCTTTCTCAAGCCCGTATACTGCTGCGTTGGGCGATAAATCCGATTGGTGCTGAGCTGCTCAATCCAGTGCGCCAGCCAGCCGGCGACCCTGCCCATTGCAAATATCGGGGTAAATAATTCCGTAGGTATACCGAGAGCCCTGAAGACGATTCCGGAATAGAAGTCTATATTCGGATAGAGCTTCTTTGCGCCGAGAGTCTCGGTGACCACGCGCTCCATCTCTTCTGAAATAGCTATCGTTTTATCATCTATAAGCCCCTCTGCATGAAGCTTGCGTATATAGGCGCTCAAGACCTTGCCCCTCGGGTCCTGCGTCTTGTAGACCCTGTGGCCTATCCCCATGATCTTCTCCTTGCGCTCTATCTTGCCGAGAATATAGGCCTCAACCGCGTCAACGGAGCCGACCTCCTCTATCATATCCATCACCTTTTCATTCGCCCCGCCGTGCAGGGGTCCGGAGAGCGTGCCTATGGCCGAGGAGACTATGGTATACGGGTCGGCGAGCGTGGAACCGACTACGCGCGAGCTAAAGGTAGAGGCATTCATCTCATGGTCGGCATGGAGTATCAACAGTACGTCGATTACCTTCTCCACTGTCTCGGAAGGCACTTGTTCAAAGAGCATATAGTAGAAGTTTGCGGCAAAGGAGAGCTCGTTGTGCGGCTGTATCGGCGCATCCCCGTGGCGCAGCCTGTGGCAAGCAGCCACTATAGTAGGCAGCTTGGCTATAAGTCTGACGACCGACTGGTACCTGACCGTTTCGTTAAGCGTATCTCGCGCAGGGTAGTACATTCCCATGGCCGATGTAACTGCCTGTAGGTAATCCATCGGGTGGCCGCTCTCGGGCAGGTTCTCCATCATCCTCAGGACCTTGAGCTTCAGCCGTGTATGCATGGTAATGTCGGATACGAAGCTGTCTAGCTCTTCTGCGGTAGGGTCTTTAGCAAAGACCAGAGAGTAAGCGACATCTAGAAAGGTACTCTTTTCCGAGAGTTCCTCTATAGAGACCCCCCTGTACTCCAGAATCCCCTCTTCGCCGTCTATAAAACTTATTGCGCTCTTTGCGGCAGCTATGCCTTCAAGACCCGGAACCACATCCATTGTTTTCTCCTCCATAACTCACCTTTCGTAGCTTGGGGTAGAGTTGCATCTACGTATCGCTTTACGCCACCTAGCGATCTCAGTCTGAACCGCCTCTGTATCACAATTGTATGTGCAAGGCTTGACAGTACTTTATCGGCAAGAAGTACTAAAATAATTATATAATATTTCTTTATTCTATACCCGAACTTTTTAAACCTTAACAAAGCCCGTCCGCAAGAACCGCCGACATGAATAAAAAAAGGTCCGTACCCTGTTACAGGATACGGACCCTTCTCAAGTTTGAATATTAAGGCAGCCCTTTAGAGCTCGCCAGGCATAACATTTTCGGCCTTAAGACCCTTGGGGCCCTCAGTCACCTCGTAATCTACCGCCTGTCCCTCTTTAAGCGTCTTGAAGCCGTCACCGGCGATAGCGCTATAATGAACAAAAATATCCTCGCCCGTGTCTTGTTCAATAAAGCCGAAACCCTTCGACTCATTGAACCATTTTACTTTACCTGAAGGCATTAGTCCGTTCCTCCTGCTTGAGATTGGTATTACATTAGTCAGAATATCTTAGTCTACTTCAGGCATTGAATCCTGTCCGTGACACACTTTCCGACTACACACTTCGGTCAGTTTAATTGAGCAATTCAATATTGTCAAGTCCATTTTCTACACCCGATTTCGGCAATCAATCTTACTCTTTTTCAGGCAGACTCGCTTATGCTTATCACCTGAAAGGTATACAGAACAGAGCTGCCGGACTACAGAAATCCGCTACTATCGAGCCAGACTCTAAACTTCCTGAGCGCCTCACCTCTGTGGCTGATCTCCCCTTTTCGCTCAAGACTCAACTCGGCAGCGGTGCAACCGAGCGGCGGTATATAAAAAACCGGATCGTAACCGAACCCCCCCGAACCGACTCTAGCCTCTGTTATGCGCCCGTTAAGATGCCCCTCAAAGGTTCGATCAAGGCCTTTGCCGGTCCCGTCACCTGTGCCACTGCCGGGACCGACAAAGGCGAGTACGCACTTAAAACGCGCGCCGCGCTGCTCTACAGGCACCCCGTTCAGCTCAAAGAGCAGTTTGTCGACATTCTGTTCATCACTCGGATCGTTACAGGAATCCTCAGCCGCGTACCGGGCGGAACGGATTCCTGGTGCGCCGTTTAAGTACTCCACCTCAAGGCCCGAATCGTCGGAAAGGGCACAGAGCCCCGTGGCAGAGAAGATCGCGTGAGCCTTAATTAACGCGTTCTCGGCAAACGTGCTTCGAGTTTCCGGAGGCATCACAAAACCGGGAAAGTCGCCCAAAGAGAGGAACTCCAGACTCAAGCCGTCTAAAGCACTCTTAATCTCGCGGAGCTTTCCCTTATTGCCCGTAGCAATTACTATCTTCATTCTCGGCACTTCTCCACGCTCACCTCAACGGTAAAGATGTTCCAAATAAAAAGGGTCCAGGCTTTTGCCTGAACCCGGCCTGTGAATTAGCACAAATAGACGGTATAGCCAGGGATACCCGGTCAAAAAGCGTGCTTAGAGCGCCTCTTTGAGCACGCGGTTCTGCACTTCAGTAAGCTTCACTATACCCGAAGTGCCGAGCGCGATAATGGAGTCTAGTTCCTCCTTTGAAAAGGCCCCCGACTCTGCCGTGCCCTGCACCTCAACGAACTTGCCCGAACCGGTCATTATAATGTTCATGTCAACCTCTGCCGTACTGTCCTCTTTGTAGTCGAGGTCCAGCACCGCCTGCCCGTTTACCACGCCGACAGAGACGCCCGCAACGGAGTCGAGCACCGGTATTGTGTCCAGAAGCCCCTTCTCCTTTAACGCGGCGAGGGTATCCATTACGGCCACGTACGCCCCCGTGACAGAGGCCGTTCTGGTGCCGCCGTCGGCCTGTATAACATCGCAGTCAACGGTAATAGTCCTTTCGCCAAGAGCCTCAAGGTCAAAGACCGCCCTTAAAGAGCGTCCTATAAGGCGCTGTATCTCCTGCGTCCTGCCCTTGACCTTGCCTGCGGTCGATTCCCTCCTGATCCTCTGAGGGCTCGACCTCGGAAGCATCGAGTACTCAGCCGTTATCCAGCCCCGCCCCATACCTCTCATAAAGGAGGGCACGCTCTCTTCGGCAGTTGCGGTGCATATAACGAAAGTTGAGCCGCACTTCACCAGCACCGAGCCTTCGGCAAATTCGAGATACTTTCTCGTTATTTCCACAGGCCTCAACTCATCAACGGCCCTGCCGTCCCCTCTGCCTGCCATAACCACCCCACTACCTTCGAGCTCTGTCATCGCTATTAACCTTTACCTTTGACGCCCTCTTGTTCACCATTTCGGCAAACTCGCTGATACCGACCGCAATCGCATTCGCTATTCTTTTATGGGCCTGTTTTTTCCCGAGCCATTTAGCCTCGGGCCTGTTTGAAATAAAACCTACCTCCACGAGCACGGCAGGCATAGAGGCGCCTCCGAGCACCGTAAAGGGCGCCTGCTTGACCCCCCTGTCATGCCTGCGCGTACCTCTTACCATACTTACCTGTACGGCTTCGGCAAGGGCCGAACTTTCGTGATGAGTGACAGACTGAGCGAGATCGTGAAGTATGTTCTTTAGATCGTTGATAACGGCCTCAGGCGCCGTACCTACCGTACCATCGGGAAGAACAACCCTGTTTTCCTGCTCTGCCAGACGCATCGCCTCGGCATCGGTCGGCTCGTAACTGAGAAAGAAGGTCTCAACGCCCGAAGCCTTGCTGTTGCGTGCGGCATTTACGTGTATGGAAATGAATATATCGGCATTGGAGCGGCTGGCAAATGCGACACGCTCTTCGAGCGGCACAAAGGTATCGTCCTCTCTTGTCAGCAGGACCGTGATACCCAGCTTCTCTACCAGCGCATCTTTTAAACCCATGGCAACACCGAGAACTATCTCCTTCTCGCTGAGCCCGCCGGGTCCAGTAGCGCCGGCATCGACCCCTCCGTGGCCAGGGTCGATCACTATCACGTCAACAGGATCGTTTCCCTGCGCAGCAGGTTCTACGAAGAAGGCGTGAGAGGCAGAGGCGAAGAGCAGTATAATGGCTGCCGCAACCGTTGTTTTTATCGTCGTTTTAATCATAAGCTTAATCTTTCTATTGTAAATCTAACAGACAGAGATGTCAACCGCTCTCGGCAAAGGCGGCGGTACAAAGCTGTACGCCCAACAGGGGCGACTTCAAGCCTACTCAAGAACAGGAAATCTATCCGGGATTGCCATTATTATTTCGCATTCATAAAAAAACAGGTTAAAATATATAAAATATACGAGAGCATACGGTACGAGCAGACTTAATACCGAATTCGATCAAGGAAAAGGAATGGACGAAAGTTCGGAAAAGAGCAACAGAGAGAACAGAAACTGGCTCTCTCTGTCGATAACGGCAATCCTGTCGTGGCTGATGAAGCTCGCCATGCTCGGCCTTATTCCGGTAGAGATATACAGGGGCGAGTACCTCTTCAGCTTCGCAATTGTGCTCGTTCTCGGGGTCTCGCTCATACCGAGTATAGTTCAGCGCAGCTACCGTATTACGCTGCCCTTTGAACTCGACCTGCTCATCACCCTCATGACCTTTCTGCACGCCTTCATGGGTGAAGGGCTCGGTTTCTACTCCAAGTACTGGCTCTTCGACAACATACTGCACCTCTTCGGCTCCGGAGTCTCGGCCCTGCTCGCCTTCATCATCACCTTCTCGCTCCACCACACAGGCAAGCTGCGCCTCACGTACCCGCTAATAGGCCTCTTTACCATAACCTTTGCCATGGCCATCGGCGGCATGTGGGAGATATTAGAGTACTCTGTAGATACGTTCTTCGGCAAGACGACACAGCACGGTCTCGCAGATACCATGAGCGACCTGATCTACGACCTGATGGGCGGGATCATCTCCGCCACCTTCGGTATGCTCTACGTCAAGTACTCGAAACCGGAGACCAAGCGCCGAATGGCGAGGCCCATCGGCGAGGTATTCGGCGTGGCAGACAAGGTAGAGGACCTGCGGCGCAGGATCAGCGACCATCAATAGAAGACAGACTAACACTCAGAAAGGCGATAGAGATAATGCAAAACTCCATTACGGAACGGCTGGAGCAGGTACTGCCTAAAGACTTCACACACAAGAGTTTCGAAGCGGCATTAAAAGAGGACGGCCTCCACCCGTTTACGGCTACCGGACTCAACACCCTGCAGATCAACCTCGGCCGGCTCTGTAACCAGGCATGCGCCCACTGCCATGTCAAAGCCGGCCCGGGCAGAACTGAAATAATGGAACGGACCACAATGGAGTTCTGCTTAAAAGCGATAAAGGAGAGCGCAATCAGCACGGTAGATATAACGGGCGGCGCCCCTGAGATGAACCCGGAGTACAAATGGTTCATCAATGCCTTGAAAGAGTTGGGCTGCAGAGTAATAACCCGTACGAACCTTACTATTCTGATCGAAAAAGGTTTTGAAGAGATGCCGGACTTCTTTGCCGAAAACGGACTCGAGGTAGTCGCCTCTCTTCCATGCTACACCGAAGAGACGACCGACGCCCAGAGAGGCGCCGGGGTCTACGGCGCGAGCATAGAGGCGCTAAAGCGGCTCAACAGCGCGGGTTACGCGACCGGAGCCAGTTCTCTGCCGCTAAGCCTCGTCTACAACCCGTCCGGACCATTCTCTCCGCCCCCGCAAGACTCTTTAGAGGCCGCATACAAGAGAGAGCTGAAAGAGCGCCATAACGTAAACTTCACGAACCTCTTTACTATAACGAACATGCCGGTAGGCCGCTTTCTCGATACTCTCAAAAGGTCCGAGGGCCTTGTCGGCTACGTCAACGGACTCGTCGAGGCGTATAACTCCGAGGCCGCTCGAAACGTTATGTGCCGCAGCCTGCTCTCCGTCGGGTGGTGCGGCACCCTCTACGACTGCGACTTCAATGCCATGCTCGGACTCGGCTGCTCACCGGGAACCCCCGCCCATATCAGCGAGTTCGACAGAGAAAGAATCGAAAAGAGGAGAATCGTGACCGGCGCCCACTGTTACGGCTGCACCGCAGGCCACGGTTCGAGCTGCACCGGGGCAACCACCTGAGCTTTCCTGTTGTTGACCAGCTTCGTATTCAGAATAAGACAAGGCCCTTACCTTTTACAGGCAAGGGCCTTGTCTTATATATACTTCAGAAATTTTCGACGAATCAGAAGACCAGCTTAATATTCTCCAGATAATGGATAGAGTTTCTGTCGGTCGAATCATACTCAAGCGCCTTGTAGAAATTCTCCGCCGCCTTCTTAATGTTTGCGTCCGAGAGATACGCCCTGCCGACCAGGTTGTAGTGAGAGGCGGTGTACTTATTGTTGAGCCACTGCACGATCGCGCTGCTATTCTCGCGGTCCGGGGCGAACTTAAGGTAACGAGAAACAGGCTCCCGGTAACGGAGTAGCTTGTCTATATTATACGTTACGGTATTGACATTAAAAGACCTCGCGCTCGTAAACTCGACCACCGGCAAGTCGTCGCTTATCGGCTCAAACCCTTTGGTGTACTCCCGTACTATATCCTCGTTCATCATAAAGGTGCTGAGAAACTCGTACGGATTCTCCATATCGGTATCGGTCAGAAGCCTCTTGATATTCGGCAGCTCGAGCCTTTCCACAATACGCTCAAAGTCGATTACAAGCTTCTCCTCGGAACCGATTAAGAAGATATCGGCATTCGCTATCCAGATACTGGTATGCGGAAAGACCGACTGGAAGGTCGCGGTCAGCATCTGTACGTCCTCAATCGAGAGCATGTAGAGCGGTATCCACTGAGATATTATACCGCCAGGCTTGAGGTGCGATTTGGCCAGCTCGTAGTACTCTGTAGTGTAGAGGTTAATAACGCCTGCTAGCCCCGGGTGCATCGGCTCTTCGGTTATGACGTCGAACTTGCGGTCGGTTACGGCAAGGAAGCTCCTGCCGTCGTCGATATTTATCCTCGACTGCGGGTTGTTCAGAACGTCCATGTTTTCGATCTTGAAGTTGTGAGCGCCGCCGATTACGGACTTCGATATTTCTACGTTATCGACCATGACGCCCGGAAACTGGCTGAGCGTGCCGAAGGTGGTGCCGGAACCGAAGCAGATAACGAGAACCTCTTTCGGGTCCGGGTGCAGAACCATCGGAAGAACGCCCTGGAAGCGGTTGATCTGGAGCCCCTCATAGTACGAGGCCGTAGCCTTGGAGCCGTTGACCCATATCTTCTTGTTGAATGATTCCGACTTGCTCTTGTTCTCGCCTATCATGACCGTTGCGGCAGGCCCCTCTCTATAATAGATGCTCTCCTCACCCTCCTGCAGGAAGGTCTTATGAAGAGAGAGCGGCATATTGGCGGGCAGCGTAGCTATTATAATAATGGCAACCACAATGCTCGCCGCGCTAAAACCGTACCTGACGCCCTTTGAGGACAACGGGTTGGCTAGTATAAATACAATGCCGAGAAGTATGTTTATGCAGCCGATAAATATAATGACGTTCTGCATACCGAGAATCGGAATCAGAATAAAACCTGCGGCAAACGACCCGACAATACCTCCAACGGTATTTACCGCATATACGTTTCCTATCTTCCTGCCTACTCCCTCAACCCGCCAGCTGTAGACCTTGCAGACCAGCGGAAAGGTGGCGCCGAAGAGAAAGGTCGGAATTATAAGCGTTATAAAGGCCATAAAGAAGTGAACGTAGAGCCACTCGCTCCACGACGTCGTGTACTGCAACGTCTCGTAGAACTTGTAACCGGGAATCCCGTCATACACCCTGATAAGCGCAATGGAGCACAGGCCTATAAGGGCCTCGATAACGGCAAAGATCGTGATTATGGTAGAGCGCTTGAAGCGGTCTATAAAGACGGAGAAGACGAGGCTACCGGATGCGATGCCGACCAGAAAGACCGCGAGCACGGAAGCGAACGCATAGACCGTGCCGACGAGCAGAAAACCGAGGATGCGGGTCCAGATAACCTCATAGACGAGTCCGGTAAAACCGGACAGAGCAAAACCCCATATAAGAAGGGTCATAAAACCGCTTGAAAGTTCACCGGCCTCGCCTGTGCCAGACTCAACTGCGGGCTCCGGCTCCGACGGTTCGCAGACTAAAGAGCCGTCGTCGCAGACCCCTTGTTTGCTATGGAGTATAAAGGCAACAATACCGATTGCTATATTGAGAAGCCCGGCCCCCAGCAGTATTTTACTTATGCCGAGCGACGGTATCAGGATAAAGGCCGTAAGCACAACGCCGGTGAGCGCACCTAACGTATTTACGGAGTAGAGCCCGCCGACTGCGCGGGCGAAACCGGCGCTCTTTCTGGCGAGCGTTTTGGAAAGAATCGGAAGCGTCGCGCCCATGAGCGTGGTAGGTATGATCAGCAACATGGCCGCAAGCACGAACTTTAAAAGACTTAGGCCGAAGAAATCGAGACTCGCCCTCTGGGCAATAAATACGTAGACGGTATTATTTAAAGCGAGCAATAATCCGAATACCAGAGCGTAGACTCCTATAAGCAACTCTGCAAGCCCGTACCACTTGAAACCGTCGCCGAACTTGTCTACCCACCTGCCTCCGAGGTAACCGCCTAGTGCAAGCCCGCCGAAGAAGCAGGTCAGGACAGTTGAGACGGCAAGCACGGTAACACCGAAGGTCAGTGTCAGCAACTTGGTCCATACAACCTGGTAGGTCAGCCCCGTAAGGCCTGAACCGAAGAAGAGAATCCAGATTACTAATCTTTGCATATTGTTTTGCCTTTCATACAGAGCGCTTTCAGTACACGGGCCTTTTCGCCGTCAGATAACCTTACTATTAAAACATATCGGCATACTACAGACAATCTAAAAAAGATTTTTACCCTCTTCCGCTACACGGTTAAATCACAACAAACAAGCGCTCTTCGGGTCCGGGAGAAGCAGTGCCGCATGTACAATAACTGGCAACCGAGCCACATAAGAGCCAAAAGAGTGCTACACTTTAATAAAGACATCTCTGTATGTCTATACGTCTACCAAGGGATAAAGGGAGGGCAAAACAATGGCTGACACGAATGTTCTAAATATAAGAGAAGAGGTCTGCAAGGTCTGTAACAACGTGGAGTCCGAGTGCGTCTGCTGCCCGGAATGCGGTCACGACTGTCCGCTCGACGTGGGCGAAGACTTCTGCCCGGTCTGCGGAGAAGGACCCGGTTTAGGTAACAAATAAGAACTACAGACAAAAGTGCCGTTACGCTACTTTTTTTACTCTTAAAGAGTTACTCTTTACCGGCTAAAAGAGAATGGGGTTTTTTACGCCATTTTTTCGAGTTACAAACAGACCTCTGCTTTCTGCCATTTTTCAGCCAATCTACTGACTGAAGAGATCCAGATCTTCAGACTTCTCTTCTGCTCCCTTAAGCCCACAGGTCTCTTTTTCGGTTTCGGTTCGCTCTTTGTTCCCGCCATTCTCTTGCGCGCTACTCAGCTCTGCCGGAGACTGTCCGGTCTCTGTGCTGCCACGGCTATCGGCCACAGGTTCGCGGTTAACGACCGGTCTCTTCGTATAGATGGCGCGCTCGAACATGCGCTGGTACGGGCTCCAGTCCTCCCCTTCGACCGTCTTGTCCATAATATCCATAACCGAGTTGACCTTTGCGTCCATGTCGTCGAGAAAGCCGAGCAGTACGGCCTCCAGTGTCTTGGGCCTCTTCGGGGAGCCGAACTCCAGGAGCGTATGGTGACTCAATAGCAAGTGCTTCAGATGCATGGCAAGCTCCTCAGGAAATGAATCGAGCTCCCTTATTTTACCTTCAACAAGCTCTACCCCTATCGTTATATGGCCGATCAGCCTGCCCGAGTCGGTGTAACCGAAACTCCTGTGGTACTCAAGTTCGTAGATCTTGCCGATGTCGTGCAAAATAGCGCCAGCCATCAGCAAGTCTTTATGCACCGGGGTTTCGTACTCCTTGCTGTAGTGGTCTGCCACCACATCGACAAGTGAACAGATAGAAAGCACGTGCTCGACAAGGCCGCCAAGGTACGGATGGTGCATCGCCTTTGCGGCAGGAGCGAGTTTGAAGCGGTCCCGTATATCGGGGTCAGAGAATATGGCTCTCAGGAGGGCGCGAACATAGACGTCCTCCATCTTATCTATCACGGAGTCGAGCGCGGCTATCATCTCTTCCGGGTCCTTCTTCGAGGCCGGCAGGTAGTCGCGAAGCGTATACTCGCCCTCTTTCATGGCGTATATGTCGGAGACGTTCAGCTGTATACGCCCCTGATACGAAACACCGAAGGCTCGCACAGTGACCACGTCGTCAAGATCGAAGCACTTTGCCAGCGCTTCGGCATTATCCCAGACCCGTGCCTCCACCTCTCCGGTCGAGTCCATAAGTCGCAGGTTGAGATACGGTTTGCCGGTCTTGCTGACCCCGGTCTCCTTCTTGGTAACAAGAAAGGAGTCGGCAACCGAACCCTTCTCCTTTACGTCTCTTAAAAATACCTTCTTCATCTTACCCTCTTTCCCTTGCCAGAAACCAGTCTACATACCGCCCGATTCCCTCTTCTATTCCTACCCTGGGGTTGAAGCCGATCTTGAGTGCCGCCTTCGTAACATCTGCGGAGGTAACCGGTACGTCGCCCGGAACTTTATCCATAAAATCTATTTCTGCCTTTTTTCCGAGTTTCGCTTCTATGATCTCTATTACGCGGCGCAGCTCCACTGTCTTAGACCCGCCTATATTTATTATCTCATAGGCGTACGGCCTATCTATAGCGCCGATAACGCCGTTTATAATGTCGCCTATATAGGTGAAATCCCGTATCGCCGAGCCGTCGCCGTAGACCGGAATCGGAGAGCCTTCGTGAATCAGTTTCGTGAACTTGGCTATGGCCATATCCGGCCGCCCCCGCTCGCCGTAGACCGTAAAGAAACGGAGGCAGGTAACGGGTATATTATAGAGATGCGAATAGGTATAGAGCATCAACTCGTTTGAGCGCTTGGTAGCGGCATACGGAGAGATCGGGCACGTAACGGGATCTTCTTCCGAGAAAGGGACCTTCGAGTTGAGGCCGTAAACGGAAGAGGATGAGGCGAAAACGAAGTTCTTCAGCCCTATACCCTTTGCCGCTTCTATAATGTTGAGGGTGCCGAGACAGTTGACCTCTTCGTAGAGCACGGGGTCTACTATAGACGGCCTGACGCCTGCGCGTGCGGCAATGTGGCAGATCACGTCCGGGCACTCGCTCTCTATAACCGAGGCAACCTTGTCGCGCTCCCGGATATCGAACTCGTGCAGAGTGAAATTCTCAGAGGTCAGCAGCCCCTCGATATTCTCCCTCTTAATAACCGGATCGTAATAGTCGTTGAAAGAGTCTATAACGACTACCGAATCTCCGCGAGCTATAAGCGCGTCCGAAAGCGTCGAACCGATAAAACCGGCCCCTCCTGTAACCAGTATCTTCATAGTAACAGACCGTAACACATGAGGGTTTTAGGGTCAAGAAAGAGCAGGATGCAGAGTCTGGAATAAAGAAGCCTTTGAGAGCGGCACAGCCGAAATCCATGAATTTTTACCGGTTTTCTGCCGATAATAAAAGTATAATCAGGAGTATAAACCGAGCGCAAAAAAAGAATACCGGCAAACCGCGATACCTAACTCTATGCCCGACGGATAAGCCATAAGATATAGAAATAAACAGACCCACCGGTCTTTATGACCGGTGGGTCTGTAAAACTTAAGAACCCTGGGCTCTTACCTCTTAAACCTTCTCCTTACGTATCCAAGCCCTACGAGTCCGCTTCCTAGAAGGAGTAGAGTTGACGGTTCGGGCACAGCCTCTATATTCAAGCTGAAGTAGTCGAACGCAATGTGGTCGTTGTTGCCGCCGACAAAGTTTACCGCCAATTGGCCATCTGCGAGTAATGCTGAACTAACAGAGAAGCTGATAACATCCGACCCAAAAGTACCTTGCTCAAGGGTTGATACGTAACTCGAGAAATCAACACCGTCTAATTTAAGAGAGCTCACTCCCCACGACGCTGTTTGTATACCTGAAACATCAAACTCAAAAGTAGCGACTGTACTTGCTGAGAAGGGAGTGAAATTAAATGTAAAATTCCTTGGAGCGTATGGTTCGTAATCTGTGAATTGAGACCCGTCAGTAGCGGCAAGTTCGGCTGCAGACCGGTTATCGAAAACCCAGTTGTTCACTGGATCCGATGAAGTAGGCAGGTTGGCGCCATCAGCTACCACAGCATGCCCGTAGCCGTACCCATCGTTGTCTCCCACCATTAACAGGAGAGCGTCTGCGGAACTGGTCAGGCCGAATAAAAAAATTGCCGTTACGGTTAGCATAAGAAATTTTTTCATATACCCTCCATTTATTATCTTATTTTATAGCATCCATAAGCCATTAAAATCAATCGTGTATGCTAGAATAAACTGCAAAAAGTGTGCCTATGCTCTCACAGGCACACTAACTACTTGATTTTTCTAAATAAATCTATTGATCTCCAAAAAAAGAGACTCCTTAATATGTCGAAAAATGTAAAATTTGTCGACATATAGTGTGCTATACCGCATAATTATGTATTTTTTTTAATGAGTTAGGGATGCGCGTCAGTGTAAAAATAATTGATACCGTTTGGAAATTATACATAAAAATACCAGGCAAGTCTTTCACGCTTGTACTTATGTAGTTTTTTTAGCAAAAAATCTTCTGTAATCAAGAAAATATCTGAATATAGATGGCTGGATGAGATTAGGGTTACGATGGCTATATATTCTCTTTGGTAATTGGAAAACTGAGCTATCTCTAAACGCATCTTGTTGTGTGTACTACGCACCTAACAGACTTACACGCCTCACGGCTTGACTGCCCTTACCATGGTGGTACTATAAATAATATGGGCTACGAATACTTCGAACATATCTCCGACGTCGGCGTGCATGCAGAGGGTCAGAGCCTGAGCGCTGCCATTGAGTGCGGCACCGAGGCGATGCTGGCGGTTATGTTCGATCCGGACTCTATTCGCGAAGGCTCGGTTGTAAGTATATCGGCCTCTGCCCCGACACCGGACCTGCTCTTTGTAGAGGTGCTTAACGAGGTACTGAGCCTTCAGGGCCTAGACGAGTTGGCGCTAAAGAGGATCGAAACCGTAGAGCTTGAAAAAATAGCCGAAGGTTTTATCTACCGGGGCCGTGCACTCGGAGAGAAGTTCGACAGCAGCAGGCACGAGGTACGGACCGAGGTAAAGGCCGCCACTTACTCGCGCCTCAGTTACGCAAACCCAAAACAAGAGAGCCACATACTCGAATGCGTGCTCGACGTATAAACATTTAACGATAAAGAACAATGGGCATCGGTATAAAAAAGATAAACGACTACACCTGGGAGGTCAGCCGCTCCGGTGATATGTTAGTGCCGGCGCGCATCTATACCGACGCCAAAGGCATTAAAGAGCTGACTTGCGAGCTCGACAAAAAGGGTCCGGGCACCTTCACCCCGGCGCTCACGCAGGTTATAAACGTCGCAACCCTGCCGGGCATTACCCGTGCCTCGCTCGCAATGGCCGACATCCATCCGGGTTACGGTTTCGCCATAGGCGGCGTAGGCGCCTTTGACATGGACTCCGGAGTCATTAGCGTCGCAGGTGTCGGTTTCGATATCAACTGCGGCGTACGTGTTTTGAAGACCCCCTTCGTGAAAAAGGATATCGAGGAAAAGAAAATCAAACTGGCCGACCGGCTCTTTCGCGACGTTCCGTGCGGCATAGGCTCGAAGGGCAGACTCGAACTGAACGAAAAAGAGATCAACAAGCTCCTGAAGAAGGGTGCGGCCTACATGGTTTCGCATGGTTACGGTACGGAGCGCGATCTGGAATACACGGAAGAGAACGGCAGGGTAGAGGGAGCGGACCCTGGCGCTGTCAGCCAGAGGGCAAAACAGAGGCAGTTCAAGCAGGTCGGCACACTCGGTTCGGGCAACCACTATCTCGAAGTCCAGTATATCGAGGAAATCTTCGATGCCGAGGCGGCAGCCGCTTACGGTCTCTACGAAGGCCAGGTGCTGATCTCTATCCATTGCGGCTCGCGCGCGCTCGGGCACCAGATCGGCACCGATTACCTGAAAAAGCTCGAAGCAGCCTCACGCAAGTACGCCATTCCCATAAAGGAGCGAGAACTGGTCTGCGCGCCAATCCATAGCCCGGAAGGACAGCAGTACCTGAGCGCCGTAAATGCCGGCATCAACTGCGCCTTTGCCAACCGCCACGTCATCTCTCACCTGGCGCGAAAAGCAGTATCAACTATTATGGGGATCGACACAGAAGAGATGGAGCTGCTCTACGACGTCGCCCACAATACCTGCAAGGTCGAGACCCACGAAGTCGAGGGAGAGAGCAAAGAGCTGCTGGTCCACAGAAAGGGCGCAACGCGGGCTTTCGGGCCCGGAAGGATTGAGGTGCCCGAAGCCTACCGCCAAATAGGTCAGCCGCTGCTCGTCGGCGGCTCCATGGGCACTGCCTCTTACATCTTGAGGGGAACAGAGACCGGCATGAAAGAGTGCTTCGGTTCGGCGGTGCATGGTGCGGGCCGGGCGCTATCGAGAATGAAAGCGAAGAAGAGGTGGCGCGGCACCGAGGTGATTAAAGAGCTTCTGGAAAGAGGAATAATAATCAGGGCCAGATCGCAGCCAGGAGTCGCCGAAGAGGCTCCCGGGGCCTACAAGGACGTCGACAGGGTCGTTGATATAATGCACAGAGCGGGAGTTAACGAGAAGGTTGCGCGCCTGAGGCCTATTGCCTGCATCAAGGGGTAGGGGGTAGCGGTAAGGTGTATCTGTAAAAAGAGAGCACCCGGACGCAGATTGTTACGGGCCGTGAAGATCAGATGTCCTCTTCAAAGTAAGCCTCTTCGTCGCTGACTATCTTTAGAGATAACGGGGTCTCGCAGTACGGACAGAAGACCTCGTCGCCCGGTTTCTCGTCCCCGTCGACAGGTACCTCGGCATCGCACATTGGGCACGTCAGGTACCCTGACCTTCTTGAAGCCATAAAAGCCTCCTGCTGTTCAACAGTTCAAAACCTACCGGTATGTCCCTACTAACAGACTGTTTCTGCCGGTACTCTTTACCGGAACTCTTTAATAGACGGCTTCGCCGTCCATCTTGTCCGGTTTATCGATACCCAAAAGCTTAAGCACGGTCGGTGCGACATCTTTAAGGCCGCACCCCTCTCTGAGCACCGTCCCCTTAAGGTTGTCATCTACAAGTATGAATGGCACGGGGTTCGAGGTATGGGCGGTATGCGGCTCTTTCGTCACATAATCGACCATCTGCTCGGCATTGCCGTGATCGGCTATAATGACAGCAGCCCAGCCCGCGCGCTTTGCGGCTTCAACCACCCTGCCGACCGCGATGTCAACAGCCTCGCAGCCCTCTACGGCCGCAGCCATAATACCTGTGTGGCCGACCATATCCCCGTTGGCAAAGTTCATCAGCACAAAACCGAACCGGGCGCTATCTATAGCCTCTATTGCGGCATCGGCAATTTCCGCCGCGCGCATTCCGGGGGCAAGATCGTATGTAGGAACGTCACTCACCGACGGTATCAACTTTCGATCTTCGCCCTGTACCGGGGCCTCGACCCCGCCGTTGAAGAAGAAGGTGACGTGCGCGTACTTCTCTGTCTCGCTCACCCTGAACTGCTCAACCCCGGCAGCGGAGAGAACATCGGTCAGTTTTTCCGTTATCTCATCCGAGGTAAAGAGCACGGGAAGGTTTAGCTCCGGGGCGTACTCGGTCATCGTGGCGAAACGGGCTACCGATACGGCCCGCTCCCTTTCAAAACCGTCGAAATCCTCCTCTACGATAGCGGCGGTAAGCTCTCTCGCCCGGTCGGTACGAAAGTTAAAAAAGAGCACGGCATCCGTGGCCTGCAGGCTCGGTGGTTCTTCGCCCTCAGGCGCTACGACCGTAGGCAGAACAAACTCGTCTGTCTCGCCGCGTGCGTATGCTGCGGCCACCGCCTCTTTTGCAGTAGCGGCTCTTTCTCCTTTTGCAGACAGTATGGCGTCATACGCTCTCTGTACCCTCTCCCATCTGTTATCGCGGTCCATTGCGTAGTACCTGCCCGAAACGGTCGCTACCTTAACGCTCTTTGTTGCACCTATCTTATCTATAAAACCGACAAGCTCGTCTACATAACCGGCCCCGCTCTTTGGCGGAGTATCGCGGCCATCCAGAAAGGCATGTATATAAACGGATGGAAGACCGGCCTCTACCGCGCTCTTTATAACCGCCTCCAGGTGTCCTATATGGCTGTGGACCCCGCCGTCGGAGAGCAGGCCCATCAGGTGCAGCGCGCCGCCCGACTCTAAAACGGTCTCAAAGAGTGCGCCCAGTTCCGTGTTCGCCGCTAAAGAACCGTCTTCAACAGCCCTGCTAATGCGCGTAAGCTCCTGATAGATAACACGACCGCTCCCGATAGTAAGATGGCCGACCTCTGAGTTGCCCATCTGTCCGTCAGGCAGGCCTACCTCTGTTCCTGAGGCTGAGATGGTCGTATACGGATACTCTGCGGCGAGCCCTTCTATGTTAGGGATGGATGCGATAGCGGTAGCATCGTACTCGGGTTCCGTACCGATACCCCATCCGTCCATTATTATCAGGCAGACCTTCTTCATCAGAAAAAACTCCTTAACTCAGTACCATTATATCGTATTCATTATAAAACAATCGTATATTACAATCGGAGCCTCTTTGCGGTTACTACCCGGTTACGCCGTAATTGCGGCAATTGCAACAGTAATAGACCGGGCCAAACACGAATAAGCCGATTAGTAATATCTGATCTACTATACGCCATTTACTTTACAACAGACGGGTCCGGAGCAGAGGCCGACAAAAGCAGCGTATTCCACTCATGACACTCCGGACAGCGGCTCCGGTATCCATGAGAGACGCAAGAGCAGGCAGAGCATGTAAAGGGCGCGCAAACCTCACCCTCAATGTCGAGTGCGGCCATGAACTGGCGGGCTGCATCATCTATCCTGCCGTGGCGCATATAAGCGATTCCGAGAAGCGAGCGCGTAAAGCCGTTCTCTACCATGTTGCCGTGCAGCGACTCCAGCTCTTCAATGGCGTTATCGACCATCTCGAGCTTGAGGTAAAGGCGCGCGAGTATGGCCCTTAAGTCCTTGTCTCCTGGGTTCGTACCGATCCGCTCTTTGTACCTGTCGAGCGCGGCCTCGGGCCGCGCCTCTTTAATATAGGCGTCTTCGAGCCTGATGAGTATGGCGTGTGCCCTGGAACAGAGCCCGAGCGCCTTCTCCCACCCTTTGATCGCCGCGGCCATACCCGAAAGCGTAATAGTGACTTCGCCACTCAAAAGGTGCGCTCCGACAAATGACGGGCTTAGCTTCAATACGGTTGCAATCTTAACCTCGGCGTCGTTCAGCTTTCCGTCACGAACGTCTACGGCGGCGCTTTCGTACAGGAGCCCCGCATAGAGCCGCTCGGCCTCTTTTTTGCTCTTCCCGTCACCCTTAACGCTCCTTGCGCCTTCGGCCTCCACTATCTTTTTTTGCAGCGCAGCGGCCTCGTGCCACCTCTGTTCATTACAGAGAATCGTTCTCAATTCCCTTAACGCCGTCGGGTTAGTCCCGTCATGCGACAGGACCTTCTCAAAGGCCCATGTCGCCTTTACGGTATCTTTGAGCCTGAGCGCAGTCTCACCTATAGAGACCAGCAGGCTGATGGAGCCGGGGTTGGCGGTAAGGCCGCTCTCGAGCGCTCCGAGCGCCTCGGTAATACGTACTTCTTTCATGTAACTCTTCGCAAGGCTAAGGACTAAAGAGGTGTCCGACGGGTTCGCCTTTATCGACTTTACGATATAGGTACGCGCCGTCACGGTCTCGCCGCGAGCGAGCGCTTTCATGCCGTTATGGTAGTCGGCATCGTGCTCTTCCCTCTCCTTCTGCTTGCGCTTCTTCCTAAAACCCTTTATCGCCTTCTTCGTATCCATAACAAAAGAGTTGATAAGCGTCAGCACGACTCCAAGAACAAAACTTATAAAGAAGAAGAAGACGACGGGAAGCGTATACGTATGCTCCTTGTAGACAAGCACGGTAGTAGTAGACGGGTTATTGTAGTGGAGATAGAAGAAGCCGCCGAGAATAGCGACCACTATAACGAAGAGTACCTTTACATACATAATTTTGCCCTGCACCCTCTTGCTTATCTGTCCGGCTCTACCCGGTCAGGAATCGATTCAACGCCCTGAGCCTCTTCAAGACAGGAATCAGTGCGAGTACGGCTCGTTCTTCAGTATACTGAACGCCCTGTAGACCTGCTCGGAGAGAAACAGCAATGCAAGCTCATGCGGCAGCGTCATGGGCGAAAGAGAGAGCACCGTATCCGCGGCCTCCATTACAGAGATATGGAGACCGTAAGGTCCACCGACCACGAAAGAGACCTCTTTGCACCCGGAGTCCATTAAAGAGCCTACGAATTCCGAGAGGGCCACAGAAGTATACGTCTTGCCCTCGTCGGCTAAAACCACGAGATAACTGCCGGAGGCTCTCTTCAGTATCCGCTCGGCCTCTCTCTTTAAACCCTGCTCCCTAGGGCCCTTCTTGGTATACGTTTCCTCTCTTACTTCTATCGACTGGGCGGCAAGATACCTTGAGATACGCTTTAAATAGGTACCAAGCCCCTCTTTTACATAAGACCTCTTTACCGAACCGACGCTTATGAATGTTATCTTCAATCACTTCCGCCTATCGGTTCCGGGTTATGACTTCTTTGCCCGCTTTGGCGCTCTATCTTCGACCTCGGTCCTTCCAGCGTCCGCCCAGAGGCCGTCGAGGTCGTAATAGGCCCTTACGCTTTCGGTAAAGATATGGGCAACCACGTCTCCGTAATCGAGCAACGCCCATCTTCCCTCACGGACACCCTCTATGCCGAGCGGCGCCACACCCTTCTTTTTAAGGCCATCGCTAACCTCTTCGGCAATGGCGCTAACCTGCCGTTCGGAACCGGCAGAGCAGATTACAAGGTAGTCTGAAACGGACGAAAGCTTCTTAATATCGAGTATGACGACATCTGTGGCGAGCTTGCCCTGAGCGAGCCGCGCTATGCTGTTTGCCTTGCTTTTAGGATACAGTGCTCTTGCTCCCTCTACTTCTATAAGGGCCGCGACAATAGGCCGGCCTCAAGTGATACTATCTAATAAACATAAACTAATAACCATAAAACAGATGTAAAGCGAATATACGGATCAAAGGGCGGGCGCCTGGGCGTAGAGTCCCTCTTTCTCAATATACTTAAGTACTTCAGGCGGCAACAGGTACTCTACCGAGATCCCTGAACTGATCAGTTCCCTTATCCTCGAACTTGAGATTTCGAGCAGCGTATTGCTCAAGTAAGTGATCGTTTTACCAGCTTCATTCTTGTACCCTTCTATCGTTGAATCATACCAAAACTTGCGCCCCAGAGCAACAGGCAGTACTTCGCCTATCTTCTTTACGGCATAACCGGGCCGAGCTACCACGACAAAACTGACAAGTTCGAGAAGCTCTTCATAGTCGCACCACGTCGTTAACTCGTTGAATGAGTCGGAGCCTACTACCAGGCTGATATCAACCCCCTCTTCTTCCTCTCTTCCGGCCTCTTTTTCGGCACTTTTTGCCTTCAGGAGCGCGCGTACGGTATCTATCGTATAGGAGCAGGCCTCCGTGCCCTCATGGCGCACTGCCTCTAAGTCGGAGACCTCGAAGAACGGATTTGACGATACCGCTAAAGTGAGCATGTCGAGACGGGCGGCAACAGAGGTGACCTCTTCAGAGGGCTTGTGCGGCGGAATGGCTGCAGGCATAAAGAGCACGGTAGCAAAGTCCATGGCCTGCCTTACCTCTTCAGCCAGACGGAGATGTCCGTAGTGAACGGGGTCGAACGTACCGCCGAAGAGAGCAATTTTCATAGTAACACTAACCTCAATTTAATTTTTTTGCGCTATATTTATATCAGTTCCGCAATGTCGGCCGGGTCAGATACCTGGCCTGTGGAATAAGTACAGTAGCGCTGTCCGTCTTCTACTATTCAGCCCGGAACTTTAGACCATGATTTGGACAAGGGCAAGAGACAAAAAAATGCTACTACGTTAAGAAAAGGGGTGTCAACGCTTTTATTGGCTTTTATTTCCATGCGCTCACCAACTTAAGCTCTTGACATGAGACTTGCAGACAATCTATCCTTAAAGGATTAAAGAAGAAAGGAAGTCAGTTTAATGCATCAGAAGACTAGAGTGCGTACAGCACTACTGCTATTTACCCTTACCACGCTCTCCGTCATCGGTTTTTACAACCATGCAGAGGCTAAACCGATACCTAAAGATGCGTCCCACGCGACGATGAAAGCAGAGCATACGCCCCCTGCGATTGACTCCACCGGTTTCAACGTCGCCTTCGACGCCGGCCACGGAGAGATCTTCTCTCCCGCCAATACCGGCACGCTCCATTATAGCGACTTCAACAAGGAGTTCGAGGCGGCAGGGGCGAACACCTACATCAGCAAGGCGCCTATTACGGCCACATCGCTCTCCAGCTTCAATACCTACGTTATTGCCGGACCTACACAGGAGTTTACCGACGCTGAGATCGGCGCCTTCCACGAGTACGTGGCAAACGGCGGCAACCTGCTGGTCCTGCTCCACATATCGAGCCCTGTTGCGCGCCTGACCGAGAGCTTCAATATACTCGTCTCTAACGCGGTCATCTCAGAGGGCGTTGACACTATCAAGGAAGAGAGTCAGGACTTCTACGTCACGCGCCTTAAAAAGCATCCGGTTACAAAAGGAATCAAACGGATAGCAGTCTACGGCACATGGGGTCTCTTGGCCGAAGCCGACGCCACCAGCATTGCGAGCACCTCGAAAGAGGCGTGGGCCGACAGCAACCGCAACAGGGTCTACGACGAAAACGAGGAAAAGGGTCAGTACACTCTTATAGCATCGAACAAAAAAGGGCACGGTAATGTCTTAGTGGTTGCTGACGACGCGCCGTTCGCAAACCTCTTCTACAATACGGCCGAGAACAGGACATTAGGCAAGAACATCGTAAAATGGTTCAAGAACAGCTCGAAGAAATAGATAATAGAGACAGAGTGACTACTGTATGAAAAGAGCCTGGGACTTTCTCGCCTCAATAACATTAACGATAATTCTCGCGGCCGCTATCTGTCTTGTAGCGGCCGTGGGTTCGTTAATTACGGTCGCCAACCAGCGCTTCTTCTCCGCGCTCGATACCTCGGTGCTCTTCCCCAGCCTCTTAGAGCTCGGCACGAGTGAGCTGCGCCTGACGCTCTGGGTCTGGGCGCTCATAATCCTCACCACCCTCTTTACCCTTAACACGGTCGTCTGCACGGCAGATAAAGTGGTCGCTATACTCAAGAACAGAAGGCCTGTTCAGGCGCTCTTTCCGCACATAGTCCATGTCGGCTTTCTGATAGCGGTCTTGGGGCACCTTGTCGGAAGCGTCTGGGGTTTCAAGGCTCCGGGCAACATCTTATACAAAGACAGCGTAGTACCGGTACCGGAGACTCCGGGGCTCAGCATGCGCCTCGACGAGTTCGAGGTGAGACAGTCTGGCAATAACCCGCCGGATATGCTGCGCTCGCGTTTAACGCTCTTTGAAGATACCGAAAAAGGAATGATGGAAATAAGGACCGGAGACATAGAGATAAACTCACCGCTCATCCATAACGGCATCGCCTTCTACCATATGAACCAGGGCGTAACTCCGACAGGTCTTGTTCTGGAGTCAAATGGCGAGTTTAAAGAGATTCCGTTCTACTCGGACTTTACGCTCGGCGGAGTGCCCGGTTACTCGCTCGGTGCCATCTACCCGGACTTCGTTCTGACGGCAGACGGAAGACCTGCAAGCCGCTCGTCCGAGTACAACAACCCGTATATTACTGTTCTCTCGCCCGGCGGCGCCGCCTCCTACCTCTCGGTAGCCTACCCGGGGTCGAGAGTAGAGCTACATGGCGACGAGGGCCAAACCATAGAAGCGCAACTGATAGACTACGCAATGAGCGAGTACGTGGTACTCAATATAAACAGAGACCCCGGCATCTATCTCATAATCGCCGGCTCCGCAGTGCTTGTAATCGGCATGCTGCTGCTGCTCTTCTTCCGGGGCCCGAGGAGCGAGATAGTGCGCAAGAGCGGGTATGTGTAGGGGGGCAGAACCTACAAGGCTTTTGCCTTTACATGCATCAAACAACGCTTCAACCCCTTATAAGCATATATTGCCTTAGCCTTCGCAATTAACCTTCGATCTGCACTCATCAACCCATCACAAAAAGCCGCATACCCTACGTGGCTGGCATCACTTGCAATATTCTTTACATTATCTTGCTGCGCAATTCCTTTATCTGTCCGGTATCCCATCATATTCAAAACTGTATAACACCCTACAATCCCCATATAGGTAGACTCAACCTCATAGGTTTGCTTAGCAAGCGAATCAAAACCAAAAAATTGATCACAGCTTATACCCTTCAAGCCTTCACAATTGTCTTTTATCAACGCCCAAATCTCTTTAATCGGATTAGCCTCCTCCACTTGTCCGGCTTTACCCTTTTCAATGCCCATACTCTTTCTCGTACTTTCCAGTGACCGAGCTTCAACAAGGTTTGCTATAAACCCATCATCAAATCCAGTTGCTACATCCTCCAGCAACTGGTCGATAGCGCCACCAGATACCCCAACAGAATGAAGCATATCACCTATCTCTCTTTTTGTTATCTCAGGTAATTTACTAACTTCATCGTAATTATCAGCACCACACAAACGGGCTATCAATGGGTCATGAAGCTCCATACAAGGAACAAACCCCTCTATAGACTCCTTATAGCGCTCGAATCTATCATGCGGACAACTATATGCATGAATTTGAGCCTCACCCGTCATCTTAAAACTTCCATCAAGCAATAGTTCAATTTCTTGAGCTTTAAGTGTCTCCAAAACAGAAAGAAAGGTAGTGTCTCCACCCCGAGAAATTTCATTAAAGTGCTCACTTGAATATATCCAATCCACCTTTTCTATTTCACTAAAATCAAGTATTCCATCTCGAAGGTATCCAATAATGTTTTGGTCTATATAAACTCGCATATTACGCATGACGAATATCCTATTTTACAAAGCTCCGTAAGTTCAATTTCGCTCGCGCCCTACCCACCAATCAAATCCACCATTTTCAAACAACACCATACAACTTTTTAACTTTTTCCACAAACAGCACAAAAAATCCCCTCCCCCGCTTGACATCCACCCGAACCGCACCTATACCTAATACATAGGCAAACGAAACAGCGCTGCACGGACTATCCGACAAGTATTAGTAGTATCGAACATCCTGCGGTGGCCTTTTATAGTATTGCACGTCCAAAAAAATAAGGGTCGAAGTCACTCCTGCTGCGGGGGCTTCGGCCCTTGCCCTTTTCAGGCTCCCTCTTCTTTCCCCCACTTACTTCTCTCGCTTCTTTCTCTCATCGATAAGAAACTCTACAAGAGGCTTTGCATGTCCACTGCGGCATGCCCCGACCCCTTGACAGCCATAAGCGCGGTAACTATATTTAAAGTGTAGATTGAAGTGAGCAGAAAGAGTGTCTATGTAAAAAAATGAGGAGGGTAATATAATGAGCATTCAAATATGGCACCCCTTTAGGGATTTTGAGCAGGTAAGAGGTGATATGGACCGCATGTGGGACGATCTCTTCCCGACATCGAGACGCGCAGTGACCGGCACACCCTTTATCCGAACCGCTACGGGGCTCGGTCCAAACGCCCCGGCGATAGACCTGCTCGATAACGGGGACGGATTTGTGCTGAGGGCCAACATGCCGGGTGTAAAGAAAGAAGATATAGATATCTCTCTCGATAACGAAGCGGACATCAGCATCAAGGGCGAGACACATGAGGAGCATAAGGAGAAGAACGAAAACTTCTTCTACTCGGAGAGGAGCAGCGCCTCATACTCAAGAACCCTCACCCTACCGTGTAAAGTTGACGAAAAGGGAATAAAGGCGGCACTCAAAAACGGAGTGCTTACAATTCACCTGCCGAAGCTTAAAGATAAAGGCGACAAGAAGGTAAAGGTCGAGGTATCTTAAGAAAAATTCCAACCGTAAAAAAAGCCCACCGGCCGGCAAGGTCGATGGGCTTTTTTTATCTGTGGATTTAAAACTCTTACTTCTTGAACCTTCTCCTCGCAAAACCTAAAACAGGCTGACCGGACAGAATAAAAACTACTATACAGATATACAGAGCCGTTAAGCGCTTCAGCCTACAGAATTGTACTCGCGCACCCTGAAGCCGACCCCAATCTCGTCTTCGGCCACTTGCCTGCACGCCTCTATATCGAGCCCCGGCACGCCGACAACGCTTGCGGTAACAAATGCGATATGCTTTTTCGCCTCTTTCAGGAAGAAGAGAATAGCCGGGTAGGCGTCATCCCCGAACGGGGTATCTATCAGCTCTTGGTACGTCTCGGAATCCGGTGCGTTGAGGCTCACGGAAATCGAGTCCACAAAGTGCAGTTCCGGCAGCACGTTCCTTTTGTTGAAGAGGTTCGCGAGGCCGTCCGTATCTATCCTTATCTTGCAACCCATCCGCTTTAAGTACATACCGAGCTCCTTGACGAGATCGATCCGTATAAGCGACTCTCCGAAACCGCAAAAGACGACCTCGTCGTACTCTGTCGGCTCACGGCCCAGCTCGGCTATAGCCTCCAGGACCATATCGAAGTCCGGCTCCCCAGCGAGTTTAAGATAGTGCCCCTTGACGGTATAGGAGGTGAATTTGGCGCAGAAGTGACACCGGTTGGAGCACCTGTTTGTAATATTGAGATAGAGCGAGTTCCGTATGGCGTAGGCGACCTTCGCATGGCGTTCCGTAGCCTCTTCAGCCCCTACTCCGGAACCGGCAGTCCCCGCGCCGAGACCGAACAGCTGCTCTGCGTTTAACGTCGTTATGCGCGCCACGTCGTCGAGGCTCAGTCCCTTTATCTCCGCCACCTTTTCCGCTGTGTGAACGGTATAGGCCGGTTCGTTGGTTTTGCCCCTCACCGGCACCGGAGCCAGATACGGGCAGTCGGTCTCTACCAGAATCTTCTCGATAGGTACCGTCTTAACAACCTCTTGCAAGGCGGTCGCTTTCGGAAATGTCACTACCCCGGATAACGAGATATAGAACCCCATGTCCAGAGCCTCGCGAGCCAGCTCCGCGCTACCGGAAAAGCAGTGAAAAACGCCGCCTGCCGGGCCCAGACCCTCGGCGCGCAGTATATCAATGGTCTCGGCCTCGGCCTCGCGCGTATGCACGATCAGCGGCAGTCCGAACTCTTTTGCCAGGCGTATCTGGGCGATAAAGACTTCTCTCTGCTTCTCTCTCGGAGAGTTGTCGTAATGAAAGTCGAGCCCAGTCTCCCCTATCGCTACGATTCTGCCTTTAATGGCAGGATCGACAGAGGTAACAAGTTCTCTAATAGAGTCGTAAGGAGTCGCATCGACCACCTCTTTAGCCTCATGCGGGTGAACGCCGAGCGCACCGTAGATATTTGATTTGGCGCCAAGAATCTCAACAACACGGTCAAAACCGCCTTCTTTACTCCAGCAGCCGACCGTTACCATACGGGTGACCCCGGCCTCCCCAGCACGTTTTATAACGGCACCGAGATTTTTGAAGAGTCTCGGGTCGTCCAGGTGCGCATGCGTATCTATAAAAATTCGCTTATCCATAAAAATTCTCTTTGCCACTCTCTTATTCTAACTCAAAAAAGAAAAAGCCGCACCCGGCGTCTCCAGACTCGGCACGACCTCCCAAACGGCTTCTACTCCGGTTCTGCTTTTTCACACCTGCAACCCGGCTACCGGCTACGCAGGCTCCACATCAATACTCGGCTCATCGACTCTCGGAAAGAGCGGCGCGCCTTTATCTACCTTAAGCCCCGATATATCTATTGAACCCAAAGCGATCTCCGAGTCAAATAGACTCTCTTCAATATCTGACTTTATGCCGAGCTGCGTCCAGATACCGGTGGCAGAGCCAGGCATGAACGGATAGATGGATAACCCGATAACACGCAGCGTATCGGCGAGTTTATAGAGTACGGTCGGCAGCGCGGCGTCGCCCTCTTTGGCGAGTTTCCACGGCGCGCTCTTCTCCACGTAGCCGTTAACCTCGCGAACCCGTTCCCATATCTTTACCAGAGCCTCGTAGAAATCGAGCTTCTCCATGCACTCTTCGACTTCGGCGCCGAGATTGCTGAAAAGCGCGTCCACCGGGCCCTCGAACTCTTCGCGTCCCTGTCCGCACGCCGGGATCACCCCGTCGGTATACTTCTCTATCATCGAGACCGTACGGCTCAGCAGGTTACCGAGATCGTTTGCAAGCTCTGAGTTTATACGCCTTACGAGCGCGGGTATCGAAAAATCCCCGTCGAGGCCGAACCTCACCTCGCGAAGCATGAAATACCTGAACTGGTCGACGCCGTACTCTTCGATAACGGCAAACGGGTCTACTACGTTACCGGTCGATTTGCTCATTTTAGCCCCGTTTACTGTCCACCAGCCGTGCGCAAAAACACGAGTCGGAAGCGGCAGCCCGGCGCTCATTAGAAAAGCGGGCCAGAAGACCGAGTGGAAACGGAGTATGTCCTTACCGATAATATGGACAACCTCATGTCCGCTCTCAACTCCTCCCCAGTACTTCAGATACGTCTCATCGGGAAAACCCGTAGCCGTAAGATAGTTTGTCAGCGCCTCTATCCAGACATACATAATATGCTTCTCATCGCCTGGAACTGGCACGCCCCAGGTAAAGGTAGTGCGTGAAACCGAGAGGTCGCGCAGTCCTTCGTCTATAAAGGAGAGTATCTCGTTCTTTTTTGTTTTCGGCGCGACAAAACCGGGGTTAGCCTCTATATACGCCTTGAGCTTTTCACCGTACTTCGAAAGAGCGAAGAAGTAACTCTGCTCTTTTAGCCGTTCGACCTCGCGTCCGCAGTCCGGGCACTTCATATTAACAAGCTGCCCCTCGGTCAGAAAGTTCTCGCACGGCGTGCAGTACCAGTCTTCATACTCGCCAAGATAGATATCCCCGCTCTTCGATATCGAGTTCCATAACGCCGTTGCCGCCCTCTTGTGGCGGGTCTCGGTGGTACGGATAAAGTCGTCGTTGGAGCTGTTTAGCGCCTCGCAAAGGGCACGAAAACGGGGCACGATCGAGTCAACGAACTCTTCGGGTCCAACGCCCGCGCTCTTTGCCGCCTTCTCAACCTTCTGACCGTGCTCGTCGGTTCCAGTTAAAAAGAAGACGTCATACCCCTTTAACCGCTTATACCGCGCGAGCACATCCGCAGCAACGGTCGTATAGGCGTGGCCTATGTGAGGCACGTCGTTGACGTAATAGATCGGGGTCGTTATGTAGAAGCTCTTCATGTCAGCCATCTCTTTATCAGCCACCTCTTTGCCGTTACCGCTCCATAGTTTTACTCTACTTATCCCGCTTGTTGCCCTGAGAGTTGCCGCCTTCACCCGAAGAGCTGCCGCCGGACCGCTCTCTGCCCTGCCTGTCCCTGCCCTGCCTGTTTCTGTCCGGCCTATCGGGCCTGTTGCTCTGGTTGCCGCCTTCCGAACCCTTGCTCCTGGACTGTTCGCCGGCCGGCTTGCTGTCGGCCCCAGTTGCTTTACCGCCCTCCGGCGCCCCGCCAGAACGCGCTCTACCCTGCCGGGACCTGCCCGACCGGTTCCGGCCCTGCCTCTCCGGCCTGTTCTTGTTACCTCTCTCCTGCTTCTCCTGAGAAGGCTGGGAACAGGACTCTGAGCCTGTTTGAGGCTTGGGCTCGGAAGAACGCCCGTGCGCTCCGCAATGTTTACTACCTCCACCCTTATGACCGCCTTTATGGCAACCATGCGCGCTTCCGCCCTTCTTATACGCCTCATGTTCGTAACTGAGGCAGCACATAAGACGGCCGCAGACCCCGGAGATCTTAACAGGGTTGAGCGCAAGATTCTGGTCCTTTGCCATCTTTATCGTAACCGGCTCAAAATCAGAAAGAAATGAGGCGCAGCAGAAAGCACGTCCACATGGCCCGAGCCCGCCTATCATCTTCGCCTCATCCCTGACCCCGATCTGACGCATCTCTATTCTAGTATGGAAGATCGAAGCGAGGTCCTTGACGAGCCCGCGAAAGTCCACGCGAGTATCCGAGGTAAAGTAGAAGATCGCCTTGGAAGAGTCAAAGAGGTTCTCAACGCAGACGAGTTTCATAGGCAGTTTGTACTTCGCAATCTTCTGCTTGCAGATACGAAAGGCCTCGGTCTCCCGCTCGGTATTGAAGTTGAACCGCTCTACATCAGTGGTATCGGCCTTGCGTATAACCTTTCTGATCTTTCTACCGGGCCTTACGGGCTCTCTCGGACCGTTTACCACCGTACCCATGCCGAGCCCCTTCTCGACCTCGACTATCACAAGATCGCCGTGCGAAAGGGAGAGATCCGTACCGTCAAATTCAAAGACCCTCGAGGCCTTCTTGAAACGTACGCCGTATACTAAACGCTGACTCATTACAGCTAAACCTCATGAATATAAAGAATCGACCCAGCAGGGCCGGTGTCCGCTCAAACTGCGGCCTGTGCACTGTGACCGGAGCAGCCTGAAGAAAGCTCCATAAGAGAAAAGAACAACGCCTCAAGCCTCAGCAACCTGTTAATGTTACAGGGAGAGGCAATATCGACACGCGCCGCCTCTATTAATGAATACGCCTCTACCAACTCTTCTACTCCGGTCTTCTGCCCGAAAACCACCTCGGTAACCGCAAGCCCGCGAGCGCCGCTTACACTAGCTACCCTGTCGCGGCACCTAAGTTTTAGAAACTCTAAAAGACCGGCCAGCCCGTCCATCTTGGAGAGCTCATCGGCCAGTTTCATCGCCTGCATGGTCTCGTTCGGGCCGAGGGCCTCTACCCTCGAAGCGATCTCCATCTGCTCCGAATAAAGATCGCTCTCAACATACTCAAGAGCGATGCCGAGCGAACCTGCGCTGCGATGAGCCACACGTGCGCTCTCTTCGGCCCCGAGCCCTGTTCGGTTTACGAGAAAGTCCCGCACTACGGACTCTTCAAGAGGACGGAAGTTAACCCTCTGGCAACGCGAAAGTACGGTCGGCAAAAGAGCGGAGGCGCGCGCGGAGACCAGAATCAGTACGGAATCAGGCGGCGGCTCCTCAAGAGTCTTTAAGAATGCGTGCGCGGCCTGCGGCTGAAGCCTGTCGGCAGAGTCGACTATAACCACCTTCATGCCGTTTTCAACCCTGTACCTGAGAGCCCCCTGAAGACGGCGCACCTCTGCGATCCGTATAAGGCCGCCAGGGTCAGGGGCGCCGTCTTTATTGCTCGGGCCAATCTCTGTCAAGTTAGGATGCGAGGAGTCGATTATACGAACGCAGTCGGAGCAGAGACCGCACGGCTCTGGAGAGCTTACAGTACAGTTGAGCGCCATTGCAAAGGTCTTTGCAACGAGCCCCTTGCCCGAACGGCCCGGGCCCGAAAAGAGATAGGCATGCGCCACCCTGTTGGCGGCAACGGCGTTCTTTAACGCCAAAATCTCTCTGGTATGGCCTGAAATATCTTTAAATGGCATTTCTATTATCCAAAGGCCATATATATCAAGAGGCCATAAGTATATTCTAAAGCCATAAAAGCGGCAAAATAACTGAAAAAAATCGACTACTGTAACATACAAAGGCGCAACAGAGGCCTAAACACTCTCAAGCACTTTATCTATGATAACACAGATAGAGTCGTGAACAGAAGCGATTTCCCCTCTGCCGTCAACCACATATACCCTTCCCGGATCGAATTCGGCTATAGAGAGAAAACCGTCGCGCACCCTCTTGTGAAAGAGTATGTCCTCGGCCTCGAACCTGTCCTCCTTAACCCCCGTAACCCCGCTCATTCGCGCCGTAGCCCTTCTAAGCCCCTCTTCAGGCTCCAGGTCTATTAAGATAGTGACGTCGGGCATCAGACCACTGGCTGCCCTCGCATTGATTGCAGCCACCGCACCGAGATCGATTGAGCGCGCATAACCCTGATAAGCGAGCGTCGAATCGACGTAACGGTCGCAGATTACGGTAGAACCGGCATCAAGCGCGGGGATTATAACATCTTGCACAAGCTGAGCGCGACACGCCTCATAGAGAAAAAGCTCGGTCAAAGGGGTTATATCGAGGGCCTCGGATGACTTTTCGGGCCGCTCGAGCAGAATGGCCCTCACCCTCTCGCCAACGGGAGTACCGCCCGGCTCCCTTACGGCCAAGGTAGAGATACCCTTGTCGGTAAGGTATTCGGAGAGTTTCGATATCTGGGTGCTCTTGCCGGAGCCCTCTATGCCTTCTAATGTTATAAAAAGTCCCATTGTTACGACTCCGTTCCGGTACGGGCAACGCCAGAGCCCCTTGAATATACCGATAACTTAACTCAAGAGAGTCTGTGAAATTTGCTAAATAGTACAATAAAGGGCCATATTAAGCAAGGGTATTCATCTCTTTAGGCCCGCGAAACCCTTTGTGCCGAACAGTGGCGTATACGGCCAACAAGGCTTTATATTTGACATCCTACGTAACGTCTAACATGATAAAAGGTAACCTGCAGGCGCATGAGCGCCGCGGTCTCTGAAACATCTCCGGACGCGGGGATGTACAAATTTGATAAAATCACCCCGCCTGCCCTGTAATTATCTAAAAGAGTGATATACTGTTAATACCTATATAACAACCGGCAAAAGAGCGTATAACTAACTTTTTTTAAAAAATCAATTTTTCAATCAGAAGGAGACGAAATGAAGTTACCTGCAACCATAGGAGCAGCCCTCGGAGCTGCGGTGATATCAGTGTCGTTGATGGCCTCACCGGCTCTGGCCGGAAACCCGTGCGCAAAAAACCCGTGTGGCATGAGTATGGGTGACAAAAATCCGTGCGCCATGGAAGAGCGCAAGGCAAAACACCACAAAATGAAAAAAGAGCACATGGGCATGATGCGCGAAGTGATGGTGATACTGAGGGACCTGAACCACAAACCGTCCGCAGAGCAGAAGAAGAGACTCAACGCCTACATAGAAAAGCTCGACGACTCGCTCGCCAAGTGTGAGATGTGGGAAAAAGACGGAGCGCACCACAAAGGCAAAAAAGACAAGAAGTAAACCGCTCTTACTTAAGTAGATGAAAAATTAACAGGGCATACGGCTATTTAAGGCCGTATGCCCTGTTAATTTTCAAGCCTACTGTTCTTCATCCGTAGCGCCGTTGTCAGAGAGCCATGCCCCCTCACCATCATTTTCGACACTTTCATAACCGCCATTACCGCCCGGCCAGAGCCGCGCTTCCAGCGCAGCAAGAAGCGGCACGAGCGTATCGAGCTTAAGGGCCGAGATACCTATTGCGTCGTACATATCGCAGAGATTCTCTACCGTTTCCGCCTCGCAGAGCTCCACCTTGTTAAAGACCAGCAACCGGGGTATCTCACCGAGGCCGAGTTCAAGCAGTATAGACTCCACAGTCTCCATACGCGCCTTAAAGTGAGGATTTGAAAGATCGACCAGGTGGAGCAGCAGGTCAGCATCCTCCATCTCTTCGAGCGTCGCTTTGAAGGCCTTTAACAGCTCTTCCGGCAGTTTTCTTATGAAACCGACAGTATCGGTGATAACAGCGTCTCGCTCTCTGGGGAAACGGAGTCTGCGCGTTGCAGTATCGAGCGTAGCAAAGAGCTTATCCTCGACAAGCGTAGAGCTGCTGGTAAGCGCATTCAAAAGTGTAGACTTGCCGGCATTGGTATAACCGGTAATCGAGATTATCGGCACGTTACCCGTGGCGCGCTTTCTTCTGCGCTCTTTTCTGCCCCGGCTAAGCGCCTTAAGCTCGGCCTCGAGCCTTGAGATCCGCTCGCCCACGCGCCTGCGGTCGACCTCCAGCTTGCTCTCACCCGGGCCCCTTCCGCCGATTCCTCCCATCAGGCGCGAGAGCGTTACCCCCTTGCCGACCAGTTTTGGCAGCATGTACTTGAGTTGCGCAAGCTCCACCTGCACGCGACCGTCCCTCGAATGCGCCCTGCGCGCAAAGATATCGAGTATCAGCTGGGTCCTGTCTATTACCTTCATCTCGGTTACTGCGGAAATCTCGCGCACCTGCGCAGGAGTAAGGTCGGAGTCGAAAACCAGCATCGTCGCCTCTCGCTGAAGTGCTCGTATAATGACGTCGCGAATTTTGCCGCTGCCCATAAGGTACTTCGGATTTATCTTGGCCGGCCTCTGGGTAATCCTGTCGAGCACCACAACGTCTGACGTAGCCGCAAGCTCTGCCAGCTCTTCGAGCGACTCCTCCTGTATGTTCTTACTCTCTTTAGAGACCGAAATCAGGATAGCGCGCTCACGCTCATCCCTTACATCCCTTAAACTCTCCCTGCCGAGTTCCTCCTCAAGCGACTCTATAAAAGAGGAGTACTCGAGGTCGAGGTCGTGAAATCTGATCTGCTCACTCACCTCATAGAGCTCTCCGGACGGATTTACCGGCAAAAGGTGCGCCGTCTGTACGGTAGCCGGAAGAGCGTCAGGACCTATGCCTATCACCGCCATCATATCGAGCCTTAAGATCGCAAGGTCCGTTAGATCGTCTTCGGTTATAGGTTCGCCCTTTAGATGAGTATGGATACAGCAGACACCTCGAAGCAGCCGCCTGCCTAACGGGTAGTCGGAGAGAACCGGTATGGTAATCTCCTTTTCATCCCCTACCATCACAGCCACGACCGCGCCTTTACGGTTGATTATAATACCTATCTGGCGGCGTATATCGGCGGAAAGTTCTGTTAAATACCTTGCGAGTTCAGGTGCTATAAGCTCTTCGCGCTGGGTTCTGCGCTTGTAGATGCGCTCAAGACGTTTGATCTGGCTCGATTTGAGCCCTTTGGTGCTGCCGTATAATTGCGGAATGGTACTACCCCCATATATAAAAAACTGCTCTTTCTGCCAATTTCTTTGTTGGTGCTTTTGTTGGTGCCCAGGCAAGGCGCTCACATATTTTCATACCTGCTCTGCTTCTTACTTTAGGCCCGCCTCAACCTTGGCAAAGAGATCTAATTTTTTCGAGTCACCCGAAAAGTTATCCCGCTGTTCTTTAATACTGAGCTACTCATTAACAAGAGCCGCCCTTTAATGCCGGACCCGGCTTTTTATAAATATAACACAATAGAACAATCGCATGGAAGAAAGAGATCGTAGAGCTAAAAGCAGGGTTCCCTATTATAGTGGGACGAGATTGACTATCAGCCCTTTTCCGGTTAAAATATAAAAATAATAAAGACGGAACATCTACGGGAGCCGACTGTGGCAGAAAAAAACAGTCTTAAAAGAAGTACACCTGAGAGAGAAATGACCGAGGCGAAAAAGATACTGGTCGGTGGCGAGTGGGTTGAGACCGGTTCCTCTTTAGAGGTCCGCTCCCCGTACAACTCTGCTCTTGTCGGGGTAACGTGGCTCGGCTCTGCCTCCGACTTCTCAAAGGCGGCTAAAGCGGCAACAGTGGCCTTCGAAGAGCTTAAAGAATGGCCCGCCCATAAACGGGCTGGTCTCTTAAAAGAGATTGCGGACGGTATCGCCGGAAGGGCCGCCGAGCTTGCGGCCATAATCTCGGCTGAAGCCGGAAAACCGATTAAAGAGGCGAGAGGCGAGGTAACAAGGGCAGAGGGGACTTTTCGCATTGCTGCGGAAGAGGCCACAAGAATGGGCGGAGAGGTCTTACCGCTCGACGTCGCGCCCGGCGCCGAGGGTCGCTTCGGTCTATTGCGCTCTTTTCCCATAGGCCCGGTCTTCGGCATCTCGCCCTTCAACTTCCCGCTCAACCTTGTGGCCCACAAGGTCGCCCCGGCCCTTGCCGTCGGTTGCCCCATAATAATAAAACCGGCCTCGCAGACGCCGATAAGCGCGCTGATGCTCGCTGAGATTATAATAGACGCCGGGCTTTTACCTGGTGCGCTGAGCGTGATTCCGTCTGAAGGCCCTGTGGCCGGCACGCTCTTAGACGATCACCGTATAAAAAAACTGACCTTCACTGGCAGCCCGGAAGTCGGGTGGATGCTGAAGAAAAAGGCCAACACCATAAAGGTAACGCTTGAGCTCGGCGGCAACGCCGGTGTGATAGTAATGGACGACGCAGACATAGAACAGGCCAGCTCCAGATGTATTACCGGGGCCTTTGCCAACGCGGGCCAGGTCTGCATCTCGGTACAAAGAATCTACGTCCATACCAGTATCTTCAATGACTTCAGGGACTCTTTTATAACCAAGGCCGAGAGTCTAGTTACCGGTGACCCGGCCAACCCTGCAACCGAACTCGGTCCGATGATAGATTCGGATTCGATAGAGAAGACGCTTGAGTGGGTGTACGCGGCAATAAATGCCGGCGCAACGCTATTGACGGGAGGCAAGCGCGAGGGTTCGATCCTTACGCCGACCGTACTGACCGGAACTACGCCTGACATGAAGGTCTGCATCGACGAACTCTTCGCCCCTGTTGTCATCTTGGAACCGTTCGACGACTTCGACAGAGTGCTAGACGCCGTCAACTCGGGGCCCTTCGGGCTTCAGGCCGGCCTCTTCACCAATAATATGAACTCAATCCTAAAGGCGTACGAGAGACTAGAGGTCGGAGGCCTGATAGCCGGCGACATACCGACCTTCAGGTCCGACAACATGCCTTACGGTGGAGTAAAGTCGAGCGGTTTCGGCCGCGAGGGCGTACGTTTTGCAATGGAGGAGATGTGTGAGCCTAAGTTGCTTGTAATGCAGAAGCCGTAGTATAAGATTTACGGGGTAACTCTTTCTCGTCTACCCGTAAACGCACCCATGAGCCGGAGGGTGCTGATCTGTAAAAAGGTCCGGCATAATGGAAGGGGCGGGTAGGCCCCAAAAAAAACTTGTCTTTTGTAGACGAGTAGTATAGTATACTGTATACAAAAGAATAGCTCTTTTTTTACTACCGTATCACTGAGCCTGCGGTTCATTAACAAACAGGGTTCTTTAATAAAAAAAGAGGTCAAACCAGAAAAAACGGAGGTGGTACGTCTTGTCACTAACAATTACTGAAGACTGTGTAGCGTGTGGTGTATGTGAGCCCGAGTGCCCGGTAGAAGCAATTTCCGAAGGCGATATCTACGTAATAGATCCGGCAGTATGTGTAGAGTGCAAAGAATACTTTGACGAGCCGAAATGCGCCGAGGTCTGTCCGACCGACGCTTGCGTACCTGCCTGAGTAGCTTTCTTCTGCCTTGCGTCTTTGCAGGTTGCATCCAGAGATTCGTACTTTTCTTAACATCGGACCCGGGATTAAGACCTGCCGCATCAACACCGGCGTAAACTTCAGAACAGATTTCTCTATACTCTCCTCGCCTGTAACAGGCGAGGAGAGTATAGAGAATTGACACCACGCCAAAACCCGACAGGCTCACGTTAAAACAGACCGGCAGCACCTGAAAAGCCAGCTCTCCCGGTTCCGAGCCCTCTTTGTCGCTAAATAAAAGAAAGTCCGCACGATGAAAGATTTCGCCGTATTCTGGGGCTGTACCATTCAGGCCCGTTTTCCGTTTCTTGAAAAGTCGAGCCGTATCGTCTTTGATGACTTCTCTCTGCCGTATAAAGAGATAGACGGTTTCACATGTTGCCCGGAAAAATCGCTTATTGATAACGTTGACCACGAGATGTTCGTCGTTACTGCGGCCCGCAACGTGGCACTTGCCGATGAAAATAAAGTGGATATAGTCAGCCCCTGTACCGGCTGTGTCTCGAACCTCGCAACCGTAAAGGGCGAGCTGGAGTCGAACCCGAAAGAGAAGGATACCGTCAACTCGCTCTTGGGTGAGGTTGGCCGTGAGTTCGAAGGAAGCGCAAAGCTGAGCCATCTCGTGCCCTTCTTCCACGACTCCGTAGGATCGCACAAGATAAAGCAGACCATAAAGAAAAACTTCAACGGCATGAAGATATCGGCCCATTACGGCTGCCACATGATACGCCCCTCTCATGCCCTCAGAAATGACGACCCGATAGATCCCGTAAAGTACGACAACCTTATTCGCACGCTCGGAGCCGAGAGCGTTGAGACCGACACAAAGTTGATGTGCTGCGGCCAGGGACTCGACAGGGTGGACCAGCACGACAATGCGCTGCACATGGCGCGCATGAAGCTAAAGGAACTGATAAAGGCCGGGGCCGACGCACTTACCGTCTGCTGCCCGTCATGCTTTTTGCAGTTCGACAACAACCAGTTCCTTATGATGCGCGAAGGCGAAAAACTGGGCCTACCCGTAATCTACTTCACAGAGCTTCTGGGACTCGCCCTCGGCCATACCCCAGAAGAGCTCGGACTCGACCTGCACCGCGTCTCAGCAGAGCCCTTCTTGAAGAAATGGGCCTCGCTTACAGCCGACAACCAGGAAGAGATCAACTCCGGACTCAATGCGACCGGAACTCTCTAGCCGATTGGGTAAATAAAAGGGAACGCTCTAAAACAGACAGAACCCGAAGGCCGACAGCACGGGTTTAATAATCTGAGATACCGGAAAAATACCGGGGAATAAACCGGGGAATAAAGATGATAAAATCTGATCTCGACCTTAAACTGCTCGAAAAATGCGCCGGCTGCGGAGCCTGCTTCTCCATCTGCCCGTCGTGCATAACCATACCCGGTTACGATCCGCGTGAAGTCATAAAAGACATTTTAGCCGGAGAGTTCGAGAAATGGCTCGAGTCGAAGCATATATGGCAGTGCCTCGAGTGCCACTACTGCCTTGAGATGTGCTACCAGCACTACGGATTCGAAAACGCCATGACTGCGCTTAGAACCATAGCCACAAAGCGCGGCAAGTTCCCGCCGCAGGTCAAGCGGGGCTGGGACATGTTTGCCAAGAGCTCGCGCCTCGGAGACCCCGCCATGCCGGCAAGAAAGAAACTCGGGCTTCCGGAACCGAAAAAGTCCGGCAAGGACGAGTTTCTGAAACTGCACGAACTCGTCTTAAAGGCGCGCGAAGCAGAGAACGAAAAAAAGACCGGCACGGACGACGAGTAGTCGGCACGGGTTTGGTTTGAGCGATCTGCCCGGAAAATCTTAAATAGATTCGTGACACCGGGTTTATCGTAGCGGCTTAAAGAAAGATCTTCCGCATTCGATCTTTTACAGGAAAACTTTTAGAACGGGAAACTTTACAGGATTTTTTAACTACCTGAGAGGACACAAGTGGATCACAATTTTCAGAAAGATATCGCCGGATGCGGCCTTACCGGCCTCATCAGCAAGAAACGCGAGCGGGTAAGCGGAAGCATCATAGCAAAGTCGCTCACGCTCATGAATGACAGAGGCAACGGGCTCGGCGCCGGATACGCGGCTTACGGTATCTACCCCGACTTCGCGGACTTCTACGCCTTTCACATTATGTACGACGTGCAGAGCGCGCGCTTCAGCGTTGAAGAGTACATAAAAGAGCACTTCCATGTCGAGAAGGTAGAAGAGATCCCGACCACGCCGGTTAAAGAGATAGCAATAAACCCGCTTCTGGTACGGTACTTCATCTCACCTTCGAAAGGGAGCATAACCGGTGACGGCAACGGTGAAGACTTTGTTGTAAACGCCATAATGAAGATCAACTCCGAGATAGACGGCGCTTACGTCTTCAGCTCCGGCAAAAACATGGGGGCCTTCAAGGGCGTCGGCAACCCGTCGGTAATAGCAGAATTCTTCAGGCTCGACGAGTACGAAGGGCACATATGGACGGGCCACACTCGCTTTCCGACCAACACGCCCGGCTGGTGGGGCGGAGCGCATCCGTTTACTCTGCTCGACTGGTCGATAGTCCATAACGGCGAGATCTCATCCTACGGTATAAACAAAAGATACCTCGAGATGTTCGGTTATAAACTGGCGCTGCTCACGGATACCGAAGTGGTCGCATACCTCTTCGACCTTCTCATACGCCGCCACGGTCTAGATGTGGCTACAGCCTGTACGATCCTGGCAGCCCCCTTCTGGAAAGATATCGAGGACCTCGACGCGGATGAAAAAGAGGCGATAACCGCGCTCAGGCAGACCTACTCCAGCGCACTGCTGAACGGCCCCTTCTCTCTGCTCTTCGGCCACCAGAACGGCCTTGTGGGAATTAACGACAGGATCAAACTCCGTCCGCTAGTAGCCGCAACAAAAGACGATATGGTCTACATGGCGAGCGAAGAGTCGGCGATAAGGGCGATCTGCCCCGCACCCGACACGGTATGGGCGCCGAGGGCCGGTGAGCCTGTTATAGTAGAACTCGAAAACTGACTTACCGGGCCACCTGGGCCTTTTGTAAAACCTGGGCCTTTTATAGACAGGCAGATTGACGGTCGAACCGGGCAGAACCGGACCGGCCATCACGGACCTTCACAGACAATAAACGCCCCCTCCGAACTTTGGGGACAGAGGGGCAGGAGAGAATTGAATGTTTAAAAGTCAGGCGCCGCCTGAATACCGGGCGACGATAGATACGGATAAATGTATCCGGTGCAAGAGATGCATACAGAACTGCGGCTGGTCAGTCTACGACTGGGGCGGAGACCGCGTGCAGATAGAGACATCGAAGTGCGTGCGCTGCCTAAGATGTTATCACTACTGCCCGACAGAAGCGATAGAGATTCTTAAGGAAGAGACGCGTTTCAAGGAGAACGGCTACTGGAGTTACAACCATATCCGAAACATCAAACGCCAGGCAGAGACCGGCGGCATACCGCTTACGGGAATGGGCTGCGACAGAGAGGGCACCATACTCTTCGACCACCTTATGCTCGACGCCTGCCAGGTCACAAACCCGTCGATCGACCCGCTACGCGAACCGATGGAGCTAAAGACCTTTTTAGGCAAGAAGCCGTCGAAGCTTGAGTTCACCAAGGGCAAAGACGGCAAGCGCAAGCTCGCCACAAAGATGCCGCCGAATCTCGAACTCGCGGCCCCGATAATCTTCTCGCCCATGAGCTACGGCTCTATCAGCCTCAACGCCCAGAAGGTACTGGCGCGCACCGCAAAGGAATGCGGTATATTGATGAATACAGGTGAAGGCGGGTTGCACGAAGACCTTAAGCCGTATACGTCAAATATAATAGTACAGGTAGCTTCGGGCCGCTTCGGCGTCAACCCCGAGTACCTCAACGCCGGCGTTGCTGTAGAGATCAAGATCGGACAGGGTGCAAAGCCTGGTATCGGCGGCCACCTGCCAGGTGAAAAGATTCCGCTCGAGGTCGCCAAGGCCCGCATGATCCCTGTCGGCACGGACGCCCTCAGCCCGGCTCCTCAACACGACATCTACTCGATCGAGGACTTAAGGCAGCTTATCTACGCCATCAAGGAGACCACGAATTACAAACCGGTCTCTGTAAAAATCGCCACAGTGCATAATGTCGCTGCTATCGCCTCGGGAATAGTTCGCGCAGGCGCCGACATCGTATACCTCGACGGATTCCGCGGAGGCACGGGCGCAGCGCCAGGCATAATACGCGATCATCTCGGTATTCCGATCGAACACGCGCTCGCCGCAGTTGACGACCGGCTGCGTCAGGAGGGCATACGGAACGAGGCCTCTATAGTCGCTGCCGGAGGAATCCGCTCTGCAGCTGACGCGGCAAAAGCGATCGCTCTCGGAGCCGACTGCGTAGCGATAGGCACGGCAGCGCTAATGACAATGGGCTGTACGCTCTGCGGAAAGTGTTACACGGGGAACTGCTCCTGGGGCATTACGACCCAGAGGCCTGAGCTTACCGTAAGGCTCGACCCCGAGGTCTACGCAGTACGCTTAAGCAATCTTATACGCGCCTGGGTTCACGAACTGATGGAAGTACTCGGCGCGCTCGGCGTAAACGCAATAGAGAGCCTCCGGGGCAGCCGCGAAAGGCTTCGCGGCGTAGGACTCGACGCCCAGACACTCGACATGCTCGGCGTAAAACCGGCCGGAAGATAATTTTTTCTCCGGCTTAACCGGTTGAGCAGGTTATTGAGCAAAATTTTTCTGACAACAAGAGGACCGAATGTTTGAAATCGATGCAAAAGACCAGTACTACCGCGACCTTAACGATATGGTTCGCGCGGCAGTGGATAAAGGCGAAAAAGAGATCAGCCTTAAAAACGTTAACGGACAGTACTACATTGCCACAGGGCTTCGCGGCAAACTTGACCTGAGCGTTGAAGGCGTGCCTGGCAACGACCTCTCGGCCTTCATGGACGGGCCCACCGTAACCATCAGCGCCAATGCTCAGGACAATATCGCAAATACCATGAACGCAGGCAAGATCATCATCCACGGCAACGCGGGCGACGTGCTTGGGTACGGGATGCGTGGAGGCAAACTGCACATACGGGGCGACGTCGGTTACAGGGTAGGTATCCACATGAAGGGCGTAAAACGGCAGAGCCCGACAATAATCGCAGGAGGCACGGCAGGCGACTTCTTCGGCGAGTACATGGCCGGCGGAGTGCTGATACTGCTCGGTCTCGACAGCCCCGAGAACTCTTCTATAGTAGGCGACTACCTCGGCACCGGCATGCACGGCGGCGCCATCTACATACGGGGCCCGGTTGAACAGAAGTACTGCGGCGCCGAAGTCGGGGTAATAGATACAGATGCCGAGGACAAAAAGGTGCTAGAGAAGCTGCTCAAGGAGTACTGCGCGGACCTCAACCTCGATTACGACTCGGTCATGAGCCGCCCGTTCAAAAAACTGATCCCGGTCTCATCGAGACCGTACGGAAACCTCTACGCCTATTGATCTTTTTTACTTTTTCTCACAAAGAACACGCTTTTATATGGGCTGTCCGAAACCGGACAGCCCTTTTTCTTTACATGCCAAGCCAAATACCGTAACAAAAAAACACTCTACAAAAGCCGTTAAATCAAGTAGTTAAATCTAAGCATCACTCTCGGCGCCAACAATACCCGCACATACCGCCTTCCCCATTAACCCCTTGACATAAAGAGGACTAAAAAGTAATATATAGATGTCAAAATGGAGGTTATTTCTGGTGAAAAACTTCGACGATCTTGAAGCACGACTGACCCTTCTACTCAGCAACTTCGATACGCTATATGCGGAAAATATTGACCTCAAGAGCAGGTTAAGCCTCAAGGAACTTGAACTCAAAAGCCTTAAGGAAAGAATCGAAAGACTCGATGCCGAAAAAACGGTTGCCCGTGATAAGGTAAGCAGCATCTTGCAGAAGATAGAAGGACTTACGCAAAGCGCTTAGGTGAATTTTTGAAGAAAGCAATGGAAATTCAGATTAACGGTCATAAACTGGTCGTCAAAAGCGCCGAAGGCGACGAACACCTGAGAAGTGTTGAAGATTACCTAAACAATAAGATAGAGGAGGTTAAGGAGAATACCAAGGCCGCGTCAACGCTCGACCTGGCACTATTAGCGGCCTTGAACATAACCGGAGAGGTAATAAAGACAAAAGAGACCGTCATCAAGATAGGGAAGAGGTCTCAACAGATGAACAAAGAGATAAACAGACGGATCGGACAGGCTTAAAAGCTTCTCCCCTGCTCTGTTTGTGATCGACATGTATAATTCAGAACCAATGTTATTCGACCAGGGAGCTTTCTCTCGTTGCGTACGACATGCCCCCGGAGGGAAATCGGAAACAACGCACAAGGCACCCACCTGTCAGACAGGTTCGAATTTCGGTCGACACGGCAATTGCGGGGGGAAGTTTCTTATATAACCCGAAGCCAATATTCGGGCAAGCGGTCGTGGTATTTTAAATGTGACATCAACCCGGGAACAATATTGAGGACATAAACCGGGCCATTTTTTAGAGTACCGGCCTTGGGGCAATAACCATAATTGTCAGAACCGGAAAATCGGAGTTGAACAGGCAGCAGAGCAGACCGGGTAACTGCACCCGTATACCTGCTCTTATACAGTTGGTGCTTGTATACAACTTAGTATACAGATAGATAATCGAAACGGCTGTATCAGAGGCCTTTACAGAAAAATGCAGCCACCCTCGCGCTTATAGTGGCAACTTAAAGAAAACAGGGCCGCCTGTCTAACCCGTTCGATTGTACCGACTCAACTTGCTCTACCGAGACCCGTTCTATTTTTTATCCAGTACCGTCTTTTTTTACCCTCCCACTTCTCCACAACCGAAGCGAAGCTCCACTCGCCACACCCTCTTTAAAACGAATTTAGCCGATAGCCCGGCGGCTCTTCGATCCCTATAGCGTAACTTTCTCTATACCGGTTGAAGAGGTTACCATAAATGAATAAGACTCAAACCAAAGCGACTCTTAGAAGACAGCTCCTCAAGGCCCGCCGGAACCTGTCAACCGGTACCGTAAAGAGTATGAGCGACTTAATAACAGAGCGGCTTATAACATCGAGCAGCTTTATCTCGGCTCGAAGCATTGCGCTCTACGCAGACCACGACATGGAAGTAAAGACCGAGGCCCTTCTGCTAAGGGCTTTAGAGTTACAAAAAGAGGTCTACTATCCCGCACTCTGTGAAGAGTCATTAAGTTTTTACAGGGTTCGTGCCGCTAGCGAGCTAGTTTCAGGTCCCTACGGTATTTTGGCGCCGGATACAAATAAGGTCTGTACCGTCTCCCCGGCTACCGAGCTCGATATGGTAGTGCTGCCGGGCGTAGCCTTCGATGAAGCCGGCACGAGGATCGGGTTCGGCAAAGGGTACTACGACAGGGCGTTACCGGGCTTGAGGGCTGATATAATAGTGGCCCTCGCCTACGAATTTCAGGTGGTCTCCGGGTGGATACCGACAGAAAAGCACGATATGCCTGTATCAATGATAGTAACCGAAAAGAGGGTTATCGACCTTTCGGGTAACAGATCGAAGATGTAAAGTTGACAGGCCGTGGGAGGCAGGCACCGAGACCTCAAGGAAACTCCGGTCAATCAAAAACAGACCTACACTCGGCGGAATGTACATGTTATCCATTCCGCCTCAACATATAGAGTCACAATGGGGGAATCTTCACTATGGGTATTTCAACGAGTATCATAGTTGCTGTAGTGGCAGTAGCATCAATAGTAATTGGACTTGTAATAGGTTATATCTTAAGAAAAAAGACGGTAGAAGCGAGCAGCGAAGCAGCCAGGACTTCGGCGGCTTCGATTATAAAAGAGGCCGAGAAGGAGGCCGCAAACATCAATAAAGAGGCCGATCTGCAGGCCAAGGACACGCTCTTTCAGGGCAAGGCCGACTTTGAGGCGGAATCGAGCGCAAGAAAGAAAGAACTTCAGGCCATGGAACAGAGGGTGCTCTCGAAGGAAGAGAACCTCGACAGGAAGTACGAGTCGATCGATCGGCGCGAAAGCGAACTCTTAAAACGTGAGCGCTCCTTCAACCACCAGGAAAAGAGAATTAAGGAGCAAGAGGCCGAGATACAGGCCATAGAGGCAGAGAAGCGTCAACAACTAGAACGCATCTCCAACCTCTCTGCCGATGATGCAAAGCAGATGATCCTTGAGACCATGGAGGCCGAAGCGAAATTAGAGGCCGGAAAGCTGCTCAAGAGAATAGAGGAAGAGACGCGGAACGAGTCGGAGAAAAAGGCAAAGGATATTCTTAGCCTTGCCATACAACGTTACGCCGGAGAGTACGTCATGGAGCGGACGGTCTCCGTAGTTAATCTTCCGAGCGACGAGATGAAAGGCCGTATTATCGGGCGTGAAGGACGCAACATCAGGGCAATAGAGGCCGCCACAGGCATAGACATAATTATTGACGATACTCCGGAGGCGGTCATCCTCTCTGGCCACAACCCCGTAAGGCGCGAAGTAGCCAAACTCTCGCTTGAGCGGCTTATAACCGACGGCAGGATACACCCGGCACGTATAGAAGAGATAGTCAAAAAGGTCGAGACCGAGGTCGACAAATCTATCATGGAGTCCGGCGAGAGAGCCATCTTCGACACCGGACTGCACGGGATACACAAAGAGGTACAGAGGCTCGTAGGAAGGCTCAAATTCCGTACCAGTTACGCCCAGAACGTCTACTCCCACTCCATAGAGGTCGCCTTCCTCTGCGGCATCATGGCCTCCGAGCTCGGCATATCTACCAAGACCGCACGCAGGGCCGGGCTGCTCCACGACATAGGAAAAGCCGTGGACCACGAGGTTGAGGGGCCGCACGCCGCAATCGGCGCCGAGCTCGCCAAGAAGTACGGCGAGGCGCCGAAGATCGTCTCGGCCATCGGCTCTCACCACAACGACAGCCCGGACACAATCTACGGAGTTCTCGTTCAGGCCGCCGATACGCTGTCGGCTGCGCGGCCCGGAGCCCGCAGAGAGATGCTCGAAAGTTACGTAAAACGGCTCGACGATCTCGAAAATATAGCAACGAGCTTCCGCGGAGTAGACAAATGTTACGCGTTGCAGGCAGGGCGCGAGATCCGCGTAATGGTGGAGAACAACAAGATCAATGACGAGGGCGCGGTGGTACTCTCAAAGGATATTGCGCAGAAGATAGAGCAGGAGCTGAGCTATCCGGGCCAGATCAGAGTTACGGTCATCAGGGAATCACGAGCCGTCGATTACGCCCGCTGACCGACTGCGCGTCGGGGCGGATATTAGAATAAATCCACTAGGTTGTAGTACAGGTATTATTGTCTATATACCGGTAAGCTGACAGCCGAAACAAGAATAGAACTGAGAAAATTTGAGCGAAACCATAAAAATTCTCTTTGTAGGCGACATAATCGGCAAACCGGGCAGAACCGTAATTAAGGAACTCTTGCCGAAGGTCGTTTCGCGCCACTGCCCGGACATGGTAATCGCAAACGGCGAGAACGCGGCAGGCGGCTTCGGCATCACGATCTCCATCTACGATGAGCTTCTGCGTAGCGGCATAGATGTTATCACTACCGGCAACCATGTATGGGACAGAAAAGAGGTTATCGACCTCTTCAAAGGCGGGGCAGCCGAGATTATCCGGCCTGCCAACTACCCGGAAGGAACTCCGGGACCGGGCTGGGTAATCAAGGAGACGCCTTCCGGAATCAAGGTCGGAGTACTCAACCTCCAGGGCAGGGTCTTCATGCAGAATATCGACTGCCCGTTCATAGCGGCGCGCAGCGCGATTGCCGAGATAAAAAAGATCACGCCGATTATCTTTATAGACATGCACGCCGAGACGACAAGCGAGAAGTCGGCCATCGGCTGGTACCTAGACTCGGAGGCGAGCGCGGTCGTCGGCACGCATACTCACGTACAGACCTCAGACGAACGTTTGCTGCCCGGCGGTACTGCCTTTATAACCGACGCCGGAATGACAGGCCCCGTAGACTCGGTAATCGGAATGCAGAGAGAGCTGGTACTCGACCGCTTTCTAACGGGCATGCCGAACCGCTTCGAGGTCGCCTCAAAGGGCCTCGAGCTTCAAGGCGCTATCATTACCGTAGATACCACAAGCGGCAAGGCAACGGCAATAGAGCGGATAAAAGAGCCGCTAACTCCGCGTTAGCCGACTACGCGCCGGAGCGATTATTCAAAAACTATTTTAACAACAATAAAGACTTTTCAGAAAAGAGAGTAATGAACGTACAGGAACAATTAGAAGTAATCAGGCGGGGCTCCACCGCGATAATCTCCGAAGAGGAGCTTGTCAAGAAGCTGACCATCTCTATTAAAGAGAATAAACCGCTTCGCATCAAGGCAGGTTTCGACCCCACGGCCCCTGATATTCACATTGGGCACACAGTTTTAATACAAAAATTAAAACACTTTCAGGACCTCGGACATCACGTGCTTCTTCTTATCGGCGACTTTACCGGCATGATCGGCGACCCCACTGGCAAAAACGAGACCCGTCCGCCTCTGACAAAAGAGGACGTAAAGCATAATGCCGCAACCTATACGGAACAGGTCTTCAAGATACTCGACCCTGACAAGACGGAGGTGGTCTATAACTCGGAGTGGATGGAGCGCCTGACCCCGACCGACATGATATCGCTTGCATCAAAGTACACTGTGGCTCGCATGCTCGAGCGCGACGACTTCTCCAAACGGTACAAGGATGGCCGCCCGATAGCCATACACGAATTCCTCTACCCGCTCGTTCAGGGTTACGACTCCGTGGTCTTGAAGTCCGACGTCGAACTCGGCGGCACGGACCAGCTCTTCAACCTGCTCGTAGGGCGCGACCTGCAGCGCGAAATGGGCCAAAGCCCGCAATGCGTGCTCACCATGCCGCTGCTTGAAGGCACGGACGGGGTGCAGAAGATGAGCAAGTCTTATAATAACTTCATAGGCATTTCTGAAAGTCCGAACGAAATCTACGGCAAGATAATGTCCATCTCCGACGAGCTCATGCTGCGGTACTACGAACTGCTCAGCGACGTTACGGGTGAAGAGCTAGTGAGTATCCGCTCCAAGAGTATCCACCCTAAAGCAGCCAAAGAGGCTCTCGCCGGAGAACTGACTGCTCGTTTCCACTCAGAAGCGGACGCAGAGCAAGCAAAAATCGCCTTCGGAGCGCTCTTTAAAAAGAAGGAAGTACCGGACGACATAGAAGAGATAACCGTAACCACCCCCGACAGGTCTATCTGGCTGCCAAAAGCGATGGCAGAAGCAGACCTGGTGAAATCGACCTCGGACGGCAGACGTATGATAACCCAGGGCGGCGTCAAGGTAGACGGAATTAAAGTAACAGACCCGAAAGCGACGCTGGAGATCGGAGCGACATATCTCTTGCAGGCCGGAAAGAGACATTTCAGGCATATAGTGCTTGAAAAAGAATAGATACTCGCTTTTTTGTCGAACAAAACAAAAAAATTGACTTTTTACCGCTCTGCATGGTAAAAAATTTGATGATTCTATGAAAATAAGCCGACTTTGCAAAAGCCTACTTTTAAGAGATGAAAAAAAAAGAGGACGGCGCCCTCAAAGGCCTCTATAAGATAAGCTCCATGGGCATCATGATGGCGGCTACGACCTTTATCGGCCTCGGTATCGGAGTCTACCTCGACAGGTACTTCGGTACAAAACCATGGCTAACTATACTCTTTCTGCTCTTCGGTATAGCGGCAGGTTTTAAAAATATTTACCAGATAGCGAAAGAATATGGCGACAAGTGCTCTTAACAGGCTGAACCCGACCCCCGGAACTCTTTATAGAATGGCCGGGTTCAACATGGCAGCAGGCGCTGTCGGCACCGGAGTAACGGCCCTTGTAGACGGTTCGCTAGCCCCGGACTTCGCCGCCGGATACCTCATGGGTGTTCTAAACCTCGTCTGGCTCTTTATCATCGCAAGGCGAGCTATGAGGCTGCCGGCTTTCGCTGCGGGCCGAATAGTGGCGAGAAACTACTATATCCGTTTTCTACTGACGGCAGTCGTTCTTATACTGCTTATTACAAGAGGAATTATGGAGCCGTGGCCGATGGTCGCGGGACTCAGCACGGCAATATTCGTATCCATCGGAGCGATGGTACTATCAATTCAAGCGGAGGAAGAGTAACAGTGCATCACGATATTATACTGCCCACTTTCGGTCTTCAGGTCCATACCATACTGATGATCTATATAATCATCGGACTCGCTATCTTTGGCCTTTTGATCACCAAGCGGCTCAAGATGGTACCCGGACAGACCCAGAGCATCATGGAACTGCTGGTCGATGCCTTCTTAGGCCTGATAGACCAGTCGATGGGCCCCAAGGGCAGAAAATACTTTCCCTTTATAATGACCTTCGCCGTCTTTATCTTCTTTGCAAACGTGCTCGGCCTGATACCCGGGCTGCTTCCGCCGACCGCTAATATCAATACAACGGTCGCACTTGCGCTGCTCGTCTTCTTCGCAACCCATGTAATCGGCGTAAAAGAGCACGGCCTCAAATACTTCAAGCACTTTGTCGGCCCGGTCTGGTGGCTTGCGCCGCTGATGATACCTATTGAGATCATCGGTCATATAGCGCGCCCTGTATCTCTCTCGCTCAGGCTCTTCGGAAACATGATGGGCCACGAGCAGATAGTAACCGTTCTCCTGATCCTGATGCCTGCGGCCTACCCGCTGCTCGCGCTCTCAACCGCACTCGGTGTACTCGTAATCCTGATTCAGTCATTCATCTTTGCGCTGCTCTCCATGATGTACCTTGGCGGCGCGCTCGAAGAGGCCCATTAAAGAAAAAGCACTCTAAAGAAACGGGCCTTATTGACGAAAAGCATACAGAGGGCAGATCCAGGTAACAGCCCTGGGCCTGCCCTCTCTTTTTCCCCGGCGGCGCCAGGCACAATAAAAATATTTTACCTGTTATTTTTCACATAGAAGTCAATAGGTTAGGCTCACAGCAGAACACCCTTTACTTGACATTTTAGGCCGCAGACCCTATAATATAGTATTAAGAACTAGTTCCATGAGCTGCTAACTCTTTTAAGGAGACTTAAACGGTGGCATTACCGGTATTAGCCGACTCTATACAGCGTTACCTCTCTGAGGTAAACGGATATCCGCTTCTAAGCGCCAAAGACGAATTCACGGTAGCCGAAAGGTACTGGAATGAGCGCAAGGTAGATGACGCGCATACACTCGTTACATCGAACCTCCGTTACGTCATTAAAGTAGCCATGGAGTTCAGCCGCTACGGAGTCAAGCTCGCCGACCTCATACAGGAAGGCAACATGGGGCTTATGGTCGCGGTAAAGAAGTTCAACCCGCACAAGGGGTTCCGCCTTATCACCTACGCAACCTGGTGGATCAAGGCGTACATGCAGGACTATATCGTCAAGACCAAGGGGCTGGTACGCAGCGGTTCCAAGGCTATGAAGAAGGCCCTCTTCTACAAGCAGGATAAGCAGCTTGACGAACCAGGCACGGTTACGGATAGAAGCGAGACCATAAACCTCTCTATAGATATGTCACTCGATGCCGCAATAGCCGACGGTACCACCACCCACCTCGACCTCCTGAAAGAAGAGGGGCCGGGGCAGGAAGAGATTATCGGCGAGATCGAAGAGGCCCAAGTTGTCACGAAAGGGATCGGTGTAGCCATACAGTCTCTCAATGATCGCGAACGTCTCATCATATCCGAAAGGGTCATGGCGGAAGAACCGCTGAGTCTGCAGGCCATCGGTGAAAAACTCGGCCTCACCAGAGAACGTGTACGCCAGATAGAGGCGGGCGCACTCAAAAAACTCAAAAAAATTCTCGGCACAAGAGACTCCGTAACCAACATTCTGCCCTCCGGAGCCTAATCCGGGCCATTCTTCCACGCGGCCATTTTTCCAAGAAGCTATTTTTACAAAGGGCCGTTTTCTTATGTCGGCTACTCCCCATAATGCCATTTTTATTGCAGACCACCTTACTGACAGATAAGCGACTCACTCCGTGAAAAAGCCCGAACTTCTCTCTCCTGCCGGAACCTATCGCAATATGCGCTACGCCCTGGCCTACGGCGCCGATGCGGTCTATGCAGGTCAACCCCGTTACAGTCTGCGCGTGCGGGAAAATGATTTCGATCTGGCCCAGCTGGATCGCGGCATTAGAGAAACCCACGCACAGGGCAAGCGATTCTATGTCGCCAGTAACCTATCTCCCCACAACAACAAGGTAAAAACATACATGGCCCATATGGAGCCGGTGATCGCCATGTCGCCCGACGCCCTGATCATGAGTGACCCGGGTCTGATCTCAATGGTACGGGAACGCTGGCCTGAGATGGACATCCACCTCTCGGTTCAGGCCAACGTAGTCAACTTCGCCACGGTAAAGTTCTGGCAACAGATGGGCATAACCCGGATCATTCTCTCCCGGGAACTCTCCCTTGAGGAGATAGAGGATATCCGCCAGCGCTGCCCGGAGATAGAACTCGAGGTCTTTATCCACGGAGCGCTCTGCATTGCGTACTCAGGCAGGTGCCTGCTTTCGGGTTATATGAATCATCGAGACGCCAACCAGGGCGCCTGCACCAACTCGTGCCGTTGGGACTACAAGGCCCACGAAGCCGAACGTGACGAAACAGGCGAACTGCGCCCCAAAAGCGTGCTCCCGGTTCTGCTCGAAGAGAAAGAGCGGCCCGGCCAATTCATGCCGGCCTATGAGGACGAGCACGGAACCTACATCATGAACTCCAAAGACCTTCGCGCCGTGCAGCACGTCGCCCGTCTGGCGGCGATAGGCATCAATTCCCTTAAGATCGAAGGCCGCACCAAATCCCACTACTACGCCGCCCGCGCCACCCAGATCTATCGCCGAGCTATTGATGACGCGATTGCAGGCAACCCGTTCGACCTTAATATGATGACCGAACTAGACGGCCTGGCCAGCCGGGGTTATACGGAAGGCTTCTTCCGGCGCCATGCCCCGGAAGATTATCAAAACTACCAAAGCGGCTCTTCAAAGCATGGTGTTCGGCAATTGGTCGGAGAGGTGCTCTGCGTCGACCGGGCAGATGGTAAAATAACAGTGGAGGTTAAGAACAAGTTTAGCGTAGGAGACCGGATGGAGCTGATGACTCCAGAAGGAAACCGGGGTTTTGAATTGACCGCCATGAATACGCTCGAAGGTGTTCAGAGAACGGTCTCTCCCGGTTCCGGTACCCGGGTTCAGATTCCGTTATCGTCGTTAGATTCTGTTTTATATTCCGTTTCAGGTTCTGCCTTAGGTTACGATTCAGGCGATATTCCTAAGGAGTACGCCCTGCTATTAAAAGAGCTGGACTAACGTGGACGCACCATATAAATGCGGAGCCGGGCTCGGCGGGACCTGTTTCAAACAGACATAATACCGGCCCCAAGCTCTGTACCTCCCCCTCGCATAAAATTTTTATTCAATCTACTCTTATCTTACCCTGCACTCTTTACGGCAGACCTTACGCGACACGCCTACATGCCATCATCCATATAAAAACAACACTTCACAGGAGTGCAAAAAATTGTGCTCCACACCCTGTCTGTGATATATTCGTATAGCTTTACCCTGATGCTTACATGCTAGGATGGTACAAGTGTGACGTACTTTGCTTTACTCTAATGTTCAACTATTAAAATACCGATAAACCGTACAATGGACAGTACTCTGAAGAGCAACCCGAAATTAATTGAGAGACCGACGGTAGCGGTAATAGATACCTCCGCCTTAAGGCACAACTTTGCCGCAATTCGCTCGATCACCAGCCCCGACACAGGAATAATGACCGTCGTTAAGGCCGACGGCTATGGCCACGGCGCAATTGAAGCTGCGCGCCTCTTTGAATCCCTCGGAGCACGCCTCATGGGCGTGGCGCTGCCAGCAGAAGGCGCAGAGCTTAGAGAGGCCGGAGTAACCGTCCCTATAGTCGTACTCGGCGGAGTATTCCCTGAACAGGTAGATTCCCTCTTCAGACACGATCTCACCCCGGTCGTTTACGATATCGAGACAATCGATACAATTGACAGAAGAGCTAAAGAGTTAAACATCGTAAAGAAGATACACCTGAAGGTAGATACCGGCATGGGCCGTTTAGGGGCAAGAGTCCAGGAGCCAGGAGAGATAGAAGCGTTACTCTCTCACTTGAGGACGACTGCCAATATAGAGCTTGAGGGACTGCTCTCTCACTTTGCGGAGACGGACAACCCGGACAAAACATTCTCCGGCTCCCAGCTCTCACTCTTCCGCTCCGCATTCGAGGCCACACACTCTTACGGTTTCAGGCCCAGATACATCCATATGGCAAACAGCGCAGGTATTGTCGGTATAAAGAGCTCGCACTTCAACCTCGTGCGCCCCGGCATAATGCTCTACGGCGCCTACCCCGCGCCTCAATTTGCCGGGTCTATCAACCTGAGACCGGCCCTTGAGCTTAAGACCCGCATACTCCAGATCAAGTCGGTGCCTAAAGGAACCACTATAAGTTATAACCGTACCTTTACCACCAAACGTGAAAGCCTGATAGCAACACTGCCTATAGGTTATGCCGACGGGCTGCCCAGAGCGCTTTCATCAACTGGCCAGCTCCCGCACTCCCTCTCCCACGGAGGCGACGTAATAGTGCGCGGAGTAAAAGCGCCGATTGCGGGAACCATCTGCATGGACCTGACAATGTGCGACGTAACCGACATAGACGGGGTTGAGGCCGGCGATGAGGTAGTCATAATCGGCAGTAGAGGTAATAAAAAGATCAGGGCTGAAGATGTTGCCGCAAAGACCGGGACAATCTCCTACGAAGTCTTCTGCTCGATCTCCAAGCGCGTACCGAGAGTCTATATTTAGGCTCCACCCGCATTCGATATAAATGCCGGGTAACATCTATTTTTTTCATAACGACCGGAAACAAACAGGAATCAAAACGTGTTTAAAGACTCTCTGGAAAGACTCGGCCTCTACGCTCAAGCCGTCATCAACTCTATAGGACTGATGATGATGATGCTCATCAGTTCCGCTATGCTCCTCCTCACCCCTCCGATAAAGGTGAGGAACATGTTCAAACAGATGGAGTTTGTCGGCATAGAGTCGCTCTTTGTCGTTATCCTGACCGGCTCCTTCACCGGCATGGTCCTCGCACTCCAGAGCTTCAACGCGCTCAAGAGGTTCGGCGCCGAGAGCATGGTCGGGCCAACGGTGGCGCTCAGCATGGCCCGCGAACTCGGCCCCGTGCTCGCAGGCCTCATGGTCACAGGGCGTGCCGGCAGCGCAATGGCCACGGAACTCGGCACCATGCGCGTCACTGAGCAGATAGACGCGCTCTCTACAATGGGCATAAACCCTGTTAAATACCTCGTGGTGCCGCGCATAGTGGCCGGCATACTTATGTTTCCGATTCTCACCATCATAACCGACTTTGTCGGGGTGATCGGCGGCTGGTTCGTCGGGGTAAAACTGCTCGGTATCAACTCCGGTGTCTACATAGGGCGCACCATAGACTTCGTAACCATAGAGGACGTTGCTACAGGACTCTACAAGTCGCTCGTCTTCGGCCTCATAATGACGCTTGTGGCCTGCTATAACGGCTTCTACACGACCGGAGGAGCAAAAGGCGTCGGGCGGGCGGCCACCACCTCGGTCGTAACGGCATCGGTAATGATTCTTGTATCCGACTACCTGCTTTCAACAGTGCTTGGGTAACTTGAAAAAACTGGTTAAATATGATAGAAATTAGAAACTTACGAAAAGCCTTCAACGGAAAAAAGATACTCGACGGGCTCAATCTCGATATCGAACAGTCGAAGATTACCGTCATAATTGGCCGCAGCGGAGAGGGCAAGAGCGTACTGATCAAGCACATCATCGGACTCTTGAAACCGGATTCGGGCAGCATTAAACTTGACGGGCTCGACATAACTACGCTCAAAGAGCGCGAACTGAATGAAGTTAGAAAACGCTTCGGCATGCTCTTTCAAAGCGGCGCACTCTTCGACTCCATGAACGTCGCCGATAACGTCGGCTTCGCACTGAAGGAGCATACGGGACTGCAAGACGACGACATAGCTAAGATCGTTCGCGAGAAGCTGACACGCGTCGGGCTCAAGGGTGTTGAGCGGATGGCTACGGATGAATTGAGCGGCGGCATGAAGAAGCGTGTCGGGCTTGCCCGCGCAATCGTAATGGACCCGGAGATAGTCCTCTTCGACGAGCCGACTACGGGTCTCGACCCAATCATGAGCGACTCTATCGCAGACCTCGTGCTCGACACTCAGAAGGCGCTTAACACCACATACGTACTCATTACGCATGATATTCCATTTACCTATAAAATTGCCGATAAGATAGCCATGCTGCACGAAGGTAAGATTATTGCCACCGGCACGGTTACGGAGATGAAGGAGAGTACTGACCCGGTCGTGCGCCAGTTTCTCGAAGGCAGGGCACAGGGGCCGATAACGGTCTATTAACCGAAACCCAAAGTTGGGCAGTCTGAATGGCAGAGCAAAAAACAGCTATTTTTAAATTAACTCCGGAAGCGAAGGTAGGGCTATTTGTCCTGTTCGGCCTCTGTCTGCTCGTCTATATGTCGCTCAGGATCGGCGGCTTCAGCATCGGTAGTGATGACGGCTACACGCTCTACGTCAGCTTCGCCAATGCCGCAGGGCTCGACAAGGACGCCAGCGTACGCGTTGCCGGTGTGGAAGTCGGCAAGATAACCGACATCTCTCTCAAAGAGAGCCGCGCCAAGCTCACACTCAGAATCAAACCCGACATCGAGATCGGAAGCGACTTCACCGCCGTTCTCACCACCAAGGGGCTCTTGGGAGAGAGATACATGGAGCTTCTGGTCGGCTCCCCCAACGCACCGACACTTAAAGACGGCGATACGCTTACACGCACGACCTCGTACGCCGACATGGACAAGCTCATAACGATCATGAGCGACGTCTCTCTGGACATCAAAAAGGTCAGCACCACGCTCGGCAACGTCTTCGGCGGAGCCGAAGGCGAGGCGACGCTCAAAAATATTATGACCAACATGGAGGAGGTCTCCTACAGGGTCAGCCGCCTGATTGAGAAAAACGATGAAAAGCTCAACAGCATAATCCACAATCTCAACCAATTCTCCACGCTGCTGCGCGACGACGGCCCGCAGATATCCATGGGGTTGAAGGCCGCGGTCGACAACCTGAACGAAGGGCTGCTGACGACCACGCATAACCTTAACGCCTTGATCAACGACAATAAAGAGAACCTCTCCGAAGGGGTAGAGAACCTCAAGCTCGCCTCTTTAAAACTGCACGAAGCGATGGACAATATCAACAAACTGACCAGCGATATCGGCCCGCGCATCTCCGACACCGTCGACTACGTCGGCAGCATAACCCAGAAGATCGACTCAGGAGAGGGTACTATAGGGCAACTGGTAAATGACGAAAGCCTGCACACCAACATCAACAAGACGGTAACAGGCATAAATAACTTCATAGAGAGGGCTGAGTCGATTAAGACCTATATCGGCTACAGGGGCGAGTATATCTTCGACGCCGAAGAGACCAAGAGTTACATATCTCTAAAACTCCAGCCGTCGTCCGACAAGTTCTACCTCTTCGAGGTCGTTGACGACCCGCGCGGCTCGCGTACCACAGAGACACGCGACATTACCGTAGGAGCGACCACGACAACGACTACAGAGGTAAAAACCTCAGACACGTTCAAATTCAGCCTGCAGGCGGCAAAGAAGTTTCACGGACTTACCGTACGCGGCGGCATGATAGAGAGTACCGGAGGCGTCGGGCTCGACTACGAGTTCTTCAACAACAGGGTTCAGATCTCTTTCGAGGCCTTCGACTTCGACAAGGTCGATAACCCGCACCTGAAGGCCGGAGCCACCCTTTACTTTACACGGTACTTCTATCTTTCGGCAGGAATGGACGACATTATCTCTGACGCCAATATGGAATCGATATACATGGGGCTCGGTCTCAGGTTTGAAGACGACGACCTCAAGTACCTTTTTAGCGCGGCGCCCCCAATATCGTTCTAGTCACTTTTTTACCCCTTCTTACAGAAACCTTCTTGCATAAGCTTAAATATTTAAATTTGAAGAATGAATAAAGAAGAGACAACGGTTATGAAAAAGAGAGAGTTCGGCGTCGCATTCGATATCGGCACCACCAGCATTGCCGCCTCCCTTATCGACCTATCGAACGCAGAGACGCTTCAGACCGTCTCTGCGCCGAACCCGCAAAGAGAATGGGGGGCCGACCTGCTGGCCAGGGTCCGCTTCGCTACGACCGAAGAAGATGGACTGAAGAGACTCTCGGACGCCGTGCTGGACGAATGCAACCAGATGATTGCCTCTCTGTGTTCCTTCCACCAGGGCGCAAAGATCAGCGCCATTACCGCAGCCGGCAATACCGTTATGACGCACATTCTTCTACGCGTCTCCCCTGCCCCGCTCGGTAAAGTGCCATACAAACCGGCCTTTAAAGAGGCCCGTTTACTCGACGCCAATAAAGCCGGAATTGGAGCTGACACTGGTGACAAACAAAGTCCAAACAACATCGCACCCGGTGCGACGCTCTATACTTTGCCGACAATAGGCGGTTTTGTCGGCGGTGACGCAGCAGCCGTTGCGCTCGCGCTAGGACTCAACAAGACAGACAAGAGAGTGCTCGCCATAGACCTCGGCACGAACTCGGAGATACTGCTCAGCGACCGTGGTACCCTGTCAGCCACCTCTGCTGCCGCAGGCCCGGCCTTCGAGGCCGGAGAGATCGGTTGCGGCATGGTCGCTGCGCCCGGCGCAATCGAGGGTGTTACTATCAAGGACGATATTGTTGAACTGAGAGTAATAGGGGGCACGGCGCCAAAAGGCATCTGCGGCTCCGGACTCGTGGAGGCGGCAAGCGAGCTCATCAAATCAGGTATACTCGACAGGCATGGCCGTATGGTTGACCCTGACGAGATAGAGAACAACCTGAGCGCAAAGATCAAATCCGACGGCACCGAAAACCGGTTCGTCTTCTCAATAACCCCGGCAGGCGAGATTGCACTCACCCAGACCGACATACGCTCGCTACAGGTGGCAAAGTCAGCAATAAGAGCCGGCATCTCGATACTTCTGCGCCACGCGGGCTTAGAGGACTCGGAGGTAGATGAAATCTATATAGCGGGGGCCTTCGGCAGCCACTTGAGTGTGACTCCGCTCGCGGCAATCGGGTTGATAGAACCTGAGTGGATAGAAAAGATAGAGTTCGTGGGAGATGCCGCGCTCGACGGAGCGATCCTGGCACTCTCCAGTGAGAGAAGAGACGAAGTGGAAAAGATGGCTGAAGAGGCCAAGTACCTCTCTCTGTCCGGAAGTGCCCATTTTCAGCGCGATTTCATGAAATACATGGATTTTTAGACCGTAAAGGTGTATAAATACACCTCTTGAACCGGGTCTTTTTATTGCTTCTACGTCAAGCAGAAGTTATAGGAGTCTCTGTCTCCATACAACCCGGTTACAACAGCAGGCGTATATAATTTCAGGTCTTACAATATGGCTTAAATAGCTATACGTTTTCGATAGACGTATGGCTTGTCTATACATCAATTCTACTTCGGCAAGGTTTGAAAGGGTTAGAAAATGAAGAAAGTAAGAAGGGCTATAATAAGCGTTACTGACAAAGAGGGCGTAATAGAGTTTGCTCGCAGGCTCTCTGGCATGGGTGTCGAGATCGTATCAACAGGTGGCACCGGCCGTATGATACAGGATGCCGGGGTTGAGATAATCCCAATTGACTCGTACACCGGTTTTCCCGAAATGCTCGACGGCAGGCTCAAGACCCTCCATCCGAAGATCCACGGCGGAATACTCGGAATGAGAGATAACGCCGAGCACCAGAAAGAGATGACGAACCACGGAATACCGCCGATCGATATGGTAGTCGTCAACCTCTACGCATTTGAGGATACGATAGCAAAAGGCTGCAAGATGGCCGAGGCGATAGAGAATATAGATATCGGCGGCCCCACGATGATACGCGCTGCGGCAAAGAACTACAACGACGTAGCCGTGGTAACCGACTCTGCGGACTACGCCGCTATACTTGAAGAGATGGAAGCAAAGGGAGGCACGCTCTGTAACGATACGCGCCTGAAGCTCGCAAAGAAGGTCTTCAGCCTTACCGCGCGCTACGATGCCGCCATTTCGAACTACCTAGGCTCTTTGCCTGAGATGCCGGACGTTGAGGACAGAAAGAGCTTTCCGGATACCTGTACGCTGCAGTTCTCCAAAATTCAGGATCTGCGCTACGGCGAGAACCCGCACCAGAAAGCGGCCTTCTACGCAAGCTCAGGTTGCGGACTCGCTGGTGCGGCACAGCTCCACGGCAAGGCCCTCTCCTTCAACAACATACTCGACGTCAACGCCGCGCTCTCGATTGCAGGCGAATTCTCGGAAACTGCCGTAGTTATCATCAAGCATAACAACCCGTGCGGGGCCGCGGTCTCGACAAAATCGGTACTCGATGCATATAAGCATGCCCTCGCGTGCGACAGCACATCGGCCTTCGGCGGCATTGTCGGAATCAACAGAACCGTAACAGCTGACGTGGCCGAAGAGCTGAACAAGATATTCCTGGAGGCTATAATAGCTCCGGGTTTTGATGAAGATGCGCTCGAAATCCTCAAGAGCAAGAAGAACCTGAGACTTATGGCCGCCAAAGAGTTTGGACCCACAAAAGAGGCGACCGAGCTATCGGAGTTCGATATCAAGAGGGTCTCGGGAGGTGTGCTCTTCCAGTCGCTCGACACCGGTAGCGCCTCGGAACTAAAGACCGTAACAGAGCGGGGCCCGGATGAAGAAGAGTTGAAAGACCTGCTCTTTGCATGGAACATCGGGCGCCACGTAAAGAGCAACGCGATAATACTCGCCTCCGGCTCCAGGACCGTCGGCATAGGAGCGGGGCAAATGTCGCGAATAGACTCCACGCAGCTCGCTTTTATGAAAGCTGCCAATGCGGAACTTGAAGTCAAAGGATCCGTGCTCGCATCCGACGCCTTCTTCCCATTCAGGGACAACGTAGACCTGGCGGCAGAAAAGGGCGTACGCGCTATAATTCAGCCCGGAGGCTCGATCCGCGATGATGAGGTCATCGCTGCGGCAAACGAGCACAATATCGCGATGATATTTACCGGTATCAGGCACTTCAGGCACTAGTTTTTTCACCCATACTATTTTTGTTATTAGAGGACATTTTTAATGAAGGTACTGGTTATCGGGGCGGGCGGCAGAGAGCACGCACTCGCCTGGAAGCTCTCCAAGAGCGGCAGGGTAAATAAAATATACATCGCTCCCGGTAATGCGGGAACCGCCGCCATAGGCACAAACGTCGACATTGCCGCCGACGACATTCCTGCGCTCGTAGAGTTCGCGCGCGCTAACGGTATAGATCTGACCGTGGTCGGCCCCGAGCTTCCGCTCACGCTCGGCATAGTGGACGAGTTCCGCAAAGAAGGCCTGAGAGTTTTCGGGCCCGACCGTGCAGCAGCGGTGATAGAGGGCTCAAAGGCCTTCTGCAAAGACCTGATGAAGAAGTACAACATACCAAGCGCAAGGTACGAGAAGTTCACCAGCGCCGAGGCCGCAAAAGAGTATATCAGGGCCGAGGGGCTGCCTCTTGTTATCAAGGCAGACGGGCTTGCCGCAGGCAAAGGTGTAATCATCTGCCATACGTCTTTAGAAGCCGACGCGGCGATTGAGCTGCTTATGGAAGAGCGCGCCTTCGGAGAGGCCGGAGAGACTATAATAGTAGAGGAGTTCCTCGAAGGCGAAGAGGTCTCAATACTCGCCATAACCGACGGGACCACCATAATACCACTCGCCCCGGCCCAGGACCACAAGGCTATCTTCGACAACGACAAGGGACCGAATACCGGAGGCATGGGCGCTTATTCCCCGGCCCCGTTACTCACTCCTGCCATGGAGGCGGATATACTCGAAAATATCCTGGAGCCTACCGTACAGGCCATGGAGGATGAAGGCCGCATCTACACCGGCGTTCTCTACGCCGGGTTAATGGTCAAAGACGGGGAGGTTAAGGTACTGGAGTACAACTGCCGCTTCGGCGACCCGGAGACCCAACCGGTGCTCATGCGCCTCGAAAACGACCTCTTTGAACTCCTTTTAGCCGCCACGGAAGAAGAACTCGATGAGGTAAGCCTGTCTTGGAGTAACTCCTCGGCAGTCTGCGTTGTGCTCTCAGCCAGAGGGTATCCGGAGAAGTACGAAAAGGGTTTCGAGATCTCAGGCCTTGAAAAGCTCTCCGGCATACCGGACGTCATGGCCTTTCACGCAGGAACCAAAGAGGTAGACGGCGCAATAGTAACTAACGGCGGACGAGTCCTCGGCATAACGGCTCTTGGGACCTCTACCGCAGAGGCGATCACAAAGGCATACAGCGCAGTAGAGAGCGTAGAGTGGGACGGAGTCTACTACCGAACCGATATCGGCGCAAAGGCTTTAAAGACGGTATAAGGCTCCGCAAAACCGAGAGCTACTCTATTTTGAACTGGAAAGGACATGACATGGCACAAAAACCACTTGTAGGCATCCTTATGGGCAGCGACTCGGATTTAGGCGTAATGGACGAAACCGCCGACGTGCTCAAAGAGCTCGGTGTTCCTTTTGAAATAACCGTAAGCTCGGCGCACCGTACTCCGGCACGCACCTCCGAATATGCAAAAACCGCAGAAAAGCGCGGCATACGGGTAATAATCGCAGGAGCCGGAAGCGCGGCGCACCTGGCCGGCTTTATCGCCGCAGAGAGTACGCTGCCTGTTATAGGAGTACCTATAGACTCTAGCCCGCTAAAAGGAATGGACGCCCTTTTAGCGACGGTACAGATGCCTGGCGGAGTTCCGGTCGCCTCAATGGCTATAGGCAAAGCTGGTGCTCGCAACGCCGGGATATTTGCGGCCCAGATACTCGCCACCTCCGACAAGAGCCTTCGCACCAAACTCAAGAACATGCGTAAAAAAATGGCTCTCAAGGTGGAAGAGAAGGCGAGCAGGGTTGAAGCATCCATAAAAATGAAAAATATCTAATCTAAATAATCAGGAAATCGTTAACGCCGGTGATAAAGCAGAAAGAGAACAGACCTCTTATACTCGAAAAAAACTCCGCACTCGCCCCTGCCGTAGAGGCTATCAGACGTGGCGGAATAGTTGCATACCCTACAGAAACATACTACGCACTCGGCGTAGACCCCTTCAACACCGAGGCCGTAGAAAGGCTCTTTGAACTCAAGGGCCGGCCCGCCGGTAAACCGATCTCGTTAATCATTAAAGACACCTGCGTTCTTAGAACCGTTACGCATGAGCTTCCGGTGGCAGCTATAAAACTGACACGACGCTTCTGGCCGGGCCCGCTTACTATAGTCGTAAAGGCCGTCGAGAGCATCCCACCCAACATTACAGCAGGTACCGGTACGGTCGGCGTACGGGTATCCAGCTCCCCGGTTGCCGGCCGCTTTGCGGCAGAGCTTTCAACCCCGGTAACGGCCACAAGCGCCAACCCGTCAGGTGAAAAGCCGCCTATAACAGCCAAAGAGGTTATCGACTTCTTTGGCGGCACTATAGACGTCTTGATAGACGGCGGCACCCTGCCCGGCGGACCACCATCAACACTGCTCGACCTTACAGGCAACAGAGCTCTGATTCTGCGCCCCGGAGCAGTTACAAAAGACGAACTTGAGGCTATCGGTTAAAAATCCTCATTTTATAGACCTGCCACATCAAAAGCACGCTCACTTCGTCCATCAAGAAAAATACAATAAATACAACTAGTTAACGTATTCATTAAAGCAAACTCACGGAAAATAAATTTTTTTATAAAAAAGACGAAAAAAAGCTAAAGTTTCCCCGCCCTAAAGCGATAAGATTAGAAGGAGGAGTGCGTAGATGATTTCACCAGTCGGTTCTTCCATATCCGGTATGAATGCCGCCTTCAAAATGAACGATGTCTCGGCCAACAACACGGCCAACCTCAACACAGATGGATTCAAAGCCAAAAAGGTCACCTTCTCGGAGAATGAGAACGGCGGCGTCAGCACCAATGTCGAGACCGATAATAATACCGGGGCATACTACCTTGCCGAAAACGGATCAATCGCCGAAAGCTCCAACGTTAACATAGCACATGAGATGGTAAACCAAATGATGGCGCGCAACCTCATGGATGTCAATGTAGCAGCCTTCAAGACCGCAGAAGAGATGCACCAAACCATACTAGATATTCTCGCCTGACCCTTCTTCTAACCGCCAATCAAAAAACGTATTCTATACAGACGTACAACCTCGCCAGGCCCACACGCTGCTGCGCATCCGTATTTATGGCAGTAAAAGGGTTGGACTCGACTGCGCGCTACGGGTTATACTATAAAATTACGTGCCACGAAAACATAAAGACAAGAGATCGGGAATGAAAGCAAACAGAGAAAGTGAAGCGCACTATTCGCGCATCTGCACGGAGGCGTGCGGCGGAGCCTGCTGCGACCCATGGTGGGGCATTATCTCCTACCCGCTCGTTAAACCGGACGGAGTGGCAAACCTGCCGGCTTGGCGCAAGGTTCTGCTCAACTCCATCAAAGAGCGTGAAGGGCGTATAAGACGCGCCTACGTCACTAAAGAGGCCCGTCCCAGATCCCTCTTCGCCTCTCCTGAACGGTACAGAGTATCGGTCCAGAGTATAAAAGAGGAGAAGGGCGCGCTTGTGCTCTCAGTGCTCGCCATGTTCGCCTTCAGGTGCCGCTACCTCGGAGAAAACAAGGAGTGCGAAATACATCCGTCGCTAACCCCCGAAACAGGTAGAGACATTCGCCCGGACCAGTGCGGTTTTCTAGGCGTACCGGGAGTCGGGCCAGGAGAGAAGGGTTACTGCCGGATAATCTATGAAGCCGGCACCGAAGCTAATACCGACAACGAGTCTATTATAACTGAAGCGATAAAGAAAGAACGTGAAGTGAGCGCGAAGCACCTTGCAAACGGGGTCGGGAGCGCTGAAGAGGCCGCCGACAAGATTATGGCCGAAGTTACGGAGTTCGTCAGGCTCCACCCCTCACTCAGCAAGGGAGCAACCGAAGAGCCCGGCGCCAAGATAGGCCGAAACGATCCGTGCAGATGCGGAAGCAATAAAAAGTACAAGAAGTGCTGCGGCAAGTAACCTTCTCGCTCTCAATACAAACCATACCTACCGACAGACCACCCAAGAAAAAGTGTTACCCTATTAACCGGCCTTTAATCTCTAATAAGTATAATAGAGAGAATAAGAGGGTCGGTTAAGCCTGTTATTGTTTTGAGTACTAATAGCGTTTGCTCTAATATTTTTTTGATATATAGCATTTTTTCTTGGGGGGAGGTAATGCTATGAAGATTCTGTCTTTCGGTATTTACGATCTTGCTGTAGATATAATAGCACTGACCTTCTTGGCGGTAACCGTTATAGGCGCTCTGGTGCTTGTATTATAGTAAGTTTTTCAGTCAATCAATTTATTAGTAAAAGGACAGTACAGCCAGTGGAGGTAAAGATGAAGACAAAAAGTTCATTCGCAGCGGACATTATAGCGGTAACCGTACTGATAGTAACCATAGTAGGCGCAATAGCCCTTACTTGATGATAGAGATGCAAAATTATAGAAAGAGAGTATAAGTAAAGGAGGGACGGCGCTAGCCTCCCTCCTTTACTTTTTAACTTCACACAGATAGAATAGAGATACACCATTTACAATAGAGTCATAATTGACTCTATTCCACCGGAAAGGAGTGCTCCGATGGCAGAGAACGAAAAGATGAAACGTACCGGATTAATGCGATATGTAAACTCGGGTTTTGTAATTATCGACGATCTTATTCTGATCGCCGTTGCGATAGGCATTATCGCAGTTGCGATTATGCTGCTTATCGAAGGGGCTACCGACGTCTTCTACTTCTCGGCCCATACGATACCGCATATCATCTCGGATATGATGTTCGTACTGATAATAATGGAGCTCTTCCGGCAGGTGATGCGCCAGATAGTCCGCCACAGCTTCTCGCTCAACCCGTTTCTCTACATAGGTATTATCGCCAGCATACGCGGAATACTGCTTACTCAGATGAGCCTTTCGATGGGTGAGGTGGAATGGAAAGAGGGCGTTGCGCAGCTTATAGTTCACGGCATACTCGTGCTCATACTAATTACTTCCCATCTTATCTACAGCAAGTCCAACAGAAAAAACGGAGATAAGACTACTCTTTGACAGGGGCAGCCATGGAATTTAGCTTTAAGAAATTTCTAACCGCGCCGTTAATAGCTGCCGTTGGGCTGGCCGTCGCAGGCTGCTCAATGCCGATTCCCGAACCCGAGAGCATAGCATTCAAACTCTATGAGCAGAAGTGCAACCTCTGCCACCCTGTCTATAGCCCGAAGCTGCTCGACAAAAAGACATGGGGTTATATAATCAAGAGGATGGAGAAGAAGGTTAAGGCAACAGGGGTGCGTGAGCCGTTAACGAATGAAGAGGCCGAGGTAATACTCGGCTACCTTCAAAAGCATGCGAGGGAACGGGGCATGTAGGTGGATGCAAGAGCACAATAATTACGACAAAAGCAGACCCGCCACAGGTTGCCTGAGGCGGGTCTTGTATTTCATACCGGTTAGAACCGAGACCTTATTCCGCGTATTCCAGTTTACTTAGACCTCTTCATATACCGGAAGAACTCCGCATCCGGCGATACGATGAGCGTATCATCTTTATCTATCGACTCCTTGTACGCCTCCATGGTCTTTAAGAAGTAGAAGAATTCCGGGTCTTTGTTGTAGGCCGAAGCATAGAGGCGCGTGGCAACCGCATCGGCCTCACCCTTTACAACCTGGGATTTCCTCTTCGCCTCGGAGAGAATTATGGTCTTGTCCTTATCGGCCTGCGCCCTGATACCTAGCGCCCTCTCTTCTCCCTCACTCCTGTACTTCTTGGCCTCTCTCTGGCGCTCGGCCCTCATTCTCTCGAAGACCGCCCGCTCGTTCTCAAGAGGCAGATCAGCTCTCTTTATCCTGACGTCGAGGACCTCAATGCCGTACTCCTTCGCTTTGATATTGGTCTTCTCGGTCACCTTCTCCATAAGTTCGGCACGCGCCTCGGCGACTATCTGTATAAGGTTTCTTCGACCGAGCTCCTCTCTGACGTTCGAGAAGATTATGTCGTCGAGCCGCGCCTGGGCGCCTGTCTCGTTGCGCATGGTCTGGAAGTACTTTAACGGGTCGGTTATTCTCCACCTTGCGTAGTTATCGACCACAAGGTTCTTCTTGTCCTTGGTGATAATAACCGAAGGCGTGGCATCGTAGATCAGGAGCCTCTTGTCGAAGTAGACGACCTTCTGCACGAACGGCTTCTTGAAGTTGAGCCCCGGAGTCTCGACCGTCTTTACCGCCTTACCTAGCTGAATAACGAGCGCGCTCTGGGTCTGGTCCACCTTAAAGAAGGACTGAGAGACCAGTATTACTATAGCGACGACTATTATGCCGAGTAGTGAAGAGCCTTTTTTCATTATCTCTCCCCTTTCGACTTGGATCCGGCCTTATTGGGAGCGCCGAGCGGCAGATACGGCAGAACATTCTTTGCCGGTGCGCCCTCTATTATGGTCTTCTCCATCCTTCCGAGAACCTCCTGCATTGTCTCGACATAGATCCTCTTGCGCGTTACGTTGCGCGCCTTTACATACTCACTGAGAACCTGGGTAAAGCGGCTTGTGTCTCCCTTGGCCTGATTTATCCGCGCCTCTTTGTAACCCATGGCCTCGTTTATCATCTGTTCGGCCTGCCCCTTCGCCTTAGGGATAAGGTCGTTCCTGTAACCCTCGGCCTGCTCCACAGAGCGCTCCCTGTCCTCTCGAGCGCTCGCCACGTCTTTAAAGGCATCTACCACCTGATTCGGCGGAAGCACGTCCTGTAGTTGCACCGCCACAATAGCTATACCGGAGTCGTACAGGTCGAGAGTACTTTGCAGCAACAGCTTCATCTCCTGCTGCACCTCGAACCTGCCCTCGGTAAGCACCGCGTCTATCAAGGTCTTTCCTACAACCTCGCGCATCGCGGCTTCGCTGGCATCTTTTATCGCTTTCTTCTGGTTCCTTATATTGAACAAAAAAGCCACCGGGTCTTTTATCTTATACTGAACAATAAACTCGACCTCAATGATATTCTCGTCGCCGGTAAGCATCAACGCCTCTTTCTTGATAGCGGCGTAACGGGCCGGTGGGCCCGGATCGATCGTCTTGAACCCGACCTCGACCCTGTGTACCTTCGTTACCTTCGGCCGGAGGACAGTCTCTATAAGGGGAATCTTAAAGTGGGGGCCCGGCTGAACCGTCCTTACCACCTTGCCGAATCTCTTTACAACACCGACCTCTTCCGGGCCGACCGTATAAAAGGAGCCGAAGAGAATCAGAAGTACCGCAACAACGACAATAAGAAGCACGAAAGACTTTCCGTTCTTCTTAAGGTCGTTAATTATATCTGCTGGATTTTTAAAGTTTATAACGTTCGGGGGCCTTCTTGTTCCGTTACCGCCGCCCCCGGTGCCTCCACCGCCGCCTGGTCTTTCCATAAATTTTTGTTCCTCCTGAAAGAGAGCGTACACTTAGAGGCTTGTAATGTCAAGCGTAAGCGGAGTATAGGTGCCAATGGTTATCCGGGCACAAAGAATAGCTCAAGAATATATAACTGCGAAGCGCTCTTGCGATTTTGAATGGGCAGGAGTAGTAACGGACTTTTCGGGAAAAATCAGGATAAGAACGAGCCGGGCAGCATTTACCCAGCCCTACCAGTACTTTTCTATATGGAGGTTACCGGGTTGCTTCTTTGTCTGTTCTACAAAACCCCCGGCCTCAAGGTCGGAGGCCATGCACTCGACCATGCCGGGATTTCCGCAGAGAAATATATGTGTCGTTGCCGGGTCCGGCTCAAAACCTAAAGAGGCCGCAAGTTCCGGGCTCTTCCAGAAATCCTGCACGTAACCGCTCGGCCCTTTCCACTCATACGGCTCCTCTCTAGGTCGACTTATCACACAGGAATACATAAAGTTGGAACAGAGACGCTGCATGGTCGATAACTCCGAACGGTAACCGAGGTCCCACGAGTGGCGCGCGCCGTGAACAACGGCGATACGGCGCGATGGGTTAGAACACCGAAGAGAGGTCCTGAGCATACTCATATACGGGGCAAGGCCGGTGCCGGTGGCTATCAGGACTACATTCACCTCTTCAGGGACATCATTTATGGTAAAAAGACCGGTAAACGTCTCTGATATCCAGAGACGTGAGCCGACTTCGAGCGCAAAGAGGCGAGGTGTCAGCCCGCCCGAGTGGACAAGAGTTATATAGAACTCAACATACTCTCGATCAACGGAAGAAGAGGCGATGGAGTAGGCTCGTTTTATAAGCTTGTTGGCTTCAGGGACTTCACTCTCAGGCTCTGAAAAGTAGCACCTCGGTGCGTAACCGGGCAGCGCGAGCACCGCGAACTGCCCCGGAGTAAACTCCGGCAACTGCCAACCATTAGGCATGACCCTTAGAATAAGAAGATACGGCGAAACATCGACCCTCTGGTTCACTACCGCATTAAGCTTTACCACCACACCCTCTCTTATAACCGTAACACGCAATAAACAGATCAGCACCCGGACTCTTGCTGTAGACAGAGCCAATAACAGAGTATATTGTCACTTTATTTCAAGAAGTTGTCAAGGCAGGTACTACTACAACCGTAAACTATACTGCGTGGTTTCTACTCGATCCCTGGAGGTGTTGCCGCCCCCGGAATAACATAGAGATGAAAAGCATAACAATACTCGATTTACTCAATTACAGCTAAACCTCTTCCTTACGATATTCGAGATCAAGACCCAGCATGATTACGTTCTTAAATGTCTCGTTATTACCGCGAAGTATATAGAGCAGTTTATCTACGTAAATACGCTCTTCTTCGCTCAAATTATACTCTTTGATGGTGCCGTTTCCGGCAAGCAACTCTTGTGCCATAGCAGCATTCGCTTCGTTATCGTTTTCAGAACTTTTGAACTCGATCTCTTCGGCAACAAGCCTGTCCATGGAGACGTCATACAGATCGGCAAATTTAAATACCAGTTTTACCGGCATCTTACCATTGCGCTTATAATTCGATAAAGCCTGCGGAGTTATGCCGAGCACCGACGCGAGCTGGGTCGTATTCTTGAGATTGCCGAACTCTAACATCCTCTTTAGAGTCGTACCATACCTGAGCATCATTTATACCTCCCATATACCCTTTTATTAAGCCGGAATCTCCAGATGTGCGTGCGCTACCGATAGCTACCTATAATTATCATAGAAGATTTACTCACAACTAGCAATCGGGCCTAGGGTCTATATATGAGCTGAAAAGTGACTACATACTTCTCGACCCCCCTGACAAAAAAGAACGAAGGGGAGGTATGAAAAAGCGAATTTTGTTGCTCTACTGGTCATGACGTGAAGATAGTGGAAGAGAAGGGCATAACCAAATAGTCCGGTAATATCTTGAGTAACCTCAGGCCAACCCCTTCTCAATGGCAACTCTGGTGAGCCCTGCAACATCATGCACATCTAGTTTGTTCATTATGTTAACCCTGTGCGTCTTAACCGTCGACAGTGCAATGAAGAGTTTTTCGGCTATTTCCTTATTCGTACTTCCAAAAGCTATAAGGGTTAAAACCTCCTTCTCCCTTGTGGTAAGAGTATCTACCGGGCTTACAGGCACATCTTTTTGCAAGATATCTACAAAACTGCCTAACAGCTCGTTGGCCATAGTCGGACTTGCGTACCTGTCACCCTTGCGAACACTCTCTATCGCCTGTACCACCTCTTCGGCAGCCATGCCCTTTAACACGTAGGCCATTGCCCCGGCCTTGAATGCGTTGACCGCATAGATGCTCTCATTGTGCATTGAGAGTATAATAACCTTGGCTGAAGGAGAGTCCTTGGACAGCCGTTTTGTAGCGGAAATACCATCGAGACCCGGCATAGTAATGTCCATAATCACTATATCCGGCCTCAACTCTTCCACCAGCCTGATCGTATCCGTTCCATTATCCGACTCTCCCACCACCGAGTAACCGGGAATCATTGCAAAGGTCCCCTTAAGCCCCTCGCGCAACAGCTCATGATCGTCCGCTATTAAAATTCTTACTTCTTCCATTCCAATTTTCCTTGGTTTGCCTCTTTAACGGAACCGACTCATTTCGAACTCAGCTCACCCATACCTATATTTACGGTCACAGTGGTTCCTAAGCCCGGCTCTGACAAGATATTGAGGCTGCCCCCGAGCCCTTTGACCCTTTCACGCATTAAGAGCGTTCCTATGCCGCGCCCCTTCTTTCCCCTGATCTTATCCACAGAGAATCCGATTCCGTTATCTTGTATACTCAAGACAAGCCCCTTTAGCGAAAGACTCCCGGAGACCTCTACCTCCGAGGCTTCGGAATGTTTCCTTATATTTTGAAGAGATTCGCGTATGACGCGCAGAAGAACCTCCTTAACCTTCTCATCAAACACGTCAAAACCGGGATCCAGCTCTACCTTGAGCCTGGCTCCGCTCTGCTTTAAAGAGAGGTTGCCGTACCACTGTACGGCATCGGTTATGCCGGTACCGTAAGGAACCTTCGGGTAGATCTCCGAAGTCAGGGTGCGTGTAGCCCTTATTGAGGAACTGATTAAGGTATCAAACAAGCTGAGGAACTCATTGATGGCGGCGCTTTGCGCTTCCGAGAAAGACTCCCCGTCCGGGCCCGCCTCCACATCTGCCAAACGGTTGGCAAGAATCAGCTGCATGGTCGCAAGGTTCTGTCCGATATCTTCGTGCAGTATGTCAGCAAAACTCTTCCTCTCCCTGTCTTCGAGTTCCGACATCTCGATAGTAAGTTCGTGAAGCTCGGAATTGAGCAGCTCAAGCTCCGCCTCCCTCTCCCACAAAGACTCTTCCACAAGCCTTCGCTCGGTATCGTCTACCTTTACGGCAACAAAGTGCGATATGCCGCCGTTGGAGCCTACAATAGGAATCATGCTCTGCAGCTGCCAGACATTTTTTCCGCTCTTGGCTTTCAGACAGACATCCCCGCGCCATACCTTGCCGGCTCTCACGGTCTCCCATACTTCATCATAGAACTCTTCGTCATGTCCCCCGCACTTCAATACCTCTATGCTACGGCCAAGAACATCATCAGAGCAGTAACCCATATCCTCGGTAAAGGCGCCGTTCACATAGATTATGCGCTGTTCGGTATCGAGTATCATGATAAAAGCCGGATTTTGCTCAACCACGTAAGAGAGCTTGCGCAGTTCGTTGGCGGCAAGTTTTCTGGCATCTATCTCCAGCTTGAGCGTAAGGGCCGAACGGACTCGGGCGCAAAGCTCTACGCTTTCTGGCGGTTTGACTATAAAGTCGTTGGCTCCGGCCTTAAAAGCGGCATCGAGGTGGCTTAGGTCAGAGTCGGAGGTCAAGAGTATTATCGGTATGTCGTGCAGCGCTGTTACCGCCTTAATCCTCTGCGTGGCCTCTATGCCGTCTGTACCCGCACTGCTCCTGTCCATCAGTATAAGGTCTACCTCATAGGTACTTCGCTCTCCGTCTACGGGACCCATACCGAGAACCTCGAAAGCCTGTTTAGCAGACTCGGCAAAGAGCAAAGACGAGTAACCGGCCTCAGTCAATATCTTTTCTATGAGGTCCCGAAAGTCCCGCGAGTCGTCTACTACAAGTATAGCCATATGTTTTTATTACCCAGTCTGAACAGAACAAGAGTCTTAAAAGTAAAAAAATGGCCATTACAGTCATAAGTCGGATGTAGTCAGTCTACCCTATCTTAAATTTTTAAACAAGCAAGCACAGAAGGCCCTTTTTTTGTGATGATTTTGGAATTCAGGGCGTTTGGGGAAGAGTTACGGGCGAAGTGATTATAAATTGGAAGTAGGAGTTGGCAGAGTGTAATATACAAAGAATGTACTCAAGAGTACCTAGCCTTTAAATACGGTGACACTTCCACCAGGTAAGCTACCCCGCTACCTGCAGAGCAGCAACGGGATACGGCAGGACATGAGCACCGAGGTAGTGGTAGAGCCTATTATGATGCTTCTGATGCGCGAATGACCGTAGGCGCCGATCACCAGCAGGTCGATATTATGGGTTTCCACATACGCCTGAATCACTTCATCGGCCGTACCATCCTCAATGCTGTGGTGAACATCAAAGCCGGCCTCTTTCAGCTCAGACACCGCCGACTCAAGCGCCATGCGGAGCGCACCGTCCTGGCGCCCCACGGCAATAACATGGCACTCTATGCCTTTTAAGAGCGGGTTGCTGATAATATACTCAAGCGCCCGGGTCGAGGTCGCGCCTCCGTCAAAGGCGAGAAGGAACTTCTGAACGGGTGCGAACCGGTCAGGGGCGACCAGCAACGGTTTATGCACACCTCGCGCTATTCTCTCCAGATTCGGACTTATGTGTGTCGCATAATCATCGGCAAGCTTACCCCGCTTGCCGATAACTATTACCTCTTTATCGCCTTCGAACTCGCAAATCGTCTCCACAAGCTCTCCCCTTCTCTTTAGTGAGCTTACATCCTCTACGCCCGCAGCCAGCAGCAGCTCTTGCGCCTCTTTCAGTATCAGGCGCCCTTGTCGAAGCTCTTTTTGCCCGCGGGCTTCGTCCTGTTCGGTAAGCTGATCCATGAGACCGAGACTCGCGTCCACCCCGATAGCGCCGCTTAAATCCGAAAGAGCCTCTCCCTCCGGGGTCGCAGGCAAAATCGTAAGCAGCTCTATTGCAGCGCCCACTCTTTCAGCTACCCAGGCCGCATGCTCGCAGACGCTCGGCGTATAACTCGAACCGTCTATACAGGCAAGTATCTTCTTCATCAACCTCTCCTAATGGTTCATAGCTTCTTCTATTGCATCGGTCTTGTCATGTGCCGCGTGTTTATCTATTATGGTTGCGCTCGCCTCATTGAGCCCAACGAGTTCAACAACAGCGCCCTCTCTTCTAAACTTAAAGACTACCTTATCGAGCACCGAGACCGCCGAGATGTCCCAGAAGTGCGCGGCCGTAAGATCGATGCGAACCCGCTCTATTGCCTCCTTGAAGTCAAAGGCCGAAACAAAGGAATCCGCCGAAGCGAAGAAGACCTGACCGTAAACACTGTAGGTACGCTCGGCCCCATCGTCGTCGAGCTTGGACTCTACGGAGAGAAGCCGCGAGATCTTGCGAGCAAAGAAGAGCGCGCTCATCAGGACACCGACAAAGACGCCCTTTGCAAGGTCGTGCGTGGCTACCACGACTATAACGGTAGAGACCATTATGATACTCGAGCTCTTGGGGTGGCTTCGCAGGTTTTTCAGTGACGACCAGCTAAAGGTTCCTATAGAGACCATTATCATTACCGCAACAAGAGCCGCCATAGGTATCTGCTTTACCCACGCTCCAAGTACTATTATCAGAAAAAGAAGGAAAGAACCCGCAAAAAAGGTCGAGAGCCTGCCGCGCCCGCCGGACTTTACATTTATAACCGACTGGCCGATCATCGCACAACCGGCCATGCCGCCAAAGAGGCCGGTCACTATGTTCGCCGTGCCCTGCCCGACGCACTCACGATTCTTATTGCTCTCCGTATCCGTAAGGTCATCGACTATCGACGCCGTCATTAACGACTCTAACAGGCCAACCACCGCAAGGGTAAGCGAGTACGGAAAGATAATCATCAGGGTCTCAAAGGTCAACGGTATCTGTGGCAGAAAGAAGACCGGAAGCTGAGTCGGGATCTCGCCCATATCTCCGACGGTCCGAACATCGAGTCCTGCCAGTATACTAATGATAGAAAGCACTACAATGCAGACCAGTGGAGAGGGAATGACCTTGGTAAAACGCGGCAAAATATAGATAATAGCAAGTCCGAAGGCGACCAGAGCGTACATCTGCCAGCCCGTGCCTATAAACTCAGGCAACTGCGCCAGAAAGATCAGGATAGCAAGGGCGTTGACAAAACCGATCATGACCGAGCGCGAGACGAACCGTAGCACGACGCCAAGCTTAAAGAGTCCGGCAAGTATCTGCAGACCGCCCGTAAGAATGGTCGCCGCCAGAAGGTACTCGAGCCCGTAATCTTTTACAAGGGTTATCATCAGCAGGGCCATCGCACCGGTTGCCGCCGAAATCATGCCCGGCCGCCCTCCGGTAAACGCTATAACTACGGCCATGCTGAAAGAGGCGTAGAGCCCGACCTTCGGATCGACCCCTGCGATCGCCGAAAAGGCGATCGCCTCGGGTATAAGCGCGAGCGCAACGACCATACCGGCCAGAAGGTCGCCTCGAATATTTGAAAACCACTCCTGCTTAAGGCGTAATAGATACATCAGTATAACCTCAACTATTTTTTCCATACGACCGTTACGGGCCGCGCATTCCGAAAATACTACAAATAAACGGTAAAAGACAAAAACCCGTCAAACCCCATGGCCATACTGAAGAGAGGGGTCGATACCGGCTTAGAACTTATCGGTAATTGATTTTACTTGATCTTGACGATTTGTATGAAGGCAAACACTGTTGTTAAAAAGAAGCCGAACGGGGCTGGAGGCACCTCGGATTAAATACGGACCCCGGGTAACCGGTCTTTGATCGAACCTACATAACCGTGATACAATACAACAGTTTCAAGAGAAAAGAAAGGCTCATATGATTTTTTTGAAATGAGGAAACTGTATGGAACCCGACCTGACCCTTTATGAAAACTTGTTAGAGAAAAAACGCGAGGAGATACTCGACTCGCTTGAGGTATCGAAAGAGTCCGTTAAACCCGTAACACTCGACCAGGCAAGCGTAGGCCGCCTCTCACGCATGGACGCCATGCAGGCCCAGGCAATGGCCATGGCGATTGAGCAACGGCGCAAAGACGAACTCATCAGAATCGGTTCGGCGCTAAAACGGATAGAGGCTGGCGAATACGGAGAGTGTATCAAATGTGAAGAGCCGATAGCGCCAAAGCGGCTTGAGTTGATTCCTACTATCCTAACCTGCATTGAGTGTGCCGAAAAGAAAGGGTAACAGTCGTAATATCGGCTGAAAAGGGCGCATGAAGCTCTTATGCACTCTTACTCTTAACTTAAAAGAGCTTTAAAGTCGCTGCCCGAAGGGTTCTGGAAAACTCCGAGACCGAACTCCGGAACGACTGCGAGAATGTGGTCGAAGATATCGGCCTGAATAGCTTCGTAGTTGATCCAGTTCTTGTCGCTGCTAAAGACGTATATCTCAATCGGCAATCCAAACTCGGTAGGCGCGAGCTGGCGTACGAGCAGCGTCATCTTTTTATTGATCATCGGGTGCCCCTTGAGGTAGCTCTCAAGATACGCCCTGAATGTGCCGACATTCGTAAGGCGCCTCCCGTTCACGAGCACGGAATCGTCTATCGAGTTGGCCTTGTTGTACTCATCGACCTCACTCCTCTTTCTCTCTATATAACCTTTTATGGCATCAATCCTGGAGAAACGCTCGAGCATCTCTTCGCTGCAGAGCTTGATCGTGGACAGGTCTATATAGACGGAGCGCTTTATCCTTCTGCCGTCGCTCTGCTCCATGCCGCGCCAGTTCTTGAAAGAGTCACTGATAAGCGCGTATGTCGGCACCGTGGTAATCGTCTTATCGAAGTTCTGAACCTTTACGGTAGTCAGCGTAATCTCTAAAACGTCACCGTCCGCGCCGTACTTCGGTATCTCGACCCAGTCTCCGTGCGAGATCATCTTATTGCTGATAAGCTGTATACCGGCGACAAAGCCGAGGATGGAATCTTTGAAAATCAGGAGCAGCACGGCAGTTAGTGCGCCAAGTCCGCTGATTAAATAGACTGGGCTCTTGTCAAGCATTATGGAGATGATGAAGATAAGAGCGAAGAAGTAGATCACTATCTTCAATATCTGCATGAAGCTCTTTATCGGTATCTCTTTGGATGCCTCGAAGGTCCTGTAGATATCGAGGACCGCATTAAGGAAGGAGTCTATTACGATCAACCCAACGACAACCATATAGATCATGGCCGCATGGGTTATCAGGCCCGATAGCTGCTCGAATTCACCGATGGCCAGTGGAGAGAGCAGGTAAATGACGATGGCGGGGGCAAAGTGCGAGAGCTTGGTAAAGACCTTGCGCTCTAGAAATATATCGTCGATCTTTGTCTCTGTTCTTCCGACAAGGTACTTAACGCCCATGAGTACGAAACGCTTGGCGACAATATTGGCGATAATACCGAGCAGTATGACGACGAGAAGAAGTCCGCCCCTTATAACGAGTTCGGAAAGCTCGGAGCCGAGCCCAACCCCTTCAAGCCATTTGCCTATGATCTCAATATCTATCATTCTAACTTTCATTTATATATAACAGAAACGACTATAGTATGGTGCCCTTTATAGCAATATTTACCATAAATGACCTTAAGAATCTAAACTTATAAAAAAACAGAGCTATTTAAATAAACTCTTTCGCAGGTACGACATCTTCAACAAAGACGGGCTCAAGCTTCGGCTCAATACGTACGATATATTGCAAAACAACAACGCGCTAACGATTTACCGGCTTTTATTCGTTGTACGCACTTAACAACCGACCACACGGTATTTTACCTTAACAGGTACTTCAGTATTGGTAATATGTTGACGCAACGGTGGAGGCGAGAGTACAATCAGCTATTACAATGCGACTCTCCGGCGCCTCGATTTATGTGCACCAGTTACGTGCACTGGGACCGAAGAGAACGGGCCTGTCATGAACGGCAAAAAAATACTCTTAGGGTGGCAGAATAAAGAGCGGGCAGTCACTTCTCGGTAAAAACAGAGGAATAACGGTTGTGGATTTAGTCGAATTCCAAAAAGAAGGAATGCCCAGACACCCATGGGAGACTTCCAGGGTTAAAGCGATAAAAAGAATTCTTGCCAAGTATATAGATAGAAAGAACCGGAAGATTCTAGATGTAGGCTGCGGTGACTGCTTTGCAATTACCGAACTCTTCAAGGATACCGACTTGTCCAGGATCGATGCGATTGATGTCAACCTGAGCGAAGAACAGGCCTCAGAGTTCGCAAAGCATAGGGGCATTTCGGTATATACCAAGTATGATAATCTCAAGACAGGATTTTACGACACTATTATTGCCCAGGACGTTATAGAACACGTTGAAGATCCCGTAGCATTTCTTACTGAAATAACCGGGAGACATGCTGCACCTGAAGTGCTGATTTTAATTACCGTTCCTGCATTTAACACTCTTTACAGCTCCCATGATTCGTTTCTCGGGCATATCAGGCGTTATAATACGGATGAACTGAAAGATGTACTTAATCTGGCAGGGTTAAAGGTCGTCGAGTCGGGCTATCTCTTTTTTACGCTCTTGATTGTCAGGTTCTTAACGGTATACTTTCAACGTTTGACAAATTTAAAAATAAAGAACAGAGGCGTCGGCGCATGGAAGCACGGCACAATGCTCTCTAAATTCATAGAGCTTGCCCTCGTGACCGACAACTGTATCTCATTATTTCTAAACAGGCTGGGGTTGAAAATACCCGGACTCTCCGCGTGGTCATTATGCAAAAAACAGTAATAGTCGTTCCTTGTTTTAATGAAGAAAAACGTTTGAATGTTGAGGAATTTCAAAATTTCGCAAAAAAATTTCCCGACACCTTCTTTCTCTTCGTCAATGATTGCAGTACCGACAACACAATGCTCGTAATAGATAGTATCTGCAAGTCGAACGGCAATCAGATGTTCAGCACCTCTCTTGAAACAAATACAGGTAAAGCTGAAGCTGTCAGACAGGGGGTTCTAAAAGCAATAGGTATGGAATCGATGAATTTCAAAAATATCGGTTACTGGGATGCGGACCTCTCAACACCTCTCAACGCGATTACCAAACTTACCGAGAAGCTTGAGTCCCCAGAGATACTTATGGCTTTCGGGTCTCGTGTAAAGCTTCTAAATCACAAGATTAACAGAACAGCAATGAGACATTATCTCGGACGTATTTTTGCTACCCTTGCCAGCCTGGTGCTCCATCTGAAAATCTATGATACGCAGTGCGGAGCAAAGATATTCAAGAACATACCTGAGCTAAAAACCGTCTTCGCACAGCCTTTTATGGTGAACTGGATATTTGATGTTGAGATTCTGGCACGGTTTATTCTGCTCGGCAAATCCACCGGAAAGTGGAGTGTCGAAGATTCGGCAGTCGAATATCCGCTTGAGGTTTGGCATGATGTCGAGGGTTCCAAACTTAAGATAAGAGATTTTCTCATGGCGCCTTTTGAGCTGTTCAGAATATTTTCATATCTCCACTTTCCCCGAAAAAGATTCTGATTAGACAGATATGGTGATTGTATGATTCGCACAAACAGAAACCCGTGACGCTGCTTTTTACCTCTTAGGTCTCTAACGAATAGACGGCGGCCTACCCTGTCATTTAAACTCTTATAGTATGCAGCTATGAAAATCCAAAACCGGATACCGGCCAGCTGGTACAAACAGATTGCAGGCAAGGAAGTATCACTGCTCTGGGCCCTTGCTGTACCCCTCTGCACACTACTTGTGCTTCTCATCTCATATGAGCTCTCGCCCCTGTTCGACTACAATCGCTGGGACAACTTCGAGTACCATACTCCGACCGTGCTTGAGGCCCACAAACAGTGGCTTAGAGGCATCGTGCCCCTCTGGAACCCGCACCAGCATATGGGTGAACCGCTGCTTGCAAGCGGTCAGCCGTCTGTCTTCTATTTTCCATATACGATTATCACGGCATTAATGGCCCTTTTCGGAATTATGGACACGAATTTCTGCCTGACCGTAATTTTAACGCACCTGCCTATTATGGCGCTCGGTTTTTACCTCCTTACACGCTCTCTCGGTGTACGGCCCCACCTGTCTTGGCTCTCATCCATAAGCATTACTTTCTCCGGGTACCTTGTTGCAATAAGCAGTGTCTGGATATTTGTTGTGCCGGTCTTTACATGGCTGCCTTATGCACTGCTCGGGGTTTTGCTTCTCTTTACGAAGAGATCGTCTATCGCAGGTGTTCTTCTGCTAGTCGGCGGCATGGCTATGATCGGTTACGTCGGTCACCCCCAGTTCACTGCGTATGCGTGGTTCACGCTCGGTCTCTTTACATTGGGACATCTGCTCTTCGACAGAAGCTTTCAACAACTTCCTGCTCTGCTATTCTCTTTTATCTCTGCCGCTCTTCTTTCCGCGCCGTCAATCATTTCCGTCATACGGTTACTGCCATACACCTCTCGCGAGGCATCCTTCACAAAAGAGGCATTCATTGCCTACGGGGCTATTCCCCAGGCCCTTTGGGGGTTAATAAACCCGGCCTTCGCAGTAAACAACGGTTTTATCGTTTCAGGCGCCTCGATTATGTTTTATGCCGGCGCGTGGATTCTTCCTTCTCTTGCGCTCGGGCTTCTAATCCTTTTCTATTATAAAAACAGGCTGAGGGACGGACAGAGCACCCTTGTTCCGGGCTTTGCGGCTTTTGCCCTCACCGGAATACTTATGCTGCTCTTTTCTTTAGGAAAATGGGGAGGGATCTACGCCCTTACGCACGGAGTACCTGTATGGAGCTCCTTTCGTTGGCCGCACAAATTCATTCCATTTGCCATGGTTGCGCTGACCCTTGCAAGCGCTATCGGACTTGAATCATACCTGAGAAACCCCGCCGTTCTTTCCAGGCGCCTTCGGGTCGTCATAACTACCGTACTGTTTGCCGCTACCTTTACAGGGTTGTACATGGTGGGCACCGTGCAGAGCACATCTCTTATCGTACCGCTTACATTTGCCGCTTCCTTGCTGGTGGCAGTAACGGTGCTCTGGAGCCATCACAAATGGAGTTCAGCCGTTTTGCTGATAGCTATCTCTGTTTCAGCCATAGGTGTGGTTACTATAACGCACAGATTGAATCTGAAAACTTATTCCGAGTCGTACGCAACGGTCGGAAAAGAGGCGCTAGGCATAACCGATGAGTACAGGGTCATGCCGCTCAGCCGGCACAAATGGGCTCCATCCGTGCCTTCGGCCATGCAGGAGCATGGAATGTTCCAGTCCGCCACATCAAACAACTACTACAGCCTGACCGGCTGCACCACGGATCTTATCCCCAAGTGGTACACCCGCTATATTCCGAGTGATGTTTACGGGCTTGTACGGAAATCATCGTACCGGGCACTTCTCACCGGGCCGTTCCTCAGTTCGCTCAATGTCCGGTACTTCATCGTAGCGAAACAAGACTCCGCGCTACTGACCGCGCTTAACAATACCCCGCGTTACAGACGGATAAAAGAACTTCCGCTAGTCTATGTCTACGAACGCAGCGACACAAACAGGCGAGCGTTTTTCGCTACCCAGACCGTCGAGTTTAACGAAAGAGACTTCTTGTCATGGATGTCATCATACAAAGCAAGCCCGTATAAGTCCTATGTGGAAGGACTCCCCAGCACCCTTTGGCCTGTTGGTTCATTCATTACGGACCTGAATGACAATGACGGCTTGGTTGAAGTAAACCTGAACGCCCCGGATGGCGGGTTCCTTGTTTTGGCCTATACGTGGTATCCGAACTGGCGTGCTTTCGTTGATGGCGTAGAAACGAAACTCTATCGTGTAAATGGTGTTGTCCAGGGAGTTCTTGTCCCGAAAGGGGCTAAGCGGGTCGAGCTTAGGTGGAGTAGCCGGAATGTGCTTATAGGGCTCGGACTCATGCTAACCGGTCTCTGTATGCTGGCAGGGTTAATATTTGTCCGTTTACGGACTTTAAATTGACTACAAACCTCCATACGATGCGGAGTTTTGCATGACTTAAAAAAGAGAATACGAAGAATACAAAGTAACAAGGCCCACCGGTCTTTATGGCTGGTGGGCTTTATTTATTTCCGGTAGAACTGTTGTGCAAAAGCATTGTTACACAGTGTCCTGGGGTGAACCCCTATAGTGATACAAAGTAAATTAGCACACTTGCCGGTTTTCAGGTTAATAACCCTCCGAACATCTGAAAAAACTGATGGTTGCACCGTTGGTATCTTTTAAAGAAAGCAGGGTCTGTTCGAACTCCTCAGGCGGTCTATATCCGAGTGCTGAGTGTAGTCTGTGACAATTATAGTACTGCTGTATAAATAGCTCAAGGTTTATGCGTAGATGCTCAATATTTTGATACTCATTAGCGTAAATTTCCTCCTGTAAACCTCCATTTTTTAGTGCCTGTCTAAAATGGAGTTCTCCTGGTTTAGGTGCTTGGATAAGTACTCTGCCGGTGTGAGGTTCCCAAGCGATTCATGCGGCCTCTCTTCATTGTATTCAGTTATCCAGTTTTCGGTGATCTCTCGTACTTCACTCAGGTATCTAAAAACGTACATATCGGGAATCTCTTCTCTGTAAGTCCGGTTGAAGCGTTCAACATATGAGTTCTGAATCGGTTTTCCCGGCTGTAAAAATCCAAGTTCAACTCCGTGATCTTCCGCCCGCTCAGCCAACCTTACCAAAGTCAGCTCCGGGCCGTTATCAAGGCGAAGCTTTCTTGGATAACCGCGCGTAAGTGCTATCCTGTCGAGTACTCTTATTATTCTCAACGCCGGGAGGTTCAAGTCTATTTCTATAGCTAATGCCTCACGATTATAGTCATCCAACACATTGAAGGTTCTAAAGCTACGACCACACCAGAGTGAATCACTCATGAAATCCACCAACCAGCACTGGTTTATGCTCGCCGGAATACTTAAAGGTAACGGATTACGATTTGGAAGACGTCTCTTGCCCTTACGCCTCAGGTTGAGTTTAAGCGCGCAGTATATGCGGTAAATACGCTTATGGTTCCACTTGTGACCTTGCCGTCGGAGCTTACAAAAAACTTTGGGAAGCCGTAACGCGGAAAACGCTCTGAGAGAGTAAGCAGAGCCTCGATTACAGGTTCGTCTCTCGTGGTATCCGGGGCTGGTAGTGGTAAACAGTACGACTCAGACTGAAAACCCTACAGGCCGCACGGAGGCTCAATGAGTGCTTACCGGTAATCAAGTCTACCAACACACGCTTCTACGACGGCCTCCGAGCTTTTTTTCAATAACATCCTTTAGTGCACAGTTCTCGAGACTCAAGTCAGCATACATCTGCTTTAAACAACGGTTTTCATCCTGAGGATCCTTCAACTTCTTTATATTGGACGCCTCCATACCGCCGCACTTAAACTTCCAGTTGTACTATGTTGAATCAGTTATGCCGTATTCTCTACAGACCTCTTTTACCTGGCGGCCAGCTTCGACCTCCTTCAAAATACCAACAATCTGCGTCTCTGTGTAGCGCGACTTCTTCATAGCAAGTTCTCCTTTATAAAAGATCAGTATATCGGAGAACTCCATTTAGCGCTGGTACTATTCTGGTACTATTATAGGGGATGGTTACAGGGCCTGCGCAGCTTGCAATAGAGTTTTAAAGACAAAGTATATGAATAATTTACCCATGAGAGTCTCCTACTCAGGGTTTTTTTTGTCTCCTGGGTGCTATGGCGGCGGTGAACATTAAAGGACAGTTAAAGTTTTTGGACAGAATTCCCGAAATAGTATTATATCTATGAAAAATTGTGTTCGGAAGCAGTTTTTCTTTTAGCAAGAAAGATAGGTCCACTGGCACTGGCCAAAACTCTCAAACTGCACCGTTTCGTAACAAGGAGACTACAATGAAAAGAAAGATCTTCTGGTCACTACTCTTTTCCGCCTCACTCACCATGTCGTCATTGTCGCCGACCAGTTCCTTTGGTGCAGACAGATCGAATATGCAAGATATTCTGAACAAGAAGGCTGCCATCTTCTCAGGGATTCATAAGAAGGCGTCTCGTAACCTGGTAAATGCCGCTCAGGACAAGGCCTTCACCAAATACTTCGAAACTACCAGTGAGTCCGAAAAAAAAGAGTCTAAAGAAAGAAATCGAACAGATAAGCCTCACCGTGCAAAAGAGGTTTGATGTAGACGAGATGTGTCTGATAGCAGACTCGGGCGTAGAACTTTCAAGGATAACCTTCAACAAAGTTGCACCTGATGCTGACCTCTCTCCTGACGAGACAGGTGCGCCGTTCTTTGATCCCTCATTTAAGATGCCGCACAGAAAGGCGCACGTTGAAAGCCCTTACATGTCCGCAGACTCCGAGAGGTGGGTTGTTGCCTACGCAACACCTATCATGGCAAACGGGTCCAAGAAGGGGATACTCCACTACGAGATACCGATGTCATTCTACATAGACGAAATGAAGAAGGGCCTTTCAAGCGATGACCGCCTGCTTGTAGTCGGCAGCGACGGCCTGCTCTGGACGGACTCCACCAAGACTTACAAGCTGGACGGCAATGCGGATACCGCCAAGGCATCCGATTACTTCGCGAAGTTCGATGACGGGAGCGCGCCTCAGCTAAATGGTATACTCACTTCTATGAAGCAGGGTAAGTCAGGGACGGAGAGTTTCACGAGCGACGGACAGCAGTACGCAATCGTCTTTAAGCCGCTCGGCTACTTCGACTGGAGTATTGCCGTAGTCCGTCCTGAATAAATTCTATAGTTGATCAAATTGTTAAGGAATACAAAACTTCAACTTAAAGACTTGGAAGGAAGTTACAAATATGTCTCATAAAACTCATTTTAACCCCTTGGCATGGATAGAGGGGATCAAGATAAAAAAGAAACTACTCTATTTCGGGCTTTTTCTCTCTATAGTGCCACTTTTAATTCTTGGCACTATTGCGTACCTCAACGCAAAAAACGCCATAGAGACAAGAATAGGCAACGACCTGGTCAGCAAGGCTGAAGAAACGCTGAACAAAATCGACAGAAACCTATACGAGAGAAGACAGAACATCAAGGCCTGGTCTTCGCTCGGAATCATGCAGGACATTTTAATAGACGACGCCGATGGCAACATTGAAAATGAATTAAAGAGGCTCAAGGAGGAGTATGACTCCTATCAGGGTATCTACGTCCTGAACGAGGAGGGACGTATAATTTCATCCGATGGCTCAACTGTCAATACTTCCGTATCAGGCACGCCACAATGGCTTCAAAATACCCTGGCAGGGAATATTATCGATATCCAGGATCTGAGCGTCTCGCATCTGACGGGCCTTCCGGCCATGGCCTTCTCGGCCCCGATCAGGGCTGATTACGATCAGTCCAAGGTGCTTGGAGTGCTGACATCCAGGTTCGATTGGGAGAAGGTGTACGAGATAGTGGACGGCGTACGGGTTGGGCAGAACGAGCAGGACGAGTTCGCCCATATCATACTCCTCAACAGCGCAGGGGATATAATCTCCGCACCACAATTCATGCGCAGCAAGGGAGATATCATACTCAAGCAGAACCTGTCAGACCTTAAGTCTTTTGCTAATGCCGCCAAGACTGGTAACGGCTACTCCATAGAAGACATAAAGGGCAGGAAGATGCTTGTTGGATACGCATACTCCACAGGACACGCTGAGTACAACGGGCTTGGCTGGACTATACTGGTGATGCAGGAATCTGACCATGCGTTCGCAGATATCATTTCTCTCAAGAATAAGATTATAGTCGTTGCGGTCATTACAGCTATAATATCGCTTCTGCTTGCCCTGTTCATAGGAAACAGCGTGACACGGCCTATAAAGAAGTTCAACGAAACCATAAGAGAGATAGAGGAGACGAACGATCTTACCAAGACGATTGAGATCGATAGTGATGATGAGATCGGCGAGATGTCAAAGACCTTCAATAAGATGATCCAGAAGTTCTTATTGGTAACATGCGGGATACGGGATACGTCCTGTAACGTAGAAGCGGCCTCGGGCGGAATAAGGGTGGTCTCTGAGAAGATGACTGACGGTGCATCACGCCAGTTGGAGCGCTCCTCCCAGGTGGCGACGTCGGCCACTCAGATGTCAACGACAATACAGAACATCGCCAAAAACGCCGCCGAGATGGCAGACTCCACTAAAGAGACTACCAGTATTGCCAATGAGGGCAAGAAGGTGGTTGACAAAACCGTCGATGAGGTCAAGCTGATAGAGGACAAGGTAACAGAATCCTCCGAGCTCGTTGCCAAGCTAGGAGACCGGTCTAAGCAGATAGGCGCTATCATAAACGTAATCAACGATATTGCCGATCAGACCAACCTCCTTGCCCTAAATGCCGCCATAGAGGCAGCAAGAGCTGGCGAGCAGGGGCGCGGCTTTGCCGTGGTGGCGGACGAGGTTCGGAAGCTCGCCGAGAGGACGACAAGCTCAACCCAAGAAATAAGCGATATGATAAATTCGATGCAGAGCGAGACCGGAAAGGTTGTAACGTCGATGCAGGAGAGCATCGAGCTAGTCAAGTCAGGCGCCGAACTTTCGACACAGGCGGGTGATGCGCTCAATGGAATCGTCTCCAGTATCGACTCGCTCCAGCTTATGGTACAACAGATTGCCTCGGCCACTGAAGAGATGACCATGGCGGCTGGGCAGATAAGCGAGGATATCGACTTTATCGCCAATATCTCCGGAGAGACGAATGGCAGTGCATGCGATGTCTCGACGTCATCTAACGAACTCACTATGCTAGCTTCGGAACTGAAGGGCGGTCTCAGACAGTTCAGGCTCGACGAGTTAGATATAGACGAGGTCAAAATGCAAGAAGATGGAAAGGGCGAAGATAAACACCTCAAGGTGGTCTCTAATGGCTAGAGCCGTTTAAAGACAAATGCCCGTATACGAAGAGAGTACATGAGTACCGCCCGCACAGCTCTTTAAACAGCATGACTCCTGATTATTACGCCAGAATATCGGCTTCCAAGGAGGCCGGAGATACAGCTTAGGTAAGCCGGAATTCTAACATTTTGCACGGTACGGTTTTAGGGAAACACTCAAATGCTGAATTATTCACTCTAGGGGTGGATCAACTTACAGGGGCAGGTCACAAGGTCTGTCTGTAGAAGAGATGCTCCGTAAGATATCTGTGTCAGGACAGACTTACTACCGTTGGCGTAAAGAGTACGGCGGCATGAGAGTTGATCAAGCCCGTAAGCTCAAAACTGTA